>CALWLI010000022.1 GCA_944381485.1 uncultured Lachnospiraceae bacterium
TTTTTTTTCTGACTTGCAGCAAAGATTTAATCGATATTTGCTCTTTTCTTTGCTTATTTTCCCGGTCCTGAGCAAAGAAATCTCCTGTTACAGTAATTTTCTTGGTATATTTCATTATTTCACTTAATCCATACCCGTAAAATTGACATTTATGAGTTTCTCTATGCACCCTTTAGTGCTCTATATCTGTAATATCTTTTTTACTTTTTGACTGTTCGGGCATAATTGGATTTTAAACGGTATCGCAGGATTCCAATAGGGCTAATACTCGGATTCCGTTCGATAGATTGAACATTAGAAATAAATATATATTTAACGAATTAAATTTCGTGATTCTTCTATAAAAAACCTGATTAAAAAAAGTAAATATAAATTTTGACAAAAAAAGAGGGACCAATAATTCTTAAAAACAAGAAAAAACGAAATTTAATTCATATAATGAAATTTATTTTGTTATGAATATAGACAATACAGGGTGGGCTAATGTATAATTAATTTAAATAAAGCTAAGAAATCTTACTTTAAAACAGATATAATATAGGGTGGCAAAAAAACTATATATATTTTTGAAACCCAACGAAAAATAATTCAGAGCTATAAGGCAAAAAGGAATAATCATGATTGAGATCCAAGATATTTATAAAAGTTATGGCGAGCTTAAAGTCTTGTCCGGAATTTCCACCTCTGTGGAGAAGGGAGAAGTAGTGAGCATAATAGGGCCTTCCGGCACAGGAAAGTCCACTTTTTTAAGATGCATAAACTATCTCGAGGAAGCCGACAAGGGGACAATAAGCTTTGACGGGCAGAAATTTGATCTCGCCGATATGGATAAAAAGAGCATAAAGGATTTGAGGGCACACAGCTCAATGGTATTCCAACAGTACAATTTGTTTCTTAACAAAACAGCCATTGAAAATATTATGGAACATCTTATTTATGTAAAAAAGATGGGGAGAGAAGAGGCTGAGGCAACAGCTGAGAAATATTTGGCGACAGTAGGACTCTCAGAAAAAAGAGACAGCTATCCCGGCCAGCTATCCGGAGGACAGCAGCAGAGAATAGGTATAGCCAGGGCGATGGCTGTAAATCCGGACATCATGTTGTTTGATGAGCCTACATCAGCCCTTGATCCGGAGCTGATCAAATACGTACTTACTGTCATTCGGGAGCTGGCTTTGGCAAAACAGACTATGCTCATAGTCACACATGAAATGAGGTTCGCAAGAGAGGTCTCAGATAAAGTTTTGTTTATGGAAGGAGGAAAAATATTGGAGGAGGGGTCCCCCGAACAGGTATTTGAGCACTCTGAGCATGCGAGAATAAGAGAATTTTTAAGTCTTATGGAAAAATAAACAAAGGAGCTATAAAGCGATATGAAAAAGAGGGTTTTATTATCTGCATTTTTGATTGCCGCACTTTCCCTTGCGGGATGCGGAAGCAGTGAAGAGCAGGAGACATCTGCGGCAGCTGAAACCGCAGCGGCTGAAACTGAGGCTTCGGAGACGGAAGCAGAGGAGGAAGCGGAAGCCGAGGGATCAGATTCCGAGGGGGAGAAGAAATTTATCGTCGGAATGGATGGAGCCACCGTAGGATACTCTATGCTCAATGATGAAGGGGAACTGGAGGGATTTGAGGTAGATGTATGGAAAGAGATAGCGGAGAGAAACGGCTATGAAGTGGAATTTTTGCAGATGCCGTTCTCAAGTCTTTTTGAGCTTGTAGATGATGGCAGGATAACTACTATTGCAAATCTTGTAAATCCCACACCGGAGCGCAAGGAGCTCTACAATTTCAGCGACAGCTATATATATGAGCATTATGTATTGATGTCCTCACCTGACAAAAACGTTTCATCTTTAAAAGACTTGGATGGGATGTCAATAGGAGTTATTGTCGGCTCTGCAAATGAGGGAATCATTCAGACCTTGGAAGAGCAGGAGGGAATACACCTTGAGAGAGTTAATTTTGACGATACTGCCATAAATGATGTGGTTATGGGAAAGGTGGATCTCAGCATTCAAGGCGAGGGTTCAGCTGCCGAGGCTGTAAAAAATATCGGAGAAGATAAAATAAAAGTGCTTATAGGACTCGGCCAGTACAGCGAGTCAGGATATCCCTTTGCAAAGACAGAAGAAGGCGATAAGAACCGTGAGATCGCAAATGAGACTTTAAAGGAGATGAGGGAGGACGGAACTTTGGCTGAGATATCGAACAAGTGGTTCGGCGTGGATATGACAAAGATTCCCGAATAAATCCGAAGAAGGATTATGGACTATTCATTTATTGCAAATATTTTAGAAAAAATGATACCGGCTGTACCGGAAACATTGTGCATTACCTTGATCCCGTTTGCTGTTTCTTTGGTCCTGGCAGTGGGAATAACAATGGCTATGTATTTTGAGGTACCTGTATTGAAAGATGTATGCAAAGTCTATGTGTCTTTTTTCAGAGGAACACCTCTCATAGGTCAATTATTTTTGATATACTATGGTATCCCAAGGCTGATACCTCCCCTTATGGCGATGAGTAATGTACAAGCTTTTATAGTAACAATGTCTCTTCATACAGCTTCTTACGTCAGTGAAGTTTTGAGAGGGGCGCTTTTATCTGTGCCCAAGGGACAGATAGAAGCATCAAAATCTATAGGGCTGAGTAGCTTTTATATGATGAGAAATATTGTTCTCCCGCAGGCTGTCCCTGTTGCGATACCGGCCTTGGTGAATACGTTGATCGACACTATAAAGGGATCATCAATAGCATTTACTATAGGAGTAATGGACATTACAGCTGTAGCGAAGGTACAAGCGGGAATAACATATCAGTATTTTGAAGCTTATGTTGCATTGGTATTGCTCTATTGGGCAATAGTTCTTTTACTTGAATTTATACAGAGAAGGTATGAGAGTAAAATAAAGAATTGGTAAAGAAAAAGCGGAGCTCATTTCAAGCTCCGCCTCTCTTTTCCTGTGCTCCGATAAAATTTACATAAACCGGTTTATATCAATGATAATTTTTTAAGTGCATCGTCCTTTATTATAAGCTCATAGTGCTCATCAAAATATGCCTCACTGGAAGGTGATATCTTAAGCTTTGATGCGTATTCCGAGAGCATGTTGCAGACTTTTGAGAATTCATCCTTTTGACTTCCGTCATTGTGTATTACAAGGACATATTTACCGTCGGAACGCTTGTAGAGACGGTTGAATCCTGTAAAGGATGTCCCTACAGAATGAGCTGTGAGGATCACTTTGTCCAGATCATCAAAGAGGAATGCTCTCTGATAAAGCTCATCCGCAAAATCGGAAAGTATTGCGCTCTGATAAGGACTCTGCTGAGGGGCCTGAGGCTGTCCTGCAGCAGGCTGCACCTGTGAAGCACCCTGAGCTCCTCTCTCTTTCATCTGCTTGAGTATATCGTCGGCTCCTTCAAGGAGCTCGGGAATTAGCTTTTGTATCCAAGACTCCGCTCCCTGAGGTGAGGGGGTAAACTTGGAAAATCTCGTGTCAAGCTCTTCGGGATTCTCGACCTTTGAGATGATCAGCTGTATTGAATCGGCGCTCAGAGGTATGGCCTCTATCATAATGGGGACATTTTCCGCCTCAAAACCGACCTCGTTGCTGGCCTTGGCCATCATTTCCTGAAAGAGCTTCCTCGCCTTTTCCGTGCCATATGCCATGTCGCGAAGATTGAGATTGCGAACACTCAGATCAAATCCGGTAAGTGTACATCTTATGGAGTTTTCATTGATTCTCTCTATTTTCATGATTCTCCTCCACCATAAATATACTATAAGGAAAGCAATTATTCAATTATCAGCCTTGAAATTTAGGAATATTTTAGATTTGCTTAAACCATTTGTCAATATTTATGAAAACCTTCTCTAAATAAGTAATATTGACTTCGGGATATAAAACAGGCTAATATAGAATAGGATCTTGACACATTGCATTTTGCCGAAGGACCTGTAAGGACCGATCTTAAAATTCAAATTTCAAAATCAGTTATCATACTGAACACCCCAAAATAACAACATAATATTTTTTACTTTAAGATTTCAGACACGAAAGACACAAACACCATTGGAATTCCTCCGGAGATTAAGCCCGGTGAAAAAGAAAATTAAATCATTATTATCGGCAAAGATGTATGTGAAGGTCTATGAAAGAAATTTTACCCTGATTGCTGCGAAAGGCCTCCTTTATAAACAGGGAACAGAGATTTCTTTCAGGAAAGGAGCCATATGAGAAAGCCCGAACTCATTTATGAGGAAAATGAAAGCTATATCGAACAGCTCAAAACTTTCAAAAAAAGAGGAGTGAAGGTCCTCATTGACGGAGTCGAACAGCCTGAGAGCAAGTGGAAGGAGCTTCTTAAGGTCAGCGACGACGGCGGCTTCTACATGGGAGACTATATTACAGGAAAGGAGGGAGAAGACGAGAAAGAAATATTAAAGGAGATAAGATTCGAAAAAATAAGGTTGAAATAACCGTGATCAAAAATCAATCGAGGGCTTTCCTTAAGCGGATAAATAAAGGGTATCATTTTTGTCGTATCAGGAGTTAAGGAAGCGTATCGGTTGATTTTTGTTTTTGCGTAATATATAATCGGGATTATGATTTTCAGCATAGAGAGGCGGTAAGATGGCACAGAGAAGATCAAGGAGAAAAATGCCTGAATATGATGCGGCGAGAGACCTGAATATGGACTCGGCAGCATACAGAAAAAAGGAAGCTGTGAGGACACGGCGCAGGAAAAGAAGAAGATTCACCAACCTTTTGGGGATACTTATAGTGCTTGGCCTCTGCCTTCTCATAGGCGGTGGTTATCTGTACAAAAAATACAGCCCGTCAAAGGAGATGAAGGACCTTAACGAGTGGTTTGAGGTCAGCGGAAATGAGGTCAAGGTACACCTTAACGACAGCAGAGCTGACGATATAACAGGCATTTCCGAAAACGGCAATGTCTATCTTCCCATAGACTGGGTAAACGAGAATATAAACAAAAGATTTTACTGGAATGAGGCGGAAAGCCTTCTAACCTATACTCTCCCCGATGAGATAGTGGATATGGATACGGAGAGCAGAGATGATTCCGGAAGCCCGGTATTCCTTTTGACTGATTCAGGAATGATGCTGGGAATAAACACCATAGAAAAGTATACAGACATCAGAGTCGTTGATATGGCAGGGGAAGAGGAGAGCGCAAAGAGGATATTCATATATACAGACAAGGGCCCTGTGCAGAGGACCGAGGTGAAGGGGGACACAGCCATAAGGACCAAGGGCGGAATAAAGGCCCCCATACTCACTGAGCTTGAAAAGGGAGAGAGCGTAAACATCCTTGAGGACCTGGGAGACTGGTCCAGGGTGAGCAGCGACAAGGGCTTTGTGGGCTATGTCAGGGATTCTAAGCTTGCGGAGCCTGAGGAATTCACCTATGAGAGCGACTTCAAAGAGCCTGTATTCCCCCACAATACTCTTGGGGAGAAGGTCGTCCTTGCCTGGCATCTTGTGTCCGGAACAGGGGGAAACAGTACCTTTGACGAGTACTACTCAAACACAAAGGGACTTAATGTCATATGCCCCACCTGGATACAGTTTAAGGACAATGAGGGAAATTATGACAACTTCACCACAGAGGAATACCTTGCAAAGGCCCACGAGGCGGGACTTCAGGTCTGGGTGATGGTTGATAACTTCAACAATCCCGCTGCAAAGACAGGATTTCAGACCAAAGAGGTCTTCGGCAACACGGAAAAGAGGAGACGAGTTATAGCAAACCTCATTAACGACGCTCTCACCTACGGCTATGACGGATTCAACCTTGATTTTGAGAGCCTTCCCACAGAGGCCGGAGTCCACTATGTACAGTTCTTCAGGGAGCTGTCGGTGGCCTGCAGAAGAGAGGGCATAATACTTTCAATAGACAACTATGTTCCCTTCCACTTCAATGATCACTATGAGAGGGATGAGCAGGCTGACTTTGCCGACTATGTGGTTATCATGGGATATGATGAGCACAATACCGCATCCGAGGAGGCGGGCTCCGTAGCATCCATAGGCTATGTGAGAACAGGCATAGAGGAGACCTTAAAGGAGGTACCCAAGGAAAAGGTAATAAATGCGGTTCCTTTCTACACAAGAGTCTGGAAGGAGAGCGGATCCAACTTGAGTTCTACGGCCATGGGCATGAAGGATGCCGCAGAATATGTGGCAAATCAGGGGATAGAGCTCAGCTGGGATGAGGAGACAGGACAGTATTACGGAAGAAGAGAGACTGAGACAGGTGTGACGGAGATCTGGCAGGAGGATGAGAGATCCATCGGAGTTAAGATGGACGCCATAAAGGAATATGATCTTGCGGGAGTCGGAGCCTGGAGGCTTGGCTTTGAGCCTGCCGAGATATGGGATGTTATGCAGCTCAATTAGCCGAGGATGTAAGGAAATATCCGGGAAAGAAGATAAAATATGGACACAGAATTTTTTGAATTAGCTGACTACAAAAAGACAGGGGAGATAAGTCTTTCCGATGAGGAAAAGCTCATAAGGGCGGCGGTCTTTCTAAGAGAGGGAGGCTTGGTGGCCTTCCCCACAGAGACAGTTTACGGCTTGGGAGGAAACGCCCTCCTTCCGGAAGCTTCAAAGCATATATATGCGGCCAAGGGAAGACCCTCGGACAATCCGCTTATAGTCCATGTGGCGGATATGGAGAGCCTTAGGCCTCTTGTGAAGGAGATCCCCGCCATGGCAAAGATACTTGCGGCAAAGTTCTGGCCGGGGCCCCTCACCATGATAATGGAAAAGTCCCCGAAAGTCCCCTATGAGACTACGGGAGGCCTTGAGACAGTAGCCATAAGGATGCCATCGGACAAGGCGGCCATGGAGCTCATAAAGCTCTCGGGAGTGCCGGTGGCGGCACCCAGTGCCAACACCTCGGGAAGACCCAGCCCCACAACGGCCCTGCATGTGAAGGAGGACCTGGACGGCAAGATAGATGCTATAGTGGACGGCGGTCCTACCGGCATAGGAGTCGAATCCACCATAGTTGATGTCAGCGGCGAGGAGCCGGTGCTTTTGAGGCCGGGAGCCATAACCTTAGAGATGCTGGAAAACTGCCTTAAGGAGGCGGTGGACATAGATCCTGCCCTGGAAAAGCCCATGGACAGCGGGCTCCATCCCAAGGCCCCGGGGATGAAATATAAGCATTATGCTCCCAAGGCCCCCATGGTCATAGTACAGGGTGACTTCTATGAGGGCTGTGACGGCATTGAGGACGGCATGAAGATATATGAGGAATTGATGAAGATAGTAAATGCCGTAAAGGCATTGGTAAATGAAAACTCAGCCCCTGGGAAACGAGTGGGCGTCATATGCTCTGACGAGACCTGGGAGTACTACTTTGAAGAGGGAGCTACCATACCCAAGGAAAAGATATATAAGACAGAGAGCATTGATTTAAGAAGCATAGGCTCAAGGAAGGATGAGAAGAGCATAGCTCACAATCTCTATGCCGTGCTGAGAGATTTTGACGATGAGAATATAGACTATATAATAGCGGAGGGAGTGGATCCCAGAAAGCTGGGATATGCCATAATGAACAGGATGCAAAAGGCTGCCGCCCAGCACATAATAAGAGTATAGAACTTAAATAATGCTTGATAGAGTTAAAAAAATAATATAAAATGAAGTCTATTCAGCTTCGTGACAGGAAAGGAAGTATAAAATGAGCAAGCCTAAGAAGATGAGTCCTGAAAAGAAGAGAAAGATCATTTCTACTGTGATAGTGGTTATCTTGATCCTGGCTATGGTATTACCTACGGTAGCTTCATTCTTATAAGGGAGATGAGGGGCAGTCGTAAAGGACTGCCCTGTTGTGTTATCAGCGGCGGAATATTGACATGGACATTTTTGTTTTGGGATATGCGGGGCTTTCGGGAAGCCTTGAGATATACAGGCTGAAAAAGGAAGATATAGAAAAGCGGTATCCGGAGAGATTTCTGAGAGGCCTTACAGGGATCACGGAGAACAAAGGGAAAATAGAAGACGGCCTTTGCGATCTTCTCTGTGAAGCTGAGAGAAAGGGACTCATATCGGATATGGAGGAGGCACTCGAAGGTGGAGTGCTGGCGGCTCTTTGGAGACTGCTTGAGAGGAACCGGGCAGGCTGCGAGTACAGCAGGAGAGCCATACCTGTAAAACAGCAGACTGTTGAGATTTGCGAGATGTTCGGGGTGGATCCTCTGAAGCTTTCCTCGGAGCACTGCTTTGTATGCCTCTGCGAAAATGCCCGGGAAACGGAGGCGTTTTTCGGAGAGATACTCAAAGAGTCAGGCTTTTCATATATAGGGAGAACAGTAAAGGGCAAAGCGAGAAAAAGAACAGACGGGGCGGATACAGCCTTTTTGAGAAGGCCCGAGCCGGATGAGCTTTTTAAGATAAAAACGGATTCGACAGGACCGGCAGAAGGGAGATAAGAGGAAATGAGAGAAAAGATACTCAGGCTTATAGAAAAGAATGCAAAGCTCAGTCCCAAGGAGGTGGCAGTACTTCTTGGAGAGGACGAGAACATTGTGGCAAAAGAGATAGAAGCCATGGAGAAAGAGCATGTCATCTGCGGCTATCATACCATGATCAACTGGAACATGTCCCCTGAGGAGAAGGCGGACGCCATCATTGAAGTCAAGGTGGCCCCCCAGAGAGGCGTGGGCTTTGACAGGATAGCTGAGAGGATATGGCAGTATCCGGAGGTGGAGGGCATATACCTCATGAGCGGATCCTTCGACTTTGCCATATTCCTTCAGGGCAAATCCATGAGGGAGGTAGCTATGTTTGTGGCGGAGAAGCTCAGCACCCTTGATTCCATCTTAAGCACCTCCACCCAGTTCGTGCTCAAAAAGTACAAGGACCATGGCGTGATCATGGAAAAGAGCGAAAAAGATGAAAGGATGTCGATATCATGAGAAATCCTCTTTCAAGGACCATAGAGAGCATACCGCCCTCAGGCATCAGGAAGTTTTTTGACGTGGTAAATGAGATAGATGGGGCTGTCTCACTTGGTGTTGGAGAGCCGGATTTTGACACACCCTGGCATGTGAGGGACGAGGGCATATACTCCCTGGAGAAGGGCCGCACCTTTTACACCTCAAACTCAGGCTTAAAGGAGCTGAGACAGGAGATATGCAACTTTACAAAGAGAAAATATGACTGTAACTATACTGTTTCGGAGACTCTTGTGACAGTGGGAGGCTCAGAGGCCATAGACATAGCTTTCAGAGCCATGCTGGATGAGGGGGATGAGGTGATAATTCCTGAACCCTGCTATGTATCCTACAGGCCCTGCGCAATACTTGCGGGAGGAGTTCCCGTCATAATCGATCTTAAGGAGGAGAACCGCTTCAGGCTCACGGCACAGGAGCTCCTTCAGGCAATCACAGACAAGACCAAGATACTTCTCCTCTCCTTCCCCAACAATCCTACAGGGGCTATAATGGAGAGAAAGGATCTGGAAGAGATAGCACGGATCTGCATTGAGAAGGATATATTCGTGGTATCGGATGAGATCTACTCTGAGCTCACCTACGGAAAAGAGAGGCATGTGAGCATAGCTTCTCTTCCCGGAATGAGGGAGAGGACAGTGGTCATAAACGGATTTTCAAAGGCCTTTGCCATGACGGGGTGGAGGCTGGGCTATGCCATGGGTCCGGAGAACATCATAAAGCAGATGACAAAGATACATCAGTTTGCCATAATGTGCGCTCCCACCACCAGCCAGTTTGCGGCTGTGGAGGCCTTGAGGAACGGAGATGAGGACATAGAGCTGATGAGAGAGTCCTACGATCAGAGGAGGAGATACCTTCTCAGTGCCTTTGAGGAGATGGGACTGCCCTGCTTTGAGCCGGAGGGAGCCTTCTACATGTTTCCCTCAATAAAGCGCTTCGGCATGAGCTCTGATGAGTTTGCCGAGAGGCTTTTAAAGGCTGAAAAGCTTGCCGTGGTTCCCGGCACTGCCTTCGGAACAAGCGGGGAGGGATTTCTGAGGATATCCTACGCCTACTCTCTTGAGAGCCTGAAGGAGGCCATGGAGAGACTGGGAAGATTCATAAAGACTCTTTAAAGAATATACAGGAAAGTGAGATTAAAGCGCATCCTGTCCGCAACCGGGCTTTTGCCCGAAATGCTGCGGACAGGGATGGGCTTTTTTATTTTGCGTATTGACAATATTAAAATAAGTGTTAATATAAACATATGAACAACCGTTCAAATGAAAAACATATTATTAATTAAGAGGGAGAGTAAAGCTATGAAGAAGAAATTTGATCTTGAGGATCTGGACTGTGCCAACTGCGCAAGGAAGATGGAGGACGCCATAAGAAAGATAGACGGGGTAAAGGACATCAATATTTCATTTATGGCCCAGAAGCTGAGCATCGAGGCCGATGACGACAGATTCGATGAGATAATGAAGGAAGTAATAAAGGCCTGCAAGAAGGTGGAGCCTGACTGTAATATCCTCATGTAGTAGACTGCCTGAAGCCCCGGAATTTAAGAGGAGATAATATGAAAAAGGAAAAAATGACTATCATTGATGTGACGGAAAACGAGCTCTATGATCTGGCCGAGCTTTTTAAGACCTTCGGCGACTCTACAAGGATAAAGATACTGTATGTGCTTTTTGATATGGAGAGGAGCGTAGGAGACATAGCTGAAAAGCTCAATATGACTCAGTCCGCCATATCCCACCAGCTGAAGATATTAAAGCAGGCCCACCTGATAAAGTCAAGGCGAGAGGGAAAGACCATGCTCTACAGCCTTGACGACGACCATGTGAAGACCATAATCGCCATGGGCAAGCAGCATATCGAGGAGAGATAGCAGAAGAAAGTGTGCATCAAATGACCAAGAAACAGAGAAAAGAACTTCAGAGAATAATCATAGCCGCCGCCGTATTTTTTGTATTTATGATAGGCGAGAATTTGGGAGTATTCCCCTTTATGGAGAATAAGCTCATAAGATTCATCATATTTTTGGTGCCCTATTATATAGTGGGAAAAGATGTGGTGAAGGGTGCCCTCCACGGGATAAAGGAGAGGGACATATTTGACGAGGAATTCCTCATGACCTTAGCCACTATAGGAGCCTTTGCCGTGGGCGAATTTCCCGAGGCGGCGGCGGTAATGCTGTTTTACTCCATAGGAGAGTGGTTCCAGGGCTATGCAGTGGGAAAATCCAGGAAGTCCATAAAGGCCCTCATGGACATAGCCCCTGAGTATGCAAATCTTCTTATGGAGGACGGAAGCACTAAGGAGGTGGATCCTTCCGAGGTGAATCCCGGAGACATAATAATGATAAAGGCCGGGGAGAGGATACCTGTGGACGGTGAGATCCTTGAAGGAAGCAGTATGGTGGACACAGCAGCCATAACAGGAGAATCAGTGCCCCGAAGCGCACGCCCCGGGGACAGTATAATAAGCGGCTGTATAAACGGCGACGGGCTTCTCAAGGTAAAAGTGCTTAAAAAATATGAGGATTCCACTGTTGCGAAGATCCTTGACCTGGTGGAGAACGCCTCATCAAAGAAGTCAAAGACGGAAAAATTCATAACAAGGTTTGCAAGAGTATATACACCTATAGTTGTAATAGGAGCTGTGATCCTGGCCTTTTTGCCTCCCTTAGCTATAGCAGGTCTCAAAGCTGCGGGCATACTGCCCGAGGGAGCGGTGGATGGAGGCCTTTTGGAGTGGATAAGAAGGGCCTGCACCTTCCTTGTAATATCCTGTCCCTGCGCCCTTGTCATATCTGTCCCCCTCAGCTTTTTCGGAGGAATAGGGGCTGCTTCAAGGGCGGGAGTGCTGGTAAAGGGCTCCAATTATCTGGAGAGCCTGGGAGAATTATCAGTACTTGTCAGTGATAAGACGGGAACACTTACAAGGGGAGAATTCAAGGTAAGCTCCGTGATCCCTGAGGAAAAACGGGAAGATATACTTCAGCTTGCGGCCTATGCGGAAAACTTTTCCGATCACCCCATAGCAAGATCCATAAAGGCAGCCTTCAATAAGGATATAGATGAGAAGCTTATAAAGTCTGTGGAGAACATAAGCGGACAGGGCATAAGAGCCCTTGCTAAGGATTATGAAATACTCTGCGGAAATGACAAGCTCATGAGAGAAAACGGCATTGACTTTGTCCCCTGCAAGGAGGCGGGAACAGTGGTATATGTGGCTTCGGATGGGAAATTTGCGGGTACCATAGTCATCTCCGACACAGTTAAGGCAGAGGCTAAGGAAGCAGTATCGTCCTTAAAGAAGTCGGGAGTTAAAGAGGTCATTATGCTCACAGGAGACAGAAAAGAGGTGGGAGAGGCTGTTGCAAGGGAGCTGGGCCTGACCCGGACCTATGCTGAGCTCCTTCCCGGGGACAAGGTGAGCATAGTTGAGGAGCTGGAGGAGAAGCTCCTTAAAAATGAAAAGCTGGCCTTTGTGGGCGACGGAATAAATGATGCCCCTGTTCTGGCAAGAGCGGATATAGGCATAGCAATGGGCTCCATGGGCTCGGATGCGGCCATAGAGGCGGCGGATGTGGTGATTATGGATGATGATCTTATGCGCATACCCCAGGTGGTAAGGATAGCGAGAAAGACTCTTTCCATAGCAAAGCAGAACATAGTCTTCGCCATAGGCGTAAAGATACTGGTGCTTATACTCGGAGCTCTCGGAATAGCAAACATGTGGGCGGCAGTCTTTGCAGACACAGGAGTGAGCTTTATATGTGTGCTCAACTCTTTGAGAGCTCTCAAAGAATAAAAAAACCTGAAAAATCGCAATACCCTCTTAAAATAAGTGCCTTGGCATGATAATATAGTCAGAGAAAAAGAGGAGGAAATAAAGTATGAAGAAGTTAAAAGAATTCTTGCTTTCCGAGAACGGAATGAAGTCGGTAAACATACTTTTCCTCCTCTCCTTTGTTTTTCAAAATGAGTACATCACTCTCGTCGCCTCCCTCTTGTGGCTGCTTTTTCTTTATTATTCCACAAGCCACACGGAATCAAAGACAGTGAAGACTGTATACACGGTATTTTGTGCGGCGGCATTGATGTTTATAGTATTTTCTTTGATGAGCATTATCTTTTAGGAGGAAGGCTTTTATGGAGAGAAGGGATAAAATAAACTATTACCTTGATCTGGCGGAGGTTGTCTCAAAGAGGGGAACCTGCTTGAGGAGGCTCTATGGGGCGGTAATAGTAAAAAATGACGAGGTCATTTCCACCGGCTATGTGGGAGCGCCCAGAGGCAGAAAAAACTGCTCGGATCTGGGCATATGCATAAGAGAGAAGATGAAGATACCCAGAGGAGAGCGCTATGAGCTCTGCCGCAGTGTCCACGCCGAGGCCAATGCCATAATAAGCGCGGAGAGAAACAAGATGATAGGCGCCTCTCTGTTTTTGGTCGGAGTCGACGCGAGGACCGGGAAATATGTGGAGAACGCCTCCAGCTGTTCCATGTGTAAGCGCATGGTAATAAACGCCGGCATAGAGACAGTATATGTCCGCGATGACAGCGAGAATTACAGGGTGATAAAGGTTTCGGACTGGGTGGAGGATGACGAGTCCCTTGAGGGAGTAAGAGGATATTGATAAGCATACTTGTACAGAGGCTTTATAAAAAGGAGGCAGAAATATGTTGGAGACAGGAATGAAGGCCCCTGAGTTCAAACTTCAGGATCAGAACGGAAGAGAGGTAAGCCTTTCGGATTTTAAAGGGAAAAAGGTTATATTGTTTTTCTATTCAAAGGACATGACTGCGGGATGAGCCTCTCAGGCTCAGGCTTATGCCGAGCTTTACCCTCAGTTTGAGGCAAAAAATGCTGTCGTTATAGGTATAAGCAAGGACAGTGTGGCATCCCACAAAAAATTTGAAGAGAAGTATTCCCTTCCGTATATACTCCTCTCCGATCCGGAGAAGGAGGTGCTCTCGGCTTATGATGTTTGGAAGGAAAAAAATATGTATGGGAAAAAGGTCATGGGCGTGGTGAGATCAAGTGTGATAATAGATGAAGAGGGAAACATAGAAAAGGTCTTCACAAAGGTAAAGGCAAAGGAAAATGCCGGAGAGACCTTGGAGGCATTAAGATGAGGATCATCATCTCCCCCGCAAAAAAGATGACAACAGATACGGACACATTTACAGCCTCGGGAAAACCGAGGCTTCTTTCGGATACTGAGGTGCTGCTTGAGTATCTGAGGCAGAGAAGCTACGGGGAGCTGAAAAATATATGGCGCTGCAATGATAAGCTCTGCGAGCTGAACTTCGGCAGGATAAGGGAGATGGACATCAGAGGAGAGTGCCTGACTCCAGCCCTTATATCCTACGAGGGCATACAGTATCAGTATCTTTCCCCAAAGACTTTGGAAAGTGAGGCCTTGGACTATCTTCAGGATAAGCTTAGGATACTTTCAGGTTTTTACGGTATATTAAGTCCAATGGAGGGAGTGGAGCCCTACAGGCTTGAGATGCAGGCGGAGCTCTGCCCCACTCTCGAGAAAGCATCAGGGGAAAAATTTGGTAACCTCTATGACTTCTGGGGAGATAAGCTTTACAGACAGCTGTTTTCCGATGAGGATACGGTGATAAACCTTGCCTCCAAGGAGTATTCTAAGGCGGTGGAGCCCTATCTTACGAAAAAAGACAGGTTTATAAGCTGCCTGTTCTGTGAGATGAAGGGAGAAAAGCCCACCCAAAAGGCCACACTCTCAAAGATGGCCAGAGGAGAGATGGTGCGCTTTATGGCTCAGCAGAAAATAGAGGATATCGAGGGCATAAAGGACTTTACAGGTCTCGGATTTTCCTATAATAAAGAAATTTCTGATGAAAAGACCTTTATTTTTATAAGATAAGGGTTTAATATATCTGTCTTGTGTGAGGTGCTTATATGGAATTTTATGACAAGGTAAAAACATCTGCGGATTTTATATCCGAGAGAGTAAAGGAGAGGCCTTCCATGGGCATTATACTGGGCAGCGGCCTGGGTGAGCTGGTGGAGCTGATGGAGGATAAGGAGATAATACCCTATAGGGACATCCCTTATTTTCCCGTATCCAAGGTCGAAGGCCACGCCGGAAATCTGGTGATAGGAAGGGTGGGCACGGAGGTGCTTATGGTAATGCAGGGGAGATTCCACTACTATGAGGGATTTTCCATGAGAGAGCTTACCTACCCTGTATTTGTGATGAAGCTCTTGGGGGTGGAAAAGCTCATAGTCACCAATGCCTGCGGAGGAATAAACAGAAGCTTTCACCCGGGGGACCTTATGCTGATAACGGATTTTATAAACACAGCCTGGGACAATCCCCTTATAGGAGACAATGATGAGCGCTTCGGCCTTAGGTTTCCTGATATGAGCGAGCCCTACAGCAGGGAGCTTATTGAGCTTGCAAAATCGGCCGCGGGAAGGCTTTCCATAGAATATAAGGAGGGGGTCTACGCCATGCATCAGGGACCCTATTATGAGACAGCTGCGGAGATAAGGATGTATGAGCGCATCGGTGCGGATGCGGTGGGAATGTCCACAGTGCCTGAGACCATCGCGGCCTCATATCTGGGAATAAAGACCCTTGCCATAGCCTGCATAACAAATATGGCTACAGGAATAAGGACCGGAAAGCACAGCCATGAGGAGGTGCTCAGGATAGCGGCTGAGGCCGGAGACCGGCTCCTTGAGTGGGTAAAAGAAATCATAGTTTCGGAGAAAAGATCATGATCGTTATAAGCGGTGCGAAAGTATATCTTATAAAAGGAAGAGGAAGGAGTCTTAAGGCAGGCGGTATGTGGGTCTATGACAATGAGATAGACCGCATAGAGGGAAGCTTTGAGGACGGAGATATAGTAGAGCTACATGACTTTGACGATTTTTTTATGGGCTGGGGATACATAAACACAAAGTCAAAGATAAGTGTGAGGCTTCTTTCAAAGTGGAGGGAGAATGTGCCCTCAAGGGAGCTTCTTGAAAAGAGGCTCAGAAATGCCTGGGAGTACAGAAAAAGTGTTGTGGATACCTCCTCCTGCAGGATAGTTTTCGGTGAGGCGGACCGGCTTCCCGGCATAGTCATAGACAAGTTTTCCGATGTGCTGGTAGTGGAATCCCTCACCTTGGGCATAGACAGACTTAAGACAGAGATAATAGAGATACTTAAGGATATACTTTCCGAGGACGGAATAAATATAAGAGGAGTCTATGAGAGGAGCGATGCTCCTGTAAGGCTCAAGGAGGGTATGGAGCGCTTTAAGGGCTTTATAGGAGAGGCCTTCGACACCAATGTGCTTATAGAGGAAAACAAAGTCAAGTATCTGGTGGATGTGGCTGACGGACAAAAGACAGGCTTCTTCCTGGATCAAAAGTGCAACAGGGAAGCAATAAAGAAGCTTTGCCGTGGAAAGACTGTTCTTGACTGCTTTACCCACACAGGCACCTTTGCCTTAAATGCCGCTCTGGCAGGGGCAGAACATGTGACGGCCGTGGACATTTCCGAGGCCGCCATAGAAAGGGCAAGAAAAAATGCCTGGCTTAACGGACTTTCGGACAGAGTTGATTTTATATGTGAGGATGTATTCAAGCTGCTAACCGAATACAGCGAGGAGAAAAGGAAATTTGATTTGGTGATTTTGGATCCCCCCGCTTTTACAAAATCAAAGGAAACTGTAAAGCAGGCTGTGAAGGGCTACAGAGATATAAATATGAGAGGAATGAGGCTTGTCAAGGACGGAGGATTTCTGGCAACCTGCTCCTGCTCTCACTTCTTCACGGAGGAACTGATGGCAAAGACCATAAGGGAGGCCGCTGCCGGTGCGGGCCACAGAAGGCTCAGACAGGTGGAGTTCAGGCAGCAGACTCCCGACCATCCCATACTTTGGGCAGCTGATGAGTCATACTACCTTAAATTTTATATATTTCAGGTCTGCGATGAGCTATGATGACCACAAAGCTTGACTCGGACAATATAAAGGGGCTGGTGCTGGGACTTGCCCTCCCCGGCATGGTGGCCCAGTTTGTAAGTGTCCTATACAGCATAGTGGACAGGATGTATATAGGAAACATAGGTGTCATAGGTGAGACGGCTCTTGCAGGGGTCGGGATATGCGGCCCCATAGTCACTATGATATCCGCCTTTGCCTCCCTCATAGGAATAGGGGGAGGCCCCTTTGTCAGCATAAAGCTGGGCGAGAAGAAGGAGAAGGAAGCGGGGGAGATACTATCGGACTGCTTTGTCTTTTTGACTGTGATCTCTGTCTTGGTGATGATACTTGCTTTCCTCTTAAAGGATGAGCTCCTTGTTCGCTTCGGTGCCTCTGAGGCTGTCTTTCCCTATGCGGATGAATATATGAGCTTTTACCTTACGGGAACGGTATTTGCCCTTCTTGGCACCGGAATGAATCAGTTCATAATATGTCAGGGATATTCAAAGGAGGGAATGATCTCCGTACTCATAGGTGCGGCCTTAAACATAATACTGGATCCCATATTTATTTTTGTGCTGGGCATGAATGTGAAGGGGGCTGCCATAGCAACTGTAATATCGCAGCTGGCAAGCTGCATATTTGTGCTTGGCTTTCTTTTCGGGCCCAAGTCCATGCTTAGGATCAAGGTGAGAAGGCCCTCCATGAGGAACGCAAGGAGAGTTTTGAAGCTGGGGCTTACCCCCTTCCTTATCATAGCCTTTGACAATGTCATGCTCATATCCCTAAACGCCATGATCACAAAATACGGCGCCAACGGGGAGGGAGACATGCTGCTCGCCTGCAATACCATACTTCAATCCTTTATGCTCATGATAACCATGCCCCTGGGAGGTATTACAGGAAGTACCCAGACCATACTGGGATACAACTTCGGAGCCCGAAGGCCCGACAAGATAAAGGAGGCCCAAAGGCATATTGCGTCTTTAGGCTTTCTGTTCTGCACTGTCATGTTCATAATTGCTCAGACCGTGCCGGAATATTTCATAATGATATTTACGAGGGACAGGGAATATATTGAGATGACAAAGTCTGTGACAAGGCTGTATACTCTGGGAGTGCCTGTCCTGGCCCTGCAGTACACCATAGTGGATGGCTTTACCGGAATGGGCGTGTTTAAATACGCCTTCCTTCTGTCCGCATGGAGAAAGATCATATACTTTGCCTGCGTTTTTATCATACCTGCGGTATTCGGCGTATCATTTATCTTTTACTGCGAGCCCTTTTCTGATATACTTGGGGCAACAGTATCCATAATCTTATACTTCACCTTCGGAAGAAGGCTCTTAAAGAGACTTTGATATTCTTTCTTAAAGCTTCTTTTTCATTCAGATGAAGGAGATCCGAAAAAAGATAAAAGCATTTGATATATTGATGGCAATAAGCAGCGCCCTGCTGCTTATTTGTGCTGCCATTTTGGGAGATTATTATATTGAGAACGCAAGATCCGAAGCCCTTCTCAGAGAAATATACGGTGAGAGGGAGGAAAGAGCAGCCGAGAGCAGAGCCTTCAGGCAAAAGGAAGCAGCGGATCCTGTCATAAGAAAAGAGCCTGATGAGGAAAAGCTTTCGGAGAGCGAATTGTATCCGGGCTTTTATGAGAGGCTTTTTGAATTAAAAAGAGCCAACAGGGACTTTTTCGGATGGCTCTATGCTATGGACGGAAGGATAAGCTATCCTGTAATGAAGGGTCCTGAGGAGGACAGAGATCATTATCTTAAAAGGGACTTTTACGGTGAGCCCTCCGTGAGAGGCTGCCTATATACGGACAGCAGCTCCTGCCACATAATATACGGCCACAATATGAAGGACGGCAGTATGTTCGGAGAGCTTGATATGCTTTCTTTGGTGGAGCCGGGGGAAAAGCTGCAGAGAGTAAAGCTCTATATCCCCCGGGAGGATGGGCGAATCCTACTTAATACCTATGAAACGGTAGCTTCCTTCACTGCAACAGAAAAAAACTTCAAAACAGAGGGGTTTTTAAAAATGATAAGGGCAGAGAAGGAGGAGGACAAGAAGGAACTTATAAAATACCTGAGAGACACAAATAAGGCGGCTATAAGTGAAAAAATTAACGATTATTCGGATTTGGATTTTTTGACAATGGTGACCTGTGAATACTCTGAGGCCGACAGCCGCCTTTTTGTTGTTGCGAAGAAAATTTCTCAATGGACAAAATGTATTAAAAAGGGTACAATTATTTAACGAGATTACTTTGAGAAGGAGGGGCAAAAGGTGGCAAAAGAAATTATTGATGCGATCCGGGACGCCGAGGCTAAGAGCTCAGAGGTAGTAAAGTCCGCACAGACTATGGCTGAAGAGCTTGTCTCAGAGACCAAGCGTCTCGCATCCGAAGAGTTCGACAAAAAAGTCGAAGAGCTGACTGCGAAGAGAGATGCCGCCGTGGCTGAGGCCGAGAAGAAGGCTGAGGACATGGTGGAGGAAGCTTGCCGCAAGGCTAAAGAGGATATCGCATCTCTTAAAAATTCAGTAACCTCTAAGGAAAACGAAGCTATAGACAGTATTCTTTCCGAACTTTTAAGCTGATTTTTAAGGAAAATATTTAAGAGAGGAGGTAAAGGATATGTCTAAAGTTCCTATGAAGCGAATCTTCATCTGCGGTATGCAGGAGGATAAAAAGAGCATCCTGGATTTGCTTCAGCGAAAGGGAGTTGTAGAGATTTCGGAAAACCCGGAGGAATATGAAGACTGCGATCTTAAGACTACAGACACCATGGCGGACAGAATAGAGTCTGACAGAAAGGCTTCTGTATGCGAAAGGGCGCTGGAAATACTTGAGAGCAATGCCCCCGACCCCGACGGCGGGCTTTTTAAGTCTTTTGAGGGTGCAAGCAGCATTGATGTTAAGGAATACGAGAGCCGTGCCCTGAAAAATGATGAGTATTATGAGACTGCGGAAAAGCTTATTGCCTTGGACAAAAAGATAGCGGAGGCAAAGGCCGATATACCGAAGTGTGAAACGAAGATCGAGACTCTCAAGCCCTGGCTCGGCTTTGACCTTCCCTTGGATTTTGAAGGGACAAAGGAGTCGGCGGCATTTATCGGTTCTGTCTCGGACAAGAAGGACCTGTCCGAGATATACGAAGGCCTCATGGCGGACCTTGATGACGGAGTCGGAGTTGACGTAAGCATCATAAGCAGCAGCGACGACATGACCTGCATCTTTGTTGTGGGTCTCAGAAAGGACAAGGAGCAGATAGAGGAGGCCTTAAAGGGCATCGGCTTTGCTAAGGCTCAACTTTCAAAGACCGTACCTGCAGAGGAGGTGAAGAACCTCGAAAGGCAGATCTCCGAGGACAACAAGTTCATCGAGGCCTGCGTAAACGACATCAAAGCACTTTCATCAGAGAGAGACAACCTTAAGTTTTTGGAGGATTACTACAGAGCGAGATCCGACAAGTTTGAAGCTCTCGGAAAGATGAAACAGACCAAGAGGACCTTCTTTATGGAGGGGTATATCCCTAAAAGATATGCCGAGTCACTAACAAAGCTTCTTGAAAACAAGTATGATGCTGTTGTAAAGGTGGAGGATCCGGCTGAGGATGAGGACGTTCCCGTGGAGCTGAAGAACGGACTCCTCACAGACCCTATGGAAACTGTGGTGGAGAGCTATTCCCTTCCCGGAAACGGAGAGATAGACCCTTCAGTGATCACAGCTGTATTCTACTACATCTTCTTCGGCCTGATGCTTGCGGATGTGGGCTACGGAATACTGATGGTGGCAGGCACCGGAATAGTTCTCATGAAGTGCAAGAACATAAAGCCCGGAATGAAGAAGATGATGAAACTCTTCTTATACTGCGGTATAGCGACTATCTTCTGGGGAGCTATGTTCGGAAGCTTCTTCGGAGATGCGGTCACTGTCATAGCCACAACCTTCTTCGGAAGGCCGGACATCAAATTCCCCGTGCTTTGGTTCGAGCCTGTAAACGAGCCCATGAAGGAATTGGTATTTGCCTTTGCTTTAGGTATAATACACATCTTTACAGGACTTACCATAAAGCTTTACCAGTGCATCAAGGCGGGAGCCTACAAGGATGCCATATATGATGTGGTATTCTGGTATATGTTCGTAGGAGGCGGCATAGTATATCTTCTGACCATGCCCATGATCACAGGTATGCTCAGCCTGGGCTTCACCTTCGGACCTACAGTGGCAACTGTCTCAGGAGCCATGGCCATAGCAGGATGCATAGGCGTAGTGCTTACAGGCGGAAGAGAGTCAAGGAACTGGTTTAAGAGGATATTAAAGGGCGCCTACAGCGCATACGGAGTATCAAGCTATCTGAGCGATGTGCTGTCATACTCAAGACTTCTTGCTCTCGGACTGGCATCAGGAGTTATATCTACAGTATTCAACAAGATGGGAAGTATGCTGGGAGCGACCTGGTACGGAGTTTTGCTCTTCATAGCGGTATTTTTGGTAGGACATGCCATGAACCTTGCCATAAATGTATTGGGATCATATGTCCACACCAACAGGCTCCAGTTCGTTGAGTTCTACGGAAAATTTTATGATGGCGGAGGAAGAAAATTCACTCCGTTCAGAGAAAATACAAAATACTACAAAGTCAAGGAGGACGATTAGTCATGGAAAATTTAGGATTGTTTTTTGCTTTAGCAGGTGCGGCTCTGTCCGCAGGACTTGCAGGCTGCGGTTCAGCTATCGGTGTAGGTATCGCAGGACAGGCGGCATCAGGAGTTGTTACTCAGGAGCCTAACATGTTCTCAAAGGTTCTTGTTCTTCAGCTTCTTCCCGGTACACAGGGTATTTACGGACTTCTTATCGCATTCATCACATTGACTCAGATAGGAATCATGGGCGGCAGCCCCGACATCTCCCTCTTAAAGGGACTTCTTTACTTCGCAGCATGCTTCCCCATGGCTATAGGCGGACTTCTCTCAGCTATTGCTCAGGGTAAGTGTTCTGTTGCAGCTATAGGACTTGTTGCAAAGAGACCCGACCAGTTCGGTAAGGCAATGATCTTCCCTGCCATGGTTGAGACCTACGCTATCCTTGCACTCCTTATTTCAATCCTTGCTATCTTCGGAATTCAGGGTCTTGCATTATAATTAAGAAATATCAAGAGAAACCGAAGAAGGAAGGAGGACAAAGATGGAGAGCGGGCTTGAAAAGATAATTGGCCACATCAAGGCTGAGGCCGACAGAGAGGCTGCAAAATTCAAGGCTGAAGCCGAAGAGAAAGCAGCAGCCATAAAGGCCGAAGCACAGGAAAAGCTTGACGCCGAGGTGCAGCGCATCGAGAAGAAGACTCAGGATGAAGTTGCGAACATCCTTGAGAGAGGCGCATCATCGGCAGAGCTTAAGAGAAAGCAGATCCTTCTCAGAGAAAAACAGGAAATAATCAACGAGGCAGTCGCTAAAGCGGGGGAAAAGCTTCGCGGACTTGACGATACAGAGTATTTTAAGGTGATAGAGGAGCTCTTTAAAAAGCATTCCCTGGGAAGAAAGGGACTTATAAGCTTCAACAAGAAGGATGCTGAGAGGCTTCCCGCAGGACTCATGGATGCCTTAAAGAAGGCAGCCGAGGAGAAGGGCGGAGAGATAGAGCTTTCAGACAAGTGCTCCAATATCGACGGAGGGTTTGTCTTAAGCTACGGCGGAGTGGAGGAGAACTGTTCCTTTGCAGCGCTTATAGACGACAATATTGAAAATTTACAGGATAAGGTACAGAAGGTTTTGTTTGGATAAGCAGGCTTCAGTAGGAGGTTATAATGGAATCAACCTATGTGGATAAAAATTATGTATATGCTGTAGCCGCCATCAGATCGGAGGAGCTTAAGCTTCTTAACGCTTCGTTTCTGGATCAGCTTATTCAGGCAAAAACTGAAGATGAATGCATGAGACTGCTCTCGGAGAAGGGCTGGGGCAGGGAGGACACAAAGACTCCGGACGAGATGCTCTCCGCCGAGAGGGAGAAGACCTGGGAGACAGTCACTCAGTTTGTGCCCGACAGGAGAGTTTTTGATGTTTTCCTTTTGGAAAATGATTACAACAATCTCAAGGCAGCCATAAAGGAATCTGTTATGGAGTTCGACTATCCCGGCATATACATCAATGAGTCGACAGTGCCCTACGAGACAGTGAGGACTGCCATTAAGGAGAGAGATTATGACGCTCTCCCTGATGATATGCAGGAGATAGCAAAGGAGGCTCACGACACCTTCCTCCACACAAAGGACGGACAGCTCTGCGATATAATGGTGGATAAGGCGTGCCTTAAGGCTATACTGAAGGCCGGAAAGGAAAGCGGAAACGAGTTCCTCGAAATGTATTCCGAGCTTATCGTTGCGGGAGCCGACATAAAGATCGCAGTGAGAGCCGCAGGCTGCGGAAAGGACAAGGAATTTATCCTTTCAGCCCTTGCAGAATGCGACACGGTGGAGATAAACGCTCTGGCCAATGCGGCTATGCAGGGCACAGATGCGGTGTGCAGCTATCTCGCGACTACAGATTACGCCGATGCCGCTGACAGACTCAAGGAATCACCTCAGGCCTTTGAGTGCTGGTGCGATGACCTGATAATAACCAGAATGAGGTCCGAGCTTTATCACTCTTTCGGACTTGGCCCTATAGCGGCATATGTTCTGGCAAGAGAAAACGAGATAAAATCGGTGAGAATCATCCTCTCGGCAAAGCTTAACGGTTTTTCGGAGGAAATAATAAGGGAAAGGGTGCGTGAGACTTATGTATAAAATAGCGGTTATGGGCGACAGAGACAGCATATACGGTTTCGCGGCCGTGGGGCTTGAGCCCTTCCCTATCACAGACGAGGACGAAGCCAGAGCAAAGCTTCGTGAGCTTGCGGACGGAAACTATGCGGTGATATACATTACCGAGGCTTTGGCTGCAAAGCTCGAGAAAGAAATTGAATATTTTTCCGAGAGGAGATTACCTGCGATCATACTGATTCCCGGAGTATCCGGAAACACCGGAAAGGGATTACAGGCGGTTAAGCGGTCTGTTGAACAGGCAGTCGGATCGGATATTATCTTCGGCAATGATTAAGGCTGAAATTTTGGAGGAAGACATGAGCAAAGGTGTAATTAAAAAAGTAGCCGGACCTTTGGTTATCGCCAAGGGCATGAGAGACGCCAACATGTACGATGTTGTCAGAGTCTCTGATGAGCACCTTATAGGCGAGATCATAGAGATGCACGGTGATGAGGCTTCGGTACAGGTTTACGAGGAGACCTCAGGACTCGGACCGGGAGAGCCTGTAGAGTCCACGGGAGTTCCCCTTTCGGTAGAGCTCGGACCGGGACTTATAAGCAGTATATATGACGGTATTCAGAGACCTCTCGTTAAGATCAAGGAGAAGACTCAGTCAAATCTTCTTCAGAGAGGTGTGGAGGTGCCCTCACTTGACAGAGAGAAGAAGTGGCATTTTGTTCCCTGTGTGAAGCCCGGAGACGAGGTGGAAGCGGGAGATGTCATCGGAACTGTTCAGGAGACTGATGTGGTGCTCCACAAGATCATGGTACCCTTCGGAACAAAGGGAAAGATAAAGTCCGTAACAGAGGGCGACTACACCGTAGAGGAGAGTGTTGCCGTAGTTGAGGGCGAGAACGGAGAGGCCAATGTAGGCCTTATGCAGAAGTGGCCCGTTCGTCAGGGAAGACCCTACAAGACAAAGCTCTCTCCCGACATGCCTCTTGTGACAGGACAGAGAGTAATAGACACACTGTTCCCCATAGCAAAGGGCGGTGTTGCCGCTGTACCCGGACCTTTCGGTTCAGGAAAGACAGTAGTTCAGCACCAGCTTGCCAAGTGGGCGGACGCTGACATAGTAGTATATATAGGATGCGGAGAGCGTGGAAACGAGATGACGGACGTTCTCAACGAGTTCCCCGAGCTTAAGGACCCCAGAACAGGAAAGTCCCTTATGGAGAGGACAGTTCTTATAGCTAACACCTCAGATATGCCCGTTGCAGCTCGTGAGGCATCTATATATACAGGTATAACGATAGCAGAGTACTTCAGAGATATGGGATATTCTGTAGCTCTGATGGCCGACTCCACATCACGTTGGGCAGAGGCTCTCCGTGAGATGTCAGGAAGACTTGAGGAGATGCCCGGTGAGGAGGGATACCCTGCTTACCTGGGATCAAGACTTGCACAGTTCTACGAGAGAGCAGGACGCGTTGTATCTCTCGGCAAGGAGGGAAGAGAGGGAGCCCTCTCCGTTATCGGAGCCGTATCTCCTGCAGGTGGTGATACTTCAGAGCCGGTAACCCAGGCTACCCTTCGTATAGTAAAGGTATTCTGGTCCCTTGACTCGAACCTTGCTTACAAGAGACACTTCCCCGCCATCAACTGGCTGAACTCATATTCTCTGTACCTTGACAATATGGAGAAGTGGTTCAACGAGAATGCGGCTAAGGATTGGGCAAAGCTTCGCGGTGAGCTCATGCTCCTTCTTCAGGAGGAGGCCGAGCTTGACGAGATAGTTAAGCTGGTAGGTATGGATGCTCTCTCAGCTCCGGACAGACTGAAGCTTGAGGCAGCCCGCTCTATCCGTGAGGACTATCTCCACCAGAACGCTTTCAACGATACAGATACCTACACATCTCTTGACAAGCAGCATATGATGATGCAGCTCATACTTGAGTTCTATCATGTGGCAGGAGATGCCCTCTCAAAGGGAGCAAAGGTAAACGATCTTGTAAACATCCCTGTAAGAGAGGCCATAGGACGTTTCAAATACGTTGAGGAGAGCAAGATCGCTGAAGAGTACAAAAATATAATCGAAGAGCTCAAGAAGGAATGTGAAGAGGCTCTTTCAAGAAAGGAGGACTTCTAAATGCCTAAGGAGTATAGGACGATACAAGAGGTTGCAGGTCCTCTGATGCTTGTAAAGGGCGTTGAGGGAGTAACATATGACGAGCTTGCTGAGA
>CALWLI010000023.1 GCA_944381485.1 uncultured Lachnospiraceae bacterium
TATAACGAGGAAGAAAATGAGCGGGCAAAGCGGGAGAGGAGAAAGCCGGAAGAGCTGCCTCATATCTCCGCCCACATTCTCAGACATACAGCCTGTACCCGGATGGCAGAGACAGATCTGGATATGAAGGTCGTTCAGTACGTGATGGGACATGCGAATATCAGTGTCACCATGGAAGTTTATAACCATATTACAGACCGGTCCAGGATTGAAAAAGAGATTGCGAAGATGGATCTGGTTCAAATCATGTGACTGGATTTTCAGTCTTCAAATCAGAGATTTTTGATTGCCTTGGAGTGAAAATCGCAAAAAAATCAGATTTTTCTGCTTTTGATGGTGTAGTAAATTAACTCAGATTTCCTTGAATTTACAGGGGATTTTGGAGGTCCCCGATTCTGAAAATGGTGTAGAAATGGTGTAAAAATGGTGTAAAAATGGTGTAATAAGCCATTTTTTGAAAAAATCAAAAAATTGGAAAGCCCGAAAAAGCCCGTAAAATCAAGCTTTTTTGAGGTTTTCCAAAAAAAATATTTAAAAAATTAGCACTCACCTCTTGATAGTGCTAACAAATGGTGCTATAACATAGCTGGAACAAAGGAAGAGAGATCAAAAAGAAGATCAGAAACAGCCGAACCTGATATGAGACCTTCCGAATAGATCTTCCCGATCCAGTTCCGAAAAAACAGGTAAAAGCATAAGAGCTTTAAAGGAAAGAAGGAGTGATGATTTATGTTTATGCCGAGTATTTTTGGAGAGGATCTTTTTGATGACTTTATGAATGATTTCTTCAGCGATGAAGAAAAGGATATGAGGAAGCTTCAGAAGAAGCTTTATGGACGCCACGGCAGGAACCTGATGAAGACCGATGTCAAGGAGACCGATGAAGGCTATGAGCTTGAGATGGATCTGCCCGGATTCACAAAGGATGAGATAAAGCTTTCACTGGATAATGGCTATCTTACCATCAGCGCAGCAAAGGGCGTTGACAAGGACGAGCAGGAGAAGAAGAGCGGAAGATACATCCGCAAGGAGCGTTATGCGGGAGAATGTGAGAGGAGCTTCTATGTGGGAGACGGAGTAACTGAGTCCGACATAAAGGCAAGCTTTGAGCATGGAATCCTGAAGCTCTATATCCCTAAGAAGGAGAACAAGCTTCCTGAGAAGAAGTACATCGCCATCGAAGGATAACAGCATAAGTGACACATTTTCCCATATGAAATTCATATGGGGATTATTATCCAAATAGAGACCTCACCCCGACAGAATCGATTCTGTCGGGGTATTTTTATATCCTCGAAAGATATTGGGGCGGAACCGACTTTGTCAGCCACATTCCGTTACCTGTCCTATAGAACTTAAACTCGTCACGGACCATAGAGGCACAGTCTATCTGAAAAAGCACCGGCTGTCCATGCCGTCTCCCTACGGACATGGCAGTTTCCGTATCTGTGGAGAGATGTACATACAGTCTGTTTTGAGGCAGCAGGCCTTCCTTTTCTATAGACTTGACAAATCTGCTCGCGGTTCCGTGATATAGGCTGTCGGGAGGCACAGTCTCACAAAGCTCAAGGTCCACGCTTACCGAATGCCCATGGTAGGCTTTGATCATCGTGCCGTCATCATTGTAAGTGAATCTTCCTTTTGAATCGGTCCGCACAACATCATCAAGGATCTCACGAGAGAACCCCTCATATTTGTACTTCCTTACTCCTTCAATGAGGGCATCAACTCCAGCCCATCCATGACAGTCAAGGCTTAGGCCCGCGGCTTCCGGATGGTGACGCAGCAGATATGAGATATATTTCCCGAGAGATGTGATTGATCTGTTATCCATAATTCCTCCTGTGTCCTCCTTTATGTTGCAGATAAAGTATAATATACCGTATAATATGACAAAATTACAGAGAATATTTCTATTATTGCTTAGTTAATAAGGAGACAAAAATGCTTATAAGAGAATATCGAATGTCCGACTGTAAGGAAATTACAGAGCTTTTCTATAATACTGTTCATACTGTAAACGCAAGAGACTATACAAAGGAACAATTAGATGTGTGGGCAACAGGCAATGAGGATTTGGAAAAATGGAACAGCTCTCTTAAGGAGCATTACAGCATAGTTGCAGTCGAAAACGATGTTATCGTGGGCTTCGGAGATATAGATAAAACGGGGTATCTGGACCGTCTGTATGTTCATAGTGATCATCAGGGAAAAGGAATTGCAACTGCCATCTGTGATCAACTGGAGCAGTACGCAAAAGGAGATATTACTACTCATGCCTCCATTACAGCAAAGCCTTTTTTTGAGAAAAGAGGGTATAAGGTCCTTAAGGAACAGCAGGTGGAAAGACAGGGTGTTTTTCTTACAAACTTTCGGATGAAGAAAAGCCGGTGAGAACTCAAAACCAGTCGGAGCAAGCCTTAGGCTTTTTTAGATAAACTATGTATTTAGGGGTGGGAAGTGAAGAGTCTAAGGCCTGCATCCGTCTTTTTTATTGCTAAGCCCCTGTAAAATACTGTATAATTAATTTGAAATTTATAAATATGATCCGGCTTAGCTCTTGCCTTCAGGGAATGCAGGATTTCAAATTAAGATATCAGCTTTCATTTTTTTATCCGGGTGACAAGGAGAATACAGATATGTTTACTAAACTGAAAAAAGGCTTCACTTCTGCTGATTTAAAGCTGTTTGCCGTTATTTTTATGTTCATAGACCATATAGGGGCCATAGTGATCGAGGGCTATCTTATGCAATCAGGATTAATGTCGACTACAGCCTTCAATGTCTCTCCCGGAACGCCGGAGTTTGATCTGGCTATGAAGCTTTACTCCATTGACCTACCCCTCAGGCTGATAGGAAGGATAGCATTTCCTCTGTTTGCCTTCATGATAGTTCAGGGATTCATACACACTCACAGCAGAAAGGACTATCTCCTTCGACTCTCCGCTTTTGCTCTGATATCACAGATACCCTTCCACATGGCTGTGTCTCTCATTGGTATGAATTCAAGGAATGTGTTTTTTACACTTGCACTGGGACTTGCATGCATATGGGGCATTGACCTTGCGAGGGAAAGGGCAGCTACTCCTTTCAGGGCTTTACCGGGATCACTTCTTGTTATCCTATGCTGTTGTGTGGCCGCATGGTATATAAACAGTGATTACAGCCAATATGGAGTGCTGTGCATAGTTGCATTTTATTTATTTAAAGAGCATCCTGTCCGAGGCGGGCTGATTGCCTGTGCAATACTCACAGTGATAAATCCCTACTATGAGTTTACGGCATTCTTATGTTTATTTTTTATAAAAATGTACAATGGGGAGAAGGGAAATCTTCCCTTGGGGAAATATTTCTTCTATGCCTTCTATCCGGTACATATGTTGATACTTTATGGAACAGCTATGCTGATATTGAGAATGTGACAGAAAGCTTACTTGGGCTTTAGAACATCGCAAAGAAATAAAGCTTGAGTTTTGATGATTTTTCCTGAATCAAACAATTCGGAGGAGTAAAAAGAACATGAAAAAGCGCTATCTGTGGAATATGGTAAGGGCAAAAACCGCAGCACTTCTTATCTGCACCTTGATTTTTCAAGATTTTTTTTTCGCATTTGCTGATACAAACCTAAGCTATGAAAGAGAGTCGGCTGTAGGTGAGGAGACATTTAAAGAGGCGGGACCGGAGAGTGAAAACACATCCTTTGTCAGCTTCCCGAGCCGTTTTTCCGACTCTTTGGAGGAGGGCTATGATGAGCATTACTATGTCTTTACCCTGGACAGTGTGACAGATATCTCCGTCTCAGTGGAATCGGACGACAGAAGCTGTCAGTACGGAGCGGAGCTTCTTGACAGCGGGTTTGTGAGTATCAGTATTTCCGAGAGGAAGTCAGGCCAGCGCATCACGGAAAAATCACTTCCTGCGGGAACTTATTTCCTCCGTGTATTTCCTCTATCCGATAACACATGGGAGCCTTATGCCGTCTCTATACAGAAGCTGAAGCTTTCAAAGGCCGAGGTTGAAAAGGTGGATTTTTCCGAGATGCACATGGTGGGCACTCTTCAGGGAGACGGCTCACCATATCGCCTCAATGGTACGGATCCAAGCTATGTATATGAATATAAGGTCATCGACCCGGCTCTACCGGCATGCTATCGCTGGTATAAACTGGATGAACCTGTCTACGGCGGAAGAGGAGTGGATCATGGCGGCATATATCCTTTTCCTCAGAGCTACTATGCATCCTGGCTTGGTCCTGTTGCCGAGGATGCACATCCCATGAGCGAAGTAAATAATTTTGAAGGTTCCACTTATGAGGAATTTTTAGCTTATCAGGCATATCTTCAGAATAAGGCTATCGCCTATAGAAAGGCGGAGCCTCAGGTCCATGTGCAGAACTCCATAGCTCTTCCTGCAAGGTATACGGGCTATGAAAATAATGGGGAGGGCATTGAAAATCCTGACTGGGAGGCTCATATCAAGGCCGGCATCATGAATTACGGCGCTCTCACCACAGGGATATATTGGTCCGGCTTAGACTGTGAGGATCAGAAAAACTATTATTACAGCGGTTGGGATTTTACCACTGTAGAGGGGCCGGAAGGTGAAGATATTAAAGTTCTTAAAAATATGCTGCCCGACAATCATTCCCAAAATCACGAGGTGGTAGTGGTAGGATGGGATGACAACTATGATAGAGAGAACTTCCTATATGATATTGATGCGGCCCAATGGATCATAATGAATGAAGCTTCCGATGTGTCTTCGAACTCGGATGCCGAGAAGGCAGTGCTTATAGAAGGATTTGAAAAAGGCGGAAGGGCCTCAAAAAGGGTGAAGGCGACAGACTCCGAAGCGGATCCGAAGTATTCGGGAGACGAAAGAGGACCGGAAGGTAAGATCACAAAGGATGAAGTAAAGGAAGATCTTCTCCCTGATCGGGACGGAGCATGGATCATCCGAAATTCCTGGGGCGAAGCTTCGGGAGATGAGGGTTATTATTATGTATCCTACTGCGATAAGCAGCTGTTTGGAATTGACAATACCTGGGCATATACTGCAACTGAGACCACAGGAAATTATAATAAGCTTTATGAGATAACAAGCTTGCCTTACTCAAGACAGTCCGGGTGGATAACAAATGGGGACTACATGATGGCATCTACGGTATTTACCGCGGATGAGGATGGGGCTGACGTGCTCAAGGCGGTGAATTTCGTCCTGATAAATAACAATATCCGTTATAAGATAGCTGTCAATAGGGGAGAAGACATAGGAAAAGGCTGGCTTGAGAAAAATGTCTATGCTTCAGGCTCAAAGCTGTATGCGGGTTACTATACTGTGAGACTGGACAAGTCTGTAATACTTGAGCCCGGTGAGCCCTTTGAGATCATACTCAGGATCGAGGGATCAGGAGATGAAACTTTGGCGCTGCCCTTCGTGGCAAATGATTCTCTTGTGGCAAATATCCCCCAGAAAGCAGGAGTATGTCGTCTCTATGATCCTATAGAGGGAGACAAATGGATCGATATAGGTGATGCCTTTGCCACGGATGACAGATTAAATAATAACAATAATTACTACGGCTATTTTGCCATAAAAGCCTTGTGTAACGATACCTCCTTGGAGGATGGGGAGACCGAGCGCATAAGCCTGCTTGATATCGATCCGGATACATATTTTGCATATGGAGGAATGTATTCGGAGTCAGTCGGAACGGAATCTACTGCAAGTGCCGGAAGATCCCAAACAGACGATGAGAGCTCAGATGTCCTTCTCCTAAGGGACGGACATGTATTGAGAAGGAGAGATTCCTCGGAGCCTTTTGTGCTATCCTCGGAGCTTCCGGAGCCGGATACAGTATTTCCTGAGGATTTTGACTTAAGGAAGGAGGGCGTACTTACGCCGGTAAAAGATCAGGCGATGACAAATACCTGTTGGTCCTTCGGATCCACGGCTGCAGCGGAATCAAGCTATCTCCTTAATGGCAGCAATCTCTATGATTTCAACTATTCTTCAGGCATAAGCTTGGAGACAAAACTGCCTGTAACCGAGGAGGGCACAGTCATCTATAGCTTTGACAAGGAGGATGCCTCCGAAATGGATGATGCTCTGTTTACCCCTAAGCTTCTTTCATGGGACGACGGACCCATAGACGATGCGGACGGAGAGCTTCGCTGGGAACTTTCAGGAGACCTCTCTTCCGTGGATATGTCTGCCTTTAACGAGGAAACGGGAGGTACAGGACTTACGGAAAACGGTGAAGAAGTTCTTCTGTTTACGCCGAAGGAAAGCGGAATGGTTACGGTGAAGGTAAGCTCCGCAGATGACCCGACTAAAACGGCGTCCTGTCGGGTGATGCTCCTTGAGGAGGATCCTGTGGACAGCATCAAACTCTCTCCTGAAAGCCTGAGGCTTAAGGCCGGACAGAGCTATCAGCTTGATGTAGTGATAGAAGCACCTGAGGAAAGTGAGGCAAAACCTGTATTTTCTTCCGACAATCCGAATATTGCCACAGTAGATGACAAGGGCATTATACTTGGAGTAATGACCGGCACTACGGTCATAAGAGTGAGGGCAGGCGGAGAGGAAGCAAGCTGCATAGTGACAGTATGGAAGCCCGGAAAAAGCACAGGCGGCTCGGGAAGAGATATAGGATATTCGGGAGATAACAGCGCTGTAAGAGGCAGCTGGACCGTAAATCCCAACGGCAGCTGGAGTTTTTCAGCGGGAGGAAATGCATATAAGGATACCTGGGGATATGTTTATAATCCTTATGGTGCCTCGGGAGCAGGTGAGGCCGGATGGTTTTACTTTGACTCTGAGGGAAGAATGCTTACAGGCTTATTCAGGGACAAGGACGGAAGGCTTTATTACCTGAATCCCGCATCCGACGGAAGCCTTGGAAAGATGTTGACAGGATGGCATTGGATCCCGGACAGTTCGGGAATGGAATACTGCTATTATTTCCACACTGAGGAAGGAGGCCCAATGGGAGCTATGGTGACATCAGGAGTTACTCCGGACGGATATGAGGTCGACAGTGAAGGCCGTTGGTGCATAAACGGGATACCTCAGGCAAGATAAAGAGGATATGGTTATAAACTGAAAGAGGGCTGTTACACTGAATCAGTGTGACAGCCCTTGATTTACATTATTTATTCTGATTCAAGGTCTTTTTCAGATATCCCGGCTTTTTCATAAACCTTGTCAGCCGGAGTATGATTTCCATCATCTTCTTTGAGTCTGTTGATTGCAATTTCCAACAATTTGGCGTCATTTATTTCATCAATCATTTTTTTGTATTCCTCAGGCGATAGAAGAATACACTCAGGAGCATTGTTTTTCATAACAACTTTAGCGCCTGTTTTCTTAACTGAATTAAATATCCTTCCCGCAAGCCCTTTGTTAAACAAAGATATAGGAACAGTATTATTCAATATATTCATTGCAGTATCCATATGATAACCTCCCTTATATATTTATATATTAAATTGTTATATAAAATATGTCAATAAATTTATCAGCATATAAGTCTATATTTGATTGGTATATTTTCTATAGCTCCGTCGAATATTTTGACCCAATTATTTTCGTTTCTCCGTATATACCCTGAATCATGGAATGCTCCGTTTTCATTTATCATTATATCTCTGCCGAACTCCTCAAAATCGAAATAGTTTATGAGATCTCGGGGGATATTTTCTGAATACATTCCGGCGCAAATAGCATAATAATATCCTAAATCATATTTATCGCTGATTCCGGGCAGATAGTCGTAGCAATCAAGATTGAAGGACAGATTGATTAGGTCAGCGATACCTGAAAAGCTGTCACAGGCACTGTTTAAGACAGCTGTATATTTTTCAAGATCCTGAGCATTCAATTCAGAGATCGTTGAAGTCAAATAATTAAGAATATCAAGATTTTCGTATTCGCACAGATATGCTGAGATTGTTCCAATGGAGCAATCAAAATCAGTTATGAACCACTCCTCATATATATGACCGAATTCGTCGGCCTGTCCTATGCCTATTCGTTAAAACACAGCTTTTATTTCATTACAGGTAGTCGGAAATGACACCCATTCGCCGATGAGCTCGCCCTCATTATATTTCCCTAAATTAGTGATAAATGCGTTAAGAAAAGATTTGGATACTTCAGATGACATTAAATCCTCCTTGGAATCAGTTTGATGTGAATGCTTTGTTATGAAAATTGAGAATATAAAAGAATGTGAAAATTAAA
>CALWLI010000024.1 GCA_944381485.1 uncultured Lachnospiraceae bacterium
AATGCACTCTCCTTTAAAATAATTATTGCGTATCACTTTCACATTTCACATACCTCAAAAAGTATATAAAATGCCCTTTTTATACGCCTTTTACGAGGCTATATTACTACCGATAAGTAAATTTATCAACAGTTTTTTGAAAAATTAAGAATCTTTCGTTAAAAAATGCTTAAATTCACTGTCCTGATAGTAAATGCCTTACCTACATTCAGCAGTATAGCGCAGTAATATCAATATTGCTATTACTTTTATCTGTGCGATTTCTTACGAATTTCTTACACAATTTATTAATATTTATCAAATATCTCCCGCCTGCAGCCTGTAATATTTTTTAAGCTGCCTGCGGGAGATATCTTATCTCTTATGTTCTATTTCATTAATTTATAGTGCTTGTTCATCAAGGCCCTGTAGTAAGTCCGGGCTTAAGGTTTCCATAGCTGTCATAGTTTCCGCTTGTGTTACTGCTTCCCGGTGTGCTTCCACCTGAGGCTGTGGGGCCGTTTGATGTGGACACTCCTCCGCTCACGCCGGGGCCTCCTGATACATAACCTGAATTAACTCCTGAACCATTTATGGTGATCACTCCGTTTGTAGAGCCCGAGTTTACTGTAGGTCCGCTCGTTCCTCCGGGAGCTCCTGTGTTTACTGTCACGCCTGTGCTGCCGGGAGTATTTCCTGTGCCTATGGCTGAGGGACCGCTCGTCGAGGTTCCGGGGGCTCCTGAGAATACTCCGTTATTTACATTGTTGGAGCTGCTTCCTGTGTAGGCTCCGCTTGAGTTGAAGCTGTAGTTGATCCCACCTATATTTAAGGTAGTGTTTGCCGCCATGCTTCCGTCAGACTGCAGATAGTAATAAACTCCGTTAAGATTTATCCAGCCTGTCATCATATGTCCGGCATTTGAGAAGTAATACCACTTATTGTCTATCTGCTTCCAACCTGTGGCCATGATGCCGCTTGTGGGGTCGCAATAGTATCTGTTGGTATTGTCGGAGAGCCAGCCTGTAAGCATTTTTCCTGAAGTTGTGTCAAGATAATAATAGTTGCCGTTTGCCTGCTGCCAGCCTGTAAGCATCTTTCCGTCATTTCCCAGGCAGTACCACTCATTGTTTATCCTTGCCCACTGTCCTATTACAGCTGAGCCGTCATCGAGGAAGAAGTACCAGGCATTGTCTATGCTTCTCCAGCCTGTAGCCATCTCTCCCGAATCCTTCAAATAATAATACTTTGTCTGACCGTTGGCGTCGGTGAGATTTATCCAACCCTTGGCCATAGCTCCGTTTGACTGCAGATAATACCACTTTCCGTTTACCTGCTGCCAGCCTGTGGCCATTGCGCCGTTGTCCTTAAAGTAATACCATACGCCGTTGATCTGCTTCCATCCCTTTACCATATAGCCGGTATTATCTATATAATAGTAGGTGCTGCCGTCCTGAAGCCAGTTGTTGTACACCACCTGTCCGTTGTACACATAATAGTATCCGGTCTGATTCTGCATCCAGCCGTCAGCGTAGGCAGTGATACCCATTGCACCCGCCGATATTGCAAGAGCAGCTATGATCCCCAACTTACGAGAAACCTTTTTCATATCCGCCTCCTCTGTATTTATACAAACTGTCAAATATACTATACCATATCCTGTATTTTTGTGTATATATTTTTCTTTACGAATTAAGCCTTAATACTTACATTTTTCCAAAGCTTCATAGCCTTTTTGTAATAGTCCTTGGCATAAGCGTACATTTTTAAAGTGTAATCCCCGAAGGTGACCCCAAGTATCTCCTTGTAGACAGCCCAGAGGGCCCACAAAAATCCTCCCAGGGAAATATAAGAATATATCACTGCAAGTTCCTCCCGGGTGGGCTCTCTGTCGAAATATATCCTTATGAGCCTCTCCGCCTCCGTCTCGTTCATGTAGGCATATATTATGAACATTCCCACATCCACAAGGGGATCGCACATACCGCAGTATTCCCAGTCTATAAGCTTTACAAGGCTCAGATCCCTCTCGGTGTCCGAAACATCCGCCCCTTCAAGAAATAGGAAGTTGTCAGGCACAGAGTCAATATGGGCTATGGTCTTCTCCCTTCCCGTCCTGTCAAGTATGTCGCAGAGCTCCATCTCGTCTTTATAAACTTTGTCAAAGTCCTCAAAGGGTATAGCCTCCCTGTTCATTGATGCTCCGGCACTCTCGCAAATGCTCACATAAAACTTTATCTTTTCTCTTATGTCAAAGCTGTGGGGCACTTTGATTCCGCTTTGATGCAGTGTCCTGAGTTTTGCCATGCAGGCCTTAAGGTCCACCTCGTTTGAGGCATCCGCATTTCTTGAGCCTTCGTAATAGCGTGATATCTTGTAGCCGGTATCAGGGTCAAGGTAAACCAGTCTCTCTGTGATCCCGGTATCCTTTATGGCCTCATATACAGCCGCCTCCTCGCTGCGGTTGATGAGCTTTTCCGTGCCCTCTCCCGGGATCCTGCAGATATATTGCTTTCCTGATACGGAAAAAAGCCATGATTTGTTGGTCATGCCTGACTTAAGGCAGCGTATCCTCTTTATCTCGGACTCGGGGACTTTAAAGACCGTGCTGACAAGTCTCATGGCCTCAGAGCCTGAATCCTCTCTGTAGCTCTCGTCAAACTCCCTGAGCTCCTCAAGATTCTCAAACTCGTACACCATGTTCTCAGGCTGAGGATTTATATACATCTCTATGTCGCTGCAGTTCTCCGCCTCCTTCACATGTCCGAAGTAAGCTGTGATCCTCTTTCCGGCAAATCCGTTCAGCATATCCATAAGCACATTTTCCCAGTAATACTGCTCGGTACCCGGTATTTCATAGTAGCGCTCAAGTACCGGAAGGAATTTCTCAGAAAACTCCCTTGAGAAGTAGGCAGGCCCATACATGTACCAGGAGTTCCTTCCTCCCTCCATCACGTCAGTCATCCTGCCTTTCTTGTTAGTGCCTATGACCCACTCCTTGGTGTCTCCCTCGGAGAAGGCGGCGCAGTACCAGGCTCCTCCCTCATAGCTGTGATAAATATTTTCTCTAAGCCAGTTGTCGGAGCTGAGTATGTAGCAGTTCTTTCCATAAAGAAGCTTTCTCGCATGCCATATGGTGGATAGGTTGTTCTTTGTGGCATATTCAGGATTATACAGAAGCTTTACTCCAAATTTATCTCTGAGATACTCGAATTTCTCCTTCATATATCCGACTATTACGGTTATATCGGTAATACCCACCTTGTTAAGCTGTTCGATCTGCCTGTCCACCATCCTCTCTCCAAGGACCTTGATCATGCCCTTAGGTATCTCATAGGTAATAGGAACAAAGCGGGAACCGAAGCCCGCCGCCATAATTATGGCCCTGTCCACCTTGAAAGCCTCAAGGAAACGCTTTCCCTCCGCTGTGACAGATCTCAGCTCACCGCTTTCAAGAAAGCCCTCCGCCACGCACTCCTTTAAAAGTCCGTTTACAGCTCCCAGAGAGAGTCCTGAAAGCTTGGCAAGCTCCCTCTGAGTAATGTCCGGATGTTCAATTATCGTTCTTAATAAAATAACTTTTCTGTTCATAATTTAAGAGTATACAACATTTTTGAACAAAAATAAAGTGATAAAAACACCTCATCCGACCGGCCTCTCCTCCCCTCTACTTTTACAAATGCAAAGAGGGAAGCTCTTTTTGCTCGGCCGGGCTTTTAGCTTTAGCGCCCAGCCCCTCATCCTATTACTTTTTTAAGAATAATAAAAACACCTCATCCGACCGGCCTCTTCTCCCCTCTACTTTTGCAAACGCAAAGAGGGAAGCTCTTTTTGCTCGGCCGGGCTTTTAGCCTTAGCGGTCAGCCCGACCGAGCAAAAGAGTTCCCTCTCTTGAATTTGAAAAATATTAATCCCTATACCTCGAACATCAAATCTCCATAGCTCGGCATAGGCCAGTACTTCTTGTCAACTATCATCTCCAGCCTGTCCGCAGGTGTTCTCAGTTTTTCCATCACAGGCACTACCTTTGAATGGTAGGCGTTTGCTCTCTCCTTGCTGTCGGTATAGCTCTTGGCCTCCTTGCGGGCTGCTTTGAGCTCTTCCCTTGCCTTGTACATTTCCGCAAGAAGACTGCTGCACTCCTCGATAAGCTTTGTCTGCACCGTCACATCCGCAAGGGGGCAGGCCTTTCTTATCTCGTTCATGTTTGAGGCCATGGCTCCTATGTACTCGGAGACTGCAGGTATTATCTGCTTTCCGGCGATGTTTACCATGCTCTTTGCCTCTATGTTTATGGCCTTGCTGTATATGTCGTACTCCACCTCTGCCCTTGACTCCAGCTCTCTCTCCGTAAATACTCCGAACTCTCCGAAGAGCTTCTTGGATTTGTCGGTCACAAGGGCCGGAATAGCATCCACCATGGACTTTATGTTGGGAAGGCCACGCCTTGCGGCCTCCTCCTCCCACTCCTTTGAGTAGCCGTTGCCGTTGAATACTATCCTTCTGTGCTCCTTAAAAAGCTTCTTTATAAGGTCATGTACACAGAGGTTGAAGTCCTCCGCCTTCTCCAGCTCATCAGCCGCATCTCTGAATGCCTCTGCGGCAATGGTGTTTAATGTGGTGTTGGCGGATGAGATGGAATCTGAGGATCCCACCATCCTGAACTCGAACTTGTTCCCGGTAAAGGCAAAGGGTGATGTCCTGTTTCTGTCTGTGGCATCCTTGTCAAAGTCGGGAAGATTCTTTACTCCCGTGCTGAAGGTGCCTCCCTGCTTGCTGTGGGTAGCCTCTCCTGTGGAGGTGAGCTGTTCTATAACGTCCTCCAGCTGCTCTCCCACAAATACAGAGATGACTGCAGGGGGAGCCTCATAGCCTCCAAGACGCTGCTCATTGCCCACATTTGATGCGGACATTCTCAGAAGGTCCGCATGCTTGTCTACAGCAGACAGCATACATGCAAGCACAAGCAGGAACTGTATATTCTCGTGGGGTGTCTCTCCCGGGCTCATAAGATTTATGCCGTCATCCGTGGAGAGGGACCAGTTGTTGTGCTTTCCTGATCCGTTTACTCCCGCAAAGGGTTTCTCGTGGAGAAGGCAGGCAAGCCCATGTCTGTTTGCCACCTTCTTTAAGGTCTCCATTATTATCTGGTTGTGATCCACCGCCAGGTTGCACTCCGCATAAATGGGAGCCAGCTCATGCTGTGCGGGAGCCGCCTCATTGTGCTGAGTCCTTGCCGTAACTCCCAGCTTCCAGAGCTCGTGGTTTACCTCGTCCATGAAGGCCCCTACTCTCTCCCTTATGGGTCCGTAGTAGTGGTCATCCAGCTCCTGTCCCTTTGCAGGGTTTGCACCGAAAAGGGTCCTTCCTGTATATATGAGATCCTTCCTCTTCAGGTATTTCTGCTTGTCAATGAGGAAGTACTCCTGCTCGGGTCCTACCTGCGCTGTGACTCTCTTTGAAGTAGTATTTCCGAAAAGCCTTATGAGTCTCAGAGCCTGATCATTTACCGCCTGCATCGACTTTAAGAGAGGAGTCTTCTTGTCCAGGGCATCTCCTGTATAGGAGCAGAATGCAGTGGGCACACACAGGGTAACTCCTATGGCGTCCTCCCTCAAAAATGCGGGGGAAGTGCAGTCCCAGGCTGTGTAGCCTCTGGCCTCAAAGGTTGCTCTCAGTCCTCCTGAGGGGAATGAAGATGCGTCGGCCTCTCCCTTTATGAGCTCCTTCCCCGAGAATTTGAGTATGGCCTTTCCGTCCTCGTCAACTCCCGATATGAATGAGTCGTGCTTTTCCGCGGTAACTCCCGTGAGAGGCTGGAACCAGTGAGTGAAGTGGGTGGCACCGTGCTCAATGGCCCAGTTTTTCATGGCATCCGCCACTATCTCGGCGATCTCCGGGTCAAGCTCACTTCCGTCCTCTACGGTCTTGATAAGTTTGTTGTACACATCCTCCGGCAGCCTCTCCCTCATAACCTTGCGGGAGAACACATCGCAGCCGAAGATATCATCGATCATGTTTCTGTCGGGCATCTTAAGATATCCTTTCCGTTAAAGTCTTACTTTGCGGAGTTGATGCTTCCGAATATCTCGCATTTCTCCTTAACTGTCTCCATAATAGCCTCTGTTCCGGGCTTTAAGAGCTTACGAGGGTCAAATCCCTTGCCCTCTCTGTCCTTGCCTGCCTCTACATACTTTCTTGTAGCTGCGGCGAAAGCAAGCTGGCACTCTGTGTTTACATTTATCTTGGATACGCCAAGAGATATGGCCTTCTTTATCTGGTCAGTGGGTATTCCTGTGCCGCCGTGAAGTACAAGAGGAAGCTCTCCTATCTTTTCCTTTACAGCTGCAAGAGTCTCAAAGGAAAGTCCCTTCCACTCGGGGGGATATACTCCGTGTATGTTTCCTATTCCTGCTGCAAGGAAGTCAACTCCAAGGGAAGCTATCCTTGCGCACTCCTCAGGATCGGCACACTCGCCTGCTCCGATAACTCCGTCTTCCTCTCCGCCTATAGCTCCGACCTCGGCCTCTATTGACATGCCATGATCATGGGCAAGCTTTACCAGCTCCTTGGTCTTCTCTATGTTCTCATCTATGGGAAGGTGAGAGCCGTCAAACATTATTGATGAAAATCCCGCCTCTATGCACTTAAGGCATCCCTCATATGAACCGTGGTCAAGGTGAAGAGCTACGGGAACAGTAATGTCCAGAGTCTCCATCATGGCATTTACCATTGCGGCAACGGTGTTAAAGCCGCACATATATTTTCCTGCTCCCTCGGAGACTCCCAGAATAACAGCTGTATTCAATTCCTGAGCCTCTGTGAGCACTGCCTTTGTCCACTCGAGGTTGTTGATATTGAAATGTCCGATAGCGTATTTACCCGCAAGGGCCTTATCAAGCATTTCTTTTGCCGGAACAAGTCTTGACATAAAGTCTACCTCCTGATTTGATTTCTTTTATTTTTAACGATTGTCAATTATACATCAAATGCCACTATGCTACAAGAACAGTTTTAAAGTCTCTTTTTGAGCTCCTCTGACAGCTCCTCATAGCCGGGCTTGCCCAAAAGGGCGAACATGTTCTTCTTGTAGCTCTCAACACCGGGCTGGTTGAAGGGATTGACTCCCAGTATATATCCGCTTACACCGCAGGCAAACTCATAGAAGTAGAAGAGCTGTCCCAGGTAGTACTCGTTCTGCTCCGGTATATTTATTATCATGTTGGGGACCTGTCCGTCAGTGTGGGCGAGGACCGTTCCGTTCATGGCTGACTTGTTTACAAAGTCCACGGTCTTTCCCTTGAGGTAGTTCATGCCGTCGGTGTCCACCTTCTCTTCCTTCAGTACTATGGTCTCAGGGCTCTCCTCCACATTGAGGACTGTCTCCATCAGTATACGGGAGCCGTCCTGGATAAACTGTCCCATGGAGTGAAGGTCTGTTGTGAGGTCCACAGAGGCGGGGAATATGCCTCTCTTGTCCTTGCCCTCGGACTCGCCGTAGAGCTGCTTCCACCACTCTGATATGTAGTGAAGGCTCGGCTCATAGTTGGCGGTTATCTCTATCATCTTGCCCTTTCTGTGGAGCATATTTCTTATGGCAGCGTAGAGAAGAGCGTCATTCTCCTCGTACTTATTGTTGAGGCAGAGCTCTCTCATGGAAGCTGCTCCCTCCATAAGCTTATCGATGTCGCAGCCTGCAACAGCTATGGGCAGAAGTCCCACTGCGGTAAGGACTGAGTATCTTCCTCCCACATCATCAGGAACGACGAACTCCTCGTAGCCCTCCTCGTCGGCAAGCTTCTTTAAGGCTCCGCGGGCCTTGTCTGTGGTTGCGTATATCCTCTTTGCAGCCTCCTTCTCGCCGTACTTTTCTATGAGCTTTTCCTTGAGCACTCTGAAGGCTATGGCGGGCTCTGTCGTGGTCCCGGACTTTGAGATGATATTTATGGAGAAATCCCTGTCTCCTATCACTCTGAGAAGATCATTCAAGTACTTGGAGCTTATGGAATTTCCCGCATAAAATACCTGGGGATATTTTCTGTCTTCCTTAGTAAGTGTGTTGTAGAATGAGTCTGTGAGGAACTCTATGGCCGCTCTTGCTCCAAGATATGATCCTCCTATGCCGACTACCACCAGCACCTCCGAGTCGGACTGTATCCTTGCGGCTGCCTTTTTTATCCTGTCGAACTCATCCCTGTCATAGTTTATGGGCAGATCTATCCAGCCGAGGAAATCATTTCCTGCTCCCTTTTTCTCAACCAGCGTGTCCCTGGCAGTCTCTGTCAAAGCTTTGAAATTCTTTATCTCCTCCTCGCTCACAAAGCCTGCAAGCTTGGAGTAATTAAGGTTTACTCTTTTCATATCCGTCACACTTTCCCCTTTATTTAAAATTTTTATTTGTTCGGGTTACATTATAGACTTTACAGCCTTTACCACATTTTCAACTGTGAAGCCGAACTTTTTGAAGAGCTTGTCCGCAGGAGCCGAAGCGCCGAAGCCGTGCATGCTTACAACAGCACCGTCAAGTCCTGTGTATTTGCCCCAGCCGAAGTCTGAGAGAGCCTCAACAGCCACTCTTCTTCTAATCTTCTTGGGAAGCACTGATTCCCTGTACTCCTCACTCTGCTCCTCGAACACATCCACGCAGGGCATGGATACGACTCTCACATCAATGCCCTCTTTTAAGAGCTCCTTCTTTGCCTCAAGAGCAAGGCTCACCTCTGAGCCTGTGGCTATGAGTATAGCATCGGGCTCAGCCTTTTCCGAATCCTCGATCACATATCCTCCCTTTAAAGCTCCCTCCTTTGAGGAGTTGGCAAGCTGAGGAAGGTTCTGTCTTGTGAGGGCAAGAGCAGTGGGATGGCCATCTGAATTCATAGCACTGTACCAGGCTGTGGCTGTCTCTGTGTAATCAGCAGGTCTCCAGAGATGTACCATAGGAGTTGCCCTCAGGGCTGCAGCCTGCTCTATGGGCTCATGGGTAGGGCCGTCCTCTCCGACACCTATGCTGTCGTGAGTAAGTACATATATGGCGGGAAGCTTCATGAGAGCCGAAAGTCTTATCATGGGCTTCATATAATCACTGAACACAAAGAAGGTAGCGCAGTAAGCTCTCAGTCCTCCATGGAGGAGTATTCCGTTTGTCTCCGCTGTCATAGCCAGCTCTCTTATTCCGAAGTGAAGGTTCCTTCCGCTGCGATCCTCCTTTGAGAAGTCCCCCGCTCCCTTCATATTTGTCTTGTTTGAGGGAGCAAGGTCAGCTGAACCTCCGACAAGGTTTTCAAATCTGTCCTTAAGCTTGTTGATTATGTCTCCCGAGATATTTCTTGTAGCCTGAGGCTTGTCCTCGAAGCTCCAGTACTCACTGTCCTCCCAGAGCTTTGTGGCATCATCGGAGAAGAACTCATCCCATTTTTTCTTCATCTCAGGGAACTTCTCGCAGTACTCCTTAAAGAGGCTGTTCCACTTCTCCTCTCCCCCTGAGAGCTCCTCGCAAAGCTTTGCATAGTTTTCTCTCACATCCTCAGGTACAAAGAAGGGCTCCAATGAATCCCACTCGAAATTCTTCTTCATGGAGATTATATTGTCCTCCCCCAGAGGCTCTCCGTGGGCACTTGCCATTCCCTCCTTGGGTGAGCCGTAGCCTATCTTTGTGTGTACTGTGATGAAGGAGGGTCTCTCCTTGTCAGCCTTTGCCTCCTCTATGGCCTTGCCTATGGCCTCAAGATCGTTTCCGTCCGCCACATCAAGAGTCTGGAAGCCCATAGCCTTCATTCTTTCTGTTACATCCTCAGTAAACGCAATGTCTGTGTTTCCTTCGATTGAGATCTTATTACTGTCGTAAAGTACTATGAGCTTTGAAAGTCCCAGTGTGCCTGCTGTGGAGAAGGCCTCATAGTTTATTCCCTCCTCAAGGCAGCCGTCTCCACCAAGGACAAAGGTATAGTGGTCGATCACGTTGTAGCCTTCCCTGTTGAACACGCTCTCAAGATGAGCCTCAGCCATGGCCATTCCCACAGCCATAGCCATTCCCGCTCCGAGAGGTCCTGTTGTAGCTTCAACGCCTACTGTGTGTCCGTACTCCGGATGTCCCGGAGTGAGGCTGTCAAGCTGGCGAAAGCTCTTAAGATCGTCGAGTGTAAGTCCGTAGCCGAAAAGGTGAAGCAGAGAGTAGAGCATGGCTGAGCCATGTCCCCCTGAAAGGATGAACCTGTCTCTGTTTACCCACTTGGGATCCTTGGGATTGTGGGACATATGATGTGCCCAGAGCTCGTAGGCCATGGCCGCGGAACCCAGGGGAAGTCCCGGATGTCCCGAGTTAGCCTTCTGGATCATATCTGCCGCCAGGACCCTTATGGCATTTACGGATCTTTTATCTGTTGAATTCATTTTATCTACCTCCCGGATTTTGTTTGTGATTTTATCGCATACTAAAAATATTATACATTAGCTGAACATATTTTATCAACACTTTATTGCCCCTTAGGGCGCCGATCTCAAGTTGAATTTCCTTTTTTCTCATGCTATTATTTCAGGGAAAATAACTTCTCCCAAGGAGATTTAACGGAGGTAATTTATGCTTTTTTTCATAGGCGCCATGCCTGAGGAGATAGCGGGTCTTGCCGCTAAGCTTGAGGACGCCCGATGTGTGGAGCACTCAGGACATAAGGTGTATACCGGAAAGCTCTCAGGAAAGGATATAGGTGTCACGGACGCCGGCATAGGAAAGGTGAATGCCGCCATGTGCACCCAGATGGTGATAGATAATTACAAGCCTCAGGCGATAATAAACACAGGCATAGCAGGGTCTCTTGATCCCCGCCTCAACATAGGAGACATAGTCCTCTCCACAGATGCTGTCGAGTACGATATGGACGCTACAGCCTTCGGCTACCCACAGGGCCAGATCCCGGAGATGGAGGTCTTCTCCTTCGAGGCTGATAAGGAGCTTTTATCTGAGGTCATAAAGGCTGCAGATGATGTGCTCCCCGATATAAACCATCTTTCGGGAAGAGTGGTCACAGGAGATGCCTTTGTAAACTCAAATGAAAAAAAGGCCTTCCTCAAAAAGGAGTTTGACGGGCTCTGCTGTGAGATGGAGGGAGGGGCCATAGCCCATGTATGCCATATCAACAAAATACCTTTTCTCATAATAAGAGCCATATCAGACAGCGCTGACGACTCATCCCATATGGACTATGAGACCTTTGAAAAAAAGGCTATAGAAAGCTCCGTAAAGCTCTCTCTTGCAATAGCCGAAAGATATTAAAAAGGAAAAGCTGCAGGCCTTAAGGGATCTTATCTTCCCTTAAAGTCGGCAGCTTTTAATATACTTATTTTCAGGCCTGTAAGACTTTTTATTTTTCTGAGACTGTCTTTTCTATCAGCTCTATGACTGTCTTTACTCCGTCGGATTGGTTTGAGGCCTTCATGTTCTCAATGTATTTTTCCCTGTCTCTCCAAAGCTCCTCTATGGCGGAAAGGAGGCTCTCCTCTGTGAGTTCTTCCTCCTCCATCACCTTTGAGAAGCCCTGCCGCTCAAAGGAGCGGGCGTTAAGTATCTGGTCTCCTCTGCTGGCCTTGGCTGAAAGAGGGATCAAAAGGTTCGGCTTCTTTAATGCCAATATCTCGCAGATAGCGTTAGCACCTGCTCTTGACACCATAAGGTCAGCCGCCGCAAAGAGATCCTTTAAGGGCTTGTCCACGTACTCGTACTGAACATAGCCTGTCTTTCCTTTAAGGCTCTCCTCCACATTTCCCTTTCCGCAGATATGTATGAGGTCAAACTCCTTTAAGAGGCTGTCCAGTATGCCTCTCATAGCCTCATTTACCTTGACCGAGCCCAGGCTTCCTCCTATTATGAGAAGCACCGGCTTTTCTCCGGAGAGCCCTGCATAGCGAAGCCCCTCCTCTCTTGAGCCTGAGAGTATCTCTTTTCTTATAGGTGAGCCGGTAAGGACCGCCTTGTCCTTTGGAAGGTACTTCATGGTCTCAGGGAAATTGCAGCATATCTTTGTGGCTGAGGGCATGGAAAGCTTGTTTGCAAGCCCCGGAGTCATATCCGACTCGTGGGATATGACAGGCACCTTATAGTGCTTTGCCGCCAAAGTGACAGGTACAGCCACAAAGCCTCCCTTTGAAAATATCACGTCCGGCTTGAACTTCTTTATTATCCTCCTCGACTGCATATAGCCTCGAAGGACCCTGAAAGGATCCGTAAAGTTTTTGAGGTCAAAATAGCGCCTCAATTTTCCGGATGAGATAGCCTTGTAATCAATGCCGGCATTTTCCATAAGCTCTCTCTCTATCCCCTTGTAGGAGCCTATGTAGAGTATCTCATATCCCCGCTCTCTGAGATCGGGTATAAGTGCCAGGTTGGGGGTGACATGTCCCGCCGTGCCCCCTCCTGTAAGGATTATCTTCTTCATAATTTCAGTGCCCTCTTAAGCTCCTCTGTCTTATCTGTAGCCTCCCAGGGAAGCGCTATGTCATCTCTTCCGAAATGTCCGTAGGCCGCTGTCTGCTTGTATATGGGCCTTCTGAGATCCAGCATCTTTATCATGCCGGCCGGTCTGAAATCAAAGACCTCACGGATCGCCTTTGTCAGGCTCTCCTCAGAGACTTTGCCTGTGCCGAAGGTGTCCACCATCACGGAGGTGGGCTGAGCCACTCCTATGGCGTAGCTGAGCTGTATCTCGCACTTATCCGCAAGTCCTGCCGCAACTATGTTCTTTGCCGCGTATCTGGCGGCATAGGCTGCTGTCCTGTCCACCTTTGTGGGGTCCTTTCCGGAGAATGCTCCGCCGCCGTGGCGAGCCATTCCGCCGTAGGTGTCAACTATTATCTTTCTTCCGGTAAGCCCGGAATCTCCCTGAGGGCCTCCTATGACAAAGCGTCCTGTGGGGTTTATGTAGATCTTTGTATCCTCATCTCTCATGTCTGCGGGAATGATCTCATCTATGACGTATTTCCTTAAGTCAGCTTCTATCTCCTCGTGGGTAACGCTCTCATTGTGCTGAGCCGAGAGGACTATGGCCTCCACCCTCACGGGCTTTCCCTCCTCGTCGTACTCTACTGTCACCTGGCTCTTTCCGTCAGGCCTCAGATATTTGAGTGTTCCGTTCTTTCTGACCTCTGTAAGCCTCCTTGTAAGCTTGTGGGCAAGCATTATAGGATAGGGCATCAGCTCCGGGGTCTCATTTGTGGCATAGCCGAACATCATACCCTGGTCTCCTGCGCCTATGGCCTCCAGCTCATCCTCCGTCATCCCGCTCTCCTTGGACTCAAGGCATCTGTCCACGCCCATGGCGATATCTGAGGACTGCTCGTCGATGGCGGTGATGACTCCACAGGTGTCGCAGTCAAAGCCGTATTTTGCCCTGTCGTATCCTATCTCTCTTACGGTCTCCCTGACTATCCTCTGGATATCCACATAGGCGTTTGTGGTTATCTCTCCCATGACGAATACCAGGCCTGTAGTACAGGTTGTCTCGCAGGCCACCCTGCTCATGGGGTCCTTCTCCAAAAGCGCATCCAGTATCGCATCGCTTATCCTGTCACACATCTTGTCGGGATGTCCTTCAGTCACGCTCTCGGAGGTAAAAAAATGTCTCTCTCTGTTCATCGTCTCTCCTTTCTTTCGTATCCCTCTCCTCGCTTTGGGCAAATGAAAAACCCGTGCTTTCGAACACGGGTTGACTGTCATTCAACGCCTTGTTGTTCGAAACTTATGTTTCGCTCAGGTGGGCACCTTCCGCATAGCGGGGTTGCCGTGACTTCTCAGGTCCTCTGTACCTCCATCACTCTGAACAAGGGATAATCTGTTATTTATATAATGCCGCTACAGTATACCGGCATCAGAGCTCAAAATCAAGCTCTTTTCTCTTTTTTCTTCGGGGGCTTATATTGGCCACCGCCATCAAAAGCATGACCGCCGCCATCAAAAGCTGCAAAGCTGTTCCGAGTATGCTCCATCCCCTTATAATGAGGCTTTCTCCTCCTGAAAAAAGCCTTAGGGCAGCCTCTGTGATGAGTCCCGTCTCTCCCATCTGGCCCGCAACAGTATTTGCCACATTGACTAAGGGGTTTATGAGAAGTATCCACAGAGACATTATATTGTTTCCCCCGCTTATTATGGAGAGCAGCATGCTCAGTACCGCCGTCCCGAAGCACAGGAAAACTATAAAGCCGTAGGTGTAGGCTGTCGCCCTTGCCGTGCTCTTTGAAAAGGAGCTGAAAAACATGCCCGCCGACATGAATACAAAGGCCTCAAAGGTAAATATCACTGTGAGCTCTCCTATTTCCCTCACTGTGACTCCTCCGTATATAAGAGCCACAAGTACTGCCGGTATGCATGTTATCTCCAAGACTATTACAAAGCTCAGATTGCTCATGAGCTTTCCCAGAACTATCTCCCCGGGGCTCATCTGCGTTGTAAACATCAGGTCAAGAGTCTCTCTCTCCCTCTCAGAGCTTATGGCGCCTGAGGTGAGGGAGGGGGTTATAAACAGAAGGAGCATAAACTCCAGAAGGACTACAAAGCCGTATATCCTCAAAAATGCTCCGTAATCACTTTTTGCCGTCATCCGCATGGTGGCGGCCACTCCGGAGGCCCCTATGAGGGTCACTGCAAAAAGCAGGGTGTTCACCACACATATGAGGGCGGGAAGGCTCCTGCTGCGGGAGCTGACCATTATCTCCCGCTTAAATATCGGATTGACTTTCATATGAAAGCACCGTCCTTTCCTCGTCATGTCCTGTAAGCTGTATGAATATGGACTCCAGGGAACCCTTTTCTCTGGAAAAGCTTACAACAGGGAGCCCTTCGTCTATCATTTTTGCAAGGAGCTCCGACTCCGCCTTTCTGCTCCCCTCGAAATTTATGAGAAGGTCATTTCCCTTTATGCTCATGTACTTTACATTTTTCTCTTCCTTCAGCATTTTTATTGCCTGAGTTATCTTTGAAGAAAGGGTAACTATTATGGGGTTTTGGGCTGTGACCATCTTCATGACGTCTGTAAGCCTGCCGCTCATGACCATGCTGCCCTGATCTATTATGCCTATGTCCGTGCACATCTCCGAGATCTCCGTAAGTATGTGGGAGCTTATGAGTATGGTCTTTCCCATCTCCGAAAGCTCCGACAGCTTCTGCTTGTACTCAAATCTCGTTCTGGGATCAAGACCCAAGGTGGGCTCGTCCATGATAAGCAGCTTGGGGTCGTGGATGAGGGCTCTCGCCAGGGAAAGCTTCTGTTTCATTCCCCTTGACAAGGCCTCTATATAAAAGTCCGACTTGTCCTCAAGCCCCATGTATTGGAGGAGCCTTGTGATCCTCTTCTCCGCCCTAAGCCCGTCTATCCCGTAGCAGGAGGCAAAAAAGCTCATGTACTCTGACACAGTCAGGTTGTTGTATACTCCGAAGCTGTCCGGCACATAGCCTATCTTTTTTTTGAGCCTTCTGTTGTCGCTGCCGGACTCCATGCCCTCTATTATGACCTTGCCCTCGTCCGGATAAAGTATGCCTGTCATTATCTTTATGGCCGTAGTCTTTCCCGCTCCGTTGGGGCCTACAAAGCCGTACAGTGCCCCCTCCTCTATCTCAAGGTTGAGGCCGTCCAGAGCACAAAACTTGCCGTAAAACTTTTTTATATTTTTCATTGCAAGGATCATATGCTCCCCCCTGTTATTGAAGGTATGGGAAGGAAGACCACAGTATCGGAAGCTGTGCTGTCCTTCGGTATGTATCTCACAGTGACAGTATTTCCCGGGGACAAGTAGGAGGAGAGCTCAGCCATGTTAAAGCCGGTCTTTCCTCTCTCTATATTGTCGTAGGAGCTGGTGTAGTAATTATAGAGGGCTATGTCTCCGTCAAAGGCTGTGAGTATGTTGCCGTTTCTGTCCGCCATGCCCTCAAACTCTTCCGAAAGGCTGTTGAGCTTAAGCCCTGTCACGTTCACATCCGTGCCCAGAGAATACTCAAGAACAACTGCGGCGTTTCCCTTTGTTGTGTTGTCATAGAGGTTGTACTCTCCCGATATGAGCTTCGGCTCCTCAGCGAGAGCTATCCTGTAGATCTCAGAGCTCCTGCCGAAGTCGGCATCGGCATCTGTTGCCAAAAGTGTGGTGCCGTAGCAGCTCATTTCCCCGCTCACTATGCTCTCCGGGGTCTGTCTGCCCTCGGAAAAGCCTATTATCACAGCCCCGGGGAAGTAGCTTCCCAGAGAGTTCTCCATGTAGTATTCTATCAGGCCGCTTCCCGCCAGATCGCTCATATATTCCGCCGCCTGCCTGTTTGCCGAGCTTTCCTCCACATCCATTATGTAATTTCCTGTTATATAGGGCATGCCTGTAGGGCCGAAGCTGAGCTCTCCCGCAGTTATGCGCCTGCTCTCTCCCGAGGCTATGTCTCCCACCTTCAGCACACCGCCGTAGGTGAGCACCGTCACATCGCTCAGATCCTCGCCGCTGTTATTTGTAATGCTTCCCTCAACTCTTCCGTCATATATATTTAGAGCCCCGCTGACAGTGGGAGTCTCGCTCCCCTTGCCTCCGCGGTAGAGTTCAAATACAGACTCTGAAAAGGGCTTCATATTGTCTGTCTCTATATAGGTCTCCTCGGTGCCGTAATCCACTTTGACCCTCTTTAAGGCGCTGTCACCCACTGCCGTGCTGACACTTCTCTCGCTCTTTGTGCCGTCTATTATGGCTCTTACCGTGTATTCTGAATTGAGTCCCAGTCTCACAGGCCCGTTATAGGGAGAGGCTATTCCTATAAAGTCCGTCTCCGTCTCTCCGGAGGAATTGTACTCCCTGATGGAAGCATAATTGATGAAGGGCCCCTCCATCCTGGTGGATGTGCCCATGAACCATATTAGGACGGAGGCAACGATCGCGGCCCCCGCAGCGCCCGGCCCGTACATATGGCTTAAGCCCCTCTGCTTAAGGAAAACATAGAGTCCCGGCCCTGCCAGGAGCACATAGGCTGAGGCCACGAAAAGATAAAGGCTGAGGTTTGGAAATTTCTCCACATTTCCCACATTTATGAGGGCCGATATCTCTCCGTACTCGTCTCTCTCCGCCTCCATAGTCTTTGAGAGCCTGTCTATTCCGGTGCTTCCCACAAGTGCTGTCAGAAGCTCATCCGTGTATGATATCTGCTCCTTGCAGAATTCGGATATGTCGCAGAGATCGTAGGCCGTTATCCCCACTGTGCCTGCTCCCGCCTTTACTGTGGTAAGCACAGAGAGAGCGTCGCTTGAAAGCCTTTGGGTCCCACCCTCTATATACACGTCGCTTACAGGGATGTTTAATACCGCCCCCTCCAGACCGTCGACCGAGTACTGTATACCCATGTTCACGGCCCTTATCTCAGGGCTTGAGATGGAGGTCGGTGGAAGGTAGTACCTAAAGTCTCCTATGGGATTATGTCTGGCGCCTGTACCCAATAAAAGCACGCCTCCGTTTTCCACCCAGTCCCATATGACTCTTATCACTTCATCGTCAAGAAGATTGACATTGTAATTGCTTATTACTATGACGTCCAGCTGGTCCAACCCCTCCTCCGTATAGGGCAGCTCATCCGCGTTGAGAAAGAGAGTCCTTGCCTTGAGTGAGGTGTTGTTGAGGCTTACCCCTGACATGAAATTCAGGCTTGTGGGATTGTCACTTATTATCCCTATAAAGAGGGCAGGCCCGGAATTGTCTATGTTAAGCCTTACAGTCTTCTCCTCAAGTATGTTTCCCGAGCTGTCCTTTACCTGCGCCAGAAGCTCATCCACATGTTCCCCTATGGAGATGTTTCCGCTGATCTCCCGGGTTTCAAAGGCCTCCATGCCAAGGGGATAGCTGTAGCAGTACAGCGTGTCGGAATCCTCTATCATATAGAGCTCGACGCTCCCTGTGAGAGGCTGCTCCCTGTCGTTTTCCACCTCCATTCTGACAGGCAAAAAACGCCTCGGCTTCGCAGTATTCTGGTAGCCGTAGCTTATCTTAAGTTCAACTCCCCCCGAGCTTCCGATACCGCTTATGTCCACAGCGGCGCCTGAAAGAGCGGAAAGCTCCGCACCGGCTCCTTCTGAAAGGGCTGTGGTCTCCGAGCCGAGAAGAAGTAAGATCGTTATTATAAATAAAGTGAGTCTCTTTTTCATTTATCTTCGAGTTTCTATGCCCTCACGAAATTTTCGTTATTTTTGTTGAAATGTCTCTTAAGCCTTACTGTAAAGACTGTTCCGTTGAGATCCGACTGCACGCTTATGCTTCCGCTGTGCATCTCGGCTATGTCCTTTGCTATGGCAAGCCCAAGGCCTGTTCCTCCGGTATTTGTGGAGCGGGATCTGTCCACGCGATAGAACTTGTTGAAGATGAGAGGCTGGTCCTTCTCAGGTATTATGTATCCGTAGTTTATCACCTTCACCTCCACCGTATGAGGCCCTGCATTTATCTTGACTATCACTCTCTTTCCGTCAGCCCCGTACTTTATGGCATTCCCTATGAGATTGTCAAAGAGTCTTGCCAAGAGGTTGCCGTCAGCAGTGATCTCCAGAGATTTAACATTGGTCCTCAGCTCATAGGAAAGCCCCTTCTCCGCAAAGGCCGGGTACTGCTCCTCAAGAAGCTGCTCCAAAAGCTTTACTATGTCCACATAGCTTACCTTCATGGTTATCTTGCCGTAGCTCAGCTTCGTGAAGCTGAAGAGGTCCTCAATAAGCTGCTCAAGCCTTCTGGATTTACCGTAGGCTATGTCAAGATATTTCTTTTCAAGCTCCGGAGTAAGCTTCACCTTGTTCTTTCCTGAAAGCAGCTCCAGATAGCCTATGATGGAGGTAAGGGGAGTCTTAAGATCGTGGGCTATGTTTGTGATGAGGTCGTTCTTGCTCTGCTCCGACTCCCTCTCCCTCTTAAGAAGCTCTTTTATCTCCTCTGTCATCTTGTTGAGGTTTTCCGCCATTCCCGAGAATTCGTCGTCTCCCTTAATCTCCACCTTCGTGTCAAGATCTCCCGCTGCCACTCTCTTCATGGCCTCGGATATCAGGTTTATGTATTTTGTCTCATTGCGCTGCAGAAACCAAAAAATGCAGCAAAAGAGCACTGTGCCTCCTATGAGGAACAAAAACACAGCGGCCGGGCTGTAGCCCTCCCCTGCGGACACCTGAAAATTGCCCGTAATAAAGCCCATAAGCCTGCCCATATTGAAAATGAGCAGGCCCTCTGTAAGGCAGGTGATTATCGCCGCGATTATTATGTTGATCACAAGCTTTGTGTGATATCTCTTGCTGATATCCTTCTTACTTTTCAATCTTGTATCCGACTCCCCACACAGTTGTTATTATCTTATCCTGCCTGGAATCCTCCTTCATCTTGCCTCTGAGTCTTCTGATGTGGACCATTACAGTATTGTTGGCCTCATAGACCTTTTCATTCCAGACCTTCTCAAATATCTCATCCGTGGAAAATACCTTTCCGGGGCTTGAAGCCAAAAGGTAGAGTATGTCAAACTCAATGGGAGTAAGCTTTATCTCCTCCCCGTCTATGGTAACCTTATGATTGTCCTTATTTATGGACAGGCCTCTTATGTTTATCTCGTTTGAAACTCTCTCCGAGACGGTATTGTTGGGGTTTAGCTGGGTATATCTTCTCAGCTGGGATTTGACCCTGGCGGTAAGCTCAAGGGGATTGAAGGGCTTTGTGACATAGTCGTCCGCCCCTGTGCCCAGACCCATTATCTTGTCAAGGTCTCCGGATTTTGCCGAGAGCATGATAATAGGGATATTGCTGTTCTCCCTTATCTTCTTGCACATGGTTATTCCGTCCATGCCCGGCATCATAATATCCAGAAGGACAAGCCTTATGTCCTCCTCCGCCAATATCTTAAGGCCCTCCTCCGCGGAGGAAGCCTTAAAGACCTTATATCCGTCAGATACAAGGTATATCTCCACAAGATCAGCTATCTCTTTTTCATCATCAACTACAAGTATGTTTATCTCAGGCATAAATATACCTCCCTGCTTATGTTGCCATATATACGATTATAAGGCCTAAGTCCTTTCAGCGCCATTAAAATTTGCTTACAAAAAAATTTATTCCGCCTCACAGGGTATAAAAGTCCTTGTTATCTCAGGATCTCTCAGCTTTCTTATGCGGTCAGCCGCCTCCGTGGCCTCCCTGCAAAATTCAAGCTGGCTGTCCACCTTTTTCTTTCCCCTCAAGTCCTGCTTCTCATAGCTTCCGTCAGGCTGCATCTCTGATGCCTTTACATTGTCCTGAAGCTCCAGATCCAAGATATGCTCAGCCTTAAGCTTATCATTCTTTTCAAGGACAGGGAATACTATCTCCACTCTCCTGTCCAGATTTCTGGGCATCCAGTCCGCAGAGCCCATAAAGTAGAGAGGATCTCCGTTGTTGAAAAATTTCATTATCCTTGCGTGCTCAAGGAAATTTCCAACTATGGATCTGACTCTTATATTTTCGCTGAGGCCCTTTATACCCGGCCTTAAGCAGCATATTCCTCTTACTATAAGGTCTATCTCCACTCCCGCAGAAGATGCCTCATACAGGGCGTCAATTATCTCTCTGTCACAGAGGGAGTTCATCTTTGCCGTAATTGCCGCGGGAAGGCCCAGCTTCGCATTCTCAGTCTCCCTTCCTATGAGCTTTAAGAGCTTCTTTCTGAGCCAGAGAGGAGCTACTACAAGCTCATTCCAGTTCTCAGGCTCCGAGTAGCCGGAGAGCATATTGAATACCGCCGTAGCATCCTCACCTATCCTCTCGTTGCAGGTGAATATTCCGCAGTCAGTGTACTGCTTTGCTGTGGAGTCGTTGTAGTTTCCCGTTCCCAGATGCACGTACCTTCTGATGCCCTCATCCTCGTACCTGACCACGAGAGTTATCTTTGAATGGGTCTTGAGCCCCACCAGTCCGTATATTACATGACAGCCGGCCTTCTCCAGCCTCTTTGCCCAAACTATGTTGTTCTCCTCGTCAAATCTCGCCTTGAGCTCCACAAGCACAGTGACCTGCTTGCCGTTTCCCGCAGCCTCCTCAAGGGCGGCTATGATGGGGGAGGTGGAGCTGACTCTGTAGAGAGTCTGCTTTATGGCAAGTACCTTGGGATCCTTTGCCGCCGTCCTGACAAATTCCGTCACCGGCTCAAAGCTCTCGTAGGGGTGGAAGAGGAATATGTCCTCCTTCCTTATATTCTCGAATATGTCCTCGTCGTTCATAAGCTCAGGCACCGGCTGAGGTACATATTTCTTATATTTCAGCCTGTCAAAGCCCTCAAGGCCGTACATCTTCATGAGGAAGGTCAGATCCAGAGGACCGTTTATCATATATATGTCGCTGTTTTCTATCTCAAATTCCTTCTTAAGTATCTTCAGAAGACGCTTGTCCGTCTTGTCCTCTATCTCAAGTCTTATGACTTCTCCTCTGCGGCGCTTTTTAAGCTGCTTTTTTATCTCCTCAAGGAGATCTTCCGTGTCATCCTCGTCCAGGTCAAAGTCAGCATTTCTCATTATCCTGAAGGGATGGGCCGATATTATGTCATAGTTGAGGAAAAGCTTTCTTATGTTCCTCTCAACTATCTCCTCAAGAAGTATTACCTTCCTTATCCTGTTTCCCTCCTCATCCGCAGCTGTGGGAAGCTCCACGACTCTGGGAAGCACTGAGGGCACCTGCACCATAACGAATTCAGGCTCCTCGTTCTCCTTTGCATTCTTCTTTCTCACAAGTGCCGCAAGGTTGAGGGTCTTGTTGAGTATAAGGGGAAAAGGTCTTGAGGAGTCAAAGGCCATGGGGGTGAGGACAGGATAGACCATATCCTCAAAATATCTGTCCACCGCCTCCGCCTCCTCGGCGCTTAAGTCCTCATGCTCTCCTATGACTGTAAGTCCCTCCTGCCTGAGGGCGGGGATCAGGGCCCTTTTGTAGGTGGAATACTGCATGTCCACCATGGCATGGGTCCTTTGGGAAATGCGCTCCAGCTGCTCTGTAGGTGTCATCCCCGCTATGTCAGGCTTCTTGTAGCCGGCGTGTACCATGTCCTTCAGTGAAGCCACTCTCACCATGAAAAACTCATCCAGGTTTGATGCTGTTATGCTCAAAAACTTAAGTCTTTCAAAAAGGGGAAGGCTCCTGTCTCTGGCCTCCTCCATGACTCTCTGATTAAATTCCAGCCAGCTCAGCTCTCTGTTTATATAATTATCCGATGATTTCTTTAAATCAGGCATATTCTCTCCTCCTGTAAAAGACTACAATACCTTCTTGCTCTTAAGTATGGGCCTGTATCCGAAGATCTCCTCAAAAAAGTCGGCCTTTCTCTCAACTTCCATCTTTTCAAGTGTCATGTCGGCCTTTGAGGATGCGCTTATGACAAGCTTTTTCTCCTTCTCGTTCACAGCCACTCTCAGGTTCTCAGGCTTGTTTCTGTGGCCTCTGTCAAGGGCGTTTGCTATCCTCAGCACAGCCGTGAGCTTTGCCGTCCTTATGAGCTTGTCTCCGTCCTCAGTCATATTGTAGTCGAACTCCGAGGTATTGTATCTGACCACATTCGCCGCCAGCTCTCTCTCCGAGTGAGAGAGTCCTATTATCTCTGTGGAGAGGATAATATTGTATCCGCACATGGCGGCATTCTTAATATTGATAAATTTGCCGCAGGAGTGAAGCATGGCGGCTATTCTGAGTATCAGTCTGTCCCTCTTTGAAAAGCCGCCTATCTTCTTCATGCTGTCATATATCTTCAGGGCATAGTCCTCCACAAGTCGGGAATGCTCCGTGTCACACTTATATCTCTTTGCGATATTTCCGGAGGCTGCAACTATGTCCTCCTCAAAATCATGCTTAAACTTCACCAGTTTGTTTTTTTCCGCATATTCCGCCGCAGCGCCGTCGCAGAATCCGCTTCCGGGGATTATCACCCTCTTTGCCTCAAAGAGCTCGATTATCCTCTTGTATATGACGGAGGAGACTAAGAGGGCGTTGGCTATGCTCCTGTTTATCTTCAACATCTCCTCAAGATTGTTTATGCCCATCATTATATATTCATCACATTTTGCCAGGACATCACCGGCATCCAAAATAAGCACTCCATCATTTACCGAGCCCGCTCCTCTGAAAAGGTAGTTCGTGCTCTCGCCTATGCCTACCAGATTGCTTATGGTGTTGTTTTTTGCATAAAGCCTCTTGTAGCTTATAAGCTCCCCGTCCGTTATCTCCCTTATCTCCTCTGTTATGAGCTTTCCGCTTATGGGGAGCTCCTCCACCATCTCAGCGATCTTTACTGCCGCCAGGGGAAGGTTTTCTGTGGACACCAGCTTGTTCTTGTCAAAGAGAGATATCTGTATACCGCCGTAACCTGAATCTATTATGGCGGTGCTGTCCTTTATGATCTCGCTGAAATTGAGATCCGGCTTCACTGCTATAGCCTTGTAGTTTAAAAAGCGCTGCTGAGAGTTTGACACCACGTCCACTGTGATGCCGGTGCGCACTTTTATCCTGTCTGTCACTATCTTTGAGTTCTCCGCCTCTCTGAAGGCTGAGGTGGCGTAAGCCTTGTAGGCGTTGACCTTGTAGGTCTTCATTATCTCCGCAAATCCGTTAAGTACGTCAAAGAGCCGTTCCATGCTCTCATAGGAGATACGGCCCAGCTCAAAGGTCTCCCTGCCCACAGGGAGTCTGTTTATTATTCTGTCTATCCTGCGAAATTCTTTTTTGCCCCCTATTTCATAGATGCTAAGCTCCTGCTCCAGGCTTCCCACTCTTATAACTGCAAAAATATGGTATGCCATTTATTCACACTCCTTCCGGTGCTCCTCCTGCAGCTCCTTAAGCATGTCTGAAATAACTTCCCTCAGGTATTTCCCCGGCCTTTTTTTGATCTCGGGAGGAAGCTCACAGAGATCTATCGGGCTTCCGAAGCTTATCCTCACCTTTGCCGGTCTTATCTTCGGGAAATGCTTTTCAAATATATCGTCCGTTCCAAGCATTGCCACAGGAATTATTTTGCACTTTGATTTCGTGGCGATTTTAAGGCTTCCCTCATGGAATTCCATAAGCTCTGAAGGGTCCTCATTTTTGTTTCTGGTGCCCTCCGGGTATATCCAGACAGATATTCCGCTCTTTATATTGTTGACAGCGTCCAGTATGGTCTTTAATCCCTGCTTCATGTCCTTTCTGTCCAAAAACAGGCATTTTATATTCTCCATCCACTGCTTAAGGAGGGGGATACTTCCTATCTCCTTTTTGGCTATGAAACCTGTCTCTGTCTTTACAAATATATAGCCTAAAAGTATGTCAAAGTCAGAGCGATGGTTGCCCACGAAAAGAACAGCCTCGTCATCAGGAATATTCTCCGTGCCTGAGACCTCTATCTCTGTCCCTGCTATCTTAAGAAGGAACCTGAAGACCGTCTGTATGATCCTAAGGCACTGTCTTCCCTTCTTCTCAGGGGATCTTTTCCCCAAAAGCCACTCGAAGATAAGAAGAGGGATGCCGAATATAAGAAAGCATATCACCGTTAAAAGTACTGCCGCCAGTCTTATCATTTTTTACCTCTCATCAAAGCACGTCCGAAAAATGGGGGCGAAGCTTTGCAAATATTTTAAGTCCTGTGTAGAGCAGCAGGATCGAAACGGCCCAGAAGTACAGAGTGTTCAGGGGTCTGTCCCAAAAGGGGTGTCCCGTGAGCATACTGTCTCTGTATCCCGCCACTATATAGTAGAAAGGGTTCAGCTTGAATATAGGGTCCATCCAAGGATGCTCAGCCGTAAACATTCCGTCCCAGTACATAATGGGGGCCAGCCACATTCCGAACTGCAGGCATATGGCGACTATCTGTGACATATCCTTAAAGAAAACATTTACCGAGGAGGTTATGTAGCCAAGTCCGAGAGCAAGGACCGTGGCTGCTCCGGTATAGTAAAACACCTGTAGCCAGCTTATCCTCGGCGTGTAGCCTGCAACTAAAAATACCACGGCCATGATAGCAAGAAAGCAGAAATGTACCATAAGGCTTGAGACTATCTTTATTATGGGCAGAAGCTCAACAGGGAATACAACCTTCTTTACCAGATAGCTGTATTCCGAGAGATTGTTTGTAGCTCCCGAAAGTGCCTCCTGAAAATAGAACCAGGGCACCAAGCCCGGTATCAGCCATATGACATAGGGCGTGTCCGGCACAGGCGGAGTGGACTTCATTCCCAGCTGGAATATGAAGAAGAATATCAGCACAGTCACAATGGGCTGCACGAACATCCAAACCATCCCGAAGTAGGACCCCACAAAGCGTTTCCTGAAGTCCGCCTTTGCCAGATCCCATATCATTTTTCTTTTTGTGATTATGTCTCTAAGTAAGTGTGTAATGCTTCTCATCAGCTGTAATTCCTGATCACCTAATAATTATCCCCCGGTGGGAGATACGTCAATAGGTTTTACCTGAACTTAATTTTTATTTTACTCGAATTTAAATGTATCCTTGAGGCTGCCCCACTTTTTGTCCTTGTCGGACATTATAAGCTCCATGCCCTCAGGTATGGGCCAGTCGACATTTATGGTGCTGTCGTTGTATATAAGTCCTCCCTCATCTCCCGGATGATAGAAGTCCGTACACTTGTAGGCAAACTCCGCTATGTCGCTGAGTACCAGAAATCCGTGGGCAAAGCCCTCCGGTATGTAAAACATCTTTTTATTGTCCTCGGAGAGTTCGACTCCGAACCATTTTCCGTAGCTTTCGGAGTGGAGCCTTAAGTCCACAGCCACATCGAAGACCCGTCCTCTTATGGCTCTTACAAGCTTGCCCTGGGGATACTGCTTCTGGTAGTGAAGTCCCCTCAGAACTCCCTTCACCGAGCAGGACTGATTGTCCTGTACGAAGGTCATGGAAAGTCCGGCCTCCTTGAAATCGTTTTCATTGTAGGTCTCCATAAAGTAGCCTCTCTCGTCCTTAAAGACCGTGGGTTCAATGACATACAAGCCCTCTATCCGAACCCCGTTATTTTCACATTCACTGACCTTTATCTTACCCATTTTTCATTCCCTCTTTTTATGGATTTATGTTCGTTCCGCCTAAAGGCAGAAGGCTGAGACAACGCACTGCCATATGCTTGAAAAAAGCACGGCTGTCTCGGAAATCATTATTAAATAATAGCATATATAATTTCCCCTTGCAAGGATGCCCCTCTTTCCTGTAAACAGCATATAGAGGGGAAAGATAAGGGGAATGAAGTATCTTCCCTGAACTCCCGCTATCTCCTCGGCTCCGGGAACTGTGAAGGCCACATACATGCTTGTCCATACGAGCACGGCCGAGGCCCCTATCATCAGAAATATCCAAAACCTCTCTCTAATGCCGAGGCGCTTTGCCTCAGGCTTTCCTGAAGAGATGAATACCGAAAACAAAAGTATAAGCAGCACAGCCGGATAAAAGCCCTTAAACTCGGAATTTCCCGATACTATATGCCCCATAAAGGTTGTGCAGTCAGGCCCGAAGAAGCACTGGGGGATCCACCTTATCATCTGCCTTATAAGTATAAAGGCGTAGCTTAGAGGCTCCGACAGTATGAATCCCACCTGGGATACCTCTGATGTGGCACCGCCTCTTGTGTCCCCGGTCTCTGCGGGGGCAAGGGCTGTCGGCAGGATAAAGCTTGAGATAAGCAGAATGAGTATGAGAACTATCCACGCTCTGTAGAGCCAAAGCCCCTTCTTTTTCTTAAATTTATCCTTCGGCATGAGAAGGGCAATAAGCACCAAAGGCGCATAGACCGCCTTTACCATACATCCCCCCATAAAGGCCAAGGCCATTATGCCCTGTGTCCTTAAATTTAAGTGCTCATCCTCAGAGCACAGCTCCGACAGAAGGCAGGCCATTCCAAGATACAGGCAGGATGTCACAAAGGGATCATAGGAAAAGGTGGAGGCAAGAAAGATATTCTGGGGGAACAAGGCTATGGCCATCATAAGAGGCTTACAAAAAGGAAGCATCCTTATGGCTGCAGTCATTATAAGGGCATACATGATAAGGTTTGCAAGCCTTCCCATAAAGATCAGACTGCTCCAGTCCATGTCAAGTCCCTTCGCCGCCTTCACTCCCGCCGCTGAGGCAAGGTAGGCCGGCATCCTGTTTACAGGAGTATAAAAATCAGGGCTCCTCTCTCCCTCCTTGTAATCGCAGGCGCTGTCAAGCAGTCTGTGATAGCTTTCTCTCTCGTACTCATTGTCCGGCTGAGCGTCCGGATTGTTGAAGTCTGTCACCATCAGCTGGTTCAATACCGCCGTGGATATGTGCATTTCACCGGGAAACGAGGCCATGTCCATGACAGCCTGAAGGTGAGTCTCCTCATCGTTTCCCACCTTGCCTGCAGGAAGGGCCGCCGTGAGGCAGAGCCCTGAAAGGCTGCATATCACAAAAAATGCCAAATGGGGCTTTTCATAAAGAAGCCGTGAAAAAAGCGCCATGAACAAGAAGGCAAAGACAGCGCAGAATACAAACAGGTCTCGTACAGGATTTATCTCCGGTTCATTTACCATCACAGCCCTGTCCAAAAACACTCCTGAAAAGTCCGTGTCCTCGGCCTTAGTGCCTGTGGGAGCCTCAACTATGTCAATGCTTAAGGCCACAAGGCTTCCCTCGGGGATTTTGGCCTCTTTTTTTATATCCTCAAGGTCTATAAGCTCCTCGGTGAGAAAGACAGGGTCATTGTCATATACAAAGACAGGCTCGGACTCATCCTCAAATTCAAGCCCTATCCTAAGTCTTTTGCTGGAATTTTCATAGAGAAATTCGCTGCCCTTGGTTTTTATCTCTCCCCCGAGCCGAAGAAGGAGTTCTTCCCCATGCTCCTCATCCACTTCTATGCGTGGGCCTCTTCCGGACTCGGAGAAATAAGTCCTTTCATCTGTGATGACAGTCTCCCCCCTGCCTCTTCCCGAGAGAAACTCTCTGTTAAAAAAGAGCTCTGTAAGTGCCGCTGCAAGAAGTGCTGCGGCCAGGACAAAAAGAAGCCCGGACAGATTTTTTGTTTTCAGCAAAGCTTCAGCTCTCTTCATTTTCTCTGAATTCCCCATTCTCATCTGCCCGCCTCTCAGTCTTTTCAAGGGCCATCTCCTGTGCCAGCTCCTTTATCTTTGTCTCAAGAGTTGATATGGTCATGCTCATGGAAAAAAGCTTCATCAGCAGTATAAATATGGTAAAGAGGAAGAGGAAATTTGCCGTGGAATATATTCCCAAAAGAGCGGCAAGACCGTCCGCCACCTTGGGAAAGAGGGCAAACACCACGAACATGAGGCAGAGTATCACCCAAAAGATGGAGTCCTCTATCCTCATCCTGGATCTCCTTATTTTTTGAACTATGATCCCGAAAGTCCCCACAGATACTATAATGAGTACCATGCGAAAAAGTGTTGTCATCATATTTCCACCTCTTTTACGGACCTGTTATATATTTGTCGACGTAGGTCCTGTTTCCTGTAAATGCCCTTATAAGGCTCTTTGGAAGGCGCCTGTAATTCTTTCCCGCAATATAACCGCTGTATTTTGCGGCTGAGGAAAAGAAAAGCCCTATAAGGCCTAAGGGCCTTCCTGTCTTTAAAAGGTGCAGGGCCGTACTCTTTACAAGTCTTATGCCCTCCCCCTCGCTTCTTATCCCTCCGAAGACCTCCCCGTGCTCGGCTTGGCTCAGCCCCAGATCGAAGTTTCTCTTAAACTGCTCCATGGGGCCATAATTGTGGGAGTGTATCACCTTGGCTGAGGCCGTATATGAGATCCCGTATCCGCTGTCAATGACCTTCCTTGCATAGATCATGTCTTCGTTAAATATGGCATGATCCGTAAGGCCTCCCAGCCTGTCATAGGTGCTCCTTCTGTATGCGCAGCACACGTCCGAGGCAAAGAAAGCCTTTATACCAAGGCTTTCAAGGTCCTTTTCTGTTTTTATCCTGCTCTCCGGAGGATAGTTGAAGGCCCTTGTGAATCTCTCCGCCTCCCTGCAGCCCTCCCTCGGAAGCTGCCTTGCATAGGAGAGGGCTATATTTTCATTGCAGAAGGGCCTAAGAAGCTCCCTTATAAGCCTGTCGTCATAGGGCAGGGCGTCATCTGTCATAAAGATAAAAAATTCCGCATTGGAGTAGGAAACACCCATGCGCCTTGTAGCCGCATGATCAAAATCGGCCTTTTTTATGTGTATGATTTTAAGCTTTCCGAAGAGTGGGGAGGCGTCAGCCTCACCCATAGCCTTGAGCTTAAGATAAAGCTCGTGAGGCATAAGTTCCTCTTCAGTATTAATTATTATAAGCTTTTCTATATATTCGGACTCAGGCAAAAGTCTCTCCACAAGCCTCAAAAATTCCTCCCCCGGCTTGTAGACAGGTATTATTATGTCTGTTTTAAAACTGTCTTTACTCATCTGCCCTCCTTATGGGAAAACCGATCTCCTCTTGAAAGCTCATAGGCTGATATGCCTGCAAAGCTTAAAAGGAGCGCAAGCATCAAAAGGCAGTAGCATATGGCTGCGCCTGTCATGCCATGGCCGGAGACTGCAAAGTAGGATGCAAAAAGAGCTGCGGCGGTTGTACAGAGATATACGGCAAAGATGCTTTTCTGTCTTCTCATTATGACAAGTATATAGTAGTAGAAATTGGCCAGAGCATAGAAGCCTCCCCCCAGTATTATCACAGCGAAGGAGTATCTGTTGTTATAGAGGCTTCCGCTGTAGCCTGCCCCCAGTATCAGCTCTCCCAGCCTCAAAACAGGGCCTCCCAATAAAAGTGCTGCCCCGAAGGCTGCCAAAATAAGGCCTGCCGTGGCAAGCTCTATCTTCCTGCATATTCCCATAAAACGCTTTTTCTCCCCCAGTTCAAAGGCGGAGGCCAGCATGGTCATAAAGGGCTTTATGATGAAATTTGCCACCAGATAGACAAAGCTTGTGGGCATAAACAAGATATTAAATATACCGCTTACCTCGTCTGTAAGGCAGAGATCTATGGCATATTTCACCGAAGAAAAAATATAAAAATCCAGAAATACCGATAAGAAGAGCAGGGCTGTGTCCCTGAATATACCCTTTATCTTCCCGGGCTCAAGGCTCATATCCTCCTTCGGAAAGCCTTCCTTAAAGAGCCTTACATTAAAAAATAAAAGCCCTGCAATTTCTGAAAAAAGTGCCGTCAAGGCTCCGATAAGAAGACTTCCTGAGATAAGAAGGCCTGCCATAAGTCCCGCCATCATAAGGAGGGTCCTCATAAACAGAGCCTTGCCTCCCAGATAGAGCTTTCCCTGTCTCTGACATTCCGACTCGAAAACGTCGGCAAAGCCGTCTGTTATCTTGCAGAGGGCAAGGAGCATTATCACCGCTCCCTTGTAGGGAGAATATCTCCCGGAGAGGGCCATAAAGCCGAGGAACAAAAAAGCTCCGAGTACGGCAATGAGAGAGCTTATAATCCTCGCTCTCACATATTCTCCGAAGCTGTATTCATTTTTTACATCTGTTATTTGAAAGGGTCTGATACCGAAATACGCCACTATGAACATCTGCTGTCCGAAGGTGGAAAAGCCGAATCCGAAAATACCTCCGTCCTCAGCCCCCGCCGTCCTCATTACAAAAAAGGCAAGCACCATGGAGGAAAGGGCATACAGAAGGCTTCCTGCCGTATTCCAAAACAGATCCCGGCTCAATCCCTTATTCATTGCGATTTACTGTTTCTGAGATTTCCTGAAATTTTGTATGACCAATATGGATATAAGCATTCTGAGCATGTACTTTGCGGCATTTAAGGGTTTCAGGTAGGATTCTCCCTCCGTCCTCTCCCTAACCTTCACCGGCACCTCGGCCACCTTTGCTCCGTTCTTAATGAGAAAGGATATGGTGTCCGGCTCAGGCGCGTAGTTCAAATTCTCGGCAAAGTCCTCTATCATGCTCCTGTTGTACATCCTCAGTCCGCAGGTAGGGTCTGTCACGGACTTCCCCGTTGTAAGCCTTACGGAGAGAGCTATGAGCTTTGAGCCTATGCTGCGCATGCCGCCCATCTTGTTCTCCAAGCCTATGAATCTGGAGCCCAGGACTATGTCATAACCCTCCTCCATCTTCTCCTTCATGGCATTTATATACTCAGGCCTGTGCTGTCCGTCTCCGTCAAACTGGACCGCATAGCTGTATCCCTCCCTGCGGGCATATTTCATGCCGGTCTGAAAGCAGCCGGCAAGGCCCAGGTTTATGGGGAGCTCTATAGTATTGTACCCTTTATTTCTGCAGAGCCCAGGGGTGCCGTCTGTGGAGCCGTCTGTCACCACCACATAGTCAAGCTCAGGATAATCCTCCCTCAGCTCGTCCACAACAGCCTCTATGCTTTTTTCCTCGTTGTATGCCGGTATTATCAGCAAAACTCTGTTTCTGTCTGTAAGCATTTTCTGATTACCATGTCCTTATATGCATGTGTATGGGCCGCTACAGAAAAGCAGTCCTCATCGGCCCTTCCTGTCTTGAGCCACTGCACCACAGCCCTCGGGAGGTCGGCCCCTGCCATATGGGAGAATGGGTAGCCGCCGCCGAATCTGGCGTTCATGTCGATCACATAGGGGCACATATTGTCATTGTCCATGATAACGTCCACATCCATGTTGCCTATGTGTCCGAAGGCCTTTGAGATGCTCTCTCCCAGATCTCTCAGTATCTCATATTCCCTGTCGCAGGGCCCCAAAATTATCGCCTCGTCTGTCTCTCCGGCTCTCATGGCCAGCTTTTTCTTTATAAAGACCGTGACAAAGTTCTTTTCAAGGTCATTAACTATGTCCAGTCCGTATTCGCTTCCTTCCCTCAGCTCCTGAATGAGTACGCACTCGTCCGTGAAGGGTCGGGACTCATATTTGAGATAGCTCTCCTCTATGCTTCTTCTGCATATATCATACAGAACTCTGAGCTCTTTCTTATTATAGGCCTTGGACACGCCTATGGAGCCCATTCCGAAGCGGGGCTTTACCATAACGGGATAGCTCATGGTCATGGCCTTTACGGAAAGCTCGGCCTGAGACAAATTGATCTCTGTGTGGGGACATCTTATACCTGATCTCCAGAGCTTTAAATACATGCTGTACTTGTCGTTGCAGCAGTTGACTGTGTCCCTGTCAGACACCAGCACAAACACGCCCTCCTTTGAGAACTCCTCGCGGTGGGCCGCAAGCACAGGAAGGTCGATGTCAAACAGGGGTACTATCAGGTCTATATCATTTTTTTTGCAGAAGTCCAGCAGAAAGGGTATATAGTTCCCGTCATATATAAGAGGGGTTATAACATATCCGTCAGCATTAAAAAATGCGGGACTTACGGCAGAGTTGGCGGCAAAGACCCGTCCCTCCCCGGAAAGGGCCTTCTTGAACCAATCCACCATATATGTTCTTCTTCCCGCACTGGTAAGTAAAATATTCATAGTCTGTATAATACCATATTATTCGGCCTTTTTATAGCCTTTTATGGTCTCCATTATGTATTTAAGGCTCTCCAGCTTAAAAAGGGCCGCCGCCACGATAAAGAGAATGATCCCCTCTGCCACCAACAGCACGAGAGAAATAAATCCTCCGAGCCCTGACATAAAAAAGCCTGCAGCAAGGAACTTACAGCTCAGCCATACTGTGATCCCCATAAATACGGATACGCCAAACTCCGGCAGCACATCTCTCCACTGCTTCAGCGGGCCGTAGCCTATGAGCCTGCTGTTGGGGGCAGCGTTTATGAAGGTGCACACAAAGTCAAAGCAGGACTTCAAAAGTATCATGGTGAGAATGCCATAGGGAAGGCTCAGGAAAAGCACAGCCAGTCCCATAAGCTTTTTTATTATCTCAAGCTTCAGGTATATGTCGCTCCTGCCCTGAGCATTTACAGCCTGCAGGTTGGCCACATGCATGGGCCACACGCTGTAGCCCAAGGCGCAGAGTACAAGGTAGGGGGTGCAGTCACTCCAAGCCTCACCCAAAAGCACTTCTATCAGAGGCTCGGCCACAGCCATGAGCCCCGCCATCATGGGAAACATTACAAAGCTCCCCATCTTTACCGTCCTTCTGAGCATCTCCTTAAGTTCCTCCTTGCTGTCCTGATTCTTTGAGAAGGCGGGGAGCATTACAGACTGCATGGTCTGGGCCATAGCGTTTGCTATTATCTGGGGGAACTGGTTTCCCCTGCTGTAAAGCCCGGTAGTCACAGGGCTGTACAGCTTTGAGATGACCGGAGTGTAGATATTGTTATATACAGTGTCTATAAGTCCTGAAACCAAAACCTTCCAGCCGTAGGAAAACAGTTTGGAAAGTTTTTTTAAGGAAAAAACAGGAGCAGGCCTTATTCCCACCGAGACTATAAGTATCAGCATAAGCAGCAGATTCTTCATAAGCTGCTGGATCACAAGAGCCCAGGTCCCCAAGCCGTAAAACGCAGCGGCTATTCCTGCAACTCCCGAGAGGATGTCCGCCTCCACAGTTGCCACACACTGCTTTTTAAAATCCATATTCCTTGCAATGTAGGCTATCTCAACCGAGATGACCGCACCTGAAAACAGCATGAGGGAGAGGACTCTTAACATGGGAGTAAGCTCACTGTCTGCAAAGTAATCCCCTAAAAAAGGAGCCGCAAAAAAGATCAAAAGGTAGATCACAAGGGCCATGATAAGGCCAAGATAGAGCACTGAGGAGTAGTCCCCAATGTCCACCCTTCTCTTCTGTATGAGGGCTGTCTGGAATCCGCTCTGGATCATCACATTGGCTATGGACACAAATATGAGCATGAGGGCCATGGTGCCATACTTTTCAGGACCCAAAAGTCTGGCCAAAACCAGGGAGATCAAAAAGGTTATCAGCTGGTCTCCACCGTTTTCCAAAGCCTTCCAGAATATTCCCTTAGCTATATCCGATTTCAGTTCTTCCGTTCTCCCGCTCATTTTGAGATCTCCCTCTTTTTGGGAAGCAAAAGCTTAAGCATAGGCTTATACACAATGTGGTAAGCAGCTATTGACATAAGAAGCGCCAGACAGAAGGAGGCCGCCGTAAGTATGATCCACATGCCGTAGCCATGGGGTGTTTCCGTAAGTATATCCATTATTATCAGGTTTTGTGTAAAGCCGTGGAACAGATAGACAAAAAAGATATATCTCGCCACAAAGTTTATTATCTTTTCGAGCCTTCTGCTTATGACATCCCCATACTCTGTCACCGCTATATACACAGCCACAGTCATGAGTATCATACTGGGAGCGTAGTCGTGTATGTAGGCGTTTTGTCCGGGAATGTAAAACTCCTCAAGGGAGGATATTATAAGTCCTGCAAAACCCGAAAGTATAAGTATATGCTTCTGCCTTTTGCTAAGCTCCATAGTATCCAAAAGATAGCCCAGGATGCAGTAAAAGGCCCAGCTGTAGAAAATATAGGATGTGAAAACCATCTCCATCCTCTCAAGGTGATAGAGATCCTCCACCACAAACCACACAAAGCTTACAGCCAATAGTATCTTTTTTTCCGATACAGGCATGTTCCTAAGCATCCTTGCTATAAAGGGAGCTGCAAGGTAAAAGCCTGCAAGCGCAAAGACAAACCAAAGGTATCCAAGTACCTTGGCCTGAAGGAAAAGCTTGATATAATTTTTCAGATATGCCATATCAGGAGAAAATCCGAAAATATAGATGTAGTTGAAGGTAGTCACAAGAAAGACAGGTATGCCTATCTTTACTATCCTGTCCCAATAGAAGCCCCAAATATTATCAAATTTTTTTTCAAGTATGAACCTGCCGCTGAGCATGAAAAAAAGCCCGTTGCAGGTCAGGGTAAGAGTCCTGATTATCTCCCTCACATGCCATCTTACAGGCTCTGTGGCAGCATCTGCTATATAGGTCTGTCCCAGCATGTGGGTAGATATAACCATGATTATGGCCATGATCCTCAAAAGATTATAATTTGTCAGAACCTTTTTTTCCGAAGCCATTTTTATCTCCCTATATAAATACGATAACCGCGGACCTTGAGCCTGCAGTTATCGTAAAAGTCATTTTTTAGGTTTATGCCCCTATTATAGCGGGATCCGTGGGATCATAATTCTGGTTCATAGGTATCGCCTGCTCTATGGCCGGCCTGTCGAAGGGCCCTGTCACCCACTCGTCATTGTATATGGTTATGGGGGTGCCCAGAGGGCAGTTGTTGTATATCCAGGCCGCATTTCCCGAAACCATTCTTATGCATCCGTCGGAATATATCTTTCCAAGGTAATTGTAGCTTCCGGCATTCAGATGATAGGAATCCGGTTGGTCAAGATAGATCACCGAGTGAAGGAGGAAGCCGTCCTTGAATCTGCAGAGATACTGGCAGTAGATATTGTCATGCATGAATTTCCATCTGTACTTCTGATAAGTCTTGAAGGTTCCTATGGGTGTGTCGGGACCTACTGTCACAAGGAATACCTTGTAGGGTATGATGTATCCGTTATCCCCATCCTTTGTGTATATGGTAAGGGTCTTCATATCCTTGTTTATCTTTATCTGATAGTCTCCGGGAAGTCCTATTACAGGCTCCAGGTCCGTGACTACCTTTCCCGTGGCGTCAAAATAGTACTTGTAGCCGTCGATGTACTGCCATCCTGTCACCGCCTGGCTGTTCAAGAAGTAGTACTTGTCCCTGTCGTTGTAGCCCCAGCCTGTGTAAGGCTGTCCGTCGAAGGTGGAGTAGCGCATTATTCCGTCAGCGCCCAAAACCGCTCCCTCGTAGTTTGCTCCAACCATATGGTTCTGAGTTCCCTCCGCAAAGGGAAGTCCGTGCTTCCAGAGCTTCAGCTGCACATCAGTGATATATTGTCCTGTGCCCATGGCTCCTGAGGTCTGTCCGTCGTGAGCCCAGTCAAGGACCGTGCCGTCATTAAGCTTTACTCTGTAGTAGAGATCATAGAGATTGTGTGTGTAGCCTGTTATCCTCATCTGGAAAGCCTGAACCTTGGCTCCGTCTCCGGTGTAGGGTGTGAGCATCTCATTCATGGCCCACTTGCTCCAGCCGTGCTCCGCTGTGTAAACTCTGTAATATACGTCTCCTATGCCGTTTCCCATCAGCACCTTAAAGCCGTAGAAGGCCCCCTCGGGAGCCGTAAAGAAATCCATGTTTGTGGTAAATCCCTCTGTCAGATTTCCGTCTGACTTTATCATCTGAGCATGTACCTCAGGGACAAGGCCTAAAATGTCGTCCGCCTTTACAGATCCCTCCTGATACAGCTCCGACTGCCTTATGGCATCAGCCTCAGCCTGTGCAGCCTCCTCTGCGATCCTCTGCTGCTCCCTCTCGTATCCCTCTGTTCCGGGAGCCCAGATCACTCCACTCGCAAGAGATGTCATGGGCGAAAGCATCAGCATCGCCGCAGACATGCAAAGCATGACAGCTGATCTTATTCTCTTATGCATTGTAAACCTCCTTGTCAATAAAACGCAGATATTCAGATATAATCTATCATAAAAAGACCTGCTTTTCCACAGAGTCTTTATTTTATCAGGAAAATGTAAACAAGTTGTAATAAAAAGGCTTAGGACCTGTTCATAAAAAAGAGCCTTGCTTTTCTCAAAAATCCCCACATAAAGGGACAGTAGAGCTTGAGCAGAAGAAGCCTCCTCTCCACGGGAAGAAGCTCATCACGAAACTTCCTGTTTTTCTTCTCCTTAAGGGCCTTCAGCCTTCCCTCCTTAAGGTCTATGAGGAATCTCTCCCTGCCAAGAGCCTCCTTTACTGACGTACGGAATTTCCCTCCCGTTTCCCTGTCAAAGTCCCTGTAAAGCTCTTCCATGGAATTATAATGCTCTTCCCACTTTTTTTTGCTCTCTCCCGAGTCTATATCGCTGCTCCAGGAGCCCTCAGCCCCTTGTCTGTACACTGACATGGGCCTGTCAAAATAATACACAGTGCCTCTTGAGGCCATGTATATCTGAAGAGGTATGTCTCCCACAGGACACTTAAAGTAATACTCCGGAAGCTCCTTTGCATATTCTGTCCTTATCATAAGGGAGGCTGTGGGATAATTCGACTTTTTTGAGATAACCTCCTCAGCGCTGACAGGTCGGTCCTCCTCATACGGCCTTATCATGCTGCTTGCGTGATAGGCCCCGTCCGAGTGGAGTATGCAGGCACTGTGGAGAGTCATTGCACACTCTCTGTGCCTTTCCATGTATTCCGCCTGGAGCTTCAGCTTCTCAGGATCAGTCCAAAAGTCGTCTCCCTCGCACATGGCGATGTACTTTCCTGACGCTCTGGGGAAATTAAATACTCCGCTTATATTCCTTATCCCGCGGCTGTACTGATTTTCCCTCTGAAGTATGGGCTTTATTATGTTGGGATACTTTTTTTCATATTCCCTTATTATGTCCGGCGTGTCGTCTGTAGAGGCGTCATCGTGGATCAGTATCTCATACTTGAAATCGCAGTCCTGCATCAGAAAGCCCTCAAGAGCTTCCCTTAAATATTTCCCGTGATTATAGGTTATGCATGAGACGGAGACTAAAATGTCTTCTTTATCTCTGATCTCTTCCTTCATGCCAAAGGCTCCCTTCCGCCCCTGAAAGAGCACAGTCAAAAAATCCGGGAGTCCCTCCCGTATGTAAAAAGAGCACAGCGCCTGTTATTCCCCTTTTTTTGATCTCTTCCTTCATGCCCACAAAGGCCTTTGCGCTGTAGCAGGGGTCTGAGGGTATTCCGAAGGAATTGATTAGTTCCTTCACACAGGCCTTTGTTTCAGGGCCGTATTTCCCGTAGCCCCCTGAGAGGTATTCATCCCTAACCTCCGGCTCGGGAATGTCCTCCCCACTGTAGCCTGCGGCCTCAAGAAGCCTTTTGATCTCAGCCTTTGCCTGAGAGGCAGTCCTTGAAACTGATATTCCGGTCACTATGTCCTCTCTTTTTGATCTCAGACATCCGGATATGAGTCCCGCCTGGGTCATTCCGGTGCCTGTGGCCGTAAATATGCGGGAAAAGCTTATATTCTCTCTCCTCTCAAATTCCATGATCTCGCTGAAAGCCTTCTCATATGCTCTCAGGGCGACGGCCTCGTTTCCCATACCCAGGGCGTTGCCGTATACATAGTAGGGCTTGTGGCCGAGACTTAAAGCATGTTTCATCTCAGCCTCCACAGTCTCCCTGACATTCTCTCTCTCACAGAAAACAAGCCGTGCCCCTGAGGCCCTTACCATAAGCTCATTAAAATGCCTCTCCTTACTCTCCGCCGCCTTTTTACATATGACTGCGCAGGGCATGCCCGAGGCTGAGGCCATCTGGGATACCACGCGGTTTAAATTAGATGCCGGGGATCCGTATGAGATCATATAGTCACAGCCTTTTTTTCTCGCATCCTCAAAGAGCTCCGCAGCTATCCTCACCTTGTTTCCACCGAAAGAAAACGGGAGAAGATCCTCCCGTTTTATATATATGGAAGCCTTATCCTGTTTTTTCAAAAAATATATATCAGATCTCAACTCAGGCATTTTCTTCTCATCCCACTATTATCTCACATATCCTGTCCACATCCTCAGCCGAGAGCTCAGGGTATATGGGCAGTGTCAGTATGTTTTCAGAAAGTTCAAGAGCGATGGGAGTTTCCTTCGGGTCATAGCTTCCTCTGTAGCAGTCGTAGGCGTTCACACAGGGATAAAAATACTTCCTGGAGTATATGTTCTCTCCCATAAGCTTTTCATAGATCTCATTGCGCTTAAATATATTTCCGTCAAAGACCACAGGCATATAGGCATAGTTATATACTGTATCCTCCCGCCTTCCAAGGAGCCTTATGCCCCTTACATGCCCCAGGTTTCTCACATACCTGTCGTACACGGCCTTTCTTTCACTTATCCAGTCATTCACATGCCTTAAATTGCAAAGTCCCATGGCTGCACAGAACTCGTTCATCTTGGCATTGCCGCCCACATACTCGACGGACTCCTTGCCTGTTATTCCGAAGTTCTTGAGCTTATAGAGTTTTTCCGAAAGCTCTCTGTTCTCGCCCTTCCAGGTGACGGCTCCTCCCTCAATGGTATTGAATACCTTTGTGGCGTGAAAGCTGAACATGGAGGCGTCCCCCAGCTCTCCCACAGGTATTCCTCCCACACTTTCACCGAAGGCGTGGGCCGCATCAAAGATGAGCTTCAATCCGTGCTCCTTTGCGATTCCTTCTATTGTCTTAAAATCACATATGTTCCCGTATACGTGAACAGGGAGTATGGCGCAGGTGTCCTTTGTTATGAGGCTTTCTATCTTTGAAGCGTCTATGGTGCAGTCGTCAGGATCTATGTCACAAAATACGGGCTTTAGGCCGTTTCTGACTATGGCATGGGTGGTAGAGGCGAAGGTAAAGGGAGTGGTTATTACCTCCCCCTCAAGCTCAAAGGCCTGAATGAGCATCTCCAAAGCCATATGCCCGTTTACAAACAGCTCCACCCCGCCCACTTCCAGGTAGCTTTTAAGTTTTTCCTTCAGTTCCTCATGGTACATGCCCATGTTCGTGAGCCAGCGGTTTTCCCAGAGCTTTGATATGAGCTCCTCGTACTCCCTAAATTCAGGAAGGCTCGCCTTTGTCACTGTTATGATCTCATTTTCTCTCAATTTATTCACCATTTTCCGCAATTCGAGCTCCCCGTCTCTAAAGGTCAAAAAGATCCGACAGCTCTATCTGTCTGTACTCCTCATCCTCCTCGGACTTCGGATTTTTGGCCTCAGTCCTTTTTCTTCTTACCGGTCTCGCTACTCTCAGTATCTCTTCCCGGTCATCCTCTGATATTTTTATCTCTCTTATCACAGGCTTTCTTTTTCTGTGGTGAGGCTTTTCCTCTTCCTCTTCTTTCAGGGCCTCATTAATTACCTTTTCTATCTCTGCAGGAAGTATCTCCTCTGATTCATCTGAAGGCATGGGCTCAGGCTCGGGCTCTGACTCAGGTTCAAACTCAGGCTCAGGTTCAGGAGCGCCCTCCGGCTCGGCTTCCCTTTCGATTTTCGGTTCCGGCTCGGATTCAATTTCCGATTCAACTTCAGGAGCGGCCTCAACCTCGGCTGCCGCCTCAGCTTCAGGCTCAAGCTCAGCTTTAATATTCTCATCGGGGATCGGCTCTTTTTCATCTGAATTATCTTCTGCTGCAGTAAGCTCCTCTTTGCTCTCCTCAGGGCGCCTTGAAGTGTACAGCTTTCCCCTGTATAAAAGCTTGCAGAGCCTGTGGTAAAGCCCCGGTTTGTTATGTTTAAAGAGGAACAGCGCCACAGAGTTTTTAAGCCCTATAGGATCGGTCTGGGCAATAAGCCTTCTGAAATCCTCTCTTTCCGAGAGCTTTCTTATCATCTGCAGCTTCTCCTCGTCGCTGCAGTCAGTCTTATAATAAGGCATTCCCGCAAAGCCACAGATGTGGAAGAATATCCTGTTGTTCATGGCATTGATTATCTCATCGTCCACATTGCAGCTGTCAAAAAGCTCGTCGTAGGCTCTAAGCACATCAAAACAGGTCTCCAGTCCGTTTTCATTGTATTTGGTGACAAGGGATTCTCCCTGTCCGTGCTGGACATAGTTGAGATATGCTTCCTTCACCACGGAAACCGATCTGCAGTGCCTGAGATATCTCAGGGAAAAGCATATGTCCTCATTTATATTCATGCCCTCAGTATAGTAGAGCTCCTTGTCTCTGACAAGAGAGGTCCTGTACAGCTTGTTGCTGTGGGTATGGATAAGCTGCTCGTCAAAAAGGTTTATGAACACAGTATTCAAAAACTCTTCCAAGGTTCCCTGAAAATCCACATCCGATCTGCGCACTTCCTTTTTTCCGTTGTCAAACACGCGTCTGAATCCGCATATGGATACGTCAGTCTCATAGAGGCTGACATCTCTGTAGAGCTTCTCTACCATATCCGAATCTATATAGTCATCCGCATCCAGAGTTATAAACCACTCCCCCTGAGCGGCCCTTATGCCTGCATTCCTTGCGGAGCTCACTCCGCCGTTTGCTTTGCGTATGAGCTTTACTCTTCCATCCTTGGAAGCGAGCCTTTCCACCGTCTCCGCTGTTCTGTCCGAGGAGCCGTCATCCACGACTATGACCTCAATATTTGCATAGCTTTGAGAAAGAGCCGATGATACAGCTCTCTCTACTGTGGACTCCGAATTATATGCCGGAATGATAATGCTTACTTTTTCATTCTCCATACTGACTGAAAACCCCTTGGTATTAGCTTTACAAATATATTATTCTATATCTTCCCGAGCATTTGTGCAATACAGGTTTCAAAAAGAACCACCCCTTGAAAAATCCGGGTAAATATCATCTTTAATGCGCCTGCCTTCAAGTAATTTCTGTAGTAGTATCGCTCCGATCTCTGTCTTATCCTCTGTCTCTTTGTCATTCCCTTGAAAGACTGCTTTATTGTGGTGCTTCCCTCATGTCTGTAGGACTCATTGCACAGAAGAAGTGTCTTATAGCCTGCCGCCCTCATTTTAAAGCCCAGAACATTTTCCTCGCAGTAAAGGAAAATGTTCTCGTCATAGCCTCCGCAGCTCATGAATTTATCGGCGTCGACACACAAAAGCGATCCGTGAACAGCTCCAACCTCACATATTTCTTTTCCTGAGAAGTATTCCGGGCTGTAGTTTATGGCGGAGCTGAATATTCGCCTTGAGAGAGGACCCGAATTCAAGAGCTCGGAAAGCCAGCCTCTCATCATCCAGGCTGTCTGCTGACTTCCCCCGCTGTCGTCTTTCATCACCGCAGATACAACGGCAGCCTCCTCGTCCTCTGCCAGAGCCTCCGTCATCCTTAAAGCGCACTCCTCGGAAAAACTCACGTCCGGGTTTGCAATTATCACATACTCCGCTCCCAGGACCTCGTAGGCATATCTGACTCCCAGATTGTTCCCCGCGCCGTAGCCTCCGTTTTTTTCCGAGTTTACCAGCATGAATCTGTGAAAATTATCGTCCTCGGAGGTTTCCTGCCCATACTTTTTCTCTTTTGCGTTAAGCATTTCAAAAAAGGAGCCTATCCTCTCTCTGCTGTCATCGGAGGATGCGTTGTCCACAACGATGACAGCGTCAATTACAGGATAGTTTTCTATCCTTTTTACCGCCTCTATGCACTCCGAGGCATTATTATAATTTAAGATCACTGCCGCAAGCTTCATTTTATAAAGAGTCTTTCTCCTCCGAAATTATTTCCGAGCCTCCCCTGTTCTGGGTATGACATATTTTCTCTCGAAATATCCGCTTATACACTTTCTGAAAAAGGGACACAAAACAGTGATTATCTCCATAAGATGAAAGAGAAGAAGCTCAGCTTCCCTTCCTCTTATCTCCCCCTGCCCTATGTAGGGCGAAAGCTCAAGCCACTTTCTGTATATTTTTCTGTAGGGATTAAGGTTTCCCCTGAGCCAGGGCCTCTCCGTCCCCAAATAATGTATGATCCTCGGCGAAGTCTTTGCCCTCTCAAAGGCAGCCTTTCCTATGTCCCCATAGGAAGGGCTTTCTTTTTTGAGAAATTCATAGCTGAAATATTTGTAATTTGTGAAAAAATTGAATTCCGGAGAGAGCATGCCTGTCTCTCCTCTGAGAACATAATTTATGGCGTCCTGATCGGCGCAAAAAAGCCTTTTGCCGTTTTCCTTGTAGTAATCCACAAGCCTTCCCGACACGTCCTCACTGACCCATTTCTTAAAATCTATCAGAAGTACACCGGCGTTAAAATAGGGCTCCGCTTCAGAAAAGCCTATGCTTTTAAGCACAGACTTATAGATGGTGGGCTCAGGCACAGCACAGACTGTCTTTCCCTCCATGTCCATCTCAAAGAGCTCACTTAAGCTTCCGTTTATGACCGTGTCACAGTCTATGTAGAGAAGCCTGTCTATGGAAGGGGGCAAAAGCTTTCCCATAAAAAATCTGCCGAAAACATTTATACCGTAGCTCCCCGCATCCGTCTGCTTTCCGAATTTCTCAAGTTCTTCGGATACATCCGTAAAGAAGATATTTCTCTCAAAGCTTTCAGCTATAGCGGTAAGTTTCTTCTTGTTTTCAGCACTTATATTATTAGATATTATATAGATATTTATATTATCGGCACTGCGGTTTTGGGCACACAGGGAGTATATGGATACCCCTGTGTAAACCGCATAATTGTCTCCGGGTGCGTAAACTACATCCATGAAAATGCGCTTCCCAATTCCTTCCTGCATAAGCCTAATGCGGATGCTATGACCTTGTCCATGTCATAATACTTATATTCTCCAAGACGTCCTCCGAAGATAACTTTATCCTCCTTGGAAGCCTTTTCGGCATATTTAAGGTAGAGCTTTTGGTTTTTCTCGTCATTTACCGGATAGTAGGGCTCCATGCCCTCCTCCCACTCTGAGGGGTACTCCTTTGTGATGACTGTTTTCTCCTGAGTGCCGAACTCAAAATGCTTATGCTCTATTATCCTTGTGTAGGGAGTCTCTCTGTCAGTATAGTTTATGACTGCGTTTCCCTGGAAATTGTCCGTGTCCAAGACCTCTGTCTCAAACCTCAAGGTCCTGTACTCCAGTCTTCCTTCGCTGTAGCCGTAGTAGGCGTCTATAGGGCCTGTAAATATGATCTTATCACAATTATCGGAAAGCTCTCTGTTGCACAGAAAATCTGTGCCCGTCATCATGTCACAGCCTTCAAAAAGCTTGTTGATGATCATATTGTAGCCACCCTCAGGAATGCCCTGATAGCGGTCATTAAAGTAATTGTTGTCATACACGAATCTGACAGGAAGCCTCTTTATTATAAAGGCGGGAAGGTCCCTGCAGTCTCTTCCCCACTGCTTCTCAGTATACCCCTTTATCAGCTTTCTGTAGATATCCTCTCCCACAAGGCTTATGGCCTGCTCCTCAAGATTACGGGGTTCTCCCTTTACAGCCTGCCTCTGGGACTCTATCTTTGCCCTGGCCTCCTCGGGAGTTACGACCCCCCACATCTTGTTGAAGGTATTCATGTTAAAGGGCATATTGTAGAGCTCCCCCTTATAGTTTGCCACCGGGGAGTTGGTATATCTGTTAAATTCACAAAGCGAATTTACAAAGCTCCATATACTCTTGTCATTTGTATGGAAAATATGAGCTCCGTACTTGTGGACATTTATCCCCTCGATATTCTCGCAGTAGACATTGCCCCCTGCCTCACTCCTTTTTTCCACCACAAGGCAGCTCTTCCCTGCCTTCCCTGCAAAATAGGCGAAAACTCCGTTGTAAAGTCCCGCTCCTACGAGCAGGTAATCATAATGCTTCATCTGTCTCCTTTCGCTCGTCACCATAGTAAAGCCTGTTAATAGCCGAGAAAATTCCCCTGATCGAGGCTCTGGTGATGTTTGAGCTTATGCCCACACCAAAGGTGACTCTTCCTGTAGGCTGGTCAAGGAGATGAACATAGGCAACCGCCTCAGCGCTTGAACCCGAGGTAAGGGCGTGCTCGCTGTAGTCCATGATCCTTATCTGAATTCCCAGCTCTTCCTCAAGACCTCTCTGAACCGCATCTATAGGTCCGGTTCCTATACCTGTAAAGCTCTTTAACTCGCCGTGGTTCTTGTAGCTTACATTTACAAGAGTTGTGCTTCCCTCTCCCTCAAGGTCAGGCTCGCTTATCTTTACCGACTTAAAGTGCATGGGCTCCTTGGCATCCACATAGTTCTTTATGAAGGCCTCGTTTACCTGCATGGGAGTGATCTCTCCGTACTCCTCTGAGAGAGGCTGAATGATATCGGCAAACTCCCTGTGCATGGCCTTGGGAAGCTTGTAGCCGTAGTAGCTCTCCAAAACAAAGGCGACTCCGCCCTTTCCGGACTGAGAGTTGATGCGAACGATGGGCTCATAGGTCCTTCCTATGTCTGCCGGGTCTATGGGAAGATAGGGGACATGCCAGTAGGGAGAATTAGATTCCCTGAGGGCATGTACTCCCTTGTTTATGGCATCCTGATGAGATCCGGAGAAGGCTGTGAACACCAGCTTTCCTGCGTAAGGGTGCCTGTCGTCAATGGGCATGCCTGTGCATCTCTCATAGATCTCCGCTATCTCAGGCTCGTTCTCTATGTTGAGTTCAGGGTCTATACCCTGGGAGAACATGTTGTAGGCCAAGGTGAGTATGTCCACGTTTCCTGTTCTCTCCCCGTTTCCGAAAAGTGTGCCCTCGACTCTGTCGGCTCCCGCCATGAGGGCAAGCTCTGTCGCGGCAACTCCTGTTCCTCTGTCATTGTGGGGATGGACACTTATTATAACCTTGTCCCTGTCCTTCAAATGAGTGTTCATCCACTCCACCTGGTCGGCAAACACATTGGGAGTGCTGCACTCCACAGTAGTGGGCAGATTAAGTATTATCTTGTTATTCTCATCCGGCTTCCATATGTCCATCACAGTCTCACAGACCTCAAGGGAATAGTCAAGCTCGGTGCTTGAGAAGCATTCCGGAGAATACTCAAGCCTCAGCTCACCGTCAAAGTCCTGCATGTACTGCTTTACCAGCTTGGTTCCCAAAACAGCGATGTTCTTGACCTCCTCTTTATTCTTTTTGAAAACCACATCTCTGTGAAGAGGGCAGGTATTGCTGTAGATATGGAATATGGCCTTTTTGACTCCCTTGAGAGACTCAAAGGTCCTCTTTATAAGGTCCTCTCTGCACTGAGAAAGCACCTGTATGTATACATCGTCGGGAATGAGTTTTCTGTCCACCAGCTGACGTATAAAGTCAAACTCTATCTGGCTGGCTGAGGGAAAGCCCACCTCTATCTCCTTAAAGCCCAGCTCGCACAGCTTTGTGAAGAATTCTATCTTCTCTTCCACATTCATAGGCTTTACAAGAGCCTGATTTCCGTCTCTCAGATCCACCGAGACCCAGGTAGGAGCCTTTGTTATGACCTTTGAAGGCCAAGTCCTGTCCGGAAAGCTTACAACCGGGCCTCTCTCATATCTCTTATAATTAAGCATTTACCTTTCCCTCCTGAAATTACTGTATGTTGTCCGAATATATCCGTTACTTTGTTACTGCTGAATATGTCCGCATTCAGCCATTACCGCTATTATCTCATCGACGCAGGCCTCACACTCTGAAGCATCTGCGGATTCCGCCATGACCCTTATGAGAGGCTCTGTGCCTGACTGTCTCAAAAGTACTCTTCCTCTGTCTCCCAGCTTCTCCTCGGCTTTTTTTACAGCGGCTTTGACCCTGTCGTCATCCTGCGCCTCCTGTTTGCTCCTGACCCTTACATTCTTTAGGCACTGGGGATACATGGGGCATTCCTTTGCAAGCTCACTCAGAGGAAGCTTTCTCTCCAAAAACACATCCATAAGCTTTAGAGAGGTAAGTATACCGTCGCCTGTGGTGGCATTTTTGCTGAAAATAATGTGTCCCGACTGCTCTCCTCCCAGAGAGTGTCCGTTTGCGGCCATATTCTCGTAAACAAATCTGTCCCCAACCTTGGTCTTCTCGTACTTTATCCCCTCTCTGTCCAGAGCCTTGTAAAGTCCAAGATTTGACATGACTGTGGTGACTATGGTGTCATTGTTGAGCTTGCCCTCCTCATGCATATATTTTCCGCATATATACATGATCTGATCTCCGTTCACTACGTTTCCGTTCTCATCAACAGCAAGGCACCTGTCGGCATCTCCGTCATAGGCAAAGCCTATGTCGCAGCCCTCCTTCACCACAAACTCCTGCAGTCTGTCAATGTGGGTGGAGCCGCAGTTATTGTTTATGTTCACGCCGTTGGGTTCATTGGCCATGACATGGGTGTGGGCGCCCAGAGCGTCAAACACCGGCTTTGCTATGGATGAGGCTGAGCCGTTGGCGCAGTCAAGAGCTACGTGCTTGTCCTTGAAGGATTTCTTTGCTATGGATATGAGGTAGCCTATATACCTGTTGCGTCCCGCCGCATAATCCACGGTCCTTCCTATGTCATCCCTTGTGGCAAGGGGCATATCAGCCATGTCAGAATCCAGATATTTCTCAAATACCTCTATGGTATTGTCGTCTATCTTTTCCCCTGTTTGGCTTATTATCTTTATTCCGTTGTCATAGTAGGGGTTATGACTGGCGGAGATCATGACTCCGCAGTCAAAATCGTCGACCCTTGTAATGTATGCCACCGAAGGTGTGGTGGTGACATGCAGGAGATAGGCGTCAGCTCCCGACGCCGTGAGTCCTGAGGAGAGGGCATCCTCAAACATATAGCTTGAGCGCCTTGTATCCTTTCCTATAACCACCTTGCATTTTTTTTCGGGATGCTTGCTGCCGTAATAATAGCCCAGTATCCTTCCGATCTTATAAGCATGCTCCACAGTGAGTTCCACATTCGCCTCTCCTCTGAAGCCGTCTGTTCCAAAATATTTACCCATTAACGGTCACTTCCTTAAAATCGCTTTTATAGTTATCAGGCTGTATAATCGATCTCCTCAAGATACCTTGAGAGAGCGTCCTGCCATGTGGGGAGTTCCTCAAACCCCTCCTCGGAAAGCTTTGAGAGATCCATCCTGGAATTGTGAGGTCTCTTTGCCTTTGCCGGGTACTTTGAAGAATCCACCGGCTCTACCTCCACATCTTTTCCTGAAAGCCTGAATATCTCCTTTGCAAAATCATACCAGCTGCAAAGTCCTGTATTTGCCACATGATAGGTTCCGTACTTGTCGGAAAGTATCATATCTACTGCAATGCGGGCAATGTCAGGGGTGTAGGTGGGAGAGCCTATCTGGTCGTCCACCACAGTAAGTCTGTCATGGGTCTCGGAAAGCTTGAGCATGGTCTTTACAAAGTTCTTTCCGTTCTTTCCGTATACCCACTGTATCCTTACTATAAAATGCCTGTCGGGGACGTACTTTCTGACAGCCTCCTCACCCTCATATTTTGTCTGTCCGTAGACATTTAAGGGCTCGGCCTCGTCTTCAGGCTCCCAGGGCCTGTCTCCCTCTCCGTTAAACACGTAGTCAGTGGAGAAATACATCATGGGTATCATGAGCTCCCTGCAGACCTTTGCTATATTCTCTGTGCCGTAGGCGTTCACAAGCCTGCACTTTTCCTCATTGTCCTCAGCCGCGTCCACCGCAGTCCAAGCGGCGCAGTGTATCACCGCGTCGGGAGCGGCGTCGCCTATCACCTGTCTCACGGCCTCAGGGTCCGTGATGTCCCTCTCCTCGATATCTACACCTATGCCCTCTATATTCCTCTTTTGGAGCTCCAGCATGATATCGTGGCCCAGCTGTCCCTTTACTCCCGTGACAAATATCCTCTTTGCGCTGTCCTCTATGAGCTTGTCAATGTCAAGCTCACCGAAATCCGTCTTGATTATAGTATTCTTGAGATCGTTGCTTATCATAGTATATCCCCTGCGCCCTTTAAGTTTTTAATTGACTCTGTCCCTGTACATTTCCTTGAAATAATTCTGATACTCTCCGCTTATTATCCTCTCCCACCAGTCCTTGTTTTTGAGATACCACTCTATGGTCTGCTTTATGCCTGTATCAAAATTGTACTTGGGCTTCCATCCCAGTTCTCTCTCGAGCTTTGCGGGATCTATGGCATATCTTCTGTCGTGTCCCGGCCTGTCCTTAACATACTTTATGAGGGACTCGGGCTTCCCGAGGGCCGAGAGTATGGTCTTTACAACCTGAAGGTTCGTCCTCTCATTGTGACCGCCTATATTGTAGATCTCTCCCTCTTTTCCCTCTCTCACGATAAGGTCGATAGCCTTGCAGTGATCCTCAACGTGGAGCCAGTCTCTCACGTTCGCTCCGTCTCCGTATACGGGAAGCTCCTCGTCCGCGAGAGCTCTCGATATCATGAGAGGGATGAGCTTCTCGGGGAACTGGTACTGCCCGTAGTTGTTGGAGCATCTTGAGATGGTGACAGGTATCTTAAATGTCCTGTGGTATGCCATAACGAACATGTCCGCCGAAGCCTTTGAAGCCGAGTAAGGGCTTGAGGCGTGGAGAGGTGTCTCCTCCGTAAAGAAGAGATCGGGCCTGTCAAGAGGCAGGTCTCCGTAGACCTCATCGGTGGACACCTGATGGTATCTCTTTATGCCGTACTTTTTGCAGGCGTCAAGGAGGGTGGTGGTGCCCATCACATTGGTACGCACGAACTCCTCGGGATGCTCAACAGAACGATCCACATGGCTCTCCGCCGCAAAGTTTATGATAACGTCGGGCTTTTCCTCCTCAAAGAGCTTGAAAACAAATGCCCTGTCTGCAATATCTCCCTTTACAAACTTATAATTGGGCTTTCCCTCTATGCTCTTTAAATTTTCAAGGTTTCCCGCGTAGGTGAGCTTGTCAAGGTTTATTATCATGTCCTCGGGATAGGTGTTTACCAGATACTGCACCATTACGCTCCCGATAAATCCCGCTCCGCCTGTAACTACTATCTTCATATGTTTAACTCCTAAATTTTTTTGAAATAGCTATGTTTATTTTATTTTTCCGCAAAGCTCCAAAAGCGAGTTCTGCGGCCTTACTTTTGGATCTTATCTACATATTTTCCGTCCAGCACGTCCTTTAAATACTTGCCGTACTGGTTTTTTTTAAGTACCTCGTAGGACTTAAGGACCTCCTCCTTGGTGATCCAACCGTTTAAATAGGCTATCTCCTCAAGGCAGGCTATCTTTCTGTGCTGATGGGTCTCCACTGTACGCACGAAATTCCCGGCATCCATGAGGGACTCATGGGTTCCCGTGTCAAGCCAAGTAAAGCCCTGTCCCAGAAGCTCCACCTCCAGCTCGCCGTTCTCGAGATAAATGCGGTTAAGATCCGTTATCTCAAGCTCGCCTCTTGCGGAGGGCTTAAGATTTTTAGCATACTCCACCACCTTGTTGTCGTAGAAGTAGAGTCCGGTGACGCAGTAGTTGGACTTGGGGTTTTGAGGCTTTTCCTCTATGGAGACAGCCTTTCCCTCGCTGTCAAACTCCACTATTCCGAAGCGCTCAGGGTCGTCAACATAGTATCCGAAGACTGTTGCGCCCTCAGTCTTTTCAGCGGCCTTCCTCAGTCTCTTTGTGAAGCCGTGTCCGTGGAAGATATTGTCTCCCAGTATCATGGCTACAGAGTCATCACCTATAAAGTCCTCGCCGATGATGAAGGCCTGGGCGAGGCCGTCCGGAGATGGCTGTACCTTGTAGCTAAGGCTTATTCCAAACTGGTGTCCGTCACCCAAGAGATCCTCGAACCTGGGAGTGTCCGTAGGTGTGGATATGATAAGTATGTCCTTTATGCCCGCATTCATGAGAACCGACAGCGGATAGTATATCATGGGCTTGTCGTAAATGGGCAAAAGCTGCTTTGATGTTACCTTTGTCAGCGGGTAAAGCCTCGTCCCCGAGCCCCCCGCAAGGATGATTCCCTTCATTCTTTTCCTCCGAATCCGCCCGGAGCAAAGCTCTTAAGCGGTGTTTTTCTTTAAAATACTGCTTTTTATAATAGCATAAAGCCGCATAGTTTTCCACTATACGGCTTTTAAAGTTTTCTTTAAAATTTGCGTTTTACCGCTCTCCGAATACTTAACCCGCCACAGCCCTCACTTTTTTTCGCGTTGTATCTCGTCTCCTTCTCCTTTTCCCTCTTTGTTGATCTGCCTGTTTTTTCTGCGGTTCTTCACGGTTTTTGCCGCCTTGTAAACGCCTGATATGACCATACCCAAAACAGCCGCCACAGGCAGAAAGCTTACTGTAACTATGACCGCATTTTCGAGAAAGCTTCCGAGACCACTCATGTTTTTGGATATACCCGAGCCTATCCTCTCAAGGACTCCTGCCTGAGCGCCGACTGTTAGGACCTTCACCTCGCTGATATCTATCCTTACAGTGCTGTAGTTCACCTGATTGTCATAAAGTCTCAGCTGTGACTCAAAGTTTTGGAGCTCATATCTTATCTCCGAAAGCCTGTCCTCTATTACGATAAGGCTCTCCGCGCTCTCCGCCTCCGATAATAGTTCCGTAAGCCTCTCCTGCTCTGTCTTAAGGGCGGTAATGCGGGACTCGGTGTCCGTATATTTAAGGGTGATGTCAGTGAGCTGCTCGTTTTTGGATATGATATTTGCATACGCAAAGGCTGTGTCCATGAATTCATCCAGCCTTTCGGAGGGTATCCTCACCGTAAAATGTCCCCATCTCGTCTCCCCGTTTTTGATGTTGCCGCTGACAGACGAGCTCTCAACATAACCTGAGAGGGCCTCGGCCTTCTCCTCTATAGAAGCCGTGAGCCTGTCAAACTCCTCGGTCTCGACTCTCATGCTTACATCCTTTATGAGCTTCCTTGAGCCTGTCTCAGGCCCTGACGTGTACTCGGCTTCCCCCATGCTCCCTTTATCGGCTTCAACGATTCGGTTTGCCGAGGGAGCCGCCCCGAAGCCTGACTCCGCCGTAACGCTTCCCACACTTTGTGCTACTGCCCCCGCCTCGTCATAGGCCGCTGCGGTCTCCGCTGTCACCATCTCAGCCTCATAAGCCGAATCAGCCTCCGAGCCCGCCCCGCAGGCGGCTGATAAAAACGCAGTCGAAAGTGCCAACAGAATCAAAATTGTTTTTTTCATACCAAAAGTCTCCTCCCCATATATTTTCATCTGAAATATATACGGGCCATACAGGTCCGGGCTTTCAATGATTATTCATAGTTTCTTATGTAAACATGTAAATCCTCCAAAATCTTATCAACTTATTTCATTCAATATCTTCTTGCTACGCTCAAGCACATCATAAATGATCTGATCCGACAGCCCTATATTGAAAAAATAGTCAGATAAAAGCAGATCCGATATATCATCCCATGTAATGTTCAATTCATGATTTGTCATTTTCCATATAAGCGACAATTCAGAACTTTTGAACGCTGTCAAATATATCTCGTTTTCCATTGGCGTAACAGAAAGACCATACGCTTTTATCACGTCCCATGCCAAATCTGTAAACGTTTCTCCCATGCGTATATTTGAAAGGTTTGAATCCGCGAGTTCAAATACCAAGCGGTATAATTCAGGCGTCGTATACCTCCACAGAAGTATCGTATAGACACACATTTTTTCAGCAGGACCGGTATCCTCGGGTAATTTCGTTTCAAAAGCCTTTTCATAAAGCTTTTTATTGGAATAGTCCATAACCTTGGCCCCCAGATTCTCTTTTGAAGAAAAATAATAGCTTATTAATCCCAAATTTACTCCGGCGCAAGCTGCTATTTCCCTTGTAGTCACATTTTTATATCCCTTTTTCAGAAAAAGATCATATGCCACCTTAAGAATACTTGATGCAGTCCGATTCAAGCTTTCCTTTTTTTCTTGTTTGTATCTCATAATATCCTCTTTCTTTAATTTATTTAATTATTATATACTTTTCTGCCGATCAAAATCAATATTCCTTCACAACGCTTTATACATGTATAAGCAAACCATATCACAATAAATATTGGAATTTTATACGGATGATCCCCTCATATAAATTATTCACATATAATATTTTGCTCTTTTCATCTGTTTTTGAATTTTTACGCGAAAATACACACAAAATCATCAGGCATTTTTTGTATATTTTTTATAATATTTGCTCTGTTTTCCAATTTATTGTTGACATTTTAATATGCCGGGTTTATTTTTATTTTATATTTAGTCATGACTAAAAAATATAAATCAGGAGGTGAAATTTATGGCAAATATAATAAGCCCGGACGAATTGCCTGTTTTAACCAGAAGAGAGGTGGAGGCGCGTATCCTAAAGCCATTCTTGGAAGCCCTCGAACAGGAACTCGGCACCGAAAAAACCATTGAAATACTTACGAAAGCTGTCACAAAGGACGCCTTGGCTCACGGGGCAAAGCAAGCAGAGCTCCACGGCAGCAACAAGCTTGAAGATCTTCCGGCGATTTGCAGCCACCACTCCGAAGGGGGAAGCTTGGATGTTGAATGTACAAGGCTCTCCGAAAACAAATTGCTCTATAAAACATTGAGATGCGAATACTGTGATATGTACAAGCGACTCGGCATGGAAAAGTGGGGGCCTTATCTCTCCTGTATGCGTGACGAGGCATTCTTCAAGGGGATAAATCCCGACTTTGCTTTTGAACGCACACAGACTCTGATGACCGGAGGAGAATGCTGCGACAGCGTGATTATCGACACGAAAGGGGAGAATTAAATGGATATCAAGGACAGAGCGCTGAAGTACGAGGATTACATTATCAATATGCGCAGATGGTTTCATCAGCATCCGGAGCTTTCCAACAAGGAATTTGAGACTACCGAACGCATAATCAGAGAGCTTGGAGATATTGGTATCGAGGCCCGGCGGTTTGACGGTCTTACAGGTTGTCAGGCCGTAATAAGGGGAGGCAAGGTCTCCGAGAATCCGGCCACTATCCTCTTAAGAGCCGACATAGACGCTCTCCCGACTCAGGAAGCCACAGATCTTCCCTACAAGAGCGTCAACGACGGAGTAATGCACTCATGCGGCCACGACTCGCATATCGCAATGCTCCTTGGAGCCGCAAGGATACTTACAGACCTTAAGGGCGAATTTTCAGGCAATGTAAAGCTCATATTTCAGGGAGCGGAGGAGACGGCTATAGGGGCGAAAGCTTACGTAGATCGAGGCGTTTTAAACGGAGTTGATGCCGTGTTGGGTCTGCACATAGCGTCTTGGAAGGAAGCCGGATATTTCAGCATTCCCGACGGCCCACAGACAGCAAGCAGCGACCAGTTTACAATAACAGTAAAAGGCAAGGCCTGTCACGGCGGACTGCCCCACGAAGGCCATGATTCTATCACTGCAGCGGCAGCGATCGTCATGAATCTTCAAACGCTTATTTCCAGAGAGAATGATCCGAGAAATGCGTCAGTTATCACCATAGGGCGAATAGACGGCGGTTATCAGTATAATATCGTTGCCGGAAAAACCGTTCTGTACGGCAATGTCCGTGATTTCTCAAAAATCCACCGGATGGAGGTGTCTGATCGCATCAGAGAGATGGTTCAATATACTGCAAAGGCCTATGGATGCAGTGCAGATATAGACTACGAATTTAAAACCGGCCCTGTTATACACGAGGATGTTGATTTTAACAATTTAGTGAGGAATGCCGCAACAAAGCTTTTCGGCGCTGACGTAATAAAAAACGACCCGCCTGTAAGCGGAAGCGATGACTTCGCATATTTTTGCCAAGATATCCCCGGAGTATTCGCATTTCTCGGCGGTAGGAATGAGGCAAAAGGCTGTGCATATCCTCACCATCATGAATGCTTCAATGTAGATGAGTCGGCTTTCGTAAAGGGAAGCGCTCTTTTGGCTCAAGCTTCTGTCGACTTTCTTAACGCCTGATTCCGGATGTCCGGAATTTAAAAACTATTTATACATCTATATATTTATGAAAGGGAGGCAACTATGAACTATTTTGAAATCGCCAACAGTCCTTGGATCTGGCTTGCCTGCGGAGCCTGTGTGGGCTGGGTCTTGCTTCAGAGCTTCTTATTTGTGAGAAAATCTCTCAAAGTTGGAAAAGAGCTTGGGGTCACGGATGCCCAAATCAAATCCACAGTAAAAATAGCTACTGTCACAAGTATAGGCCCGTCTCTTGGGATAGCTGTGGGAATGGTCGCTTTGCTCCTCTCCTTGGGAGGGCCGATCGCTTGGTATAGGTTGTCATATATCGGTTCGGTAGCATATGAAACGACTGCTGCAGAGCTTGGAGCTCAGGCAGCCGGAGAAGCCTTGGGGTCACTGAGCCCTACCGGCTTTGCTACGGCCGTATGGACCATGACACTCGGCGCTATGGGAGCTCCTATTCTCACCGCACTTTTTACCGATAAAATGGATAAACTTCAAAATATCATGGCCGGCGGAAAAAGAGAAATGCTTCCCATAATCTCAGGGTGCTGTATAGCAGGTGTATTTGCGTTCCTCACCTGTGACAGGGTCTTCCGTTTCGACGCTCAAACTGTTGCTGCTCTGGTAGGATTTGCATCTATGGCCCTTTTTTCAGGATTTAATAAAAAGGCTCAAAAGAAATGGATCCACGACTGGGCATTCACCTTGTCCATGTTTATCGGCATGGCCGTATCCATGCTTTTCTAAATAAGGAGGGAACAAAATGAGTAATGAAAGTAAAGAGAGTGTATTCTACAAAGATTATATACCCTCTATAATCCGTTTGGGCCGATTCACAAATCTGCTTGGAGTATTCATGGGATTGCTTCCCGGACTCGTCCTCTTATTTGTGTTCGACCTGCATCCTCAACCCCAACACATCCTGACCGGATTTCTTCTTATAGCCTCTATGGAGGGAGTATTTTGGTTTATTGAGCCCATCTCCTATTACGGAGTTCTTGGAATTCCAGGCACATACATGTCATTTTTGTCCGGAAATATCAGCAACCTCCGCATGCCTGTTTCTATTGCCGTTCAAAACGCTGCGGAGGTTGAGCCCGGAAGCGAGAAGGGTACTATTATCTCCACAATAGGAATAGCGGTGTCCATCATTGTAAATGTACTCATCCTTACCTTAGGAGTGATACTCGGTTCATCGGTGCTTTCAATGGTGCCCGAAGGCGTAACAAATGCTCTCACAAATATAGTTCCCGCTCTCTTTGGAGCTTTATTTGCCCAGCAGCTCGTTTCCGATTTAAAGACCGGTATTGTGGCCGCCTGCCTCGCTGTAGCAGTGCACCTTATAGGCTATTTCACTCCGCTTCTGAACTGGGTTCCGGGAGGCTCATATTGGTTCATGATGGTTCTGATCATCTTCGGTACGATATTTGTAGGCCGAGGAATATCCGGAAAGAAATAGTTTCAGGAGGTAATAAAATCAAATTATGGATAAGCAAATACTATATGATGCAATAGATTCCGAGCGCAATGCTCTTAAAGAAATATCCGATCAACTGTGGGAATATGCGGAAACCGCATTTAATGAAGTGAAATCATCATCCCTTTTAAAAGAGCATATGAAAGCTCACGGTTTCAATATATCAGATGTGCCAAACATGCCCACAGCTTTTATAGCAGAGTACGGCAGCGGCTATCCCGTTATAGGAATACTCGGAGAATATGATGCCCTCCCCGGCCTCTCACAGAAAATCCAAACTACTCAGGAGCCTGTAAAAGAAGGAGCCTCAGGACACGGTTGTGCTCACAATCTCTTAGCCACAGGATGCGTAGGCGCGGTTGTGGCCATAAAAGAAATGATTGCCTCGGGGAAACTTAAGGGCACAATACGGTATTACGGATGTCCCGCCGAGGAGCAGTTGGTCGGAAAGCCA
>CALWLI010000025.1 GCA_944381485.1 uncultured Lachnospiraceae bacterium
ATCCGAGTTCTATTTCCTTCTCGCAGCCTGATATAGCCTCCTCGAAGGTTATGCGCATGTTTATGCGGACTGTAGCACCCTTCTGAGGCATCTTACGTCCTCCGCTGTAGCCGCCTCCGCCAAAGCCTCCGAAGCCCGAATAGCTCCTTCCACCGCCGAAACCGAACAGATCCGAGAATATGTCTGTGAAGTCCATACCTCCGAAGTCAAAGCCTCCGAAGCCTGATGCCTGACCGGCAGCAGAGTTGGCGTCAAAGGCCGCATGTCCGTAGCGGTCATAGGCCTCTCTCTTCTTGGGATCGGAAAGCACAGCGTAGGCTTCTCCCGCCTCCTTGAACTTCTCCTCGGCTTCCTTGTTTCCGGGGTTGGCGTCAGGATGGTATTTTTTCGCAAGAGTTCTGTATGCTTTTTTTATAGTCGCGTCATCGGCGTTCTTGTCAACGCCCAAGACTTCATAATAATCTCTCTTTTGTGCCATAAACTTTTCTCTCCATCAAAAAATAATATAAAGAGGCCGACCTGAATTGCCAATCTCTTTACAGACCATAAGCGGGGCATAAGTCCCCGCCTTGGTCACATATATTTACCGGTTTATTTTATACCTCTTTGTAGTCTCCGTCCACTACATTGTCATCGTGGGGAGCTCCGCCTGCATTCATGTCAGGTCCTGCGCCCTGAGAAGCTCCCTGAGCATTCTGCTGTGCAGCCTGAGCCTGCTCATACATCTTTGTGAATACAGACTGAGATGAGCTCATAAGCTTTTCCTTGAGAGACTTAATGTTGTTTAACTGGTCCTCTGTCATGCTTCCGTCTGCGGGAGTATTCTTCAAAGCCTCCTTAAGGGCATCTATGTCTGCCTGAACATTTGCTCTGTCTGACTCTGAGACCTTGTCTCCCACATCCTTTAAGGCCTTCTCTGTCTGAAATACCATGGAGTCAGCCTCGTTCCTTGCATCTATTCCCTCTTTCTTCTTCTTGTCCTCCGCCTCGAACTGCTGAGCCTCGCGGACAGCCTTGTCTATGTCTTCCTTTGACATGTTGGAGCCTGAGGTTATGGTTATGTGCTGCTCCTTGCCTGTTCCCAGATCCTTTGCTGAAACATTTACTATACCGTTGGCATCTATGTCGAAGGTAACCTCTATCTGAGGGATTCCTCTGGGTGCGGGAGCGATTCCGTCAAGTCTGAACTGACCGAGAGTCTTGTTGTCCCTTGCAAACTCACGCTCACCCTGAACCACATGTATATCTACCGCTGTCTGGTTGTCAGCAGCTGTGGAGAATACCTGTGAAGCCTTTGTGGGGATAGTGGTATTTCTCTTTATAAGAGGTGTTGCCACTCCGCCGAGAGTCTCTATGCTGAGTGTAAGAGGTGTTACATCAAGAAGAAGCACATCTCCCGCACCGGCATCTCCGGCGAGCTTTCCGCCCTGTATAGCGGCTCCTATAGCCACACATTCATCAGGGTTGAGGGACTTTGAGGGCTCCTTGCCTGTGAGTCTCTTTACCTCATCCTGAGCACAGATCATACGTGTAGAACCACCTACAAGGAGGACCTTTCCGAGATCCGCATTTGTAAGGCCTGCATCCTTCATGGCATTGTTTACAGGTATGTCTGTCCTTGCTGTAAGGTCTGCTGTGAGCTCGTCAAACTTAGCCCTTGTCAGATTCATATCAAGGTGCTTGGGTCCCTCTGCTGTAGCGGTTATGAAGGGAAGGTTTATATTGGTTGTGGTAGCTGATGAAAGCTCCTTCTTTGCCTTCTCTGCAGCCTCCTTAAGTCTCTGAAGAGCCATCTTGTCCTTTGAGAGGTCAACTCCCTCGGCATTCTTGAACTCTGCCACAAGCCAGTCAATTATCTTGTTGTCATAGTCATCTCCTCCGAGATGTGTGTCTCCGTTTGTGGACATAACCTCAATAACTCCGTCACCGATATCGATTATGGATACATCGAAGGTTCCTCCTCCAAGGTCGTATACCATGACCTTCTGCTCTTTCTCGTCCTCAAGTCCGTAGGCGAGAGCTGCAGCTGTAGGCTCGTTTATGATACGCTTTACATCAAGGCCTGCGATCTTTCCTGCATCCTTTGTAGCCTGACGCTGAGCGTCGTTGAAGTAGGCGGGAACGGTGATTACAGCCTCTGTAACCTTCTCTCCCAGATAGCTCTCAGCATCGGTCTTAAGCTTCTGAAGTATCATTGCGGAGATCTCCTGAGGAGTGTAGTCCTTTCCGTCTATAGTAACTTTATAGTCTGAGCCCATGTGTCTCTTTATTGATGATATGGTCCTGTCGGGGTTTGTGATGGCCTGACGCTTTGCAGGGTCACCTACAAGCCTCTCTCCTGTCTTTGTAAAAGCAACTACTGAAGGAGTTGTTCTCTGGCCCTCCGCATTGGGGATAACGGTGGGCTTTCCACCTTCCATTACGGCAACACAGCTGTTTGTGGTTCCCAAATCGATTCCGATTATCTTACTCATAGTTTTTTCCTCCTGTATCGAATAAAAAATGATTCTTTCCTTTAAATTATGTGATTTATTAAGTTATGGTCTAATTCGCTACCTTTACCATGCTGTAGCGAAGGACCTTGTCTCTGTACATATAGCCCTTCTGAAATTCCTCGACTATCTCGCCTTCACCCTTTTCCTCGTCCTCAACATGCATGACGGCGTTGTGAAAGTTCGCGTCAAAGCTCTTTCCTACGGCCTCTATGGGCTCAACTCCGAAGCTCTTTAAGAGCTCTGTAAACTGCCTGTATATCTTTTCCATTCCGTCGACAAAGGAATCTCCTTTTTTGTCCTCGGGAACTGTAGATAGAGCTCTCTCAAAATTATCCACCACAGGGAGCACCTTTTCAAGTACTGTCCTTTCTCCCTCGGAATACATGCCTGCCTTCTCGGCATCTGTTCGCTTCCTGAAATTGTCGAACTCTGCCATAAGTCGCTTCCATCTGTCTGTAAGCTCATCTATCTTCTCGTCCCTGGGGTCTTTTTTCTCAGGCTTTTCCTCTGAGCCGGTCTCTCCCGACTCCGCTTCCTCGGAGTTTTCCTTGCATTCCCCTGAGGTATTCTCCTCAGTTGCCTTCTCCTCGGTACTCTCCTTTTTTTCTTCCTTTATATCCTCGTTTATCTCTTCTTTATCTGTTTCCTCTTTGTTTATATCGTTTATATCCTTCTCATTCATATCAGTCTCGGTCATCCTTCCTATCCCTTTCCTTCCTTGCTGTCGGAGTCTTTTCCGAAGGTCTTATCCAGCTGCTCCATAAGATTTTTCATAGTTCCAAGCACCTTCTCGTAATCCATTCGCTTAGGTCCTATGACTCCTATCACACCTCTGAGTCCGTCTCCCAACTCATAGTTGGCGGTGACCAGAGAGCAGTCCTGCATGTTCTGAATAGGTCCCTCTCCTCCTATATATACCTGGAGGTTGTTTCTGTTCCCCTCTGAGATCTCATCATTTGTCACCTCTGAGACCAGCTTGTTCAAGGCGTCCTTCTCCTCGAAAGCGCTTATGAGGGCCGCCGCCTTCTTTGTGTCTGTAAGCTCGGGATACTTGAGTATGTTGGTAGCTCCTGAGGTGTATATGTCTCTTGACTCCTCTCCTGCCTCAACCATATCTATAATGGCATCTATAATGATCCTCACAGTTTCCCTGTGCTCCCCGGACTGCTCCAAAACATTCCTTACTGTGGAGCGGGTGATCTCATTTAAGCTGAGCCCTGAAAAATGGTTGTTTATGATGATGGTCAGATTGAGTATGGACTCCATATCAAGATCTTCATCTATGGTCAGTATCTCATTCTTTATGATATTGCCCTCAAGCACCAGTATGAGAAGGAGCTTGCCCGGACCCGGCTGTGAAAGCTGCACGTATTTTATCTTGTTCTCCGAGAGGGCCGGGGCGCTTATGAGAGCCGCATAATTGGTGTCTATAGCCAGATGCTTAACCAGATTCTTTAAGAGCATCTCCAGCTTGTCCACCTTTTTTACCATGAGCTCAGTGACCTGATTTACCCTGTCGTCACTCTCCCTCATTATACTGTCCACATAAAACCTGTAGCCCTTGTCCGAGGGTATCCTTCCCGCAGAGGTGTGGGGCTGAATGATATAGCCCATCTCCTCAAGATCGCTCATCTCGTTCCTTATGGTAGCCGAGCTTAAGTTGAGCTCCGAGTACTTGGAGATGGTCCTTGAGCCCACAGGCTCTCCGGTCTCAAGATAGTTCTTGATAATGGTTTTTAATATTATGATTTTTCTTGCATCTAATTCCATAATATCTCGCCTCTGTTCTTGTTAGCACTCTAATCATAGGACTGCTAACATCCTGCTTTATAATATAATATCCCCCTGTAAATGTCAATACTATGCAAAATAATTTCTCTGAAATATTTATAAAGTATATATGAAATTTCACTGAGAAAAAAGAAAGGCGGCAGCCAATAAAGCCGCCACCCTTTTTCGATATTTTATATTTACTCTTCTGTCACTTCCGCAAGTCTCTCATTTATTATCTCTGTCCAGGCATTCTTGTCCTTGGCTCCCACAACAGGGTCTCCCACAAGCTTTCCTTCGGAGTCGACAAAAAATGTGGTGGGAACATACTGGGCCGCTCCCGATCCTATGATAAGCATGCCGAAGTCTCCCTCGGGTATCAGGTGAGTATATTCAGCTCCTGTCTCCTCAACTATCTTCTTGGCCTTCTCCACCATCTCATCGTCCGCAACTATGGCATCGTTCTCGTCAATTGTGATCACATCCAGAGGAATTCCTATTATCTGAGCCTTCCCCTCAGCTTTAAGCTCCTCTGAAAGCTCTCCCAGCTCAGGCATCTCGTTTATGCAAGGCCCGCAGAAGGTGCCCCAGAGATTCACCATGGTGAGATCCGCGTCCTTAAAAATATCCTGAGTAAGCTCCTCACCGTAAAGCTCCTTCACCTTAAAGCTCTCGAAAGCCATGGCCACAAAATCAGGTGTCTCAGCCTCCTTATCCGCCTCATTCTCAGCGCTGTCCGTACTCTCTATAGCCTCAGCCGCCTCAGTCTCCTCAGCTCCGGTTTCTCCAAAGCAGGCGCCAAGCATCAGCGCCGAAAGAAGGGCCGCAAGCAGTATGCCTGTCCTTTTAAGCTTCTTCCTGTATCTTATTTGCATTTAATTCCTCCTTCTTTTCATCTGAAAGCAAAAACTCGCTCATTATAAGGTTGCTCACATCCATTCCCCTGTCAGTAAGCCTGTATCTGTATCCGTCCTTTACCATAAGCTTGAGGGATGTGAATTTTTCCAGCTGCTCCCCATAGACAGAATCCATGCGGACCTTAAATCTCACCAAAAAATCTGTTGAGGAGATCCCTCTTGTCATTCTGAGGCCCAAAAACATGAATTCCTCCATCTCCTCCTCACGGGTGAGTTCCTTTTTCTCCGTATAAAGTCTTTCCTTTATATCAGGTGCACCGAAGTCCAGCTCGAGATAGCTCATCAGGTCTCTGGTAACGGAAAATCTCCTGTCCTCAAAAAACGAGGCCGCTCCAAGTCCCACACCCAGATACTCTTTCTCGGTCCAATATCCTATATTGTGTCTGCACTCATAGGAGGGCTTGGCCCAGTTGCTTATCTCATAGCGCTCAAATCCTGCCTGCTTAAGGCAGCTTACGGTAAACTCGTCTATCTCCTCATCAGTGTCCTCGTCGGGGAGCTCCAGGAGCCCGTCTTCATTCATCCTGTAGAAAGGGGTGCCGGGCTCTACTATAAGATTATAGACAGATATATGCTCAGGCTTAAGCATAACTATGTTTTTGAGAGTCTTTTTCCATGTGGCCGCCGTCTGTCCCGGAATACAGTTTATAAGGTCCACATTTATATTGGAAAAGCCCTCCATCCTGGCTCCCTGATAGCATTTTAAGAATTCCTCAAAGCTGTGTATCCTTCCGAGAGTCCTGAGTTCCTCATTATTTGCCGACTGAAGTCCTATGCTGAGCCTGTTTATCCCCGCATTTTTGTAGGCGGCGAATTTGTGTCTCATGGTAGATCCGGGGTTACACTCTATGCTTATCTCCGCATCCCTGTCCACATCATAATTCACTCTCACCTCTCTCATCACAGCCTCGATGAGCTTCGGCTCCAAAAGGGAAGGTGTACCTCCTCCTATATATATGCTACTTATCCTTCTGTCCCTGCAGAGCTCACTGTTGTACCTAAGCTCCTCCCTTAGTTTTTCTATGTAAGCCTTGTGTACCGAGGGTATGGTCCTGAAGGAAAGAAAGTCGCAATAATTACATTTTTTCGCACAAAAAGGTATGTGTATATATAATTCAAGTTCGTCTTTCATAAAAAATCTACTCCCGGCAAATATTATACTTGGGAATATATAATACTTCAACCACATCTGTCAGTCAATTGATCCTGACTGCGCAAAAAAACGGCACTGCCCTCAAAAGGTCATGCCGTCTTTATCGCTTTTCTATTCTTCCACCGGAACAGCTATCCATACATCCGCATACTGCCAGCCGGGATCCGTTACGGAGCGGGCCTCCTCGTGGGTATCAAAATATATGTCTATGTGGTTTCCGTTTACTCCGCTGCCCTTGTCCTCCACATCATATATGCCGTCAAAATTGTGGACCGTGGGACCCGATGTTCCCTCAAGCACTATCTTGGTACCTATGGGGAGAAGTGAAAGGTCCGCCGCCACAGTATGCTTTGCTCTGGGAGTTGTCCCCGAGTATGTGCTCTGTCCTCCGCCGCAGGACGAACAGTTGCAGTAACCTGTGAGTTTAAAGCTGCCTACGAGCTCAGTCTTTTTGTAGGCTGTTCCGTCTATGTAAAAGACTCCGCTCTCATCAGCAGTATTACCCGAGTCCTTTGCTGTCTCGGAGCTCTCCTCCTCCTCGGAAAGCTCGACTGAGACTCCGGGGCCGCCATGGACTCCCTCAACTATGCCCTTGGCCTTCTTGTCCGCATCGGTGTCCTCCGGCCTGTCACTCACCGTATAATCTCCGTCAGTCACCGCGGCGTCCGCTATATTACTTCTTTCCGAAAGCTCAGCACCATAGGTTTTGTCGCCGAAGGACAGCATGGCTATGCATACCACTGCCGGCAGTACCCACATCAAAGCTTTCTTAGAGGCTGTTTTCATTTTTTTCTTTCCTTTCAAAGCTGTAGTTTTAATCAAAGCCTGAACATCATAAAACGATTGTAGTATAAATAAGTTTCGCCTTCAAAACAAGCTTTTTAAAGGAAAGGTAAGAACATGGTAAGAAATACGTAATGTTGCTTAGGCTTTTTGAAGCTACTTAAATATTCCTCTTATGGCCCTCCATATATTGACAAATACCTGAGCTATCCTCTCAAATATGCTCTTTTTCTCCTCCGGCTTTTCCGCGTCAAAGACTTCATCCTTATCATCGTCCTTGCTTATCTCATCGGATCTCAGTATTATCTGTATGCTCTCAGGACTTTTGTTTTTCTCCGAGGTGAAGGATATGGGTTTTGCCGAAGGATCTATATTAAGGAAGGTATTCTCCTCCTCAAACTTATCAAGTTCACTGTCAAGGCTCTCCTTCATAAGAGCCCCGCTGTCTCTCACTCCGGATATGCTGTCCGTCATGCTTATACTCTTATCTATGAGGGCAATGGAGTTGTCTATGCCTGTCTTAAGGCTCTCATCCACATCATCCGACGAGTCCCTCAGAGTCTTTTGGATAAGCATAAGAGTTGAGGCGACTGAATTTACCGTGCCTGAGGTCTCTCCCAAAAGCTTTTCCATAGCCGTCAAAGAGTTTTGCATATCATTATAGTACATGCCTATTATGGCATCCAGATTTCTCACATCATTCGTCAGGTCAATGAGCTCCCTTGAGACCATTTTGGCTCCACCTGCAGTCTTTCCCACACCCTTAAGTACCTGATTTGCAGATGAAGATACAGCTTGGGATGCGGAGGCTATCTTAGTGAGGTTTTCCCTCTGAGAAGCTATGCCCTCAAGTATATTTCTTGTCTCCTCCAGATTTTTTATGAGCTCCGTAAGGTTTGCAAGTCCCATATCGGCCTCGGAGGCCTCTGAGTTAAGGGCTGCATTTTTTATCTTTTCCTCCAGCTCCTCAAATCTTTTTATATCCTTTTTTTTCGCTTCCTTTAAAGCCTCCTGCTTGTCATTCAGCCACTCGTAAAAGAGATCCTCGTCCAGGTCATGAGCTTCGCAGAATTCAGTGACAAGCTCTGACAGGTCGTACTCGTCTATAAGAGAGCTCACATCCGCATCAGAGAGGGAATCTATGGCTCCTGCAGCCTCTTTTATGGACTCCATAAGGTCGGCGAGCTCCGCCTGAAGCCTTTGGTCCTCCTCCATAAACTCGTTTATATAGGGCTTTATCCTGTTAAGGTCTGCGGCAAGATCATCGGAGCCGTCCTGTATCCTGTCAAGACCCCAGAACATGTTGTTGAGAGGTTTTTGCATGGAGGCGAGAGTAATTACCACAGAGTCAAAATTTTCGTCAAGCTTTTCCAGCGCGTCCTTACCTGTGCTGACATAGGGCACCAGCTCCCCCACGGCTCCTGAAAGCCCGGTGAGCGCCTTTACTGTCTCATCCCCGGAGTCAAGCACCGCATTTTTGTCTGCCGAGATCTTTTTTCTGGCATTTTCCATGTATATGAGGCTCTCCTTAAGGCCTGCCATCTCGGTCTTCATTGACTCCGCCACCGCAAGAAGGCTGTCCATGCTGTCATACATGGCATCCCCGCTGTCTCTCCAGGTATCCTTCAGCTCCTTTATGTCCTTAATATTGTCAAAGCTGTCCATAGTGGCCGGAATAATAAGGAATATCACTCCTATGCTCTCGTAATCATTGCATCCGAGCCTTACATTAAACTCCTTCTCCTCTCCGGGAAGGGCTGTGAACATGACCCCTGTCATATCCCCCACCGTCTGGGTCTGAGAGCCCGGCGCATCCACCGAGTATATCTTGTCATCATCTATGGGAATGAGACAGGACAGGAGCATATTGTTTCTCATGTACTCTGAGGCATTGTCATTGGGAGTCACCTTAATATCTGTCTCCACAAGGCCGTCTGCTCCCGCCAGATCCTCGGCCTTTACAGGAAGTCCGTTGAGCTTATAGCTGATCTCAAAGTTCCAGGGAAGTATCACTTTCTCAGTTTCAAGCTTTCCCTCATAGTAAAACTTCTTTCCGTCTCCCTTAAGGGGTATTTTGACACCCTCCTCCGTCTTCTCTATCACAGCGTCGTCTGACATATTGAGGACATCCGTATATTCTCCGTAATCTGTGTACTCCATCTCCGCTGTGGAGCTTATGCCCTTTACCACATTCACCTTGCTGATATCGCCGTAAAAGTCAAGGTTTACATACATAGTCTCGTCTGTGACGACTATATCAGGCAGGAGAGACTGATCCGCCTCTGCCCCATAGGCTTCCGTCAAAAATGCGGATAAGCCTGTGCTTAAGACAGCAGAAAAAAGTGTCGTGGCCACAAGGCTCCCCGCAAGCTTTCTTTTAAGAATTTTTTTCAGATCCCTGTTTAACATTCTGTTTTTTCCTCCTAAGGATTCCGGACCTTCTGTTTTTTATAAACTCCCTCAGTCTCTCCGTCTCGTTTCTCTGAAGCAGAGGGTCTATCATAACAAGCAATGCCGGCAGCATGCCCAAAACCAGAAGCATACTCATCCATGCTCCCCTTCCGATGAGATGTCCCAGCCCTCCTATAGCCGATATGGTGGACACAAAGTAAAGTATGTATCCGCAGATGGTGAGTATGGAGCCTGAGGTCAGTATGGACGGTATGCTCCTCATAAGCGTCCATATGGCAGCGTCGGACTTTTCCATATTATATTTGTTTCTTGCATCTATATAATTTGAGGTGGTCAATATAGAGTAATCCACCGTAGCTCCCAGCTGGATACAGCTGACTATTATATACCCTATATAGTTGACCTCCTCCCCCATAAGGTAGGGGACAGCCATGTTGAGCCATATGGCAAGCTCTATGGGGATCATTACCACTATGGGTATCGCCAGAGACTTGAAGCTCAGCATGACCACAACAAAGACTCCCAAAAGCGAAAGTATGTTTACAAGATTGTAGTCTTCCACTATGGTCTTTTTTATGTCTATGGTGGAGGGAGTTCCTCCCACCAGATAGGAGTCGTGAGGATAATAGCTTCTTATTATCCCCTCTATCTCCTCGGCGGCCTCAAAGGCCGTAGGGCTCTCCTCCTTAGTCCTGGTATACATAAGTATCCTGGAATAGTCCTCCGTGTGCATAAGCCCTGTAATGCTCTCCGGCAAAAACTCCTCAGGTATTCCCTCGGGAAGCTCATCAGTAAGAGAGGTTACGGACTTCATATAAGGAAGATCCGAAAGAGCCTTTGACAGCTCCTTCTCAGTGACATTGGAGGTGTTGGGTACTATGGCAAGCATCATATTACTTCTTCCGAACTTTGATGATATCTTCAGATCATCGGCATAGACCTGAGTACCCTCTCCCGCCCCCACAGAGGCATTTCCGAAGAGAAAACTGTTCATGCCCTGAGCCACATAGAGAGGCACAGCCAATACCGCAGCCACGATGAGCACAGGCATCCTTATCTTATATATAAATCCCGAGGTCCTGAAAAAGCTCGGCAGGAATGACTTGTGCTCGCTCTTTTCAAGCCTGGGAGCCATCCTTATTATCAGCGCAGGCATAAGAAAAAGTACTGTCGCCAGGCTGAAAACTATTCCCTTTGTCAGGGACAGTCCCAGGTCAAAGCCTATGCTGAAGCGCATAAAGGTCAGCACAACGAAGCCCACTATGGTAGTCATCGAGCTTGCTATTATGGATTTGAAAGCCTCATCCACCGCCGACTTCAGGGCCTCCTTCATCTCCATTCCCTTCTGTTTGTATCTGGTATAGGAATGAAGGAGAAATATAGAGTAATCCATGGACACGGCAAGCTGCAGCACAGCCACCACATTGTCAGTCAGGAAAGATATCTCTCCGAGAAAAAGGTTAGTCCCCTTGTTGAGGACTATGGCCACTCCCATTACTATGAGAAAAAGCACAGGCTCCGCCCATGCCGTTGTGGTGAGGGTCAGGATTATATAGATCATGATCACAGCTATGAGCATGATCATGTTCAGCTCCTTTGCCACATTTTCCTCAAGAGACTTGTTCTGGACGGCCATTCCCACCATATAGCCCTTGTCGCCTATGAGATCGGATATCTCCTCAATGGCTTCCTTGGTCTTTTTGTCCGTGTCTCCCTCTGTGAAGGTGATGTCCATGACAGCGGCCCCGTCTCTGTAATAATCCTTTATTTCATCATAATCTATAAAATCCGAGGATTGGAATATGTCGGTGGTAGTGTCACACCAGAGCACCATGTCCACTCCGTCTATATCCTCTATGGCATTTTTTATCCTTTTTGCCTCATAGAGATCCACATCGTCCACCATGACCCTGGCTGTGCCGGGGTATCCGAACTCCTCCTCCATAAGGTCAAGTCCCGCCTTCGAGGGAGCGCTTTCCGGAAGATACTTTGTAAGATCGTAGTTGACCTTAACCATAGGCATCATGATAAAAGAGATGATGCACAGAGCAAAAAAAAGCTTTTCTATTTTTTTCGCATTTCTTATTATGAAGTCAGGCAGATCAAAGCCCTTTCGCTTCTTTTCCATATATTAATATCCTGTCCTTAGCTGTAATGTCTTATAATATCAATTAATTTACATATTGTATTTTAATTTACACGTTGTACTTTAATTGACATTTGTCTATTTATATGCTAATGTTGATTATACAAGCAGATGTCGTTAATATCAATATACAGTTTAAATCAGATTTTCTATAAATATACTTTTTTTCGATTTCTGTTAATTAATTTATGGAAGGAATTTTTCAGATATGAGTGCTTTATCATCCGGCGCTGTTTTGAGCGCAAGACCTGCAAAAAAACCTATGGACAGGAGAGTGAGGAAGACCAAGGAAGCTCTCAGGCATTGTCTTGCAGAGCTCTTAAAGAAAAAGAAGATACAGGAGATAACCGTAAAAGAGCTCACTGAGATGTCAGATATCAACAGAGGTACCTTCTACCTTCACTACAGGGATGTATATGATCTGCTTGAGCAGATAGAGGCGGAGCTTATGCAGAATTTTAATCTGACACTTAACAGGTTCGACTCCTCTCTTCTGAAGCAGCATCCCTCACGCATATTCTACGAGGTATTCAGCCTTATCAAGGAAAACTCCGATATGGTGGAGATACTTTTGGGAGAAAACGGCGACATCAACTTTATGGCCGGACTTAAAAATGTGCTCAGAGACAAATGTCTCAATGATTTTATGGAGGACTTCAGAAAGAAGGACAATGCCCACTTTGACGTCTACTACAATTACATAATAAACGGCTGTATAGGCATCGTCCAGTACTGGCTCCAGAGCGGCCTTAGAGAAAGTCCATCGGAGCTTGCTCTTCTCACAGAGCAGATAGTAAACGAGGGTGTAAAGGGCTTTACCTCAAAATAAAAGAAGACGAAAAAGGGAGGGCTCCTGCCCTCCCTGATCTTTTGTCGTAACTCTTTTTACTCAGCTTCTTCCTGTGAAGCCTCTTCGCCGCTGTCCTTAAGCTCTGCGCTCTCATCCTCTGCAGAGCTCTCATCCTCAGCAGAACTCTCACTCTCATCAGAAGCGCTCTCCGTGGTCTCGTCAAGGCTCTCGTCTCCGACTGCAGCTGTTGCATCTGAAGGTGTGGCCATAAGGTCGGCATACTCATCCATAAGGCTCTCGTAGATATCCGACTCGGATGTGGAGAAATCTGTTGTTGCCATTATAACTATAGGAGATATAAATATTACAGCCATAACTATTATGGCAGCTATAGTATCTCTCTTATAGGTCTTGTCCTTATTTGCGTCTCTTCCCTGTCTCTTATTTGAATTGAAGCCCATAGATCATCTTCCTCTCACAATTTACTTCTTAATCTTAAAAGCTTACTAAGCTCACAGAAGATATTTATAAAACGAAATTGTGAACAAATTATGAATTGAGCCCCTTAAGACCGGCAAAAGCGGCAAATATATCATTATTTTATATAGCTCACCTTTGAAGGGTCAAAGAAACCTCTGGGGGCGGGATCCTCATCAGGAACACCCAGAGCCACAACCGCAAGGGGGACCGACTCCAAGCCAAATGCCTCCTTTATAGCTGTCACCCTCTCCATTACGGGATAAAGGCCGCACCAGCAGGTACCGTAGCCCAGCTCAAGAGCCTGCAAAAGCAGATTCTCTATTGCCGCTCCGCAATCCTCAGGCCAGAACTCGGAGCAATTTCCCTCCTGAGCCTTGGGAAGCCCGCACACGATTATGGCCAGAGAAGCTGTATTAAGCATCTTTGTATAGGGCTGGATATTCATTATCTTCTCCTTGCCCTCAGCGCTCTCAACCACCACAAACTCCCAGGGCCTTGTGTTCCTTGCGCTGGGAGCCATCATCGCCGCCTCAAGTATGGTCTCGATGTCCTTCTGAGGTATCTTTACACCCTCCTTGTACTTTCTTATGCTCCTTCTCTTTCTTATAGCTTCGGTAACGTTCATTTCCCTTCTCCTTTCCCCTCTTTGTTCATATTGTAATTGTTTGCTGTTATTTTTCGCAGGCTTTTATGACTCTCTTTGCAAGCCTCTTGAAGGCGGGAAGAGCCCTCTCTATCATGTCATAGGAAACACAGTAAGCTATCCTCACATATCCCGAGCAGGCAAAGGAGCTTCCCGGAACCACAAGTATATTCTCCTTTTTGGCCTCCTCCAAAAAGCTCTTCTCGTCTCCCGAGGGCACCTTCATAAATATATAGAAGGCTCCCTCAGGCTTTACACATTCAAAGCCCAGTTTTGTAAGGCCCTCGTACAGGAGCTTTCTATTCTTATCATAGGCTTTCACATCCGTCTTCTCATCCACGCATCGCATTATCACCCTCTGCATAAGTGAGGGTGCATTCACACAGCCCAGAACTCTGTTTGCTATGGTTGCAGCGGAAAATACCCTGTCCTTCTCGTCCATCTCATCGGGGATCACCAGGTATCCTATACGCTCACCGGGAAGAGACAGAGACTTGCTGTAGGAATAGCACACCACAGTATTGTGATAATACTTTGTGACATAGGGGACCTCAGCTCCGTCGTAGGCCAGCTCCCTGTAGGGCTCATCTGAGATAAGCACTATCTGTATCCCAAGCTCCTTCTCCTTCTTTCTAAGTATATCAGCTATCTTAGTCAAGGTCTCGGAAGAATAAATTACTCCCGTAGGATTATTGGGGGTGTTTATTATTACAGCCTTGGTCTTTTCGCTTATCTTTTCCTCAAACTCCGAGAGCTTGGGCTGAAAGCTCTCCCTGTCAGGGGATATCACCACCACTTTCCCGTCATAATTATTAATGTAGGCATTGTACTCCAAAAAGTAGGGTGCAAATACTATGACCTCATCCCCCGGGTCAAGGATAGTCTTAAGTATGACATTCATACCGCTTGCAGCCCCGACAGTCATGAGTATATTGTTCTCATCAAAGGAGGTTTGGAACCTTCTGTTTATGGAGTCCGCCACAGCAGCTCTCACATCCTCATAGCCCGCATTACTCATATAGCCATGAAGAAAAACAGGATCTTCTGTCTTTACTATGTCGCATATGGCCTCATTTACAGCATCAGGTGAGGGGACGGAGGGGTTTCCCAGGCTGAAGTCATATACATTCTCTCTGCCGTACTTTTCGGCAAGTCTTTTTCCCTCCTCAAACATCATCCTTATAGCGGAATTATTGTTTACCAAAGGCATCATTTTTTCGGAAATCATATTTCTGTGCTCCTTCTCAATCAATAATATATTCTCTGTATCTTCCCAAAAGTCTTTTTCCGATAGAGCATTTTATGTAAATGCCCTCCTTCCTGTACTCCACAGAATCCGTGAGAGCCGAATTTCTCAGCTCGTTTTCTATCCTTCCCTCGCTGTAGGGGACCAGAAGCTTAACAGAAAGCCAGTCCTCAAAGAGCTTCGAATTTATCATGGATATGAGCTCCTCGATGCCCTCCCCTGACTTTGCAGACATATATATACTGTTTCCTCTTATAAAAGGAAGCCCTCCCTCTCTTTTTTCAGTCCTATTCTCGTAGGCAGATGCATCCTTCAAAAACTCATCCGAAGTAAGCACCCTGTCGGCCTTGTTCATCACATAGATAACAGGTATGTCGGAGGCCCCCAGTTCCTTTAGGGTATCCTCCGTCACTTTTATCTGCCTCTCCCTGCTGTCGTCGGAATAGTCCACAACATGGAGAAGAAGATCAGCTGTCTTTGCCTCCTCCAAAGTGGAGCGGAAGGCCTTGACCAGGTCGTGGGGAAGATCATGTATAAAGCCGACCGTGTCGGACAGCAGAAATCCCCTGCCCTTCCCTGTCTGCACCCGCCTCACAGTAGTGTCCAGAGTTGCAAAGAGCATGTCTTTTGCAAGTACAGCCTTCTCCTCAGATGAATCGCAGTACTCAAGTATCTTGTTCATGAGAGTTGATTTTCCGGCATTCGTGTATCCCACAAGGGCCACCAGGGGCATGCCTTCCCGCTGTCTCCTGCGCCTTTGAGTCTCTCTCTCCCTCTCCACAGACTCAAGGCCCCGCCTTAGGTCCGCAAGGCGTCTCTCTATATGTCTTCTGTCAAGCTCAGTCTGCTTCTCTCCTGAACCCTTGTTGGACATGGAGCCTCCCGTGCCTCCCTGCCTTGACAGATTTTTCCTTAAACCGGAGAGCCTGGGAAGCATGTATTTGAGTCTTGCGGACTCAACCTGCATCTTCGCCTCAACTGTCCTCGCCCTCTCGCTGAAGATATTTAAGATAAGCCCCGTCTTATCAAGCACCTCGCTGTCAAGTTCTGTACAAAGATTTGAGAGCTGAGAGGGGGTAAGGGTATTCAGAAATATGGCGGTTCCCGCATCTGTCGCCTCCATAAAGGTCTTAAGCTCCTGAAGCTTCCCCTTGCCTATGTAGGTGGAAATTTCCACCCTTGTAAGATTTTGGCAGCTTGTGCCTGCCACCTCATATCCGCAGGCTTCCGCCAGCCCCGAAAGCTCCTTCATGGATATCTCAAAGTCCGGATCTCTCCCTGTGTTCACGCCCACAAGTACAGCTCTTTTTACAATACTCTCGGTATTATCTGTCATCTTTCTTCCTTTCACGTCACAATTCTGACTATATAATAATATCACAAGTTCGTTTTTTTAAGCTATATTTCCGTGGAGAAAAACTGCTTATAATGCTACAATATAAACTGTATATATAGTAACAACAGATATATGGAATTATTGACGGAAGGGAGGATTATATGAATTATATAGATCTCACCATAAAAGAACAGAAAAATATCGCCCTCATAGCTCACGATGCGAAAAAGCAGGATCTCATAGAATGGTGTCTCAAAAATAAGGACATACTCTCAAAGCACAATCTCTTCGGCACAGGCACCACCTCAAGGATGATAGCTGACGCCACAGGCCTCAGGATAAAAGGATACAATTCAGGCCCTCTGGGGGGAGATCTTCAGATAGGAGCAAAGATAGTTGACGGGGTCATCAACATGATGATCTTTTTGAGCGATCCCCTCACTGCTGCTCCCCACGATCCGGATGTAAAGGCTCTTACAAGGATAGCTCAGGTTTATGACATACCCATGGCAAACAATCTCGCCACAGCGGATTTTCTCATAAACTCCACTCTCATGACAAAGCCCTATACTCACAAGATAGAGGACTTCAACCTCAATGTAAGAGAGCGAGCCGAGAAGCTGAAGGCTCAATAAAGATGAGCAGCTTATAATCACGATACTTTTTTTACAATAGTTTTTTTACACAACAAAACATCCCGCAGCGGTCTTTGCGGGATGTTTTGTTTTTGCATTTTTATTTATAGGGGAATCAGCTTTAAGCTTCTTTCTTCTTTCCTTTTCCTGTAAGGTCCTTGATATTCTTCCAAAGCATGAAGAGTATAAGTACAGCTCCTACGTATCCGTTGAGCACGTAGATGATGTTTACAAGAACTCTGAAGGGGAGGAAGAGACCTACAAAGAGTCCTACAAGTCCGAGTACAACTGTCAGGATCTTGAACTGCTTTGTGCCCTCTTTCGCAAACCTTGCCGCAGGGTTGTAGAGAAGGGGAACCGCTGTAGTATAGATTCCGCCGAATACAACTATAGCAAAGAATGCTGAGAAGGGCTTCCATATCTTCTCCGCAAGGATCAGGTTGGGAATGTCAGCGCTCCACACATAGTTTCCGTGAGCATCAGCTGTGTTGATATTTGCTATCTGAGCGAAGGATATAAGAACTATAGCCACGCATACAGCCACAGCTCCCCAAACTATACCGTGATAGAGATCCTTCTTGCTGTTCTGAGCTCCGAGAGCCGCTGTAAAGCTTGCAAACCACAGGAGAACGAATCCTGCATAGCTTATACCTGACATGAGCCAGTTAGCTCCGGCGTTCTTTATGGTGTTGTCTGCAGTAGCTCCGGTAAATGCTCCCTGCTCTATTATCTGAAGGCCTTCACCTATATGTGAGCCGTCCCTTACGAGGGTGGCTATACCTATGAAGATACAGAGGGCAACTATGGCAGGTCCCACAGCTCCTATGGCGTCAACCAGTGAGTTGAGTCCGCCCACAACTGTTATCATAGCTGCAACCGCAAGTATTGTTCCTCCTACCCAAAGGGGAAGGCCGTACTGCTGATTGAGGGTCGATGCGGATCCGCCTACCATTACGAAGAATGACATGTAGCAGAAAAGTGTTGAGTAGTAGTCGCAGAAGGTTCCAACATACTTTCCGCAGAAATACTTGTATACGTCGTTACCTCTCTCAAAACGTTCCTCGGAACCCGCTTTTGCGAAGTTGAAGTTGTAGTAGAGGAAGGTAACCAGAAATACAAGAACAGCGCCTATTCCGCCGACGCCGTAGGCAGTAAAGTACTGGATGATCTCCTGTCCTGTGGCAAAGCCTGAACCTATGGTGAAAGCTATGACAGCTCCCGCAAGTATGATAACTCGCTTGGGGTTCAGTTTAGTATTGTCAATACCCATATTTTTTCCTCCTGTGTCAGGATCATGTTATTGTGAAAAAATCTACAATATTATTTACAAAAAAGGTGCGGCACACGGCACATGTGTACCGCACCTCGGGAAATATCCGGTCTGCTTGAAGATTAGAAGTCATCCTTCTCAAAAACAGTCTGACCGTCTACAGGTGTCTGCAGAGCCTTGAGTGCTCTCCTAACCATTCTCTTTCTGATCTTCTTGGAGTCAACCTCACCCTGTGTAGGATCTCCGAGGGGATAAGGAATACCTACGCCGGGGATTATACGGTTAGCACCTATAGTAAGTGAAATAGGAACTACAGTAGCCATATGAACTACAGGAATACCATACTTCTCGATACCCTTAACCATCGTTGCACCGCAACGAGTACAGGTTCCTCAGGTAGAGACGAGAATTACGCCGTCAACGTGATCCTCTACTAACTTCTTTCCTATAGCATCTCCGAACTTGGCAGCAGATCCTGTAGCAGTACCTGTTCCTGTGGTAGCAAAGAATGAATCATAGAGCTTTCCGAATTCTCCATCCTTCTCCATCTCTCTCAAAACATCAAGAGGTACTACGAGGTTGGGGTTCGCAAGAACGAACTGTCTGTCATATCCGCCGTGTACAGTCATGAAATCATCGGGTGACATTGTGTCCATACCCTTTATTGAGTACTCACCGAACTTTGTAGCGTTGGATGACTCAATATGGTCAGGGTTACCCTGAGGAACAACTCCTCCTGAGGTAACAACTGCGATGGTTGCATGCTTCATATCCTTTATAGGAGCGGCAGGCTCAACTCTGTCAAACTTAGGCATGGGAAGATCGGTCTCAAAGGGCTCACCCTTCATCTTCTTGATGAGCATCTCAAGTCCACGCTCTGATCCTCTCTTCTCTGCAAAGTAGTTTACACGGATTCCTCTCTCATGGTAGCCCTCTATAGCGGGTCCCAGGATCTCCTCTCCTGTAGCCATCTTCTTAACGAGATTAGCCATTACAGGGATTACGTTCTTCATATCTGCTGAAGAGTTTCCGGCCTTGACGATTATAACGTCCTTCTTGAACATATCTGTTCCGGGGTTCTCCTGGTAAGCAGCTGTGAGAACGGGGATTCCCAGTCTCTCCTCAACAGCCTTACAGATAGTTCCGCAGGCAACTCCGTAACGTCCTGCGTTGAAGGCAGGTCCTGCTACGAATACATCGGGCTCATACTTCTTAACCATCTCGATGATGGTGTCTGTAGCCTTGTCAAGGTTCTCTCCGAAGTAGTTGTCACCGCAGATAACTGTGGCAACTATCTCATAGTCGGCTCCCAGTGCAGCTGCAAGAGCTCCGCCGGGTCCTACAACACCCTCTCTTACCTCGGGCTCGTAATCAGCCTTCTCCTCGCCGCCGATTCCTGCGAAGAACTGATTTAAATAATGAACAATTTTATATTTAGCCATAGTCTTATCTCCCTTTCCGAAAATTAATAGCCTCTTGCAGCCAGCTTGTTGAAGCCGTTAGCAATAGTTGAAGCTATGATTATCTGGATCTCAGCCTCGAATGAGCCGTCAGGATTTACGCAGCCTGCCCATCCGCCGAGCTGGGACTCAATGTAATCCTGAGTTCCGATCACCTTATCCATAGCAGGGAACTGAAGGGTCATATTACCCTGTCCGCAGGATGCAAGAGCTGTAGCCTCCTCGCAGGTATCAGCAAGTGACTGTGACTTTCCGTCCTTTCCGGGGAACTCGTCGGTGATAAGAACCACCTTGATTCCCTTCTGCTCAACCTTCTTACAGTTCATCATAAGGTCAGTATCGGGATTTCCGTATCCCTCCTCTGTGATGAGCACTCCGTCAAGTCCCATGTACTCGGCAAGCTTTGCAACCATGTCTGAATGTCTCTCCTTGTCGGCAAGGAAAACGTTCTCATTTGTAAGGATAACTCCCATGAAGTTGATATCCTTTCCATGGTGCTTGTAGCAATCCTCGATTACAGGGTTGTGGAAATGGTGATATGTTGTAACCTTGTCACAAGGAGCAACGCAGTTTCCTGAAACGATAGCTCCGTCCATGATCTCTGTGGGATACATGAATGTGGGAACAAAGTTCTTTGCGTCTACACCGTAATAATATGTGTCGTGAAGAAGTCCCTGAGACTGAAGCATGTGGATGTATCCTACCTTAGGAAGATCGGGATACTCTGCAGCCTGCTCGAAAATGGGCTTTGTCTCAAAGGTCTCGATAGAATCAGGCTCAACATTTCTTCCTGCCTCTCCGAGATATGCGGCAACCTTAAGTCCTGCCATACGTCCTGCCTTCTCGTATACGTGAGTCTCAAGTCCCTCAGCGGGCTCGATAACTACGCAAAGGTTCACGGTCTTTGAGAACGGGCAGTAGTCGGCAGCAACTCCTGACATGTCGATAACACCCTCCTGGAAGCCTACGATACGTCCTACGGTCACAACTGTCATTCCGTCAAGAGCGTGAGTGCGGCCTGTTCCTACGGGCGGTGTTACCTTTCCGATAACTCCGGGGAAGATCTCTCCTCCTGAGACCTTTACTCTGGGCTCTATTACATCCTTTACGGGAGTAATACGAGTAGCCTCTCCGGGTCTCGCAATGTCAAGCTTGCAGCCAATGAGCTTGTCATCCTCGAGCACAAGCTTCTCGACCTCTTCTTTATTTACATAAAGAACGTGGTCCTTGACTTCAGTTTTGTCGGCAAACTTGATGTCATTGATTTTGATTTTTCCTAACTCAAGTTTCATTTTATCCCCTCCTTACTTGAATTTATACAAAGTCTTGTAAAACAGTTGTAAACTTGCTTTCAAGACCGGCATTCAATTCATCTTTGATATAAGTCAAATTTTATTGTGAATTTTGCAAAAAATTCCGCAAAATAATCTTGATTACTTTATGTATCAGACATAAGTAATCGCGATAACTTCTAAATAAATAATAAAATAATCGCGATTATTTTGCAACAAAAAATTATGGTATTTTTGTAGTTTTCTGTAACTTTTATTCTTTTTGTGAAAAATATACCAATTCGTTTGATTTAAAAGCTCTGAGAAGAAGAATTTTTGTGTAATTTGCTCACAGGTATTGCATTGATATGAATTATTTTTCATCGTTTCACACTTAAAATAAAAGCCCTGAAGTTACAAATCAAATGTTTTTGTAAACTTCAGGGCCTTTTTATTGATTTAAAACTTTAAAATACAAATATAAAATTAAGGGGAAAGGCATCACATCAATTCCTTGTGTCCGAGAGTATCCTTTGCAAGATTTTTTATGACAGTGTGGGTATCTCTCATAAACATAGCCAGAGTATCCTCTATCTCGTATTCCTCTATCCCGTTATCCAGTATGCCTTTAAGGTATCCCTTATAGAGCATGCATACCATGCGGTTCATGACTATGGCATTGTAAGGGTCTATGACCCCGGCCTCAGCGCACTTTCTGCACATCTGATAGTCTCTCTCAAAAAAGTCGGAGGTCCTCAGCATGTCCGTAAGATATCTTGCCACCAGATCTATATGCTCAGGGAAAATAGAATAGTACTCATTCAGAGCTCCCACCAGCTCCTTGCTCATATCAGAGAAGAATATGGTGTTGAAGGCATGGGGATAGGTGAAGGCTGTCCTGGCATAGCACTCCCATATGCCTATGTGCATGTCCCACACGTCCTTCCAGTTTTTCTCCGCCTTTGCAAGAGCGTCTATATAATGGTCCAGATACTGTATCTGGCTGTAAAAAAACAGTTCCTCTATATTTACGAAGTAACGATAAAGACAGGCGCTCGTGCAGTTGAGCTCCTTAGCTATCCTGCGGATGGTGAGCGCCTTCTCTCCTTCATTTTTTACTATTTCCGAAGCCTTTATAATATAATCTCTTCTGGAAAGCTCCTTAAAAAACTTATCCTTGTTCATCAATCAATTAAGACGAGGAATAATATTATCGATAACCGATAAATCTATTGTCCTGAAATCCTTGTCCACTCCTTCTGCATAGCCTGCAGGCGAGGGTGCTATATCCTGCCACTGCCTGTAGACTTCAATGCACTTTTCTATCAGCAAAATGTCCTTGGTATTGTCCTTGGTCTTCTCATCCTTGGGATATACCATGACCGAACGGTAAGGGGTCTGGTTGGGCTTAAGGCTTGAGGCCTGAGGATGCGTGAGAAGTATGTACTTGTCATAAACCAGGTCTCTGACCTTTATGAGGACATTCTCATAGCCCTCAACAAAAATTACAGTCATCTTATCCGCATACTTGTCCCTGACATCAGGATTGTTGGTGACAAGCACAGTCTTATCCATATCCCACATAAAAACACCTTCCTTCCCTATCGTCCAAATCATTGTAGCATCACAGCTGATCTTTTTCAACCTTAAAAAGGAGAGTGCCACCCCAGGTTAGGGCTGACACTCTTCCTTTACTCAAGAATTTATCATCATTTGCTTTTACCCTGTTGTCAGGCTGTCAGCAGTCTCTGTCACAGCCCTCTCAACAGCCTTCTCCAGTTCTCCGTATATCGCCTCCGCTCTCTCTCGCCTTCTCCGCCTCGTTCCGGCCCCTCGCTTCCAGTAGGTCTTCTCGCATTCCTTTGAGCAGAATACGCTCCTCTTGTCCTTGAGGTCTGTTACGAGTACAGGCTTTCCGCAGTATCGGCATACAAAGAATCTTGCTCCTAATTCCTCCATGCTCCGTTTTCATCAACGAAATAACCGTCGGGGGTCATCTCGTTCCTGTACATAGAGCCGTAAGGCCTTGAAGCGCTTCCGTTCCAAGTCCATCCTCCTGTGGCCTCATCATAATGCCAGGTGATCTCGGGCGCATAGGGATTGAAGTAATACCATGCGCTTCCTATCTGCTGCCAGCCGAGGAGCATCTCTCCTCCATCAGGATTCAGATAGTACCACTTTCCATCCTGGTCATCATAGTGCCAGCCGGTCTCCATGGTTCCAAGCATTCCGTCGGAATCCCTGTGCATCCAGTACCACTTTCCTGTGTTCTCATCAAGGTACCAACCGTACTCCATGATACCGTCATTGTCGAAGCTGAACCAGCCTTCCTTGGGCTGTCCGTCAACAGCGTAGGGGTTCTTTACATATGCCCACTGATCATAGAGCATAGCGCCGTTGTTGAGTATGAACTTCCACTGATGCCACTCAGGAGCAGTCACAGGTGTTGCGCCTTCGGGAACAGGGCTTGTGATGGGTGCAAATATATTTGCAGGATCAACATGTACCCAGTTTCCGTGTACACCTGCGGTGTAGGTGGAGCCGCTTGCTCCGGGTCCCGCTCCGGGTGTGTTGGAGTCTGTATTTCCATTGCCGTGATCGTCGTCATCCTTGTTGTCGTCTGAGCTTGCGTCCTCAGTCTTCCACATCAGCATGAAGGGGCTGAAGGCATGCTCGCCTGTAGTATAGAAACGGATTCCATAAGGCGTATTCTCAAGTTGAAGTTCAACTTCGTCTTCCAATGGTGCGTCTTCTATTGCTTCTCTTACAGCATCATCTCCATCATATTGTTTATCTCTGTCAAGTCCCACAAAGTATCTGATTGTAAACTCAGTGTTTTCATCCGTTCCATTCGGGTAAGGCATATATACATCGGTTCCTTTTGTGCTCTGAACCCATGCATTTCCGTTTCCACTGTCCACAAGGTCGAAATACTTAAGTACAGAAGAATATCCTTCAGCCTCAGCCTTATCTGTATCTATTCCGTAAGCATCATTGTATGCCTTATCTTTGAGGATATCTATCCTTCCATTATCGGTTTTGACATCATCCACGAGAAGCATGATATCGTCTACGCTGTCTTCATCTATTACACGATCGGGATCTCCATTTGTAAGGAATGTGGTTGTGTCAGATACAACAGCTCCTGCAAGCTTTGATTCATTTGTGTCCACATCAGCCTCATCATTAACTATCTCTCTGTAAACAGATTCATTGTTGACCTGACGTACATAGAGGGAGCCATTATTTATATTAACATAATAGTTAAAAGCTCTTCCGTCCTCATATGTAGCACCAACTCCTATAGATGAGAGTTCTCCTCCTGTTCCTATAGTTACTATCCTGTTTTGATTGTCAGAGTTTCTGATAAGTCCGTTATCTATATAATAGTTTTCATGTCCTTCAAAGGCATCAATTGCATCTGATCTTACAGCGATTACTGTAAGATAGTTTCCATAATCATCATCATTGTCAGATACAGACTGCTGATAGTTACCGTTTTCATCGATATAAACATACATAGCTTTGAGGAAGGTATTAAGGTCTATATCATTATCTGTTGTATCCTTAAAAGTATACCCATTAATTGTAACAGAGTTTACAGCACTATTATCCACCTGTCTGCCTTCATCCGTAAGTTCAAGTTCAAGATCAGGGAATCCTGATTCATCGTCACTGTTTGCTCCTCCGGAGTATACTGTCGTATCATAAGGCTGAAGTAGTACATGAGGCTGATCTGCATCCGGAATGTCATCATTATTCTTGTCCTCATCATATTCTGCCTTGAATGTCTGTGATTTTCCTGCAAAGAAATCATCCAGAACAGTGTTTTCAAATGCTGTGTAGTCTATTCCTCCGGATTTCCAATTGTTAACCAACACATTTTTAATGACATCGTTAGAAGGTGCAGGTCCTACAGCGTCTCCAACATTATACCAATATGTAGCAACAGTTTTGTCTTCTGAGACAGTTACCTTTGTACTGTTTTCAAGCTCAAATACTCCTCCACTATCCTGGCCCAGGTCAAAAACTACTCTAAACTGCTCACTGTCATCTATTCCATCGCCATTTTCATCATTTATCTTTTCCCATCCGGCAGTGTATACAGTATTGGCATCAGGAACTATTCCTGTATAGGAATTGCCGTTTTCATCTTGCCACCCTGTAAACTTCCATCCGGTATTTGCCTTAGGTTCAGGTGCTGTAAAAGATGTACCCGGCTCCAACTCAGTGATCATTGTCTCATAGCTGCCACCGGCAAAAGCTCCCTTTTCATGGTCTGATTCGCTGATACTGAAAGTAAGATTTACTGTAGCAGCTTCTCCATATACTGCATTAAACATCTGGGAGCCAACCAATCCCTCGTCAACAGTCACACCCTTAACAGTATTATAGTTTATTCCTCCTGATAACCATGCAGTTACTTCCTTTTTATTGCCCGCAGCCTTTAAAATAGCATCATCAGCAGGTGCCTCACCTATAGTATCGCCAATGCTATACCAATATGTCGCCATAGCGAAATCATCAGATAACGTTATTCTTTCGCTCTCCTGAAGATTAAAAACAAATCCATTTTCAGTTCCCAGATTGAAAATTATTTGTAACTGTTCTTCGTCTTTATCTCCGTCGTTATTGCTGTCTTTCGCCCATTTGGCTGTGTATGTGGCGTCGCTCTAGGGTACCGTGTCGGGCAGTACGGGGTTCCATCCGTCAAATACCCAGCCGTCATTCTCCGTGTCGGTGACCGGAACGTTCGGCATCTTAGAGCCCTTCTTCAGGCTCAGCTCCACCTTCGCGGGATCGGCACTTGCGAAGCTTCCCTTGCTCTTGTCGCCCTCCGCTATCTCGAAGGTGATTTTCACATACTGCTTGTAATCGGGGATTCCGTCTCCGTCCGAGTCCGCCGCCCAAACAGCATATATTTCTTTGTCGGAGTCCATAAGGATCTCTTCTATAAAGGTTATCTCTTTATCATCTTCTTTGTTTTTAATAACGTCAGCCGGTTCAGTGCTCCATCCTACAAAAACATTAGTTCCATACTTCAGGCTACTTATGTCAACTTTTGACAGATCTGCAGTCGTATTCTTAATGTATTCCGCTGAAGGCACTTGTCCTGTTGCGCCATTGGAATTGAATGTCAAAGTAACTGTGTTGTCATTAAACTTTGGTGTAAAAACGACTCTGTTGATTCCGGAATTGATCAAATCTGTAATACTGTTTGTCAATACATAGTTTTCATAAGTCGTTCCCGAGTTCTCCCAGCCTCCAAATACTTTATCAGCCTGTATTCCGGATATGTTGGAAGCTGATGGAGGATCAATATAACTGTCGTTCAAATTATACCAGTATGTAACAGTTGTTTCGGTGACTTTAACTTCATCAGATTCTGTTATACCTGTAAAGCTTGTGCCGGTATCTTGAAGGTCAAACACCACTTGAAGTTGTTCTTTGTCCGTCTTGTCATCATTGTTCTTATCTAAGTCAAAATAAATATTTATTATGTTTATGTCAGAATTATCAGTCAGTTCAAATACTATATCACTGTCTTCATTAAGAACGTACCCACTTATTTCTTTATTAAGAATATCATAGCTGAATACTTCGCTGCCTTTAATTCCTGCTCTATTCTCATCAGGGTATTCATCAAGCTTTTGTATATATCCTGAATAGTCATCATTCTGGAACCAATACTTTACGGTGTAGCTAACATATTCGCTGCCTGCTATAGGAGTAAGCTTGGCTTTAAACTTAATTACACCGTTTTCTGCAGCCACTACAGTGTTTGAGTCAAATATAAAGACTTCATTAGCATCATATAGTTTCCCATTGTATTCCCAGCCTTCAAAGACATACTGTTTAGCATTATATTCCGGTACAGAAGATGTTATAACTGTCTGATTATTTCTCTCAGGCAAAATTGTGTATGGACCGTTTGTATCGGTAATCGTAGATGAAACTTCACCATCAACTATGTATTCCACATGATACTCTTCAATTTCTGAAGTTATGTAAACTTCGACATTGTCCGAAAGGTTATTAGGAACATTAAATTGATAGGAATAATCGCCCTCAATTGTATATTCGTCTTTCGACATTTCACTTGTATCGCGAACGCTGATGCCTGTCTCTTCTCCATTTGCAAGAACAGTAACCTTCGGTTCAGTATATCCCGGTGTTAAGTTAAAATAAAACTCATTACCTGTTCTTTTTGTTTGGAGATATACAGAATTCAGGCTGCCTTTGACATATCCGCCACGACCGTCATTTTGAGCACAATCCCAACCCTGAATTTCACTTACGCCATCAAGGGTTTTAAGAATTATCTCGTCCCTCTCATCGTCTTTGAAGTTTCCATCTGTAACATCAATGTTGTGATATATATTTGAGACTGTTACTGTATACTCGTGATATTTGTTATACCATAACCTGCCGCCTTCTCCAGTCAACTGTATTTTTACAGTCTCTCCTGTAGATAATATGGTTTCTGCACTGTCTCCAACATTAAATGTAGTCGGAACATTTACATACTCATTATTGATTGCCAGCAAATTTAAGTGCCACTTATGTCCGTCTATATCAGTCAAACCTGTCCAATTATCACTTTTTAATTTAAAACTTATTGAGCCTCCTGTCTTTACTGAAGTACCGCTCTCAGGCTCTGTAATATTTCCTTGTCTGATATTTTCATTATTATATGTAAACACATAACTTGAAACATCAGTTTCTTTAATTACAATGTTCTGATCTTCGAATACGTTACTGATAGTAAAGCTCATCCTTCCACTTGTGCTGTCAATTATTACTCCACTATCGGTAACATCATTATCATTTATAAGAACAACAATATTTTTGGCCAAGCCTGAAGGTTCCACAGTAAATGTATAGCTGCTCCCTGCCTCTACTGTCTCAGGGCCTTCCCATACTACCCCGGCTTGTACATCATAGTTTATGGCATAGTCTTCTTTATAAGTCTCATAGTTCAAAACTATTTTTTCGCCGGACTTAAGCAGCATTGCAGTGTTTCCACTGTCCTCTGTTGTATAGTATATATAGTCATTCCAGCTTCCGACCATCAAGACGGAATCATTTTTATCGTCTATTGTCGCCTTTATGAATTCATAGCCTTCTATCTCAGGAATATTCCCGGCAACTTCTCCGATTTTGATTTCGGTAGGTTCGTCCTTAAGCTCTCCATCTAAGGCAATATAAACTGTTACCGTCTCATCCGCATATAAATCCACAAGCAGATCCGCATTAATCTCATCAGCCGCACCTGTAACAACAAACATGGCAATTTCTGCATTTTCTGCCAACTTCATGCTGGAATCTGCAGTCTTAATAACCTTTTTATCCAGTGCCTTATTGTTTCCGACTATTTTAGCATCACTTCCTGTAAATAATCTTGGCATACTGATGTCAGATCTTTTCTCAACCTTATATACCTCTGTAGGAAGAGGATTAGGTTCTCCAATATCAAAAAGATCACTATTTTCAGAAAGCTCGCTTATACCTGTTACAGATACTGTGACTTTATTCTTTATATCTTTATCAGACAACAGCTTATCATCAGTATCTTTCAGAGTAAATCTGTATGCTCCATATATCGGCTCTTGCTCATCCTCAAAGTTAAGCTTCTTTAAGACCTCATTTTTAGCGCTCTCATAATCCGGTGCGTCTTCATCTGCAATGTCCTCAAGTTTCTCTATCTCAACTTGAGTTCCCTCCGGCAGAATGCCTTCCTTTGCCTGAACAGTGAACTTCACTCCGTCAACATCGTACTCTTCATCAAATTCAGGATATTCTATCTCATCAAGATATACATTGATCTGAGGATCCATCAGCATTTCTCCCGCATCAAATATATACCTGTCAGATTCCTCGTCATAGTCTCCCTCAAGCTCGTCGCCTGATACGTCCACACTGTCAAGACGATATCCTTCTTTAATCTTTACTTTAAATTCAAGCTCATCTCCGCTTTCAAGCTTATTCGGTACCGACACCTTTGCCGCATCTTCATTAGGGTAGACATTTACCTCGATCTCCAGCTCTGTCTTCTCCTCTTCTGAAGCTTTCTCTGCGTCACTGGGTGTTGTGCCGTCTTTCTTTGTCGCCCCGTAGCTTTCAAACATGGCGTTCACGCCGTCCGCAAGTATACCTGTGGGCTGACCTGTAACGACCATTGCAACCGCCAGCAGCGCAGCGACTTTCCTCTTCAATTTCATCACTTCTCCCCTTTCCGCGGTGCCTTTAATTTCTTTTTTCAGGCTCCGACTTATATCTATGTAAAAGCCTTATCGGAAGGGCTTTTTACCCCACCTTTAAAGCCGGATTTTTAATGCCAATAATTTCGTTTATAAGGAGAAAAAAAGAAATAAAATGTAAGGAAAAATAGGGCGTTTCAGATTAGCCCACCCTGGCATATTTTTTGAATTTGTCTGTTAAAAATACCTTGTTAGTATGGAATTTAGCTTTAAAATATGGTAATATTATTGAGAAATATGAGTATTGTATATCAGCAACATCATTATTAATAGGAAAGCTGAGACCCGAGACTTTGTGACTACACCCCCGACATCTGATGTCGGGTTGTTCTGTTTTTATGAAAACTTTCTGAGAAGTGATACCTGAATATACACGAAAGCTGATTTTTGTTTAATAAAAAGCTGCTTATGAGGCTTTGAAAGCGCCGTATGAGGCGGTCTTTATTAGGCTTTTACACAGTACTTCCTATAAACGAAATTATAGGAAGTACTTTTATTTATTTTTCCGCTTTCGAAATACTGTTTAAAATAGTAATATTATTTGTTTTCAGTAAAAAAATATCCCATGCTTAAAGCATGAGATTTTATACAGCGGAAGAAGGGTATGAATGCTGTTATTATCCTTTCAAGATATTCTTAATACCTTTTTGATGATGCATATGGTATACTTCAACTTGAATTTCTCAGAAAGGAAGTTTTTAAAATGATCGAATGTTTATTCGTCGGCCTTGGAGGCTTCATAGGGTCTGTGTGCAGATATTTAATAGGTCTTATACCGGTCAGGGAGGAGTTTTTCTTTCCCATAAAGACCTTTTCAATAAACATTATAGGAGCTTTCATCATAGGCTTGATCTCAGCTTTCGCTCTTAAACACCCGACCTCGGATCCCCGCCTTATACTTCTACTCAAAGTGGGCATATGCGGAGGCTTCACCACCTTTTCTTCCTTTGCCCTTGAAAGCTTTGATCTCATAAAGGGAGGTCATACTTTTATCGCTATATCATATGTCATTCTCAGTATACTGACAGGCATAGGAGCGGTGCTTGCCGGTGAATATATTGTTAATATGAACCGGATTCTCTGATCTCTGAAATGTCCATACACAAAAAAAGAGCAGAGCTTCTTGTACATATAAGTACATATAAGGCCCTGCCCTCTTCTTTTTATTCCTCCCAGCCCTCCGTAAACTTCACGGTGGCGGATATGTTTCTTACTGTCTCATTTTCTTCTGTCACTATGTCTCCGACAGCAGATATCTCAGGAAGCACTCCCTCCTCCTCAAGCTCCAAGGCTATCCAGTTCTTCTCTGCCTCCTTGGCATTTTCTATGGCCTCCTCAAGGCTTGCGCCCTCAGCCACACACTCGGCAAGATCGGGAAACCTTACTGTAAATCTGTTGTTTTCTTCTTTTATGACAGCAGGATATACAAATTTCATATTATCCTCCGATTATGTCGTTAAAATTATGTCTATTTCAGTTTCACCAGAGCATCGCAGTATACGCAGCGATACATCTTCTTTTCTTTATCCACCAGCTCAAACACATGGGGGATCTCCTGCTCTGTACTGGTTATGCATCTGGGGTTTTTGCACTTTATAACATCTGTCAGTCTGTCGGGAAGCTCAGCATGCTTCTTCTCCACCAGTTTGCCGTCCTTTATGTAGTTCACTGTAATATTGCTGTCAAAGTATCCCAGTGCATCAAGATCCAGGTCAATGATCTCGTCTATCTTAATAATATCCTTCTTGCCGTACTTTCCGCTCTTTACGTTCTGAATTATTGCAACGCAGCTGGAGAGCTTGTCGAGGCCGAGGTACTCATAGATCTCCATACTCTTTCCGGCCTTTATGTGGTCGAGAACTATGCCTGTATTAACACCATCTATATTCATCCTATGCCTCCTTTACCTTAATTCCCAGAAGGAAGAGTATCAATGCCATCCTTATGTGCTTTCCGCAGAGGGTCTGATAAAAGTAGCAGGCTCTCTCGTCATCATCCACCCGGACAGAGATCTCGTTGACACGGGGAAGGGGATGCATGATCACAAGGTCCTTCTTTGCGTTTCTCAGCTTTTCCGGAGTGAGTATATATGTGTCCTTAAGTCTGACATAATCCTCCTCATTAAAGAATCTCTCTCTCTGCACTCTGGTCATGTAGAGTATGTCCAGCTTGGGCATAGCCTCCTCGAGGCTTGTTATCTCCTCATAGTCAGCTCCCGCCTCATTGAGTTTATCTGTCATATAGTCGGGAAGCCTCAGCTCATCCGGAGATATGAGTACATACTTGATATTTTTATATCTCAGTGTCGCCTCTATGAGGGAATGAACAGTACGGCCGAACTTAAGATCTCCACAGAGTCCTATGGTCATATCTGAAAGTCTTCCCTTCTTCCTGCTTATTGTGAGAAGGTCTGTGAGGGTCTGAGTGGGATGGAAATGTCCTCCGTCTCCTGCATTTATTATGGGTACCACTGTCCTCTGAGCAGCTATTACCGGAGCACCCTCCTTAGGGTGACGCATAGCTATTATGTCAGCGTAATTTCCCACTGTCCTTACAGTGTCGGAAACGCTCTCTCCCTTTGAGGCGGAGCTTGAATTTGCCGATGAAAATCCCAGCACCTGTCCGCCCAGAGACAGCATTGCAGACTCAAAGCTGAGCCTTGTTCTTGTGGAGGGCTCGAAAAACAGAGTTGCCAGCTGCTTGTGGGCGCAGGCATCCTGATATTTTTCAGGATTCTTTTCTATATCGTTGGCTGTCTCTATAAGTCCCTCGATCTCATCTACCGACAAGTCTGTTATGCTTATCAAATTCCTGATCTTATTTCCCTGCATTTTGCTTCTCCCTTCATCCAAGATTCATCCGAGGGGTTGTCCCTGAACTGTAAAAGCTTTATTTTATCTTCCTTCTTTATGTAGTTCTCCTCAACAGCCACATCCACCAGAGTATCAAGGTCGCAGAGGCTTATGTTGTTTACCTTGGCCTCTCTCAGGCGATCAAGTCCCTTCTTCATACCGTAGGTGAAGATGCTTACTATTCCCAGGACCTCGGCTCCTGCCTCTCTGAGCACATTTACCACCTCAATTACCGAGCCTCCTGTGGAGATAAGATCCTCCACAACTACGACCTTCTCTCCCTTCTCCAGCTTTCCCTCTATCTGATTTGTCCTTCCGTGGTCCTTTGCGGAGCTCCTCACATATCCCATGGGTATTCCCATCATATGGGCCGCTATAGCAGCATGGGCTATACCTGCAGTGGAGGTTCCCATAAGAGCCTCACAGTCGGGATAGTACTTTTTCACCGTCTCCGCTATGGAGCTCTCCACCATAGTTCTGACCTCGGGGGCTGTGAGTATCAGTCTGTTGTCGCAGTAAATGGGGCTCTTTATGCCGCTTGCCCAGGTAAAGGGCTCCTCCGGCCTCAGGAAAACCGCCTTTATAGATAATAAGCCTTTTGCAATATCCGCCTTCATATTTCCTCCTTTTTTCTGAGACAGTCTGAATTTCATTGTGACTGAATCATTATGTATATTGTAATTTAATTATTCTCCGACAAATTCCCTCATGCATCTCTCATAGGCTGCTACCGGGTCATCGGCCTTGGTAATAGGTCTTCCAACGACTATATAGTCAGAGCCTATCTCCCTTGCCCTCTCAGGCGTGGTCACTCTTACCTGGTCTCCTATGTCTCCGTCTGCAAACCTCACTCCGGGAGTTACAGTGAGGAAGCCCTCTCCACAGGCCTCATGTATCTTTCCCGCCTCCAGAGGTGAACATACCACTCCGTCAAGGCCTGCCTCCTTGGCGTTCCCGGCATATTTTATAACCACCTCGTCAATGGGCTTTTCTATCAGTATCTCCTTCTCCATTCTCTCCTGTGAAGTGGAGGTGAGCTGAGTCACCGCTATAAGAAGAGGTCTTGTGCCGTCCTCCCTTGTGAGTCCCTCCAGGGCAGCCTTCATCATGTCTATGGTACCTGCGGCGTGAAGATTGGTCATGTCCACCCCAAGATCTCTCAGGCTTCTCATTCCTCCCTTTACTGTATTAGGTATATCGTGAAGCTTAAGGTCAAGGAATATCCTGTGGCCCCTCTTCTTTATCTCCTTAACTATCTGCGGCCCCTCGGCATAGAAAAGCTCCATGCCTATCTTTACATAGGGCTTCCTGCCTGTGAATTTGTCAAGAAAGCTGAAGGTCTCCTCGGCATTCTTAAAATCAAGGGCAATAATTACATCCTTTCCCATTTTTATCCTCTCCTTTTTTCACCTTTCTTTTATGTCTTTTATCTCGGCTCTGTCCTTACTCCACACAGCCTATGATATCTGAAAGTCTCTCTATGTGAAGCTTCTCGCACTCCCCGGGAAGCTCTTCTATTATTTTCTTGCAGGCCCAAGGGTCGGTCAGGTTGGCTGCTCCCACCTGTACTGCAGAGGCTCCCGCCATCATCATCTCTATGACATCCCTTGCGCTGCTCACTCCTCCCATCCCTATTACGGGGATCTTAACGGCCTTTGACACCTGGTATACCATGCGCACGGCCACAGGAAGTATAGCAGGACCTGAGAAGCCTCCCATCTTGTTGGCTATTACAGGCCTCCTTCTCATAACGTCTATTCTCATTCCCATGAGGGTATTTATAAGGCTCAGCCCGTCGGCTCCCTCGCTCTCCGCAGCTTTTGCCATCTCTGTGATGTCTGTCACATTGGGGCTAAGCTTTATGTATACCGGCTTTTTTGCAACAGCCTTTACCGCCTTTGTCACCTTTGCGATATTTTCCGCGGATGTTCCGAAGGCCATACCTCCCGCATGGACATTGGGGCAGGATACGTTTACCTCTATTATGCCCACATTCTCTACCTTGTCCACAGCCTCTGCGCACTCCACATACTCATCTACGGAAAAGCCGCTTATGTTTGCTATGACAGGCTTATGATATATCTCGGAAAGCTCCGGAAGCTCCTTTTTTACCACCTCATCTATTCCGGGATTCTGCAGTCCCACAGAGTTTATCAGGCCCATGGGGCACTCGGCGATTCTCGGCTGAGGGTTCCCGAATCTGGGCTCCCTTGTGGTTCCCTTCACACTTATGGAGCCCAGTATATTTATGTCGTAGAGCTCTGCGAATTCCTTTCCGAATCCGAAGGTGCCGCTTGCGGGTATTACCGGGTTTGAGAGCCTTATCCCGCTCAATTCAGTGCTTATATCAGGCTTTACCATATGATCTCCTCCCTCATAAGGACAGGTCCGTCCTTACATATGCGCTTATTTCCGTACTTGGTCTTGCAGCTGCAGCCCATGCAGGCTCCGAAGCCGCAGGCCATCCTCGCCTCAAAACTGAACTGTCCCTCAGGCACCAAGTCATATACGGCCTTAAGCATAGGCTCCGGGCCACAGGTAAATACGTAATCATACAGTGAACTGTTATCCTCAGCCCTCATCACGTCCGTGACCACTCCCTTTTTACCCATGCTTCCGTCCATGGTGCTTATCTCCACCTTAAGTCCCAGATCCTCAAATTCCTTCTTGTAAAATACGTCCTCTGCCCCGTTGAAGCCAAGGACCACATCAGGCCTTACGCCTGCTTCCAAAAGCTTTTTTGCAAGCCCGTAGAGAGGTGGAACTCCCACTCCTCCTCCCGCAAGGACCGTCCTCATATGTCCGTTTTTCTCAAGGCTGAGCTTAAGCTCATCAATGGAGTATCCGTTTCCGAGAGCGGTGAGGACCTGAAGCTCGTCCCCCTCTTTGAGGCCGCTCATGTACTCTGTCCCCTCTCCCACGACCTTGTATATTATTTTTATCTCATCCTCAGACCAATCACAGACTGAGATAGGCCTTCTGAGATAGAATCCATCAAGCTTAATATTTATAAACTGCCCGGGGCGGGTAATATCCGAGGTATCTCCCAAAAGGAGCATCTCGTACACGTCCTTGGCTATCTTTCGATTCTCTTTTATCTTAAATATCAAATCCCGCATGTTAATGTCCTTCCTTTACGAGCTGAATTTATCTTCCTAAGTCCCGAGCTCTGTCAAAGACCTTTCTTCCCTCAACAAAGTTCATGACCACCTCTCCCGCAACTCTCTGTCCGTCAAAGAGCGTGCTCTTTCCCTTGGAGAAAAATGTGGAGGAGTCTATATCATATTCGCGGCCGAGGTCAAGCACGGCTATGTCCGCAGTCTCCCCCTCGCCTATATGTCCTCCCGGGATACCGAATATCCTCCTGGGATTTTTGCACATGAGATCTATCATCCTGTCAAAGCTTATGATACCCGTCTTTACAAGTCTTGAGTATACTACAGGGAAGGCTGTCTCCAGCCCCACTATGCCGAATGCCGAGCCCGAGAGGCCCTTTGACTTCTCCTCAAGGGAGTGGGGGGCATGGTCTGTTATTATGCAGTCCACAGTTCCGTCCTTTATGCCCTCAAGCAGAGCTTTTCTGTCCGCCTCCTCTCTTATAGGGGGATTCATCTTCCAGGCTCCGGACTCCTTGAGGTCCTCGTCTGTGTAGAGAAGGTAGTGGGGGCCTGTCTCACAGGTAACGTGCACTCCTCTCCTCTTTCCCTCTCTGATGAGCTCCACCGACTCCTTGGTGGACACATGGCAGACATGGTACCTGACTCCTGTCTTTTCCGCAAGCTCTATGTCTCTCTTTACCTGCTTCCACTCGGAAGCGGAGTTTATGCCCACATATCCGTGCTCCCTCGCAAAGGCTCCGTCATGTATGCAGCCCCCGGGCTTCAGTTCTGTCTCATCCTCACAGTGGGCGACTATGGGCTTATCAAGCTCTTTGGCCTTTCCCATGGCCTCCTCCATAAGCTCGGCGGTCTGAACTCCCTTGCCGTCATCGCTGAAGGCTATGACCTTTCCGGCGATTTCCTCCATCCTTGCGAGCTCTCCTCTCCCTGTCTGGTCCATGGTAATAGCCCCATAGGGATAGACCCTCACCTTCGCGTCTCTCTCTATTATGCGTAACTCCTCGTCAAGGGCCTCCTTCGTGGAGGGGACCGGCTTTATATTGGGCATAGCGCATACAGCGCTGTAGCCTCCCCTAGCTGCAGCCATAGTCCCTGTGGCTATGGTCTCCTTATAAGAAAAACCCGGCTCCCGCAGATGCACATGTACATCTACGAAACCGGGAATTATAACAAAGCCCTCTATATTTTCGACAACGTCAAAAGCACCTTCCGTATCAAAGCTTATCCTGCCATCTGTAATAGCGATATCGCGTCTCACAAGTCCGTCATCAGTATAAACTTCGGCACCTTTTAAGAGTGTTCTCATAACGTCTCCTTTCAAAAACCTGCGATATTATAGCACGCTCCCAAAGGAGAGTCAACCGCTTAAGCATGCGTATCGCAGAGCTTACTGTTTTATGATATTATCTCTTAAAAACCCTGTCTGCGTCAATATGTCCGAGACTCAAATTTTCCGTATTTTTTCTCTTGTTACAGGTAAGCTCTAAGGCTTTTATAGGTATTCCCCCGAAAGCCCGTGGTGGTTTCGGCGTGATAGAGAGAGCTTACTATGGCCTCCTCCACCGCCTCGACTGCGGCCTCAAACACCTTGTCAAGATCGTCGTCTTTAAACATTTTCATGTCCGTCACGCTGTTTTCACTGTAATGCATGATTCGGTTTGCCGTGGTGAAGGATATGGCAATATCTCCGCTTCCGTTTCCGCTGTAGGAGCCCACTCTTCCGAGGGCAAGGGCAGATCTCCTTGACAGTCTGTTAAGCTGTCTCTCCGACAGAGGAAGATCTGTTCCTATTATAATTATTATTGAGCCCTTGTCCTTTTCCTCTCCATTCTGCTCCTCCACCTGCCTCTTTATCCTCTCTCCTATCCTGTCGCCTCCTACAACAAGATTTCCGAAGCTTCCGAAATTTGACATCACTATGGAGCCTATGGTGTAGTCTTTTCCGTCAGCAGGGATGATCCTTGAGGCTGAGCCTATGCCTCCCTTAAACCCGAAGCAGATCATTCCTGTGCCTCCGCCGACAGCCCCCTCTTCAAAGTCCTCAGCGGCGTTTTCTATGGCCTGTGTCACATGCTCCTCTCTTACATGGAGGCCTCTTATATCGTTCAGTCTTCCGTCATTACATTCTGTCACAAGACAGTTCACCGTGCCGGTGTCCACTCCTATATCCGGGTTTTCACCAAGCATGTACTTTACAAGGCCTGTGGCAGCCGTGCCCACGCTGAGAGTGTTGGTCATTATTATGGGGGTCTCTATGGTTCCCAGCTCCTCCACCTGTACAAGGCCTATGCTCTTACCGAAGCCGTTTATGACAGCGCTTCCCGCCATAACCTTCTCCTTAAACATATTTCCGGGATGGGGAAGAACAGCCGTCACCCCGGTGTTTATCTCCCCCTCCTTTAATGTCACATGTCCCACCTTGACTCCCGGCACGTCAGTTATAAGATTTCTCTTTCCGGAAGGCCACTTGGAATGTAATTTTAAGCTGCAATCCTTAGGTAAACCCATGTTTTTCACGGCTCCTTTCATCTGTAAGCAATTTATAATAAAAAATTTGATCTCTGTATCAGTTCTTTTTTGCAAGATAGGGCTTAAGATATTTTCCTGTGTAGGATACAGGATTATCGGCCACCTCCTCAGGAGTACCCTTTGCTATGACGGTTCCGCCTCCCGCACCTCCCTCAGGGCCTATATCTATAATGTAGTCGGCAGTCTTTATCACATCCAGATTGTGCTCTATTACTACTATGGTATTTCCGCCCTCGGAAAGCCTGTGGAGTATTTGGATCAGCTTGTGCACATCAGCAAAGTGCAGTCCTGTAGTAGGCTCGTCCAGTATGTATATGGTCTTTCCCGTGCTTCTCTTTGAAAGCTCTGTGGCAAGCTTTATCCTCTGAGCCTCACCTCCTGAGAGCTCTGTGGAGGGCTGTCCCAGCTTTATGTAGGAGAGTCCCACGTCGTACAGTGTCCTTATCTTCCTCTCAATGCTCGGCACGTTTTTGAAAAACTCAAGGGCCTCCTCCACAGTCATATCCAGAACATCGTATATGGATTTTCCCTTGTATTTCACCTCCAGAGTCTCCCTGTTGTAGCGCTTTCCTCCGCATACCTCACAGGGCACATACACATCCGGCAAAAAGTGCATCTCTATCTTTATTATTCCGTCTCCGGAGCAGGCCTCACAGCGTCCTCCTTTTACATTGAAGGAGAATCTTCCCTTGCCGTATCCTCTCTCCTTTGCGTCGGGGGTGGCGGCAAAGAGATCCCTTATGAGATCAAAGACGCCTGTGTAGGTGGCGGGGTTTGATCTGGGTGTCCTTCCTATGGGTGACTGATCTATGCATATGACCTTGTCAAGCATCTCAGTACCCACTATGTCCCTGCACTTTCCGGGGATTATCTTTGCCCTGTTAAGCCTCCTTGCAAGGGTCTTATAGAGTATCTCGTTTACAAGGGAGGATTTTCCGGAGCCTGAGACTCCCGTCACACAGGTGAACACTCCCAAGGGTATGTCCACATCTATGTTTTTCAGGTTGTTTTCCGCTGCTCCCAGGACTCTAAGGTAGCCCTTGGGCTCCCGCCTTACAGAAGGCACCTCTATCTTCATTTTCCCCGAAAGGTACTGTCCTGTGAGAGATTCAGGGCATTTCATAATGTCCTCAGCTCTTCCCTGAGCCACTACTCTTCCGCCGTGCTCTCCTGCTCCCGGCCCTATGTCGACCACCCAGTCGGCGGCCCTCATAGTGTCCTCATCATGCTCCACTACTATTACAGAGTTGCCCAGATCCCTCAGATGCTTGAGGGTGGCAAGCAGCCTGTCATTGTCTCTCTGGTGAAGTCCTATGGAGGGCTCATCCAGTATGTAGGCCACTCCCACAAGGCCTGAGCCTATCTGAGTCGCCAGTCTTATCCTCTGAGCCTCTCCTCCGGAGAGTGTGGCTGTGGCTCTTGAAAGAGTCAGGTAGTTGAGTCCTACATCTATGAGAAAGCTCACTCTTGCCCTGATCTCCTTTATTATCTGATCGCCTATCTTGTGCTGCATGCTGCTGAGATCAAGGGCATCCAGATCCTTTCTGAAATTCTCTATGGAGCAGTCTGTCATCTCAAAAATATTTTTGTTTCCCACGGTCACCGACAGAGATGAGGCTTTTAGCCTCTGTCCTTTACATAAGGGACAGGTTATCTTGCTCATGTACTCCTCATAGGCGGCCTTCATCTCCGCCGAGTAGCTCTCCTTATACCTGCGGTTTGTGTTCTCCATCAGTCCCTCAAAGGCCACGTCGTGAATATTCCCTCTGCCGAACTTGCTCTCATAGTGCACTCTCACCTTCCTGCCTCCGGTGCCGTAGAGTATCACATTTTTTATGTCCTCCGGAAGGTCCTTAAAGGGCGTGTCAAGGCTGAAGCCGTAGCTCTCTGAGAGAGCTTCCAGCATGGCATGGGTGTAGGAGCCCTTCTGGCCGCTGGACTGCCACCCCATGACGGATATGGCTCCCTGATTCAGGCTGAGGCTCTGATCAGGTATCATCAGGTCTATGTTGAACTCCTGCTTATATCCAAGGCCATAGCACTCCGGACATGCTCCGAAGGGATTGTTGAAGGAAAAGCTTCTGGGCTCTATCTCCTCTATGCTTATGCCGCAGTCAGGACATGCGAAGTTCTGTGAGAATGTAAGAGGCTTTCCCTCAGCCACGTCCACTGTCATAAGGCCGCCGGAAAGCTGAAGCACTGTCTCTATGGAGTCCGTAAGCCTTTTTTCTATGTCAGGCTTTATTATTATCCTGTCTACTACTATCTCTATGTTGTGCTTTATGTTCTTGTCAAGCTTTATGTCTTCTGAAAGGTCGTACATGTTTCCGTCTATGCGAATGCGCACATAGCCGGAGCGGCGAGTCCTGTCAATAAGCTTTGAGTGCTCTCCCTTTCTTCCCCTCACCACAGGAGCCAGAAGCTGGATCTTGGTCCTCTCCGGAAGCTTCATTATTATATCCACCATCTCGTCTACGGTCTGCTTTTTTATCTCTCTGCCGCACTTGGGGCAGTGAGGTATACCTATCCTTGCGTAAAGCAGTCTCAGATAGTCATATATCTCTGTTACGGTCCCTACAGTCGATCTGGGGTTGTGGTTTGTGGACTTCTGATCTATGGATATGGCGGGAGAGAGTCCCTCTATGCTCTCCACCTTGGGCTTTTCCATCTGGCCCAAAAACTGCCTTGCGTAGGAGGAGAGGGATTCCATATACCGCCTCTGTCCCTCGGCATATATGGTGTCGAAGGCAAGGGAGGATTTACCTGAGCCGGAGAGGCCTGTGAGTACCACAAGCTCATCTCTCGGTATATCAAGATTAATATTTTTCAGGTTATGTTCTGATGCTCCTCTTATTTTTATGTATTGTTTGCTCATGTCGGTATTATCTCCAATTATTTGCTGTAAGCTCTTTTTGTGACAATATATTTATAGCAGCAGTACAGACCCAAAGAAAGGACTGCTCCCCAGAATACGTCCACCACCGAGTGCTGCTTTATGGCCATGGTAGAGTAGGCTATAAGCAGTGTTATCACCATACAGTAGGCCTTCACCGTAGGAGTAAAGTCCTTGAGCTTGGAATCGTTTATCACAAGCTGTATGGCCGCAATGGTGGAAATGTGTATGGAAGGGCAGACCGCATAGGGAGTGTCTGTCTCCCTTATCATCATTATGATCCTGCTGCATATATCCGTGCCTGTTATCTCCTCCCTAAGATCGACCCCATTGGGCCAAAGCACATATATTATAAGGCATATGGTCATACCTGAAAACATTACAACAGCCAGCTTTATAAAGTCGTCCCTGTCCTTGACAAGGAAGTACAAAAGCCAGCCTGTAAACCAGGGATACCATATGGCATAGGGTATTATCATATATTGGTTAAAAGGTATGTAGTTGTCAAGAGCACAGCTTATGATATATCTTGCAGGTATCTTATCTATGGTAAAAAAGGCCACAAGATATATGGGGAAGTACAAGAGCAAAAGAGCGTATCTGCGGGTCCTCAAAAACTCTGACAGCTCCCTTATACCCCTCCCCTTTTCTCTGCGCTCGTTTTTCTTTTGTTGTGTCATCTTGTGTATGCACCGCCTTTGGTATGCTTTATTGCCTTATCAAGACTCCCTGTTCTTGTGCCGCAGCAAACTGACTCATGTAAAGCTTGTGGTAGAAGCCCTTTCTCTCTAAAAGCTCCTCGTGGCTTCCCTGCTCTATTATGCTTCCGTCCTTCATGACAAGTATTACATCCGATTCCTTTATGGTCGACAGCCTGTGGGCCACCACAAAGGAGGTCCTGCCCTTCATGAGCTTTGCGAAGGCGGACTGGACCTTTATCTCTGTTCTCGTGTCTATGGAGGATGTGGCCTCGTCCAAAATGAGTACAGGAGGGAGCTTAAGCATAAGCCTCGCTATGCACAAAAGCTGCTTTTGTCCCTGAGAAAGGCTTCCTCCGTCCTCTCCGATGACCGTGTCATAGCCCTCAGGCATGCGCCTTATAAAGCCGTCGGCAAAAGCCTCCTTTGCCGCTCTCTCCACCTCCTCCATGGAGGCATCCGGCTTTCCGTAGGCGATATTTTCCCTGATAGTTCCCGATTTCAGCCAGGTCTCCTGAAGCACCATTCCGAAGTTGTCTCTGAGAGAGCTTCTTTTTATCTCCCTGCTGTTCCTGCCGTCTATCTTTATCTCTCCCTTTAACGGATCGTAGAAGCGCATGAGAAGATTTATCAGCGTGGATTTTCCGCAGCCGGTGGGGCCGACTATGGCCACCCTCTCACCCTTTCTTACCTTCAGGTTCATGTCCTCTATAAGAGGCCTCTCCGGCACATATGAAAAATACATATGCTCAATATCCACTCTGCCCTCCGCATTCTCAAGCTCTGCGGCATTCTCAGGCTCCGGCGAAAGGGCCTCCTCATCGATGAGGTCAAAGACACGCTTTGCGCAGGCTATGGCATTCTGCAGCTCCGTCACGACTCCGCTTATCTCGTTGAAGGGTTTCGTATATTGGTTTGCATAACTCAAAAATGAAGTCAGCCTTCCCACTGATATGTATCCGCCTATGGCGGCTATCGCACCGCTTATTCCCACCGCCGCATATACCATCGCATTTACAAATCTTGTGGCGGGGTTTGTTATGGAGGAGTAGAAGGTAGCTTTCTGAGAGTAATCCTCAAGCCTCTTGTTTATGCCCTCAAATCTCTCCCTGCAGTTTTCCTCCCGCTCAAAGGCCTTGACTGTCTTTATATTGTTTATTATCTCGTCGGTAAAGGCGGTCAGCTCTCCTCTGCACTCCGACTGTCTCAAAAACATGACATAGGTGCGCTTTGCTATAAAGCCTGCCACCACAAAGGAGAGGGGTGTCAGCAGCACAACCACAGCCGCTATAAAAGGGTTTATGGACAGCATGAAAAACAGTGTGCCTAAAATAGTCATCACTCCGGTAAAAAACTGGGTAAAGCCCATCAGCACTCCGTCTGAGAACTGATCTATGTCGGCTATTATCCTGCTTACCGTATCTCCTGTCTTGTGGGTGTCAAAGTAGGATACAGGAAGCTCCTGCAGCCTGTTGAAAGCTCTCACCCTCACATCAGAGACTACATGGTAGGTGATCTTGTTGTTTATATGGTTCATAAGCCACTGAAAGACTCCCGATAGGACGGCCGCAGCGGCTATTTTTTTAAGCACGGAGAAAAGCCCCTCAAAGTCCACTCTCCCCTCCGAGATGACGCAGTCAACCGCATCACCTGTAAGTATGGGGATATAGAGGGTAAGGGCCGTAGTCATGGCGGCAAGAAGAAGGGAGACGAAAACCAAGATCCTGTAGCGCCCTATAAGCTCCAATATCCTTTTTATTGTATCCTTCTGCTCGGCTATGCTCTTTATTCCTGTCAGAGTCTTCTTGAGTTTGTTATCAGGCTTCATCTCTCGCCACCTCCTCCGCTGTCATCTGGCTAAGGCAGATCTCTCTGTAGGTCTCGCAATCTCTGATGAGTTCCTTGTGGGTACCGAAGCCCATACTCCTGCCCTCATCCAGCACCAGTATCCTGTCGGCATCTCTGACTGTGCTTACTCTCTGGGATATGATGAAAACAGTCATATTGTCGGTGTTTTCTTTTATGGCCTTCCTCAAGGCTGCGTCTGTTGCAAAGTCAAGAGCCGAGGCCGAATCGTCCATAATGAGTATATCAGGTCTTCTGACAAGAGCCCTTGCAATGGCAAAGCGCTGCCTCTGGCCTCCTGAGAGATTTGAACCTCCCTGCTCTATCACAAGGTCAAGGCCCTCCTTCTTGGAGTCCACCACCTCTCTCGCCTGAGCTGTGGTAAGGGCTGCGTATATGTCATCGTCGTCAGCGGTCTCAAGACCCCACTTCATATTTTCTCTCACTGTGCCTGAAAAAAGGACTGATCTCTGAGGCACCAGGCCTATGCGCTTTCTCATGTCCATGAGAGGGTATTCCTTTATATTTCTGCCCTCAAGGTAAACTCCTCCCCCTGTCACATCGTAAAATCTCGGTATAAGATTTATGAGAGTGGTCTTTCCTGATCCCGTGGCACCTATTATACCAACAGTTTCGCCTCTTCTCACCGAGAAATCAATGCCGCTCAGGCTGTCGGCCTTTGCTCCCTTATAGGCAAAGGATACATCTCTGAACTCAAGGAAGGGTTCATATTTTTCTGACTCCTTGCTCTGTGCTCTGCCCTCTGTTCCTCTCTGATCCTTTTCAGAGACGGGCAGGCTTTCGGTCTCACTCTCTACAGAGAGCACCGCATCCACCCTTCCCATGGAGGCTATGGCCTTTGAGATAAGTATTATGAGATTTGCAAGCTTTATGAGCTCCACAAGTATCTGGCTCATATAGTTTACCAGAGCAACCAGCTTTCCCTGAGTGAGCTCTCCCCCAAACACTCTCAGTGCTCCGGTATATAAGAGAGCTACTATGGCGAGGTTCACTATTACCACGGTAAGGGGATTTAACAGGGCGGAGATCCTTCCCACAAATATCTGAAATTTTACAAGAAGGTCATTTTCCTCCTTGAAGGTCCGCTTTTCGCTCTCCTGTCGGTTGAAGGCCCTTATGACTCTTACACCCTGAAGGTTTTCCCTTGTATTGAGCATGACTCTGTCCAGCTGCCTCTGGACCTTCTCGTACATGGGCATGCTGAGAAGCAGTATGGCAAATACCACTATCATAAGAAGGGGTACTGCCACCGCAAACACCATGCCTCCCTCAAAGTCCACACTGAAGGCCATTATCATGGCGCCGAAGACTATAAAGGGCGAGCGCATAAAAAGCCTCAAAAACATGTTTACCCCGTTTTGTACCTGGTTTATGTCGGAGGTAAGCCTTGTAAGGAGGGTGGAGCTTCCTATATTGTCAAGCTCCGAGTAAGAGAGAGCTGTGGCATGGGAAAACAGGTCATTCCTCAATGCCGTTCCGGTGCTGACCGCCACCCTTGCGGCAAACCACTGGGCCGTTATGGAGCAGGCCAGGCCTATGAGTCCCAGCACAATGAGAAGGCCCCCCTGCCGGAGTATATAAGGTATGCTGCCGGAGCTTATACCTATGTCTATCATGTCGGCAACCACAAGAGGCACAAAGAGCTCAAAGCAGGCCTCAAGGCATTTGAACAGCGGCGCCAGCACTGAATAAAGCTTATATTTTCCGAGATATGATAACAGTCTCTTCATTAAGTTCTTCCTTTCCCTACCCGATTCCTATATATATTATAATAAAGGCCATTAAATTTAAAGGCTGAAATTTAAGACTTTAAATAAAGCTTTGCATTTTTAATGTCTCGTGCTATGCTTTATCAAAGCAGTCCTCAGGACTGAAATACACTTTACTTTGGCGGTATCATGAGTACACTCTATTACGGATTCAAGATATATAAAAAATTTACTGACGATGAGATGGTGGTCTATGCAGCCTCAGCCTCCTTCTGGATGCTCATATCGGCACTGCCCTTTTTGATGCTTCTTATAACGGCTGTGCAGCTGGTGCCCGGCCTCTCAAAGGAGGATCTTGTGTCCATGCTCCTTTCGGCAACTCCTGACATGCCCCAGTTCAAGTCTCTCATATACGGGCTTGCGGACAATGTGTATGTGGAGGCGCCCGCCACTGTCATCTCCCTCTCGGCTCTGGCCTCGGTGTGGACCTCCTCCTCAGGAGTCTTCAATATAGACAAGGGTTTGAGGAAGATCGCGGGAACGCCTTCGCAGGGAAATTATATAAGGAGAAGGCTTGCATCTGTGTTCTACACACTTATTTTCATACTCCTCTTTATACTCACCCTGGTCTTCCTTGTATTGGGTTCAGCCATAGCCGATATACTCACAGGCCACTTTGCCTTCCTTTCGGACATCGTAGATCACATTTTGGGCCTTAGGACCATTATCGCCGTGGCAGTCCTCTTTATAACCTTCACCTTTATCTATGCCTTTATGTCGGGAAAGAGAGGGCCCATAAAACTTCACCTGGGTGGAGCCCTGTTTGCGTCAGTGGGGTGGATAGGAGTCTCCTACGCCTTCTCCATATATTTTACCTATATCAGAAATCTGTCCTATATGTATGGCTCACTGGGAGCTCTCATCCTCCTGATGTTCTGGGTATTTGCCATCATATGTGTCATATTTATGGGTGCGGAGCTCAATTATTTTTCCGGAAAAGCACAAAAATAATCAGGCGGGGATACAGGATCCCCGCCTTAACATTTAATTATTATCAGCCTTGCTTCACTCCCCATTTTCCTGCCTTGTGAAGCTCTCTGTATATCTCATAACCCTCCTCCAGCATCTGTCTCTCATTCGGAAACTTAAGGAGATGTATGGCTTCGTGGTACTTGTAATATCCGCTGTCCAGAAAGTACTCCTCCCTCTGGGGCTTCGACCTGTAGCTGAACCCCCTCATAAGATACCAGTGCACGTCCTTCTCCACCTTGTCCTCAGGAACTATGAAGGAGTAGGAACTCTTTCCTATGTACTTTACTATCTCGGCGTCAGCGCCGGTCTCCTCCTTCACCTCTCTGAGAGCAGTCTCCTCATGAGTCTCCCCCGCCTCGACGGTACCTTTGGGAAGGACCCAGCCCTCGTATCTGTTTTTAAAGTTTTTATAAAGCAGAAGTATCTTTCCTCTGTAGATCACTACGCCTCCGCAGCTTACTGCCTCTATCATATGCAGTTCCTCTTTTCCTTCCTTGGGACCACCCGCATGTCCCTCGGATACTCTCCGAAATATTATAGCATAATTATGTAAGCATATACAAATTAATTTTTAAGGGTCTCAAACAGCCTGTCCGTCACCTGACGAGCGATAGGAGCGGCAGTCGCCCCTCCTGACTTTCCGTCCTCGACTATGACCGCCACAGCTATGTCCGAGGGCGCGTTTTCACCCTCCGCTCTTACAAAGGAGAGACACCAGGCATGGGTCCTCTCACCATTGTCATATTCCGCAGAGCCGGTCTTTACGCAGGCCTCGTAAGCCGCGTCTCTGAAGGCTGAGCCTGTTCCCTCAGTCACCACAAGGCGCATCATCTCGCTGAGCCTTTCCGCATCCTCCGGGCTCATGATCCTTCCGTACTCCTCAGGCTTAAAGCTCTTAAAGAACTCTCCTCCTGCGCTCTCAAGCCTGTCTGTAAACATAGGCTTCATAAGTACTCCGTCGTTTGCTATGGCCGCTGTCACCATAAGCATATGGGCAGGGCTTACAAGGGTGTTTCCCTGTCCCATCCCCGTAAGCTCCTTCAAAAAATCAGTGTCCGAGTCTGTAAGACTGTAGCTGCTCCTTGTATAGGGAAGGTCCAGGGGAAGCTTTGAGTTAAACAAAAGCTCTGTATTAAGTTCCATAGCCTTCTCTATGTTGATCTCTGCTCCTATCACCGCAAAAGCTCCGTTACAGGAGTTTGCGAAGGCCTCATAAAGGTCCTGCTCCCCGTGGGCTTCGTTGCCGTAACAGCTTATGGTATTTCCCTCGCCGTCCTCGTAGGTCCCGTCGCAGACATAGCTGAAGTCCTGATAGTCATAGGGGTGCTCATGCATGTATTCAAGTACAGTAAAAATCTTAAATATGGAGCCTGGAGGGTATGAGCCCTGAGCAGCTCTGTTTAAGAGCTGTCCCCTGTCATTTTCCTCTGAGGTTATCTCTTCCCAGTCCTCATTTATACTGTTAGGGTCGAATCCGGGCTTTGACACCATACAGAGGACTCTTCCTGTGGTGGGGTCCATGGCCATGACGGCTCCCCTTCTGTCTCCCAGAGCCTCATAGGCTGTCCGCTGCAGCTCAAGACTTACAGTAAGCCAAATATTGTCTCCCGGACTCTTCTCTCCCAAAATCTCATTTCTGATCTGCTCTATAAGATTTATGTGGGAGGACAGAAGATAAAAATTCCCCAGGGATTCCATGCCTGTTTTTCCCTTTGTGGAGTAGCCCGTCATATGGCAGAAAAGCTCTCCGAAGGGGTATTTTCTGCTCTCCCCTCCTGTTTCATCCACCTCTGTGTAAGCCAGTACCTCTCCCTCCGAGGACTTTATCTCTCCCCTTACTATCCTCTCCGAGAACAGATCAAGTCTCGGATTGTAGGTGTTACCTATCACCGACTGACTGCCGCAAAAGACAAAGTACAGGAAATAGGCCATAAGCAGCACAAAGACAAGGCTGACGGCATAGCTTATGTGGAGTATGCTCCTGTTGGATCTGTTTCTCAGATTCCTTGACCTTATGCTTTTTTCATCTTTTCTCTTAAATATGCTCATATCTCTTCTCTGTCGTCCGCCTCATACTCTGACTCATAAACCGAGTCATCCTCTCCTCCATACTCCTCATCATAGCTTAGATCGTACTCGTCACCGAAGGCCTCGTCCTCGTTCTTCTTTATGAGGTAGAGCCCCTCTATGGTCATAAACAGTATGAAGGAGCTCAATATGGAGCTGCCGCCGTAGCTCACAAAGGGAAGAGTCACTCCCGTTGATGGGATGAATTTGGTAACTCCCCCTATAGTCAAAAAGACCTGCACCGCATATTCAAAGCCCAGTCCCACAGCTACCAGCTTGTAAAAGCTCATGTCCATGTAGGTAGCTATGGTCATCATTTGCAGAAAGCATCCCAGGCAGATCAGTATGATGCAGAGGGCAACGGCTGCTCCCATCTCCTCCGATATGGCGGAAAAAATAAAGTCCTTCTCCACTATGGGAATGCGCTCCGGCATGCCCTGCATTAACCCCATGCCGGCAAATCCTCCTGTACCTATGGCAAATAGGGAGTGGGCTATCTGGTATCCCTTGTTTGTAATGTCGCTCCAGGGATCGATCCAGGCCTCCACCCTTGTCCTCACATGGGAAAACATCCTGTAGGCCCCTAAGGACGCCAGAGAAAACATTCCTCCTCCCAGAAAGACATAGAGCTTTCGCCCTGTGGCTATATAAAGTATTATGACGTAGGCCATAAAGAAGATAAGGGCTGTCCCCAGATCTCTGCAGGCTATAAGTATCAGCACATGGAGGGCCGCTATGGAGGAGGTGATGAATATGTTTTTAAAATCCACCGACCTTCCCAGCATGCTGGCTGCAAAGAATACGAAGGTTATCTTCACGAATTCCGCAGGCTGAAATGAAAAGCCCCCAAAAGAGAGGGCCATCTTTGCCCCGTAGGTCACAGAGCCTGTAAAAAGCACGGCCAAAAGCAATACTATGCCCAGTCCTATGTAGAGAAAGCTCCAGCTTATAAGCCCCCATACCTTGTCTATGACAAGAGGTATTATCCATGTTGCGACGGCACTTATGACTATTATCACAAACTGCCTCATGGCATCCTTTATGTCAAGTCTTGTGAGCATTATCATTCCAAGGCTTAGGAGCATGCACATATTGTTGAGAAGGAGCTTTGAAATATTCTTGTAGAATAGGACAGACAGCTTCAGATAGGTTGCGGTAAACACAGCTGAAAGCAGGAAAAGAACTATGACTCTGTTGTCGTTCGTCTTAAGAAAAATGACACTGTAGGAGATCAGCTGCAAGAGAAGGACAGACCTTCTCTGAAATCTGCAGTATTCATCTCTCGCAGTGTCATCCGCAACTCCGAAGTAGCGAAAATTACAGAAGGTATAGAGGGCCATGATGATTATTATCAAATACTTGCTTATCTCTATGTATATATTTATCATCCGTATTACTCCACGCCTCTCTTAAAATGCCCCCCGGTATATTCCTTTCCTCTTTTAAGCTCTGATATGTCCTTTACCGCATCTCTGAGTATGCTTAAGGTCTCCTCATATGATTCTGTGGTAAATTCCAGCCTCAGGAAATCAGGGGAAAGAGCCTCTATCTCCTTCCGAAGGTCATATATCATGGTAGGCTTTGAATTGTATACAGTATTGTAGCAGCAGCTACAGCAGTTCTTTACAGGCATCATACTTCCCGTCCTGTCCTTCAGGTAGAGGATGCTCTCTTTCTTGTCGCAGCCCGATACCGTCTTTTTTATGCACTGGGCTGTCACCATCATAGGTATGCGGCCATAGACCGTAAGCTCTGTATTAAGCTTGTCTTCTCCTTCCTCTCCCTCAAATATACGTCTGTCTGACAGGAGACCTTTCAGCTCTCTGAAATTAAGTTCCAGAGGGAGGGTGATGGTGTCCGCCTTCAGTCCGGACATGAGCTCCAGACTCTCCCTGTTGAAGGCATATATGGTATAATCAAAAACAAGGGGAGGAATCCTCTCCCCCTCATCTTTAAATTTTTCTCTCACGTACCCCAATTCCTCAAGTGTTCTCAGAAGAAAGAGGTCAAATTTCAGAAGCTTTTCTCTGTTGGCCTCAAACAGGCCCTCCGCCTCCTGCCTGAATATATGGGGAAATCTCGCACCGCATCTTTTCCCTGCACTCCTGCAGCTTTCAATGCAGCTTTCCCATATATCCGGCTTAAAATGTCCTGTGTCTATATAAATCAATGAGAGCTCAGGCGTGTCAAGGCATGCTCTGAGCTGCTCCTTTGTCTCAACGCCTGCTCTCAAGTATCTTCTCTGTGATCTCATCTGTCGCCCTTCTTCTGATATCATTTATCTGCTTTACAGGTATGAAGAGCCCATCCTCAAGGTCTGATTCAATGCTCTCCACATAAAAGCAGGTATTTCCAAGCTTTGACACTCTTTCTCTTATCTCATCCGGACTGACAGCCCTGTTTTTCGCTGTCTCCAAAAGATCTTCGGAAAAAACTGTAGCCTTTATCCTCAGGCCCTTAAGATCGTATATGAAGCTGAGACTCAGCCTCTCCCCTGCTCTTCCCCTTATCTCGACAGCAAGGGGTATCTTTTTGTCCCTGTCAAGAAAGCTTTCCCTTATGTCCTTTATGACAGACTCGTCAGGTATCCTTCTCTCGTTTTTCTCCTTGAGGGAGACCATGTCTCTTCCGTTATGCTCCCTCAGGTATCCGTCAGTCTCTCCTCCCCTGTCAAAGACCTCGTTGAGGATACGCAGGTCCTCTCTGTCGGGAATTATGAGAGGCGGCTCCTCTCCCGGGTTTTCCGAAAGAATTCTTAAGGCTCTGTCAATATATTTCCTGTATACCGAGGTCACTCCCGCCACATAGACAGGGCTTTTCATCCTGCCCTCTATCTTCATGGAGTATACGCCCGCATTTATCATCCTCGGAAGATATTCTATGGTGCAGAGATCCTTAAGGCTCAGCACATATCTCTCATTCTCTCTTCCAAGCCGTCTCATACTCTCGTCATAGACCTCGTAGGGCAGTCTGCAGGGGCCGGCACAGCGCCCTCTGTTGCCGCTCCTTCCGCCTATTATGGAGCTCATCAGGCATTGCCCGCTGTAGGCATAGCAGAGGGCTCCGTGAACAAAGGCCTCTATCTCTATATCGGCCTCGTCCCTTATCCTCTTTATCTCAGCGAGGGAGAGCTCCCTTGGAGTTACCACCCTCACAACTCCCAGCTCCTTCAAAAGCTTTGCGTAGTAGGGCCCTGTCACAGTCATCTGTGTGCTTGCATGAAGAGGAAGGGAGGGAAAATTCTTTCTTATAAGGCTCAGGACTCCCATGTCCTGAACTATCACTCCGTCCACGCCTCTTTCTTCGTAGGGAGAAAGATAGGCACAGAGCTCCTCTGTCTCGGCATCCTTAAGGAGGGTGTTGACAGTCATATACACCTTGACTCCGTAGAGATGGCAGTAGTCTATGGCTTTTATCAGCTCATCCTCATCGCTTGTGGCGCTCTCTGCATAGGCTCTCGCTCCGAAGAGCCTTCCGCCCATATAGATGGCGTCCGCTCCCGCATTTACCGCAGCCCTGACGCAGTCAAAGCTTCCTGCCGGGGCCAGCAATTCCGCCTCGTTATGCCTTTTCACGGCTCAGCTCCTCATATTTTGCCTTGAGCTCGCTGTAGTTCTTCTCCACACTTTTCTGCTGTTTAAGGGCGGAGTCCAGCTTCATCTGAGCGCTTATAAGGTCATGCTTAAGGCTGTAGAGATCCTTCTCCGACTCAGCCTTCTCCTTCATAAGGCGCTTTAACTCCATCTCCGATCTGAAATATTCATCAGCGAGATTGAGGTTTAAAAGAAGTCTCTTGTACTCGGAGTCAAGCCTTGAATACCCGGGGATCTTCCTGATCTCCTCCAGCTTTTTGTTTATGAACGCCGCCACCTGCTGCATATAGGTGTCCTCCGCTCCGCTCACGGTATATATCTTGCCGTCTATCAACACTTCAGTAGTGTTTGTATCGTTCATATATCCACCTCTTTATATTTGTCTGTTTCTTAAAATCTTATCAAAGGCTGAGCCTCTGCTGTCCGTACATCCCTTCACTTCCGTCTTCACGGTCGAAATCCAGGCCTAAATGTCTGTAGGCATTTGGTGTGGCTATCCTTCCCCTGGGCGTTCTCTGAATGAGTCCGTTCATGAGAAGGTAGGGCTCGTACACATCCTCAAGAGTACCTGCATCCTCGGAGAGGGCCGCAGCCAGAGTGTCTATGCCGACAGGGCCTCCTGAAAACTTCTCAATAATAGTTGTAAGTATAGTCCTGTCATTATTGTCAAGACCCAGCTTATCCACATCCAGTATGTCAAGAGCGAAGTCCGCCACCTCACCGGTTATATTCCCGTCATATTTAACCTCGGCAAAGTCCCTCACCCTCTTGAGAAGTCTGTTGGCAAGTCTGGGGGTTCCTCTGGATCGCCTGGCTATCTTCATAGCTCCCTCATCATCTATGCCTACACTAAGAACACCTGCCGAGCGCATCACTATCTCCTTAAGCTCCGCGGGGGTGTAGAATTCCATTTTTTCCACCATGCCGAATCTGTCTCTCAAGGGGGCTGTCAGAAGGCCTGCTCTGGTAGTTGCCCCCACCAGAGTAAATTTCGGCAAGTCAAGTCTTATGCTCCTTGCCGAGGCCTCCTTGCCCAGCATTATGTCTATGGCAAAGTCCTCCATGGCAGGATAAAGCACCTCCTCCACCTGCCTGTTGAGCCTGTGGATCTCATCTATAAAAAGTATGTCTCCCTGCTGAAGATTGTTGAGTATGGCGGCCATCTCCCCGGGCTTCTCTATGGCCGGTCCCGATGTCACCTTCATATTTACTCCCATCTCGTTTGCGATTATGCCCGCTATGGTAGTTTTTCCCAATCCCGGAGGGCCGTAAAAAAGCACATGGTCAAGGGCCTCTCCCCTGTTCTTCGCCGCCTCTATATAGACCTTCATCATCTCCTTTATCCTTGACTGGCCTATATATTCATCAAGACTTTGAGGCCTCAGGGAGGTCTCTATCCTTTTTTCTTCCTCAGTAACATCAGTGCTTATGATTCTTCTCTCCATTTGTTATGCCGCTTATCTCCCGAAATTATAATAATATATTTTCTTTAAGCTTTACACTAAAAATTTCTTAAAGCCTGCTTAAGTATTGACTCTGTGCCCTGCTCCTCACCTACACCGGATGCCTTTACCTTCCTTATGGCAGACACAGCCTCGCTCCTTGAGTATCCCAGAGAAACGAGAGCCTCCATGGCCTCTCCGTAGGCCCCTTTCGCTCCTCTCATGTCTCCCTCCGCCATGTCCGCTGGAGAAAGCCCCACAGCCCCTGAAATGTCAGGCATATCCACCTTGTCCTTCAGGTCAAGTATCACTCTCTGAGCTGTCTTTGCCCCTATTCCGGGGGCTCTGCTTATGGCCTTTGCGTCACCTGATATTATGGCTACCCTCAGCTCATCAGGCCTCAATACAGACAGTATCCCCAGAGCCCCCTTGGGTCCCACTCCGTTTACACCCAAAAGCTGCCTGAACATCTCCCTGTCCTCTCTGTGCAAAAATCCGTACAGGGACTGTCCGTCCTCCTTCACCGAAAAATGCGTGTATATCTTTATCTCCTCGCCAAGGCCGGGAAGTGCCGGAAGCACTGTAGCGGGAACATAGATCATATAGCCTATGCCTCCCGCTTCAACCACTACATAGCCCTCTCCCATTTCACTCAGAATACCTCTCACAAAGCTTATCATCCGTCTGTCTCCATGTATTATAAAAAAGCATATTTGATATAAGTTTACCACATAGGACTCAGCATATCAATCACCCTGTACATGCTTTAAAATCCCTCCTCTCTCTGCTATAATCAGATAAAAATAAGCTGAGAAAGGTAGTGGAATATTATCCCATGCTTGAAATTACAAAATCGGTAAAGCCTGAATTTTCTGACGAGGAGGGTCTTCCGGGTCCCCGGGAAAGCCTTGTCTTTTTTGATATAGAGACGACAGGTTTAAAGGCCTCCCGGTCCTCCCTCTATCTCATAGGCCTTCTCTTTTTTGAGGGTGAGGAGTGGATATTTAAGCAGTTTTTTGCTGAGGACATGTACGATGAGCCTCTTCTGCTTGATGCCTTTTTCGGGATCATAAACAAAAAAAGGGCCTCCTCTGAAAATACGATACTTATACATTATAACGGGGATATGTTTGACATCCCCTTTATAAAGAATTGTGTCAAAAGTTACAGGCTGCCCTATGACTTTTCAGCTGTAATAAGTCTTGACATGTACAGAAAGATAAAGCCTTTAAAGGCCTTTCTGGGTCTTCCTGACTGTAAGCTCAAATCCGTGGAGAAATTTCTCGGGAGATATCGGGAGGACAAATACTCCGGGGGAGAGCTCATATATGTGTATGAGGACTTTTTAAGGAGGAGACAGCAGGGCGGGGATACCCAGAAGCAGGAAGAGCTTCTTCTCCTCCACAATGAGGAGGACATTATGAATATGCCCCTTGTGCTGGCAATGCTTGCATACTCGGAGCTGTTCAGCGGTGAGCTTGTGCTTATTTCTCAGGATATAGTTGACCTTAATTCCCAGGGCTTTCGCTCGGGAAAAGAGGTTCTTGATCTCAATTACGCCTTGCCGTCAAGGCTTCCCAGGGATCTGGATTTCTGTCTGGGCCCCTTTAATATAGCCCTCTCGGAAAAGAGGATGAACCTCGCCGCCGACATGCGCGAGGGTGAGCTCAAGTATTTTTTATCTGACTATAAAAATTATTACTATCTGACATTTGAGGACTACGCAGTTCACAAATCAATAGGTGAATTTGTTGACAGAAAAGCAAGAAAGCAGGCCACTGCAAGGACCTGCTATCTGAAGAGCTCCGGATTGTTTTTCCCTCAGCCCAAAGAGATATTTACCCCCGGCTTTTATGAGGAATATAAAAGCAAGGATATTTATGCTAAATATGACGGCAATGTTTTTAAAGACCGGATTAAAGCATCCGAGTACGCCCACGCCGTGCTGGAAGCGGTACTTAAAAGCTCAGGAAAGAAAGATTCCTGAGCTTACAGATCTACTTTTCATTTATATAGTTTATGAGTCCTCCCGCATTTATCATCTTCTGCAGGAATTCAGGGAAGGGCTGTGATTTAAAGCATACATTCTTTGTATGGTCCTTTATATCTCCGGTGTCAAAATTTATCTCAACCTCGTCTCCCTCCTCTATAGCCTTTGCGGCCTCGGGGCACTCTATTATGGGAAGTCCTATATTTATGGCATTTCTGTAAAAGATCCTTGCGAAGGACTTCGCTATGACACAGCTTATACCACTGTCCTTTATTACCTGAGGAGCGTGCTCTCTTGAGGAGCCGCAGCCGAAGTTACTTCCGGCTATGATAATGTCTCCCGGGTTTATCCTCTTGGAGAAATCCGCATCCAGATCCTCCATACAGTGAGATGCCAGCTCCTTTCTGTCCATTATATTCAAATATCTGGCGGGGATTATAATATCAGTGTCGATATTGTCCCCGTATTTTATTGTTTTTCCCTTTGCTTCCATATTTGACCCTCTCAACTTCATATTTTACATTACAGACTCAGGCCCTGCTATAAAGCCGCTGACCGCACTGGTTGCAGCCACATAGGGGCTTGCCAGATATACCTCTGAGGTCTTTGCTCCCATGCGCCCCACAAAGTTCCTGTTGGTAGTGGATACGCAGCGCTCTCCATCTGCAAGTATTCCCATATGTCCTCCCAGGCAGGGACCGCAGGTAGGTGTGGAGACTACAGCTCCGGCCTCTATAAATATCTCAAGCAGTCCCTCTCTGAGAGACTGAAGATATATCTCCTGAGTGGCAGGAATAACTATGCAGCGCACATTATCAGCCACCTTTCTGCCCTTAAGCACCTCTGCGGCAGCCCTCATATCACTTATCCTTCCGTTGGTGCAGGAGCCTATCACCACCTGATCTATCTTTACCTTGAGGGCCTCGGCCTCGTCTATAGTCCTTGTGTTTGAGGGGAGGTGAGGGAAGGATACAGTGGGACGAAGCTTTGAAAGGTCGATGTCAAGAACTTCCTCATAGCAAGCATCCTCGTCAGCCTCATAGATCTTTCCCACAACAGAGCCTATGCCCTTTTTTATCTCCTCTATATCCGCATTTTCTCCGAAAAGTCCTCTGTTTTTCTTGCTGAGATGGCGGGCCGCATAATCCAAAGTCTTCTCATCTACAGGGAAGATGCCGTTTTTGCCCCCTGCCTCTATAGCCATGTTGCAGATGGCAAGCCTGTCGTCCATGGAGAGTTCCGCCACGCCTTCCCCGGCAAATTCCATGGATTCATAGAGAGCTCCGTCAACTCCTATCCTTCCTATGATATCCAGTATCAGGTCCTTTCCGCTCACATATTTTCCGGGCTTTCCCTTAAGATTGATCTTAATAGCCCCGGGTACCTTAAACCAGAGCTTTCCCGTAGCCATGGCTGCCGCCATGTCAGTGGAGCCCACGCCTGTGGAGAACGCTCCCATAGCTCCGTAGGTCACGGTGTGGGAGTCGGCCCCGATTATAAGATCCCCCGGAAGGCACAGTCCCTGTTCCGGTATGAGGGCATGCTCTATGCCCATTCTCCCCACATCATAAAATTTTTCTATACATTGACTGCAGGCAAACTCTCTGCAGGTCTTAACATTTTCCGCCGACTTTATATCCTTATTAGGTACAAAATGGTCCATAACAAGAACCACCTTGTCCTTGTCATAAACCTTGTCAGCCTTTATCTTGCCCATCTCTCTTATAGCTACCGGGCTTGTAATATCATTTCCCAAGACAAGGTCAATATCAGCCTCTATAAGCTCCCCCGCCTTAAGCTCTTTCTTGTCAGTGTGTGCCGCCAATATCTTTTGGCTCATTGTCATTCCCATACGACTTCTCCTGTGTTTTCATTAAAAATCATATTATCATTGTTGTATTTTAGCATATTATCCGGTATAGTTAAAATATATAATACTAATGTTTTGTATGAGGTTTAGTTATGGAACAAGCATTATCATCCTACAAAGTTTTTTTTGAGGTGGCTAAATCAGGCAATATAAGTAAGGCTGCAAAAAAGCTCTATATAAGCCAGCCGGCAATATCAAAATCCATAGTCAAGCTGGAGGAGCATCTGGGAGTGAAGCTCTTCTCCAGAAACTCAAGAGGCGTTCACCTGACGGCAGAGGGGGAGATACTGTTTTCCCATGTCAGTGAGGCCTTTGAATACATTGACCGAGGTGAGGACGAACTGAAGCGCCTCAGAGAGTTTAATATAGGACATCTGAGGATAGGTGTCAGCAATACTCTCTGCCGCTACATACTTATACCCTACCTGAAGGAATTCCTCATAAAATATCCTCATATGAAGATCACCATAGAGATCCAAGCCACGGCAAAGACCATACAGAAGCTGGAGCAGAAAAAGCTGGATCTGGGGCTTGTGGGCATGGGCTCTCTTCCCTTAAAACACGGCCTCAAGTTTTCCACTGTGATGGAGATCGAGGATGTGTTTGTGGCAACCCCTGAATATCTCAAAAATCTGTATCTGAGGGAAGGCGAGGATGCGGATATATTTGAGACCGCAAACATCATGCTCCTTGACAAGGAAAACCTTACAAGGCGTTTCATAGACGACCACCTGAAGGATATAGGCGTTATCCCCAGACAGGTGCTTGAGATATCCACCATGGATCTGCTTATAGAGTTTGCAAAGATAGGCTTGGGAGTTGCGGCTGTAATAAAGGAATTCGTATTAAAGGAGCTCCATGAGGGTACTCTGGTACAGGTACCGCTTAAGATGCCGGTCAAAAAAAGGACTATAGGCTTTACCTATGATGAAAATAATGTAAACTCCGCTCTGGAGGCGTTTTTAAAGTCGGCAAGGTGATTGCCGACTTTTCTTTTTCCCTGTATCAGGCACCGTAGCTGTGCTCAACAGTAATTATGCAATTAAGCCTTTTGTCCCGCTCTCTTACCTTCTTCCTTATCCTGCCTGTTATCTCTCTAACCTTTTCCTCCCTGTAATTCCAGGGTGTGACAAGGTCAAACACCACATTTATCCCCTCCGAGCCGTGTACCAGTCTCAGATCATGGAAGGATATCTTTGTGTCCTCCTCCGACTTCACTATATCCTCCACTATGGCTCTCACCTCATTTGTGTTCTCGTCGTTAAGGTCCACCGGATCCGCATGGGTCACAAGCAGTATGTCCATCTCCCGCTTTATATCGTTTTCTATCTCATCAAGGAGGCGATGGGCGTCGTCGAGGCTCATGGTGTTGGGAAGCTCCACATGTATGCTTGCTATGCTGTTTGAAGGCCCATAATTATTCACTATAAGATCGTGAGTGCCCACTACCCCCTCATATTTCCTGACAAAGGAGTTTATCCTGTCATAGACCTCAGGGTCTATGGCCTCACCTATTATAGGCTGGAGAGTGTCCTTTGCTATCTCATATCCTGCCTTAAGAACAAACATGGAAACTATGACTCCTATGACCCCGTCGCAGTTTACCGAAAACAGTTTGTAGAGAAGTAGAGAAAGTACTGTGGCGGAGGTGGCCAGAACATCTCCCCTTGAATCCGCCGCAGTGGCCAGCATGACCTGAGAATCAATGCGCTTTCCCAGCTTTGTGTTGAAGGCCGCAAGCCAAAACTTCCCACAGATCGATATGAGGAGTATGACAACAGAGACGTAGGAAAAGCTCATATCCTCCGGCTCGAATATTTTTGCCACTGAACTTTTGAAGAGGGATGCTCCCACAAGGAGCACCAGAAAGGCCACTATAAAGGCTGATATATATTCTATCCTTCCATGGCCGAAGGGATGCTCCTCATCTGCAGGCTTTCCCGCCATCCCGGCCCCGACAAAGGATATGATGCTTGACGCTGCATCCGACAGATTGTTGAAGGCATCCGCCATTACGGAAACCGAGTTGCTTATGAAGCCTATCAGGATCTTTGTCACAAAGAGCAGTATGTTCACTGCGATCCCCACGGCCCCCGACAGCTGTCCGTAGGCTGTCCTCACCGAGGCGTTCTCTGTATTTTCACTGTCCTTTACAAAATGTCTGACAAGAAATTCTGTCATGATGTCATTACTCTCCTTATTGCTTATCTGTTATCCTCATATAGGCGAACCTGGGAGATCCGTCCTCCATATATACTATGCCGCAGTAATGGAATCCGGCCCTCTCTATCACCTTCTGCATAGGTATATTGTCCCTGTGAGTGTCTATCCTCATATTTTTCGTCCTCTCACAGCATCTTTCAAGACAGTATAATCCCACATTCTTTCCATGGGCTTCCCTCGCCACAGCTATCCTGTGTATAACTCCATAGGGCTCATCATTGTCCCAGGCCCCGTCTTCTATATAGGCATAGTTGGGATCCTCGACACCTATGAAAAGGGCAAAGACCGCCAGTATGTTTTTGTCTTCCATATCCTCGCACACATAGAGGGCCTCCTTTTCCATATCCTGCCTCAGGAGGCTCTCCTTGGGATAGCCATCCACCCACTGTGTGGGGTTCCCGTTTTCCGCCATATATTTCCTGGCCTCCTCATATATGTGAAGAATGGAAGGGAAATCCCTCTCCTCGGCCCTGCGTATAAAAAGCCGCTCTCTGACGTCCATACGCTCTACCTCCCTGTCATGTTTTTTGTATTCAAAGCATATAAAATGAATTATATCAAAGGCAGTAAAATAGCGCTACACCTTATTTGTATAAAATCAGGTGTAGCGCCCCTTTATTTCTATGTGTGTACAGCTCTTAAAACTATCTGTCAGCTCTGTATATCACCATATCATCAGGTATCTCGGAAGCGTCAGCATCATAGCTGATCTCATCTCCTGCATGCTCGTCATTCTCAGCATCTCTGTCATATTCAAAGGCTGCCCCGTCTACCCATACAGGTTTGTGGTCATCGTCATCCGTATATCCGTAATATCTGTCTTCATTGATAAGTATATATCCGCCGTCTCCGTCTTTAAGAGCCTTCTCATCTCCCTTCTGGAGAGTTCCTCCGGAATTCACAACTGCGAAGCTTCCGTCGGAAAGCTCTACAAGGCCGTATTTCATCTCCTTGTCAGCGGCGAGGAGAAGTCCGTTGATATAGTACTTTCTGCTTACCTCCTCAAGCACTCCACCCGAGCCGTAAGCCTTTCCGTCCTTGTTAAAGCCGAAGGTATATGTGTCATCGGAGAGATCTATCTTTATGCTCTTTCCGGTCTTCATCTGTCCGCCCTTTTCCTCGTCGGCATCAAAGTAATAGAGATCTCCGTCGGAAAGCTCGTCAAAGTGTTCGCTTGAGCTGTTCTTGAAGTCCTCGGCCTCCAGATCATCCTCGTCCACAGTCAGGTTGTCAGAGAAGCTTCCGTCCTTTAAAAGCACGAACTCTGTCTGCATCCTTCCGATATTGTCAAAGGCGTACTTCTTTCCCTTTACCTTGGCTATTCCGTTGGTCTCTGATTTTCCGCTCTTGTCAACATAGAACCAGCTGTACTCGTCATCGTTGTAGTCCTCAGGATCCATGTCCTCATCAGGCACAGCATATACCCAGGTATCCTTCATAAGATGTCCGTCTATGTCATCTGAAAAATACTTGTAGGAGGGACTTGCTGTGGGTGAAGTTGAAGTGTTTGTGTCTATCCAGCTTGAGAGCATAACTCCGTTTTTGTCAAATATATATTTGGAACCGTTTATAGTCTTTTCAACAGTCTCCTTGTTGCTTGAGGGTATGGTCTTTTTTCCGCTTGAGTCAAAAAAGAACCAGAGCACATCCTTATCCTCATAGCTTATGCCGTCCACATTGCTGTCCTCTTCCGAGCCCTCCTCATACTGAAGCCAGGTATTCTTTCTCATGACTCCGTCGTCAAAATCTCCGAAGTAGTATCTGGCCTCCATGAAGGGATCGTCCTCGTCTGTTATAAGCTCTCCGTCCTCCTCGGTCCATCCGTAGAGCATCTTTCCGTCCTCGTCAAAGCCATAGGTCTTTCCGTCTATGGATCTGGTATAAATATTGTCGCTGTCAGACTTTTTTCTTGCGGCCTTTCCCGCACTGTCAAAGTAATACCAGTTCGACTCTCCGCTTCCGTCATCGTAGAGTATCCAGCTGTTTTTTACCATGGCACCGTCGGAGTTGAAGTAATATATATTTTCCTCATCATCCTCATACATGTAGTTTCTTACCATGCGTCCGTCAGAGCCGAGATAGTACCAGTTGTCATCAGACTTTTTCAGCTCGTTGGTGACAAGGGCGTCATTGCTGCCGTAATAATACCACTCTCCGTCCGTAAGCTGCCAGCCCTGAGCGGCATAGCTGTCCATTCCTGCAAATATATCAGATAAAACTGCCGTATCTCCCATACCTCCGGCAAAGAGGGCCATCAATGCCCCTGCGGATAATGCAGCAGTGATTTTACCTTTCTTTCTCATAAAACTGTAAAGTCTCCTTTCTTTTGATAAATAAATTATATACCCTCGGGCCGAAAAAAAATACGGAAGAATTTCGGTATTGTCTTACGATTTATTGCAGTATTCGGCCTTTTCCGTTCTAAAATTTTAATATATTAAGGTTTCTTTAAATTTCTCCATAAAAATCGGAAGCACCAAGGCTTCCGATCACAGTTATTAATAATTGTAGCATATTACAGGGCATCCCACATAGATGAGATCATAGAGAGCGGGGGCCTTTGAAGGAGGAAGATTTACACATCCGTGAGACCCTGAGGTCTTGTAGATGCTTCCGCCGAAGCTGCCTCTCCAGTTGGCATCGTGGAGTCCTATGCCTCCGTTAAAAGGCATCCAGTAGGATACAGGGCTCTCATACTCGTAGCTTCCGTCCGCCTGCTTTGCTCCTCTTAACACCCTGTCCCTCTCCTTTGAGTAAATGGAGTAGATACCTGCGGGAGTAGTGTAGTTCTTGGAAACATTTCCCGTTACACAGGGAGCATCCCATACGAGGGCTCCGTCCTTTATCATGTATACATGCTGGCCTGTAAGGTCCACCTCCACATAGGTGCTTCCCCAGTCATTTCCCGTCTCGGAAGCGGCCTTCCTCGAATACTCCGGAACTCTCTCCTGAGTAGTGCCTGTCCTTATCATGCCTATAAGGGCTGCCGCCTCCTTGTCTCTGTCTATGGCCCAGCCGTAGCTTCCGCTTACAGCCACATCCCTTCCTGTTGCCGTCCTCAGGACTCTGGTGGTGCCGGAGGTATCATACTTTGCCTTGAGACTGTCGATATAGGCATATACCTGATCGGAGTTAACACCCATGAGACCTCCCTCGTCAGAGCCTGTAAGCCAAGTGACTATTACTGAGCCCGGCAAGGTCTCCACATTTCCTCTGATGCGGTAGCTTATGGTCATATCTATGCATTTATTCATATCCTCAAGGAGCTTCTTGAGTCCGGCATCCTCGGAGGTCACCGTCACCTCGTCGTATACACCGAGGCTGTTAAGATCCACAGATGTGCTTCCCGCAGTCACGGCCTGAGTTATGGCCTCCTTGGTCTTTTCCACATTGAGGCTGTCACCGTAGACCTCAGGTATTATACTGAATTTTTGGCCTTCTGAGTAGGCTGTGATGTAGGCGTTGGAGGTCTTTTGCTGATTTGCTATGCAGTCAAGGGAATCTATCCTTCCGCTGAGCTTATCCTGATTGAAGGATACAGATACCTGCATCTCAGTGTTTATGGGGATCTCGCTTCCGAATACCCTTCCTGCGGCGTTCTGTCTCTGCAAAAGATCGGTGAGAAGCTCAGGAGCCACGGTAGTGCTCAAGTCTATCTCGCTTCCGTATATCCTCTCGCTCATGCCGTTCTTCTCATATATAGTCAGGCTGTAGGTGTTGCTGTAAGAATCCGCCAGGGCCTTTCCCGCTTCCTCCACCGAGCGTCCTCCTACCACGACTCCGTTTATCTGAGTGCCGGCGATAAAGGTTTTTGTTATATCATCCTCGGCAAAAGCACTGCCTGCAGCAGCAAGGGACAGCACTCCTGCCATAAGTAATATCTTTAAATTCTTTTTTAAACTGTTCATATATTTCCGAACCTCTGATCATAAACTTGCAGTGATAATTATAGCACAGAGGCCGTCAAAAATTCCTTACGTTTATTTTACATCTTCGCGAAGGGGCACCGGGGCTCCTATGTTTATGTCCAGTGCGCTTTCTGCGTGCTCGACGGTCTTTAGGTTTCTGTACCTTTCTCTGAGCCATTCGTCAGAAAAATGCTCGTCGGCATATCTCTCGGCCCAGTTCGAGGCCGGTATGTCCTCGGCTCTGGTCTTCATCCTGTAGAGAGCGGCGGCGGACACGCAGATGTCAAAGGCAAAAAATATTATGAGGATAAAGGTCAGCAGCTTTCCGAAGGTACAGGGAAGCTTCTCTATGCCATGGCTCATCCAGGGATATATCAGCTTGAGCCATACCAATGCCATTATTCCCCAGAAAAAGCAAAAGAGCAGGTTTATTCTGCCGTTTAAATTAAAAGGCACATGGCTGTAATCCCAGAATACGCAGCCGAACATCTTCTCTGTAAATACGGAGCACAGATATTCAAAGGCTCCTCCCAAAACGGTTCCCGACAAAAATATGTATCTGTCATCCTTTCCTATAAGCCTGTGCAAAAATAGGGTCAAGAGGAAGCAGCCAAGCCCCCATACTATGGAAAACTGTCCGAAGACCAGAGAGCTTCTGCTCATCCACTCTCCGGCAGTGGCCCTGCACCAAAGAGTTTCAACTATGTCTCCGTAAAAGGAGCCCAGGACGAAAACCCAAAACAGCTTGTAAAAGCCGCAGCCCTTGGCAAAGATCTTCTTTTTGCTTTCATCCCTGTCGTCCTCCCGGGGCCTCTCCGCCCTCTTAAATACTTCATCCCTCTTTTCCCTGTATTTTCCGTATACTCTCTTTCCTTTGTTCAGTAACTCAGAGTCGCTCGCTCTATTTTTCATGTCCTTCCTCCGCTTTTTCTGTCAATTCTGCAAGTATTCCCTTTACTATGATGCCGGCTATTATGACACTCATTATATCCGCCACTGTCTGAGACATCTCTATTCCCAAAAGTCCGAAAAACTTCGGGAAGATCATAAGCACCGGTATCAGACATATGCCCTGTCTGAGAAGAGATATTATGCTTGATCTGAAGCCGTAGCCTATAGTCTGAGTAAACATATTGCTCATGGTTATAAAGCCCAAAAGGGGAAGCGTCAGAGCCTGAAGTCTCAAGGTGAGTGTGCCTATTGCCACCACCTCCAAGTCCTCCTTTCTGAACATGGCTATTATGGGCTCTGCAAATATAAAGGAGACCGCGGCAAATATAAAGAGTACCACCGTGGAAACCTTTATGCAAAAGCCGAAGGCTCTCTTTACCCTGTCATAGTTCCCCGCTCCGAAGTTGAAGCCTGCCACAGGCTGAAAGCCCTGGCCGAAGCCTATCACCGCGGAATTTAAAAAATTCATGAACCTGTTTACAATGCTTACCGCCGCGATTGCCGCATCCCCGTAGGGCTGAGCCGCATGGTTAAGTATTATCACAGAGATGCTCGATATTCCCTGTCTTGTGAGAGATGGTATACCGCTTATTAAAATATTCCTGTACATTCTCAGCTCAGGTCTTATATCGGATATCCTTATGGGTATACAGGACCTGTTAAAGTTGCACTGACAAAGAAGTATGACAAAGGAGACCACCTGACTGAAGCCTGTGGCTATTGCCGCCCCGGATATGCCCATATCAAAGCCGAATATCAGTATGGGATCAAGTATCATGTTGAGTATGCCTCCTGTGGTGATGCCCACCATGGCATAAAAGGCATTCCCCTGAAACCTCAGCATGTTGTTCATTCCGAAGGAACACATCATAAAGGGAGCCGCATACAGTATGTACTTTGCATAGTCCACCGCATAGGGGGCTATGGTATCTGTGGCCCCAAGTACTATGACAAGGCTGTCCAGGCAGCTTAGGCATATCGCAGCCAGGATCACTCCCACTATAAACTCGGTTATCCAGCCTACTGCCGCATAGCGCTGTGCGGCTTCCCTCTTCTGCTGTCCCAAAAGCCTTGCTATATTGTTTCCGGTGCCCATGCCTATCATAAAGGCCAGCGCCTGTATTATTGCCATGAGAGAAAAAATTATGCCTACAGCTCCCGCCGCGGAGGTTCCCAGCTTGCTGACAAAAAAGGTATCTGCCATATTATAGATAGAGGTGACCAACATGCTTATGATGGTCGGTATGGCCATCTTCGGTATCAGAGTCTCCACCGGTTCTCTCATCATTTGTTCATAGCGCTCCTCCTGAGTCACCGCTCCCTTCATATCAACACCTCCCTCAGGCAAATTTTAAAAGGGCTGCCGCAAATAAACAAATCCGTCTCTTTGCAACAATCCCTTTTTTACTTACTGTTCAATGATTATCCTTGTTATGTCCTCCACAGTCTCAGCGAGATAATCGGCGCCTCCCTTTAAGAGTTCCTCCTTACTGCCGTACCCATAAAGAACTCCCAAGGCCTGAGCCGACATCTCCTTCGCCGAAGTCATGTCGTAGTATCTGTCTCCGACCATGACCGCATTCTCAGGATCTTTTATATCATTCGTCTTGAGTATGTATCTTATCACATCTGTCTTTGACCTTCTGGCATTGGGATCGGCCTCTGCCACAGCTCCCACTCTGTCCTCCGTCACTCCCGCCATAAAGCAGAAGTACTGAGACAGACCGAAGTGCTCTATTATCTGTATGGCCATATGCTCCGGCTTTGCAGTGCAAAGCATAAGCTTTTTTCCGTGAGCATACAGGGTCTTCAGCACCTCCTCTATGCCGGGGTAGACATAGTTCTCAAATTTTCCCCTGTCACTGTAGTATTCTCTGAATATTTTTATGGCAAGGTTGATATCGTCGCCCTTCAGCCCGTAAACATTTTCATAGGTGAATTGAAGAGGCGGGCCGATAACAGATCTGAAGGTCTCCGGAACAGGCTCTATGCCCAGCTCCGACAGAGAATATTTAAGAGCATTTATAATACCCTCATATGAATCCGTCAGCGTACCGTCCAGATCAAAAAGAATATATTTCTTATCCATAATACTCCCGATTTTTGTCAAAAATATCAAATATGATGTATATGCAAACACGTATATTTTACCACTTTATATATATATAGGCAAGTAAATTTGTTCTAGTCCCCCACATATTCCATTATTTCACCTATATTGCAATCTAAGGACCTGCAAATCTTTTCCAGGGAGTACAGGGATACAGGCTCGTTATTTTTGAGCTTGATGAAGGTTCCGGGAGAGATTTTCGCCTTTTCTCTCATGTAGGAGTAAGGCAAGCTCTCCTTTTTGAGTTTGATCCAAAGTTTTCTGTAGCTTATCACATTTCATCACTCCTCATCATCACATATCATTATTATGTCCTCCACCCGACAGTCCAGGATACTGCATAGCCTGTCTATGAGATCCGTATTGACATACTTATTGTGCTTCATATAGTATATCCTGCTCTTTGAAACTCCGAATTCCTTAAAAAGCTTGTACTGACTTATGCCCTTTCTGCTCATATGTTCAAAAACCCCTCTGTAATTTATCATTGCCTTCACCCCTCTTATATTTATTTACATAATATTTTACATTTTCAGACACATAAAAAAAGAGCCTGGTGGAAGGAATTCCTTCCACCAGGCTCTTTTAATTATCGCAAATTTATGTCCTTGTCATAAGTACAGTAGTTTTTGCTTATATTCATTTTTTTGATCCACTGTTTTGTCTCATAGGTCTTAAGGCCTCCGGTGTTGCCGAATTGGGCATCAAACAACCAGGGCGGGCAGCTCCATATGCAGGCCTTGGGAGAAAGCTCCCTGTAAAAATCCTCCTTCACCCCGTTTTGCCCGTGGTGGGCCATCACACAGTAGTCTGCCTCGATGCCTGCGAGCACCCCCTGCTCAAGAAGTATGTCCCCTCCGTCAGGTCCCATGTCTCCCGCTATGAAAAAGTGCTTGCCCTCAAACAGGATATCATACATTATCCCTGAGTCATTTATGGCATAGCTGCTGTTTTCAATCTTCATAGGATCGTTCAAAACTTTAACTGAGACATTCTCAGATACGGTGATCACATCTCCTCTTTTTATGTCACTGTGTAGGGAGGGACCATCGACAGAATTTTTTTCCTCCTCAAGCTCGGTCATAAGGTTCCAAACCATGCCCTGCTCCTCAGGAGCTGTCTCAGCATACCACATAAAATTGTGGAAATTATAATATATATTTTTTATTTTTATTCCTGCTGTATTATTGTGAAGTATCTCATAGAGGGCACCCACATGGTCATCCTGAGGATGAGTGATTATCCATGCGTCAACAGTGCCTCCCAGTTCCTTTATGGTGCCTGAAAGCTTGTCGGCGTTTTCAGGAACGCCACCGTCAACTATAAGAAGGCTTCCGTCTGCAGCCTTGAAAACTCCGCTAAGCTGCTGCCTTTTTGATGCATCATTTGACTGGAATATTACCTTTCCCCCCATAAATTGAGGTTCCAGATCAAAATTATCCGTCCTGAAGTCCAGGTAAGACGCCTCCACTCCGGGCCCCTTGAGCTCCCTTCCCTGATAGATCACATTTACAGTCTGTCCGAAAGCCTCTGAAGCGCCGGTAACGGACAGGGCCAGCAGCACCGAAAATGCGGCTTTTCTCATGGGTATTTTCATTACAACTTCTCCCAATACTCTGTTGTCCTCGATTTTTCGATCTGACTCATACAGTATTACTATACTTGAAAGGGGATATTAAAGCAATATATATTCTTTACAGCTGCAGTGACAGCTATTATAATTTTTTCTGACGATTTTCTGACGCATAAGTCAGCAGAAAGGACATAGAATGAAATGAAATTTGTAATACAGAGAGTAAGCCATGCTTCAGTCACAGTGGACAATGAGGTCAAAGGAAAGATAGATACAGGCTTCATGGTGCTGGTGGGGATCTCCGACACGGATGATGAGGCGACAGCGGATAAGCTGGTGAAAAAGATGTGCGGTCTGAGAATATTTCAGGATTCGGAGGGCAAGACCAATCTGTCTCTTTCCGATGTGAAGGGCTCGCTTCTTCTCATATCACAGTTTACCCTCTATGCGGACTGCAAGAAGGGAAACCGCCCCAGCTTCATAAAAGCGGGGAAGCCTGATCACGCATCAAAGCTCTATGAATATATCATAGAGGAGGCAAAAAAATACATCCCCGATACTCAGCGGGGAGTATTCGGGGCTGATATGAAGGTAGAGCTCCTTAATGACGGGCCCTTTACTGTAATCCTTGATTCTGATGAGCTTTAAGCCTCACGATAATTTAAGCAGGCCCTGTCGCAGGTATAGGGCCTGACATATTTGTCGGCAACCTTCACATGCTCAGGATGGTTCCCGTAAAGTTTCACATAAGCCTCACTCTCATGCTCTGTGACAAGGGCTATCTCATGAGTACTTCCTTCAGCGGGAGTCTCTATAAAGCTGACGCTTAAGAGTCCCTCCACCTTGCCTTTAAGCTCCGAGAGATTTTTCTTCATATCTCTCTTAAGCCTCTCCTTGTCCTCAGGCTTCACTTCCGGTTTGAAGTTCCACATAACCACATGCTTTACCATAGCCTTTTATTATCCTCTTCTTTCTATCTTTCTTTCTCTTTTCCGTTGAAAAATATGCCTATAGTTCCCGGTCCTGTGTGGGAGCCTATGACTGCACCTATATTAAATATTTGTGTTTTCCCCTCAAGTCCCTTAAATCGGGCCTCGGCCATGTCTCTCATAAGCAGGGCATCATCAATGCAGTCCGAGTGACATATGTAAAAATAGCCTGAGTAAGAGCTGCCCTCAGCGCAGTTTTCAAGCATCTTCCCAAGGCAGGCCTCCATAGCCTTTTTCTTTCCTCGGCACTTGAGCACAACCTCCAGCTTACCTTCCTTATTCACTGTCATTACAGGGCATATCTTCAATGCCGTTCCGAATGCACAGGCTGTCTTTGATATCCTTCCGCCTCTGCAGAGGTGGCTGAGATCCGAGGTAAAAAACCAGGCCTGGACATGCCCTCTTATATCTTTTATATAATCTGTCAAGGATAAAAAGTCAGCCGCCTCATCTCTGCGGTCGGCTGCCAGAGAAACTATAAGGCCGTATCCCGATGAGGCATTCTCGGAATTTATGACGCAGATGCTTCTTCCCGGGAATTCCTCCTGCATAAGCTTTGCCGCCAGACAGGCTGAATTGTAAGTCCCGGATATGCCCTCGGAGAGTGTTATGTGTACTATATCCATATCCTTTTCCAGATAAGGTCTCCACAGACTCTCATAGTCGGCTGCAGGCACCTGAGAGGTCTGTGAGACAGAGCCCTTCCTCAGTCTCTCATAAAAATCCTCTGCAGGCATCGATCTGCCGTAGTCATCCTTATAGTCCCTTCCGTCCATGTGAAATCTGAAGCAGGCAAAAGGTATATCTCTTTCTCTGAGGTACTCCTCTGTGAGATCAGCTGTCGATTCACAGCATAAAACATAATTTAAGGACATTCCGAATCCTCCGCTTGTTAAGCTTCTCCAAGGTTTTCATCAAATGCTTTATTGATGTCATTCTGATAAGCCTCATCAAATCCCGCGCCTGTGAATTTTTCCAGGCCTTCATTCATAAATCTGTCCCAGCTCTCAACCTCGTGATTTACCAATATAGGGAAGAACTTAACCCCCGTCTTTTCCGCAGACTTTCTGTCTCCCGGGGCATCTCCTATCATTATGACCTTGTCCTTGTCATAGCCGTACTCCAACATCTTTTTTATGCAGAAGGACTTGGGGCCCACCTCCTGGGTAAGCATGATATCTATGTGAGACACCAGGCCGTGTCTGTTCCACTCGCTTCTTACGGCTTCAGGATTTGCGGAAGAAACTACCGCCACGTCGGCAAATTCATGCATTTTTTCAAGTTTTTCTATCATACCGTCAAAAGGAAGCATTTCATCCTCAGGAAGAGCAGCTATGCACTCGTTTGTCCTGAGAGACCAGTCCAGAGCCTTTTTGAGGGCATTGCAGTCTCTTTTCTCTTTTTCCGCGTCCTCGATCTCAGCCTTAAGAGTAGTGTTGCTGAGTGCCGATGCCTTGTCGACCCAAGCCCTTATCTCCTCATATCCTTCCACATGGCAGATCCCTCTCTCCCCGCACAGCTGCATGGTCAAGAGAAGCCCCTTAAACCTGTTGGTCCCTCTGGTCATGGTGTAGAGGTTCACCTCGTTCCATATGTCAAGCACAGCTTTCTCATGAGCCTCCAATCCCCACTCTCTGACCATACAGGGTCCGAAGCAGTGCTTGTGCTTTATATCCATAGTGTCCATGGCACAGCCGTCAGAGTCTATGCAAATAAGACAGTCCTTAGTCCTCTTGAAATTATCGAATGAGCATTTATCCATATCAGGCCTCTCCTCCGTTTACCGGTCTATTATTTGATTAAAATTTTATCACAGTAAAAATAAATAGTAAACAAAAGTCTCTGTCTTAACATATGTGATAATAGCCTGACTTTGTCGTCAAAAAATTATCAGAGTATCTCGGAAAGCACCTTTACAACTCCCCTGTCATTGTTTGAGGGTGCCCTGAACCTGCATACCTTTTTAAGCTCCGGAGTGGCGTTTTCCATGGCATAGCTGTAATAGCATTCCTGCATCATCTCGTAATCATTCATATAATCTCCGAAGGCTATGCAGTCCTTCTCGTCTATGCCGTATTTTTCCTTGAGCCTGCTGACAGCCATACCCTTGTTCACCCCTATGCGCATCATATCTATCCAGTTGAGTCCGCTGACGCTGACCTGCAGGCTGTCTGACAGCTCCTTCAATATGGGGTAGGTGTATTTTTCCGAATCCACACTGTCATATACGGATATTTTACATATCCTGTCTTCCTCCATGGACTCATACAGATCGTCTACTATCCTGAGATTTTTGTAGTACAGTCTCGCTCCCTCAAGGAAATCCTCCTTGACATCCTCAACATAGGCGCTCTTCTCACCGCAGAGCACAGCATAACGTCCGTTTGATCTGCAAAGCTCGACCGTCCTCCTTATTACATCCTCGGATATCTCCTCAACCCACAGGCACTCTCCCCTGAAGTGTACTATGCTTCCGTTGTCCGAAATGAAAAGCATCTTGTCGGCATGCCCCGGAAATTCCCTTCTCAAAGTCTCATATTGTCTTCCGCTTCCTATTCCGAAAACAACATCCTTATCTTCAAATTTGTCCATCAGCTCGTAGAAATCCTCAGGTATGTGCTTTTCATCGTCAAGCAGCGTCCCGTCCATATCGCAAAAAACATATCTCATAATAAAGCTTCCTCTTAGTCGCGAGGCAGATCTACAACCGTATAGTCGTGTCCCACCGCCTTTAAAAACTTGTCCGTTATGTCCCTTGTCTTTATCTTAAGGCTTGATGTATTTACACAGGGATGGCATCCTATAAACTCGTCCTCAAGAAGATCCTTGTCTATAATGAGTCTTACTCTTTTTTCCCTGTCATTTCTGAGCCCCAGCACCGTAACCGCTCCGGGGGTAAGTCCCAAGAACTCTTTCATAAAGTCCTCGTTGGCAAAGGACAGCCTTGCCGTGTTTATCTGCTTTGAGAGATCCTTTGTCTTGAATTTTTTGTCTCCCGGCATCATAAGAAGGTAAAATGAGGTCTTTTGGCTGTTGCAGAGAAACAGGTTCTTGCACATCGATGTCTTAAAGAGCTTGTCTATCGCCTCACAGGCGGCTATGGTGTAGGCCGGGCTGTGATCCACCCTCTCATATTTTATTCCCAGCTCATCCAGGAGATCGTAGGTCTTTATCTCAACATCACTCCGTCCCTCCGTGTCCTCAGGCCTGCCCTCATAAACAGTGGGATCCACCTCAAAGATCTCTTCTTCTGTATTTTTGTTTTCTTCAGTACTCATCTCTATCCCATCCCTTTAATTTTTTCCGCCAAGCGGTCAAAAATACAATACCATATTTTGGGTGATATTTATACACTGCCCTGTAATTTTCTTCCGGGAAGCTTCAGTTCTCCCGAGCATTCCCTGCAGAAAAAAGCCGCTGTCTTCACAGCTTCTCTTCCGAATCTCATCCTTATGTCATCTATGGCTTCAAACAGCCTCTCCTTTTTTTCGGTTTTTTCCATATCGGAGAAAAAGCTGAGCTGTACCTGTGAATCTTCAGGCACCAGATCAATGGCAGTCACAGTGACGGATCTCAGTTTTTTGTCTGTATCACCGTCTTTATCAAAGAGCTCCATGGCTTTCTCGGCTATGTCCTGAGGATTCCTTATGGGAACTGAAAGCGCAGCCTGCCTGCTGTGTTTTTTGAGCATGCTGTCTCTTGTGCTCAGGTTTATGCCCATGGCCTTCATCTTGTTCTCTCTCAGGCCGTGGGCGACAGCCTCAGCGAGATATCTCACCACGCTTCCCACCTCCTCCTTTCCTGATATATCCTCTGTGCAGGTAACGCCATGGCCCAGTGACTTTGCGCTTCCATCCCTTTTGTACGGATCTACCGCCTTGTCATCAAGCCCGTTGGCATAGCACCAAAGCTCATCACCGCTCTTTCCCAGCAGCCCTGTTATATAGTCTCTGTCAGAGCAGGCCAGGTCTCCTATAGTTTTTATCATGTTTGATTCCAGTAAGGCCGCACTTTTCCTTCCGCAATACAGAAGATCACCCACAGGCATGGGCCAGACCTTCCTTTTAAAGTCCTCCCTCCCTATCACCGTCACCGCATCCGGCTTTTTCATGTCGGAGCCAAGCTTTGCAAAGACCTTGTTGAAGGATACTCCCACGCTGACTGTAAGCCCCAATTCCTCCCTCATGTCTCTTCTTATCTTGTCGGCTATCTCCTTACCGCTTCCGAATATCCCGCTCCCTGTCACATCCAAAAAACATTCATCTATTCCGTAGGGCTCCACCAGGTCCGTATATCTTCCATATATCTCTCTCGCCAGTCTTGAATACTTTACATACTGATCATAGTGGGGCCTTAAAAGTACAAGCTCCGGGCACAGCCTCATGGCCTCCCCGTTCGTCATGCCGGTCTTTATTCCGAAGCTCTTTGCCCTCTCGGATTTCGCCAGCACTATCCCGTGTCTTTCCTCCGTAAGGCCGCTTACCGCCACAGCCTTCCCCGAAAGCCTCGGATCAAGCATTATCTCCACCGAGGCAAAAAAACCGTTCAGATCGCTGTGAAGTATGACCCTGTCTCTCATAGCTTCAACCTCTCCTTGCATCCTGCTTGCTCATCATATCTTCATCTTTTTCAGAGATAAAGCTTGACAACTTCATTATTTAGGAGCTAATATGTAGTTATAACTTCATCAACTTCATCTTTAAGGTTAAATTATTTTTGACAGCCTGTCAAGGCTTCACAGCCGAATTTTAATGACAGGCATATTCAGGAAAGGACATTCTTATGAAATGCTCTGAAAAGATAAAGCTTCTCAGAAGGCAGCTTGGCTTCAATCAGCAGGAATTGGCTGACCTTACAGGAGTCTCCAAGAGATCGGTGGCCGCATATGAGACTGACGGGGTCTTGCCCAGAGCCTCCACACTGAGGCGTCTGGCGGCAGCTCTCAGATGCTCTGAGGATTATCTCATGAACGATGATATAACAGACCCCTCCTACAGTTCTCCCGGGTCAGGCCGCGACGGTGAGCCTCTGCCCTTTTTCGGGGACGGAGCCTCGGAGGAAGCAGGCATACTCCTTGAAAAAAATGCCGCCCTCTTTGCCGGAGGCTCTATAAGCCAGGAGGCAAAGGACGCATTCTTTGAGGCGGTGATGCGCGCATACATAAGCTGCAAGGAGGAGGCCCGCAAAAAATACGGCAGGAGGGATTGATGTGAACTATGACTGCTGAAAAGATATGTGATACTGTGAGTCGTATCAAGAGCAGATACGATTTTTCTGATGTGTATTCCCTCTGCAGAGATATGCACATACTCCTCCTGTTTTACCCTATGGGAGATTACGAAGGAGCCTGCAAGGGATTTTTTCTCCTGCAAAGCAGGATACCGTCCATAACTGTAAACTCTGATCTTTCCGAGAGCGCAAGGCGCATAGTCGCAGCCCACGAGCTGGGCCATGCTGTTCTTCACTGCAGACAGGCAGGCACAAAGGCCTTCCGGGATTTTGATGTGTTCGACTCAAGATCAGCCATGGAGTATGAGGCCAATCTGTTTGCAGCCGAGCTTTTGATCGATGACAGGGAGCTTGCTGATATGCTTAAAGGAGATATCTCCTTTTATGATGCTGCAAGGAGGCTTTATGTACCTCCTGAGCTTTTGGACTTTAAATTGAGGGCAATGAAAAAAAGAGGCTGCGAAGCGGAGCCTCCTATGATAGCTCAGAGCGAATTTCTTAAAAAGATGTCCGTTCTGCCCTGCGAATAAAGCTTATATTATGTACCGGTCTGAAGCCTTCAGGCGAGCCGGAGGAGGAACTTAGCTATGTTTAAAAAGACCTATGTCTCTGTAAAGGCAAATTTCCGCTCGGACGGAGTAATACTTCCATATGCCATACAGTGGGAAGACGGCCATATATACAATATAGACCGCATACTATACATAAAACCTGCCGCCTCCTCCAAGGCAGGAGGACAAGGCGACAGGTATACTGTGATCATTAACGGCCATGAAAAACACCTCTACTTTGAGAGAAGCTCCCGGCTTTCAGGAAATATAGTAGGTCGTTGGTTTGTGGAGAGGATCTAAAAATCTATCTTCTCACCGCTGAGAACAGGCACCGCCCCCTCAGGTACAGGGCAGTAATAGCCTCCCTCGGTCTTCTTCTCAAACTCCTCTCTTGCGGCTTTCAGCAGACAGGGGTCCTCATACAGGTCTATGGCGGCTGATGCCAGCACCTTACCTGCGCATATGACTCCCTTGTGTCCGATGGAAGACTTTCCGGCTGACACTCTCTGCCAGCTGTGCCCTGGTGAGCCTGCCGAGAAGCATACCACGTTTATCTGAGCTGTGGGGGTGAGCCAGCTGACATCTCCCACATCAGTAGAGCCGGTCCTTGCAACATTGCTGTAATAATAGGGTATCAGGAAGTCATTGAGCGGCTTGGTACCGTTTTCGGATCTCTCCCGCACTATTTCCCTGATCTCTTCGCTCTCCTCAGATGCAGCTCCGGGGAGAGTATCATTCTTTATCTCATAGGAATCCACCAATTTCTTTGCGTAGTCCTTTTCCTCTTCCGTATACTCGGGAACTCCTGTCTCCTCAAAATTTTTGTACAAAAGACTCTCCAAAACTTTGTTTGTGACTGTATTTGAGCAGGCGTCAATAAATTTTTTCTTGACCTGTGTCCCGGTCATTTTTGCCGCGCCCTCGGCTATATCATCCACTCTCTCTTGAAGCTTGAGCGCATCTTTGGCCAGGACAGACCTCACCATGTACAGTACCTGAGCATGGGGCTGTACCACATTCGGAGAAACTCCTCCCCCGTCCGTTATGGCATAGTGTATTCTGGCCTCCGAAGGCATATGCTCACGTAAAAATTGTACGCCTATGTTCATCAGTTCCACCGCATCGAGAGCGGATCTTCCGTACTCTGCCAGCGACGCGTGGGAGGCAAGTCCCTTGAAGGCATACTCTGTCTGTATGCAGGTATTGCAGGTGCCGCTTGTCACCTGATTGCAGTCCCCGGGATGCCAGGTCAAAGCGCAGTCCAAGTCCTTCCATATACCGTCTCTCGCCATAAAAGACTTGGATGCTCCACCCTCTTCTCCGGGACAACCGAAGAAGATCACCGTGCCACATCCATCGCCCTTATCCTCCAGATACTTCTTTATGGCGAAGGCGGCTGCCATAGCTCCCGCCCCCAGCATATTATGTCCGCATCCGTGTCCTGAGCCTCCCGGAACGATTTCCTTTTTCTCTGTGCAGCAGGCCTCCTGAGAAAGTCCGCTCAAGGCATCATATTCTCCCAGTATTCCTATTACAGGCTTTCCTGAGCCGAAGCTTGCCTTGAATGCGGTCTCTATGCCACAGACAGGGCTTTCGACCTCAAAGCCCTCATCCTTAAGCACCTTGCAGTAGAGCTCACAGGACTTGAATTCCTTAAGGCTCAGCTCCGCATATTCCCATATCTTATCCGACACGTTTATTATCGTATCCTTCTTTTCGTCTATATATGATGTGTACTTTTGCTTGTTCATCTGTGTATCTCCATTCTTTCAGGGTATCAGTAGAGCACCTTGCTCAGGAATTCCTTTGTTCTGGGATTTTGAGGATTTTCAAAAACCTCCTCAGGAGTTCCCTCCTCAGCTATGATGCCTCCGTCCATAAAGAGCACCCTGTCACTTATCTCCTTCGCAAAGCCCATCTCATGGGTAACTATCACTGTGGTCATTCCTGTCTTTACCAGCTCTTTTATTACCTGGAGTACCTCGCCTACCATCTCAGGGTCAAGAGCGGAGGTAGGCTCATCAAAGAGCATAACATCAGGCTCCATAGCCAGGGCTCTGACAATGGCAAGCCTCTGCTTTTGCCCTCCTGAAAGCTTCTGGGGATACTCGTTTATCTTATCCGAAAGTCCGACTCTTTGAAGCAGCTCCTCAGCCATCTTCTGTGCCTCAGCTTTCGTCTTTTTCCCGAGAAGCACCGGGGCCATGGTTATGTTTTCCCCCACAGTCATATTTGGAAACACATTAAAGTGCTGGAACACCATCCCCATTTTCTGCCTGTGAAGATTTATATCCACGCTTTTATCAGTTATGTCCGTTCCCTCAAAGTAGACTTTTCCGCCATCAGGTGTCTCCAAAAGATTAAGACATCTCAAGAAGGTGGATTTTCCACCTCCCGAGGGGCCTATGATGGAAACCACTTCACCCCTTCTTATATCCTCACTGACACCCTTTAGCACCTTCAGTTCTCCAAAATTTTTCTGAAGATCCACTACCTTTATCAAAATATCATTTTTTTCAACTGACATGCTGTTCTCCTTCTGTATAGGTCACTTGAATTACTTTAAGCTGCTGAAGCGGCCATCCTTCTCTCAAACAGCTGCACCAGCTTTGAGAGAGTAAAGGTCACTACCAAATATACTACTCCGACTATTATCAACGGTTCAATAGGAAGATATACTATTCCGGATACTGTCTTGTATACAGTCATGAGCTCTCCTGCAAAGAAGGTGGATGCAAGTGAAGTATCCTTTATCATCATTACGAACTCGTTTCCCAGAGCGGGAAGTATATTTTTTATGGCCTGAGGCAGCACTACCTTCATCATAGTCTGCCTCTGATTCAGTCCGAGAGAACGGGCAGCCTCTGTTTGGCCCTTATCAATACCCTGAATACCTGCCCTTATGACCTCTGACACATAGGCCGCAGAGTTCAGGCAAAGGGCTACTGTGACGCATATAGTGGGGGGAAGATCCATAAAAGGAAGCATCTCCGGAAGCAGGAAGTAGAAGAAATAGAGCTGCAAAAGCATGGGAGTTCCTCTTATCACCTCGACATATATGGCTGCCACTACATTGAGGGGCTTTATATGAAATATCTTAAGCCTGCTCATCCTCAAAAGAGCTATCAAAAAACCCAGAATAGTTCCGCAGAGAACTATTATTGCGCTCAGAAGCAGGGTCATTCCTAGGCCTTCCAAAAAAAGGGGCCAGTATTTTTCCAAAACACGAACAATATTATCTATCAAGGCAATTCACTCCTTCACAAACACTCTATTTATAAAAGCCTTATACTACTCTTCTTCCACAAGGCCCAGGGATGTGGCCAGCTCCATGCTCTCGTCAAACCACTGCTGGTAGAGTCCCTTTTCCATAACTTCGCCTATGACCTCATTTATGGCCTCAAGCAGCTCGTCCTCACCCTTCTGAACAGCTACTACGTTTCCGGGAGACTCATAGTCGAAATAGTAATCGCTCATGCAAAGCTCAGGGTAGTTCTTTATATAGGACTCTCCGACCTGGCTGGCTATGGCAAGTGCATCTACCTTGCCTGTTGTGAGCATCATGACACCGTCATTTGCGGTGGTGACAGGAGTCATCTCCGCATCCGGCAGCTGCTCAGCAAGCAGAGTCTGCTGAAGTGCTCCGTTCTGTGCGGCTATCTTCTTTCCTGTGAAATCCTCGGCCTTTGCAAGGCTTCCCTTGTTCTCCGCAAGTATCAGAAGTCCCTGATCATTTTCTGTCTCCTCTACACTATATCCGTTTGAAAGGCCCATGCTCTCCTCCCTCTCAGGAGTCTTGGCAAAGCAGGAGATAGCCATATCCACTGAGCCGGTAGTAACGGCAGCCTGGCAGGCTGAAAAGTCCATGGGCTGTATCTCAAGCTCAACTCCAAGCTTCTCGGCTATATATTTGCCCAGCTCAATATCCGATCCCGCATACTCTGTCTTTCCGCTGTTGACATTCTCAAATTCATAGGGGGCAAAGTCTGGGCTCGTTGCCATTGTGATCTTTCCCGCAGCCTTTATGGCCTCAAGCCTGTTTTCCGCCTCGGCAGTGTTCTCCTCTCCTGTACCGCCGCCTCCGCAGGCTGTAAGTCCCAGGCTGAGTGCGGCTATCAGTCCCATTGCTGTTATTTTGTTAAGCTTCTTCATAATTATTCCTCCTAAAAACCGATTTATATGGTGTATAATTTTGCTTATGTATGATTATGCATAATATTACATATTTATAATTTTGTAAATACGTATTTTGTTTTTTTACAGATACAATGCAGGGAATCCTTAGGATCGAGCTCTTAAGATCAAATCCGGCCGCTTTTAAAGAAGAAAAGCCCCGAGGCCTTATTTTAAAGCCTCGGGACTTAAGCATTCCTGCCCTTATTTAAATTTTAATAGCCGGGAACCGGTGTAGGGCGCTTATCACTGAATATCTCACTTGAGTCAAACAGATCTGTGAGCTTATTCTTTCCGTTTGCAATATCCTGCCACATTGCGTATCCGTCCAGATTGCGTCTTCCCTGCCTCAGATAATCGTTTCCAAGCTGTACCCAGTATTGGGCGGAATCCACGTTACAGAAATATCTGAATCCAAGATCCCACAGATAGTCGAATTTTGCGTTGTCATGGGAGTAGGCGTGCCAGTCTCCCACATCCGCTCCGAAGGGGAAAAGTATTATATCGCATTCACCGTTCATAAGCTCTTTATTTACATTTTTGTCCCACCTGTCGGCGTCCTTCTTCATATGCTCATAGCTTATGTCAGTGTAGTTTCTGTGTCCCCAGCTGTGAGAGGCAAGCTCATATCCGGCATCCTTGAGGGCTCTCACTACCTGCCTTGCGGTTTCCCTGTCAGCCTCAATATTCGTGTTGGCCTTCTTTTCCTCATCATACATGTCAGAGTTGGGATCATAGGTCTCGTCCGTCCTGTAACCCAGTATTCCGTTATAGCCTGTAAATGCCAGGCATGCCTTCGCTCCCTTGTAGGAGAAGTCCGGATGCTCTTCCACAAATCTGTCCAGTATAGGAACCAGGTCGTACTCACCGGTAACCTCGTTGCCGGAAGGCTCCGTATATACGCAGGTGGGCCTTCCGTCATCTCCGACTATGATCCTGTCGGCAAAGCCTGCCCCCTTCATATACTCGTAGTAGCATACGTCGTCCTGGCTTATGACCATAGCTTTTTTGCCCTCGGGAAGCATTATCTTACCCTTGGTCATGGTCATGCTTCCGTCCTCCTGCTCCTTCATGGAGGCAATGTCGTGGAGTCTCACAAGTACAAAACCGTCGCTGTAAAACTTATCAAGCATTTTTTCAAACTCTGTGACAGTTGTCATTACCTGATTATAGCCGTCGGCCTGCTTACCCCACTTGTCCTTGTCAAAGGCATTGTCCTCATCTACGACAAGGCTGTGGAAGAACACATGAGTTATCTTTGTAATGTCCTGCTCCACAAGTCCCGCTTTTATCTCCTCAAACTTTTGAAGTGCTTCCATGCCCTCGGGAGATGCTGCCACCTCAGGATTTGAGTTTATAAGCTCTATGGCACCGTCATAATCGTACTGCAGTGCCATAAAGTCAGCCTCAGAGAGTATTATGTCCTGCTCGGAGCGGGTAGTCTCGGGAGCTGTATAGCTTTCCTCAGTGCTTTCCTCCACCGACATGGTAGCTGCTATGTCACCTCCTCCTGATATAAAGCCTATAAGCTTTTTTACGCCGAATATCACCCCTGCTATCACCAATATCAGAAGTAAAAGCAGCAGTATCAGTGTTATTATGTTTTTTATCTTTCTTCTTCTGCGGGCCGCCCTGCGCCTTGCAGACATGTTTCTCGTGTTTCTTCTTCCGCTCTGAGCCTGTCTGTTTCTCGCAGCCCTTCTGCGGGCCTTGGCAGCGTCGGACCCGGTCCTTCTGTAGGAGCTTCCGGCAGGTCTCCTGTATCCCGCCTGCTCGTGGTCTCCCCCTAAGCTGTAATAGCTTTCCGATGAAGCTGATCCGTCCTCATAGAGGTCGTTTCTGTAAGAGTTTCTGTAGGCCTGCCGTCCGGTCTTTCCTATAGGCCTGCCCTTTTTCCCTTTGTTTTCCAATGACATTTATATTATCCCTTAAAAATATAATTTTTACGATTATAACATATAAATATTGATTTGTGTCCTAAACCACCCTGAATTTATAAGATTTAAGGCAGAAATAATGTTTGACTTTACCACAGTGAAATGTTAAAATTTTAATAGTTTATATCTGTATAAATATTTTTTATTTCGGGAAAGGAAACCATCATGAATCCTAAGATCCATACAGAAGAAGTCGATCACCTTTTTGAGGCGATACTTACATTGAAGAGCAAGGAAGAATGCTACAAATTTTTTGAGGATGTTTGTACCATAAAAGAGCTGTTGGCCATGGCTCAGAGATATGAGGTGGCCCTTCTCTTGGAGAAAAAGCTTACCTATCTCGACATAGCTGACAAGACGGGGGCTTCGACAGCCACCATCAGCCGCGTAAACCGCTCTCTGAATTACGGTGAGGACGGATACGAGATGGTGTTTGAGAGGCTTGGCCTTAAGCAATAAATCCGATCCGAAACTTTTTAAAGGCTTCCCATATTTATTATCTCCGCATTGAGGAGCTCTGCCTCCTCCTTGCTGTGAGTTGATATTATGAGAAGTCTTTTTTCTTTTTTCTCATTTATATAGGCTGCGACCCTTTTCTTTGTTTCCTCGTCCATTCCCGTAAAGGGCTCATCCATAAGTATTATATCCGCCTTCTCCCTTATCATGGCTCTCACCACCGCCACTCTTCTCTTTTGCCCTCCTGAAAGCTTCCCTGCGGGCTTTTTCAGCGCGTCCTCAGACAGCAGTCTCATAAGCTCCGATTTGAGCTCCGGGTCGCGAGTGTATTCCTTTCTGCAAAGAAAGAGGTTATCCTCAGCGCTCAGGTATTCGCAGAGCCTGTCCTCCTGAAATACCACAGAAAAGTTTACGCTTTTCCTGTCCACAGGAAGTCGTTCGGCTTTGTCCTCTCCGCTGTATGTGTAAAAGCAGACTTCTCCCGAATCAGGCTTAACAAAGCCTGCCAGAATATTAAAAACTGTCGTCTTTCCGGAGCCTGAGGCCCCCATGAGAGCATAGCTTCCCTCGGGCTTTAAGTCAAATTCCAGTCCGTTAAAAACAGTCTTATCTCCGAAGCTTTTCCTCAGTCCCTTTACCTCTATTCCCGTTTTCTTTCCTTCCACCTTTATTTATCCTCCGAGCCTCCATGGCTGTTTACTCTTTCCGGCAGGTAAAGCATGGCTTTCTCAAACAGGCTGCTGATCAGTATTATGACAAAAGTCCATGCAAAGAGTGAAGCTGTATCCAAAAATATCTTGGCCTGATAGAGGTTTCCTCCTATGGTTCCTACAGGCTGTCCTATAAGTTCTGCCGCAACTCCTGATTTCCAGCTCATGGAGAAGGCTGTCTTTGTGCAGTTTATCAGATAGGGGAGCAGGGCCGGCACATAAATGTATATAAGCTTCTTTATTGGGGGAACCTCGAATATCTCAGACATCTCAAGAAGCTTCTTATCAGTGCTCTCAAGGCCGCTCACTGTGCTCACGCAGACCATGGGATATACGACTACGAATGAGACAAAGCTGCTGAGCCTCTCGCTCCCTCCAAGCCAAATTATGGCAAGCACGGCAAAGGAGGCCACAGGTATGGATTTCATAAGAGAGATAATTGGGGCGCTGAACTCTTTAAATATCCTACTCTTATAGGCTGCAAATCCTGTAGCTGTCCCCAAAATACAGGCTGAAAAAAAGCCTAAGAGTATCTTTATAAAGGTATTACCCACAGACAGCCAAAAATACTTTTCCCTGACGAGAACCAATAGGGCCGCTGCCGTATCGACAGGGCCCACAAGAACTATAGTATTGTCCATGGCTTCCGCCGCCAGCTGCCAGAGGATGAGCCAAAACAATACTATCAAATATTTATAAGATCTCTTTATTCTACTCCACAACGGCATAGAAATCATCTCCGGGAAGCTCTCCTCCCACAGACTGAGGATTAGCCTCAAACAGTACATTTAAGTAGCCTGAAAGTGCAGTCTTCATCTCTTCTCCTGATATGCATACTATGTTGCACTTTCCAAGGGCAGCCTTTGCTATGGGTGCTTTCTCTATTATGCCATATTTGGCCACAAGCTCTGAAGTATGGTCAGGATCCTCTTCGGTCATTTTTACCGAGGCCTCGTGGTCAGCCATGAATGCCTTTATAGCATCCCCCTGTTCCTTGAGAAGATCATTCCTCACAACAGTCACACCTGTCACAAGCTGTGATCCCTCGCTGCTCTCACACTTGTCCCACTCTTCATTGAGATCAAGGAATTCCCTGAGGTTTTCATTCTGTTTAAGGCACACAGTGGCAAAGGGCTGAGGAAGGACCGCAGTTCCTGTAGGATCGGCCTTTAAAAGTGCCGCTATCTCCGTAGCCTCGTTCTTAAACTCTATATTTACTTTGCCTGACAGCCCGTTTTCGCTGAGGATATAATTGAAGGCAAACTCCGGAGTGCTGCCCTGTCCTGTCATATAAACAGTTTTTCCCTCAAGGTCCTGAAGACTCTGTACGCTTTCATCTCCGGTGACGCCGTAAAGCACTCCAAGGGTATTTATGTCTGTTACGCTCACTCCGCCTTCTGTCTTATTATAGAGTACGGAAGCAAGGTTTGCAGGTATGAGAGCTATGTCCATATCCCCGCTCACAAGCTTTGCGCTTATCTCATCCGCGGTGGTAGCCATTGTAAACTCGTAGTCAATGTCTGTTTCTCCGGCCTCTGCCTTCTCCATCAAATTTACAAGTCCGATAGTAGTGGGGCCCTTAAGGGATCCCACTCTGAGCTTTGAGTTGTCCGAAACCTCAGTCTCATTATCCGAGGCAGTGCTCTCCCCTGTCTCGGGCTCTGAAGCTGAGCTCTCTTCAGTCTCAGAAGCTGAGACAGAAGTCTCCACAGACTCCTGTGTTTTGCTTTCTTCAGCAGCTCCTGTTGAGCATGCTGTCAGTGTAAGGCCAAATACTGCGGCTGCAAGCATTGTCCCCATGAATCTTTTTATGAACATTTGTTCTCTTCCTTTCAATATATAAATTTAAAACTTTTTAATTTGAGATCAATCTACAGTTCCCTGATGGAAGTGCAGTCTGCCGAAGTTGTCTACCTCTATCAGCATAAAGCTGCATTTTCTGTCAGCCTGTCTCGGATAGCTGAGGCTGCCGGGATTTATACACCTTATTCCCTCCACCTCATCACAAAAGGGCCTGTGAGTATGCCCGAAGAATGCCAGCTCGCAGCCTCTGGATGCGGCCTCCTCGGCAACTCCCGACGCACCGACAGACACTCCGTACATATGTCCGTGGGTAAGAAAGGCCCTGTGGCCGTATATATCCACCTCCATATCCCTGTCAAGCCCCGAGAAGAAGTCATTGTTTCCCTTTACCATGTAAAGTACAGTCTCAGGTCCGACCATATCATCTATCTGATTCTCAATGCCCTCGCCGTCCCCCAGATGAATGAGCATATCCGGAGATTTGTGCATGGCTATAAGCTTTCTGAGATTTTTATTGTTTCCGTGAGTATCGCTGACAACTAATATTTTTTTCACCTTATCCACCTACTTGACAAGATTATTGCTCAGAGACTCAGCCATGCTTTTAAGGGCCTTGCCTCTGTGGCTTATCCTGTTCTTTTCCTCCCTCGGTATCTCTGAGGAAGTCTTTTTGTACTCCGGGAGATAAAATATGGGATCGTATCCGAAGCCGTTCTCGCCCGCAGGTTCCTCGGCTATAACTCCTCTCATCTCCCCCTCTGTGTGAAGAGTCCTTCCCTCAGGAAGCACAGCACAGATAGCACATACGAAGGCCGCTCCCCTCTTCTCGAAGGGAATGTCCTTAAGCTTCTCCAAAACTATCCTGTTCTTCGCCTCATAGGGCGTGTCATGTCCCAGCCATCTGGCGGAATAAACGCCTGGCGCTCCTGAAAGGGCATCTATGCAAAGTCCGCTGTCGTCAGCCATAACAGTGATCCTTCTTGTTGAAAGTTCACTGTCTGACTTAAGCCTCTTCCAAATATCAACAGCCTTTATCTCTGCATTCTCCGCAAAGGTGCTTCCTGTCTCCTCCGCCTCCGCTTTTATGCCAATGTCCCTGAGAGAAAAGAGCTTTGCAGGTATATCCTTCATGATCTCTCTTATCTCCACCATCTTGTTCTCATTTTCAGTGGCAAAGACTATTATATCAGTGTCTGGGGGAAGCTTTAAAATATCTTCTTTTTTCATAGAGCTCTACCCTCCTCAGCCTGTCTTCTTGGCGGCTTTTTGCCGAGGAAAGAATAAAAATAGGTCTTGATCATTCCATTATATATCTTCCTGTTCTTGTCCGCCTTTCGACCTATATGTTTTTCGGCGTCCTCATAGGCCGTTATCATATACATGGACCAGTCTGAAAGTTCTGCAAACCTTTCCCCCACAGTTCTGTAGAGTGCAGGCAGATTTTTCTTGTCCTCAAGCCTCTCACCGTAGGGTGGATTCGTGATTATAAATCCGTATTTTTTCGGATGGCTGAGCATGGCCACATCTCTCTTTTGGAAGTGAATGAGCTCACTTACTCCTGCCATCCTTGCATTTTCTCTCGCCGCCTCTACTATATCTCCGTCAGCGTCATATCCCTGAATGTCCGAGTAAGCCTTTACCTCAGCAATATCCTTCTCCAGATCGTGAGCCTCATCGTAGGCATCATACCACATCTTTTTTGCTATGATATTGTCCCAGCCACAGGATATGAAATCTCTGTCCACTCCCGGAGCGATATTTAAGGCCATCATGGCCGCCTCAATGGGAAAGGTTCCCGAGCCGCAAAAAGGATCCACAAGTATCCTGTCACCGCGCCACGGGGTCAGCATTATCAGGGCGGCCGCAAGGGTCTCCGTTATGGGAGCCTTGGCGGTAAGCTTCCTGTAGCCTCTCTTGTGAAGGGAGTCACCGCTTGAGTCTATGCCTACAGTAACCTTGTCCTTGTGCAAAAAGACTCTCATGGGATACTCAGCCCCGTCCTCCGTGAATCTGTTGACATGGTACTTTGTCTTAAGCTTTTCCACCATGGCCTTCTTCATCACAGACTGGATGTCTGAGGGAGAAAAAAGCTTGGACTTTACGGAGGAAGCCTTAGTCACCCAGAATCTTCCATTTTCAGGGATCAGCTCCTCCAGTGGAAGTTCTCGGGTCCTCTCAAAAAGCTCTTCAAAGCTCTCCGCCTTGAATTCTCCCGCCTTAAGCAGAACTCTCTCGGCAGTTCGCAGGTTTATATTCGCCCTGCATATCGCCCTCTCATCTCCCAAGAAGGTCACTTTTCCGTCCGACACCTCTGTTATCTCATAGCCCAGAGCTGATATTTCCTTTTTTGTGCAGGCCTCCAAGCCGAAGTGGCAGGGGGCTATCAGTTCATATTTCATAAAAGCTCCTGATTCAAACTTAAAGCTCGATACTCTTTATTATATTGCCCTCAAAATCCATTATGGAAAATTTGCGGTCTTCCAGAATGGCATAGGAATTGGGAAAGCCTCCCTTGGGTATGGAGACAGACCCGGGATTGAGAACTGTGATCTCCCTTTTTTTGCCCTCCCCGGTCTCCAATGTCATTCTCTCCGCCACAGGTATGTGGGTATGTCCGTGTATGAGCACATCATTTTCCGAAAGCGGAGGCAGGTTTTGCCCGTTTTCCGAGGCATTGTAAACATGTCCGTGGGTGGCATAGAAGCTTATACCGTTTAAATAAAGGACGGCATAGTCAGCAAGCACCGGAAAATCCAGCACCATCTGATCCACCTCGGCCTCACAGTTTCCTCTCACCGCATATATGCGGTCCCTTATCGGGTTCAACATGGATATTACCTTCTTGGGAGCATATTCCTCCGGCAGGTCATTTCTGGGACCGTGGTATAAAATATCTCCCAAAAGTATAAGTTTCTCAGCTTTGCTGTCGAAAAATGCCTTGAGCATTTTTTCGCAGTAAAAGGCTGAGCCGTGTATATCGGATGCAAAGAAATATTTCATTATTTACTGTCCGCCTTTCCGAGAAGCCAAAATATAAGTATGACCACAGCCACAGGGGCAAGCACGGGGGCAAAAAATGAGAGAAGTCCCATTATTGCGGAAAATATGAACATAGCTGCAAGTATGCCCAAAAGACAGGGCATACAGCCTGTATAGGTATGTATGTTTATGTTCCCTCCAAAACCGGTATGCTCTCCTTTCGAATAGCTGTCCTCGGTTTTGTAGTCTGTATCGCTGTCATAGTCATATCCGCCTGCAGAGTATGGAGTCTCGTGGAACTCCAGATCGTCTGCCGTGCCCGGGATGCCGTCAGCTCCTGACTTTGCCGCCTCGATTATAGTCCTCGCTATAAGTCTGGGGTCTCCCAGCTCTTCAAGGACCTCAGCCGCAGGTCTTCCCTTCTGTATCTCAGCATCAATATATGATGAGTAATATCTCAGGTTCTCTGTGACAGCTCTCGGAGGCAGCTCATACCCAAGTGCCTCCTCAAGCTTTGAAAGAAATTCTCTTTTATTCATTAATACTCTCCGTAGGGGTAAAAACTATTCCTGTGGTGTCTTTTCCTCTTTTGCCTCAAGCACCTCCGGCTTTACCTCTATGCCCAGCTCATCAAGCTGAGTATTGTCCACCTCTGAGGGAGCTCCCATCATTGCGTCCGAGGCATCCTTGAGCTTGGGGAAGGCCATTACGTCCCTTATGCTCTCTGCTCCGGCCATCCACATGGCAACTCTGTCCATGCCGTAGGCAAGTCCCGCATGAGGCGGAACTCCGTATTTGAAGGCCTCAAGAAGAAAGCCGAACTGCTCGTTTGCTCTCTCAGGGGTAAAGCCCAGCTTCTCAAGCATCTTTTCCTGGACATCCGCCTGATGTATACGCACAGATCCGCCTCCCAGCTCTGTGCCGTTTAGAACTATGTCATAGGCCTTTGCCCTAACTCTACCGGGATCAGAATCAATGTACTGCCAGTCCTCCTCCATAGGTGCGGTGAAGGGATGGTGCATAGCCATATATCTTCCCTCCTCCTCGGACCACTCAAAGAGAGGGAACTCTGTGACCCAGGTAAATTTCCAATCATCTTTATTTATAAGTCCAAGCTGCTTTCCAAGCTCAAGCCTTACATTTCCCAGAACATTTCTCACTACGCTCAACCTATCCGCAGCGAACACCAGAAGGTCGCCCTTCTCTGCTCCCATAGCCTTTATTATATCCTCGAGCTGTGCCTCTGTCATAAACTTTGCGAAGGAGCACTTGTGGCTTCCGTCCTCCCCTGCATTTACGCAGAGATAGGCAAGGCCCTTGCCTCCGTAGTATTTTGCCACCTCTACAAGGGCGTCTATCTTTTTCCTGGGCATATGTCCCTCTCCGGGTACTCTTATGCCTCTTACGACTCCGCCTGACTCAAGAGCCGACTTGAACACTCCGAACTCCGTTCCCTTTACAGTCTCTGAGATGTCGCATATGGGAAGTCCGAAGCGAAGATCCGGCTTGTCCGAGCCATATTTATCCATAGCCTCCTGCCAGGTTATCCTGGGTATGGGAAGCTCTACATCCACATTTATGACATCCTTGAACATCCTCTTTATAAGTCTCTCGTTGACATCTATTACATCGTCCACGTCCACAAAGGAGAGCTCCATGTCTATCTGAGTGAACTCAGGCTGTCTGTCGGCTCTCAGATCCTCATCTCTGTAGCAGCGGGCAAGCTGGAAGTATCTGTCAAAGCCTGAGCACATAAGAAGCTGCTTCAAAAGCTGAGGGGACTGGGGAAGAGCATAGAACTCTCCCTGATATATCCTTGACGGCACAAGATAATCTCTGGCTCCCTCAGGTGTCGACTTGATGAGGGTGGGGGTCTCTATCTCTATAAAGCCCTCCTCGTCAAGAAAGTTCCTTACACTCATGGCCAGCTTACTTCTCATGAGAATGTTTCTCTGAAGTGGTGCCCTCCTTAAGTCAAGATATCTGTATTTGAGTCTCAGCTCCTCCCTGGTCTTTGTGTCAGACTCAATGGGGAAGGGAAGAGGTGCTGACTCGGAAAGTATCCTGAGAGCCTTGGCCTCGATCTCTATGGCACCTGTAGCCAGCTCCTTATTTACATCCTTTCCTCTGCTTCTTACCTTTCCTGTAACAGCTATGCAGTATTCGCTGTGGAGTGTCCCCGCCTTGGCAAACACCTCGCTTCCGCAGATCTCCTCCTCAAAGATGACCTGCAATATACCGCTTCTGTCTCTCATGTCGGTAAATACAAGTCCACCCTTATTTCTTGATTTCTGCACCCAGCCCATCACTGTGACTTCTTTGCCTATGTCGTCCACTGTAAGCTCGGCGCATCTGCAGGTCCTCTTAAGACCCTTTAAACTCTCTGCCATTTCGCTTTCCTCTTTCAAACAAAATTTATTATAAGTTCAGATAAGAGCTCTTAAGGCCTGTTGCTACCTCTTGAGTTCCTCCCTGTAGAAATCTTTAAACTCTGTGTATCCCTCTTTTGTCAGCTGCTCCTTCTGGAACTTTTTGTTTTTATTCATCCAAGTAACCAGAATTCTCTCTCCCAGGCTTCTCCGCTCTATAGCCTCATTGAAGATCTCTCCAAGCCTGTCCGAGGGCATTCCCTTTTCAACAAGATAGACTGTCTTCTTTGAGTTCTCAGGTATCTCGAAGCCCTCTTCCATGAGGAGGGTCATTATCCTCTCAAAGCCTATGGAAAATCCTACGGCGGGAACATCCTTCCCTGTGAATTTTCCTATCATCTTGTCATATCTTCCTCCGCCTCCCACCGAGGAGCCGAAGCTCTCCACCTGAATCTCGAATATGGTGCCTGTATAGTAGCCCATGCCTCTTACAAGAGTGGGCACAAACTCAAGCTTTATATTCCTTGACCTCACTGCGGCTATGCTGTCCATGATATCAGTAACATTCTCACAGGCAGCCTTGACTTCCGGGTCATCCACGGCCTCTGACATTCGCCTTACGCCCTCCCTGTCTTTGCCCGAAAGAGAGAGGAGGTCTCTCAGTCTCCTGATCATATCCTCGGAGTAGCCTGAAGCCTTGAGCTCTTCGTCCACTCCCTCGGCACCTATCTTGTCTGCCTTGTCCAGTATTATAAGTATCTTCTCATGATCCTCCTCCGGAAAGCCTGCGTATTTGAGCATTCCGAAAAGTATGCGCCTGTCATTTAATATTATTTTATAATTATGTTTGTCAAAGCCCAGCTTTGAGAGAGCCTCTGTAGTAGCTGTTATAAGCTCCTTCTCAGCCAGGTTTGTATCGTCCCCAAGTATGTCTATATCGCACTGCATAAACTGGCGAAAGCGTCCCCTCTGGGGTCTGTCGGCTCTGAATACCGGACCCATCTGCAAGGCCTTGAAGGGCTGGGGCAGCTTTGAGGCGTTGTTGGCATAATATCTTGCCAGCGGAAGAGTGAGGTCATATCTCAGCCCGCTGTCGGACAGAGCGTCGAAATCTCCTCCTTTTAAGGCTTCCCCCTCAGATGAAAGCTTCTCTCCCCTCTTCATTATCTTAAATATGAGCTTTTCGTTCTCTCCGCCCTGCTTTCCTGTAAGGTTTTCAATATGCTCGACCACAGGGGTTTCTATTTGAGAAAATCCGTAGGCTCTGTAGGTATCTCTTATTATTCCCATGAGATAGTTCCTCACGGCCATCTCATCCGGAAGTATATCTCTCATTCCGGTAACCGGTTTCTTTATAAATGCCATAAATCTCTCCTCTGTTTCCAAAAGAATACTGACTAAAAATTTTAACACAAAAAAACCTCTTTTTAAAGAGGTTTTATGATTTATATCCAGGCTCCGTCAAACCTTATCACTTCTCCTGTAAGGTAAGCTCCGGTGCGGGCCAGCTTCAGCACAAGGTCAGCCACCTCGTCAGGAGTTCCCATCCTTCCTGCAGGGATCTCCTCCAAAAGGTTCTTTTTCTCCTCGGCGTCCATAAAAGAATTCATTCTCGTATCTATGGCTCCCAGGGCCAGGGCATTTACGGATATACCGCTGGGGGCAAGTTCCTTTGCCAAGGCCTTTGTAAGAGCGTTCACCCCTCCCTTTGTAGCCGAGTAGGCCACCTCACAGGATGCTCCCACGCATCCCCATACTGAGGAGATATTTATTATCTTTCCGGACTGTGCCTTCACCATTCTCGGCACCGCAGCCCTGCAGGTGTTGAACACACCTGTAAGGTTCGACCTTACTATCTCGTTCCAGTCATCATCTGTCATGTCCTGAATAAGCCCCAGCTTTGATATGCCCGCATTGTTCACCAATATGTCTATGGGATGTTCATAGCCGTACTCTGCGGCTATCTTTTCCAATGAGATAAAAAGACCTTTTACAAATTTCGGATCTCCCACATCTCCGCAAGCTCCCGCGCAGGGTATCCCGGTCTTTTCGATCTCCGCCGTAGCAAGATTTAAGGCATGTCTCTCCCTGCCGTTAAGCACGACAAAATACCCGTAGTCCGCAAATCTCTTGGCGATCGCAAAGCCTATGCCTCTTGTTGATCCTGTGACCAGCACTATCTTCTTTTTTGTAAGCCTTTTTATATCTATCATGATCACGCCTCGCAAAGGAATTGTAAAAGAGGATAATTTATGATGCCTCCCTTGTTGATCCTCGCACTGCTGTCCATAGACAAAACTATCTTAAAATAATTATCCTTGATCTTTATGAGCGGATTGAACTCCCTTCTCACAGCCTCGTTGTCAGGAAGGACGCTACAGCAATTTATGTAGGTCCTGTCCTCCTGCTTGGTTCCCATAAAATCTATCTGATATCTTCCCTGCTTTCCGACATAGACCTTAAAGCCTCTTGCCAAAAGCTCAAGGAAAAGGACGTTTTCCAGCTCCGCCTCATAGTTTACAGGCAGCTTTCCCATAACCGCATTCTTCATGCCGAAATCACATACATAATACTTCTCCTGGGTCTCAAGGAGCTTATCATTCTTGATATCATATCTGGGGACCCTGTATATGAGATATGCCCCCATCAGGGCGTCCAGGAAAGAGTACACCGTGTCCACGCTTATGGTCACACCCTGCTCCTTCACATAATCCTTTATCGCCTTTGGTGAGAAAGTATTTCCTATATTTTCCATTATAAACTGCATTATCCTGTCTATATGTGATATATCCCTCAGCTTATTGCACTGAACCACATCTTTAAGCAGTATGGAATTATATATGTCCTGAAGGTAGGCCTTACGTGTGCCTATAGTCTCATTGAGAGAGTGTACGCCCGGCATGGCTCCGTTAAGGAGGTAGGACTTGAAAAGCTCTTCTACCGTCTTATCCTTTGAATCTTCCTTGTCTTTGACAAATTCAAGATACTCGCTGAAGGTGAGGGGATATACATCTATTTTTACATATCTGTAACCCAGATCTCCGGCAAAGCCGTCATAGAGAAGCTTGTTTGTCGATGAAGTTATAAAGAATTCACATTCGTACTCGGAGCTTATGGCTGTCACAGCCTTTGCCCAGAGCTTTACATTCTGGAGCTCGTCAAGAAAGAACCAAAGCTTTCCCTCTCTTTTTTCCGCCTCGGACCTAAGAAGCTCATAGAGCTCTTTTTCCTCTGTAAGGTAAGCGTAATTAAGCCCGTCAAAATTTATATATACTGTATTTTCTTTGGATGTATCATTTTCCTGAAGCTCGTCCCTTATCTGCCTCAGCAAAGTGGTTTTCCCTGAGCGTCTCACCCCTGTTATAAGCTTTATAACAGGTCTTCCTATGTACATCTCTATTCTTTTAAGATAAAGTTCCCTTCTCACCATCATATCAGACACCTCATTGAAACATTTTTCTGATTATATCCATTATAATATATCTTTTTTCGGGATAAGTCGACATTTTTCGTATACATTTGAAAGAATGTAAGAAATTTGTAATCATTTTCCGAGATTTAAGCTTATTTAAGTTCACAAAGAGGGCTTTGTTGTATATAATGACCTCTGTACAGCAGCCGAAAGATGCGCCTTAAGAAAACATATTAAGACAAACGGGGAGAATAGCATTAAAAGACAAAGCAGACGAAGATATATTAAAAGGCAGAACGGCAGAAAGCACATTAAAACAGAACGACAGAAATTACATTAAAGCAGAACGGAAAAGTTATATTAAAACAGCATAGGAAAATTTATTTAAAAGATATAGTGAGAAGTGAGAATTTATATAAAAGAATAGTGAGAATTTATATAAAATAAAAAATCCACTTAAAAGAATAGGAGAAAATTTATTATATGAAAAAACATATTTTGCTGAAGGCCGTCCTGGCAGCGGCTCTGTTTATTATCCCCTTCCCTCAGTCGGCATCTGCCGAATGGATAAATGAGGAGCTGGGGCCCGGAGCTGCAGTATGGGTAGACGAGACGAGCCCTGGAGGAGGGTCCTCCTCCACCTCACCCGTATATGAGCACTCTGAAAATATTATCATCCGGGTATCTCCTGACGGAAGTCAGAGTAATGATCCCCACACAGCTGCTGAGCCTGAGACTCAGCCGGGAGGACAGGGGGCAAGCTCCTCCCCTCAGGCTGATCAGACCTCTACAGAGACTCCTTCCGGTGAGGTTCCTGCTGAGGATACGCCAGCCGTGGAAAAGCCAGCTGAGGAAGCCGCTTCAGGGCAGGTGCCTTCCGAGGACAGCTCAGCTTCCGGAGACGAGGCTCAGCTTCCCGCAAATGCTGTAATGTCAAACGGCCGTCTTCTCTATCTTGACAGACCCATGATAGCCCTCACCTATGATGACGGCCCCAACCCCAAAGTGGGAAACAGGATAATGGACCAAATGTCCAAGCACAACGGCAGAGCAACCTTCTTTATGGTAGGAAATCGAGTTTCTTCATATGCATCTGAGCTTCAGAGGATGGTTGCCGAGGGCCATGAGCCGGCAAATCATTCCTACAGCCACAAATATCTGAACAAATATGATGCTCAGACCATACGGGCCGAGGTGGAGAACTGCAATACCGCCATACAAAACGCCTGCGGAGTCCGCCCTAAAGTCATGAGACTTCCCGGAGGAAACAAAAACTCCACCGTACTTGCCAATGTGAATATGCCCATAATACTCTGGAATATAGATACGAGAGACTGGGATCACAAAAATGCCCAAAAGACCATAAATGAGGTCATGAGCAAAGTTAAGGACGGAGACATTATACTCATGCACGAGCTGTACAACGCCACGGCAGACGCATCCGACTACCTCATACCCACATTGACAGCTAAAGGCTATCAGTTGGTTACCGTCAGTGAGCTTGCCCAATATAAGGGGGTTACACTTCAGCCCAACAAAGTATATTATTCCTTTTAAAAAGCTTAAAAAGTTTAAAAAGCTTAAAAAGCTCACCTTTTAAGGATTTTGTTTTATTTTAAACACCTCAGATGCAGGATTTTTGTCATAAAGCTTTTTATTAAAAGACATATTTCGGGCCATAAAAAGCGGGACAGTTTTTTCTGTCCCGCAAATTTATACCTGTATGTTAAAAGGGCAGGTAAAGACAGGAAGCTCTCTTCTCTCTTCATTTCCCATATACCCATAAAAATACGATTATTAGAAATTCATGGCACGGTGCGCTGCACCTTGGCCAAGAAAAACACATAAATGTTAATTATCTTGGTATGAATCAGGTGGCATATGCCAAGAAAATAAGCAAAGTTGAAAATTTCTTTGCGCAAACAGGCGGAATTATGCCAAGAAAAATATAAAAAACTAAAAATCTTGGCTGAAAGCCATGGTAAAGAGCAAAGAAAAATGTAAAACTCTTGAAATCTTTGCTGTATACCCAGTAAAGTCCAAAATTGTGTGTAAATTACCTTTAGGTACTTTTTAATTAGGCTGCAAGCAATTTTTGTTGTTCAAGGGCGATTCGAGAGAGCTCAGGGATCCTTTCTTCCACCTCCTTGCCGGCCTT
>CALWLI010000026.1 GCA_944381485.1 uncultured Lachnospiraceae bacterium
TGTGTCTCTTACGGCCTGCCTTACCGTAGTTGATAAGGTTATGGTCAACATTTCCGATAACTCCCATGGTTGCGCGGCACTCGATGGGAACCATTCTCATCTCGCCTGAAGGAAGTCTCAGTGTAGCGTACTTGCCTTCCTTAGCCATGAGCTGTGCGCTGTTTCCGGCTGAACGAACAAGCTGTCCGCCCTTTCCGGGGATAAGCTCTATATTGTGAACAGAGGATCCTACAGGGATCTTTGAGAGAGGAAGGCAGTTGCCCACTCTCGCCTCTGCGTTCTCACCGTTCATAACCTTCATTCCGTCCTTGAGTCCGAGAGGTGCAAGGATGTATGCCTTCTCTCCGTCCTCATAGCAGATGAGTGCTATGTTGGCTGTTCTGTTGGGATCGTACTCGATTCCCAAAACTGTTGCGGCGATTCCGTCCTTCTTGTTTCTCTTGAAGTCAACTATTCTGTACTTCTGTCTGTTTCCGCCGCCGTGGTGTCTTACTGTTATCTTTCCCTGGTTGTTACGTCCTGCAGTCTTCTGCTTGCCTGCAAGGAGAGACTTTTCAGGAGTCTTTTTCGTAACCTCTGAGAAATCAGAGCCTGTCATATGCCTTCTGGAAGGTGTATAAGGTCTGTATGTTTTAATACCCATAACCGGTCATTTCTCCTTCAATTAATTTATTTTCGCAGTTTTCTCTGCATATTTGGGGCTTTCAGCTTATAAGCCCTGGAATATCTCTATGTCCTTAGAGTCCTTGGTAAGCTTTACTACAGCCTTCTTTGTCTTAGCTGTCTTACCGATGATCATTCCTCTTCTTCTGTCCTTTCCGGGAGCGTTGTAGGTGTTTACCTTGTCAACCTTTGTTCCGGGGAACATTTTCTCTACAGCTTCCTTGACCTGTGACTTTGTGGCCTCGGGAGCTACGAGGAAGGTGTACTTCTTCTCCGCCATGGCATTCATTGATGTCTCGGTAACGACCGGGCGAAGGATGACATCATAATATTTTAAATCAGCCATTATGCATATACCTCCTCAATATCTGAAACAGCCTTCTTTGTGAGGACCAGTGTGTTGTACTTGAGTACATCGTACACATTGAGCTCGTTCACCTGAGCTGTCTTTACGTCGGGGATGTTCCTTGCTGAGAGGATGACGTTCTTGTCATTCTCATCAAGAACGAAGAGCGCCTTGTCAAGGTTAAGTGCCTTGAGAACAGCTGCAAACTCCTTTGTCTTGATGCCGTTCATCTTGAGCTCATCGAGAACCACAAGCTTCTGATCAACAACTCTGCTGGTGAGAGCTGACTTAAGTGCGACTCTCTTCTCCTTCTTGTTGAGCTGAATGCTGTAGTCTCTGGGTGCGGGAGCGAATACGACTCCGCCACCCTTCCACTGGGGAGCTCTTATAGATCCCTGTCTTGCATGGCCTGTTCCCTTCTGTCTCCAAGGCTTTCTTCCGCCTCCTGAAACTTCAGATCTGTTCTTTGCCTTCTGTGTGCCCTGACGCTTGTTGGCGAGCTGAGCAACTACGGCCATATGTACAAGATGCTCGTTGATCTCAACACCGAAGATGCTGTCATTGAGCTCTATCTTATCAACTTCTTTGCCTTGCATGTTATAAACTGCAACCTGTGCCATTTAAGTGTTCCTCCTTTCTCTTCTCCATCAAATTTATCTTGTTACTTTAACAGTCTCTTTGATGGTGACAAGGGACTTCTTGGGTCCGGGGACAGAACCCTTAACCAAAAGCAGATTGTTCTCTGCGTCTACCTTTACCACTTCAAGATTCTCTACAGTTCTCTGAACGGAACCCATGTGTCCGGGCATTCCCTTTCCCTTGAATACGCGTCCGGGAGTTGTAGCTGAACCGTTAGATCCCTGATGACGATGGAACTTTGAACCGTGCTTCATAGGTCCTCTGTGCTGTCCGTATCTCTTAACGGCGCCCTGGAAACCTTTTCCCTTTGAAACAGCGGTGGCATCCACCTTGTCTCCTACTGAGAAGATGTCAGCCTTGATCTCGTCCTTGAGCTTGTAGTCAGCTGCATTGTCGAATCTGAACTCTCTCAGGTATCTCTTGTATGATGTTCCGGCCTTGTCAAACTGTCCCTTGAGGGGCTTGTTCACCAGCTTCTCTCTGATGTCTCCGAAGCCTACCTGAACAGCGTTGTAGCCGTCTGTCTCTTCAGTCTTTATCTGTGTAACGACACAGGGTCCTGCCTGAAGGACAGTTACGGGAACGAGCTCTCCGTTTTCTGCGAAGATCTGGGTCATTCCCACCTTGGTAGCAAGTATTGCTTTCTTCATTAGTTACCTCCTTTTAATCTACAGCGGAACGCTTTTAGCGTTCATTCTAGAACAGCGCACTGCTTGCGGCAGTGATGAAGTTCTCTTTATTAAATCTGATGACCGAACGTTTTACTCAGCCTTCTCTGCAGCGGGCTTCTTAGGTGCTCTGTTTGTCCTCTTGGGAGCTGCAGGCCTTGTGATGAGCTGCTTTCTGGGTGATTTCTTTCCGCTCTTGTCATTCTGATTTTTCATCTGAACGTCGATGTATACTCCTGCGGGCATATCAAGCCTCTGAAGTGACTCCATTGTCTTGGGTCCGGGATTGATTACATCGATAAGTCTCTTGTGGGTCCTCTGCTCAAACTGCTCTCTTGAATCCTTGTACTTGTGTACAGCTCTGAGGATGGTCACAACCTCCTTCTTTGTAGGTAAGGGCACGGGTCCCGAAACCTCTGAGCCTGTTTTCTTGCAGTTCTCCACGATCTTTGCGGCTGACTGATCGATAAGCTGATGATCGTAAGCCTTAAGTGTGATTCTCATTATCTGACTTGCCATAAAAAAAGTCGCCTCCTATTCGTACTTTGAATAATACCGGTACGACGAGTGGTGACTGTACACGTAATCGGGTGTTTCATATCTATCCTCACACCCGGGCTGCCCTAAGCAGCTATTTTCCTTTGGTACAGTGACTTGTCGTCGAGTTTAACTTGACATTCGCTCCGTGTAAAAACCCGCATGGCTTATGTATTTGCCGAGGCGGCAACCTTACACATCAACGCTATCATGCCACAGCCAACCAAGAATAACATAAAAGCACCTGCAATGCAAGTGCTTTCAGTGTTTATACTATGTTTGTTTATTGTATTTTTTTTAATACAATCTCTTTTCTTTAATTCTTTCGATCAGAGGCTTTAATCCACGGTATATTCGGGCTCCTCGGCGTCCAGTATGTCTCCGTAGCCGCCGCTCCTTCTTCCGCTTGAATCGGATTTGTACTCTATCTCTCCGTCAGACTTGTACTCCTTGTTCTTGAGTATGGATCCGCTGCTGTTTACAAGATAGACCTCTCCGTTTACTCTTATGAAGGCTCTGCTTCCCTCTGTGGCCTTCTGAAGTCTTCCCATGTAGTAGAGCTTTCCGTCATGTACTCCGTCATAGCCGTAGCCTGAGGAGTTGAATTCGAAGGTCTCCTTGTTGCCTACTCCGTCATCTATCCTCTGAGTCCCCTTCTGAGCGGGCTCAGGAGCATTCTCTCCGAAATACATCGACTTGTTACCGGAGGAGGTCTTTACCTTCCTGAGTCCTGATACAGGGTTTCCTACATTATTAAATAAGTAGACCTTTCCGTCTATCCTCTCAAGGCCCTCTGTAAAAAGCTGATTTCCATTGCCGTCGTCAGTGATCTCTCCTGCAAGAGGCTCTCCGGTCCTTCCCAGATAGTACCAGTTCACATCCGCGCTGTCAAAATCGTCATCGTCGGGGGCCTCGGCGGACCACCAGGTTGCCGTAAGCATCTCTCCGTACTTGTGTCCGCTGATGTTCTCCGAGTCGGCACAGAATCTGTAGCCTGTTATGTCAGGATCTCTGTCATCATAGAGCTTTACCCAGCCGGTCTGCATTATTCCGTCCTCGTCAAAGCAATATCTGGCGTCTCCTATCCTCTTTTCAACGTAATCGTCGGAGTCCTCGGCTCTTACCACCTTTCCGCTGTCCTGGAAGTAAAACCAGTATTTTCCGTCGCTTCCGGAGGTCTGAGGTCCGTTGTTGTCCTCCTCATACTCATCGGGAGGAAGTATGAACTGCCAGCCTTTCTTCATGACTCCGTTCTCAGCACAGTAATATCTGTTGTCGTCCACCCAGCCGGTCTGCATGACTCCGTCATCGTTAAAGTAGTAGTAAGCTCCGCTTATCTGCTTCCAACCGTCGGTCACAGCCTTTCCGTTGGAGCTGAAGTACATCCATTTGAGCTTCCCGTCTATATTTACCTGTCTCCACTGATTGACTACCATGCGTCCGTTCTCGTCAACGCAGTACTGACCGTCGTCCACCAGACTGTTGACAACCATGTATCCGTCTGCATTCAGCCAGCGCCACTCATTGTCGGAGCTGCCTCTCACCCAGGCGGAGCGCTCAAGATCTCCGTAAGAGTTGTAATATACGTATCTCAAGGTCCCGTTCTCATTGACCTGCTGCCAGCCGGTAGCCGCCATTGCACTTATGGAAGCTGCCCCGCAGAGCGCAGCCGATACCAAAAAAATGCGGAGTTTTTTATTTTTCATACCCGTCTCCTTATATTGAAGCTCTGCATACCGGGAGGGTATACAGACATTTTATTCTCAATTATAATTCAGTATACCGGCAAGGCTGATTTTTAACAATAAAATTATTATTGCAAAATAATTACAAAATACGGAAAAAGATGCTGTTTACTTAATTTTTGCCATGTGCAATAATATTATCTGAAGAAAACATGTGTAAAGGACGGATATCAGATTATGTGGACAGCTGAAAGATGGAGGGACTATGAGGTCATAGACACCTCCCGGGGAGAAAAGCTTGAGAGATGGGGTGAATATATGCTGGTTCGCCCGGATCCCCAGGTCATATGGAAAAGCCCTGAAGTCTCCAAATATTGGAGAAGGCCCAATGCCAGGTATCACAGAAGCCAAAAGGGAGGGGGAGAATGGGAGTGCTTCGATCTTCCCTCGGAGTGGAGCATCGACTATGAGCTTCCTGAGGGAGTTTCTTCTTTAAATAATAAGGCCTCCCACGGGGACAGGCTGAGCTTCAACTTAAAGCCCTTCGCCTTCAAGCACACCGGGCTTTTCCCCGAGCAGGCTGTAAACTGGGATTTCTTTTCCGAGCTGATAAAGAAAAGGATAGCGGAGGGCGGCGAGAAGCCCTCGGTCTTAAATCTCTTTGCCTACACCGGAGGAGCGACTCTTGCGGCGGCAGCGGCAGGGGCTTCTGTCACCCATGTGGATGCCTCAAAGGGCATGGTGACCTGGGCAAGGGAAAACGCACAGCTTTCAGGTCTCTCCGAGGCACCTGTAAGGTGGCTTGTGGACGATTGCAAGAAATTTGTGGAGAGGGAGATAAGGAGAGGAAACAAGTATGAGGCCATAATCATGGATCCTCCCTCCTACGGGAGAGGCCCCAAGGGGGAGATATGGAAAATAGAGGAGAGCATATGGCCCTTTGTACAGCTGTGTGCGGAGCTTGTGTCTGATGAGCCCCTCTTCTTCCTCATAAATTCCTACACCACAGGCCTTCAGCCGGCTGTCTTAAGCTATATGCTGAACCTCGCCCTTAAAAAGAAATTCGGAGGCACTGTGGTCTCCGATGAAATAGGCCTTCCTGTCACCGATTCGGGACTTACACTTCCCTGCGGTGCCGGCGGCCGGTGGATAAAGGACTGATATAATGATTTCGGAAGCGGGGGCTCATCTGCCCCCGTTTATGATGCTCCAAAATCCCGGCACCGTTCTCTTAAGCATGCGGGATATAATCAGTGCTGTGCCTATGCAGATAAGAGGCATTAAAAAAAACAGCAGAAGGAAGACAGCATTCAGATAAGGCCCTGTAAACAGAAGCTCAACCACCCTGTTTACCGCCTTTATCACCATATAGTGGGTGGCATAAACAAAAAAGCATATGTTGAGAGATTCGGGCAGGGCCGCCTCCCTCCCGGATCTTTTTTTGTATATCCCCATGCCTAGGGAGACAAAACAAAACAGGGCCATGGGAAGAGCGGCTCTCAGGAGCACCGTAAGGCCTGTAACAAGCTCCGACCTGAAAAGGGGCTCCACCTCAAAAAAGGTCCCATCCTGAATCCCACAGTTTATAATAAGAAGAAAGACAGCAGAAAAAGAGAGTATGACACCCCTTTTAAGCCACAGAGAGCTTTCATGCTCACTCTCCACCTCCTGTCTTAAGTGCATGGCAAAATACGCTCCCAAAAGATAGTAGAACAGGGCATCCTCGTTTACTATGTGGTAGGGGATGCGAGTCCAGAAAGCGGCTCCCAAAAAGGAAAGAAGGAGAAAAAGCCGGGCTGTATTCCTGTTTTTAAGTGCCACGAACACAAAGGGAGCCAGCACCGTGAGCATTATGAGCTGCTTCATATACCAGAACACAGGGTTGTACCTGTAGTTTACAATAGCGTCAAAGAGAGAGGCGGCTGAGACCTCAAGCCTTCCACCGCTGTCGGCAAAGCTGAGCAGAAAATACAATAAGTTCCACAAGAGATAAGGAATAAGAAGGGAACGGACCCTCCTCTTCCACTTTATAATCATTTTTCCCGGGTAAAGCCTCGGGCCTATGTTTCTGTAAAAAAGATAGGCGGATATCATAAAAAAGCCCGGCACAGCCCCCTGTCCCAAAAGCTCGGAAAATATATTTTCAATGCAGGCCGCAAAAAAGGCAAACTCCCCCTCGGGGGTCATTCTCAGCTCAGCGGATAGGGCTTCCTGCCCGGGAGTAAAAAAGTTAATGCCGGTAAGCAAGTTACCGGCATACTCCACGTTGAAAGCATGCACCCATATAACAGCTATGGTGAGTGCAAAGCTCAAAATATTTATTTTATTTCTGAAATATCTCTCGTCTGTCATATAAGACTTTTTATGATCAATCGTCGATCCTGTGCTTTTCCCTGTACTCGGCAAGCCTCTTGTTGATCCTGTCAGTGGGACTGAGGAGGCTGCTGAGGGAATTGTCGTGATTCAGGCAGTCTATAATGAGGGCCACGTACTTGGCCATATCCACATCAATGTAGTACTCTCTCTTTAAGAGCTCAGGGGTCTGATATACCATGTTTGTGGTGAGTATCCTGTCTATTATGCCGTCCTCGTAGGCCTGATCGAAGGCCTTAAGGCCCTTTGTGAAGAGTCCGAAGGTGGCGCAACAGAATACCCTCTTTGCCTTTCTCCTCTTAAGCTCCTTTGCCACGTCTATCATGCTCTCTCCGGAGGATATCATGTCGTCTACTATGATGACGTCCTTGCCCTCCACTGAGCTTCCCAAGAATTCGTGGGCAACTATGGGATTCCTTCCGTCTATGATCTTGGTGTAATCCCTTCTCTTGTAGAACATACCCATGTCTATACCCAATACATTGGCAAAATATATGGCTCTTGCCATTCCTCCCTCGTCAGGGCTTATGATCATCATGTGATCCGAGTCTATGCTGAGGTCAGTGATGTTCTTCAAAAGTCCCTTTATGTACTGGTAGGTGGCAGATATAGTCTCAAAGCCCTTTAAGGGTATGGCATTCTGTACTCTGGGGTCATGGGCATCAAAGGTTATGATATTCTCCACGCCCATGTCGCAGAGCTCCTGAAGAGCCATGGCACAGTCCAAGGACTCTCTGGCACTTCTCTTGTGCTGTCTGCTCTCGTAAAGGAAGGGCATGATAACGCTTATCCTTCTGGCCTTTCCCGCGGAGGCTGCTATAAGTCTCTTCAGATCCTGAAAGTGATCGTCAGGGGACATGTGATTGAGAAGTCCCGAAACTGTGTAAGTGAGGGAATAGTTTGTCACATCCACAAGGAAATAAAGATCATCTCCTCTTACGGAGCTGTTGATGACTCCCTTCGCCTCTCCTGTTCCGAATCTGGGGGTAGAGCTGTCAATAAGGTAGCTGTCCCTCTGATATCCGGAGAAGGCTATGGTATGCTTGTGCTCAGATTCCCTCTCCTTCCTCCATTTTACAAGGTACTTGTCCACCTTCTTGCCGAACTCCTCGCAGCCCTTTAAGGGTACCAGGCCGAGAGGGCCTACAGGCACTGTCTCTATAACCTGAGAGCTGGGGCGTGACTTTGTATTATTCTCTTTATCTGACATTTTTTCCTCCTTTAAGCCGCAGGTCCCTTCCGTAAAAGGGTATGACCGTGTATTCGCTCATTATCCGCGACGCTATTCTGTCTGTATACAGGTCTCTTATGGCCTGCATGCTCAGATTGGTGGAGATCAGAGTGGCTTTTTTTCTGATCATCCTGTAATTAAGAAGAGAAAACAACTGAGAATTTATGAAGTCAGACTGCATTTCTGTTCCCAGATCATCCACTGTGAGGAGATCGCATTGGAAAAGCATATCCCTGCTGTCGGTAACCTGCTCATCATTTTCTCCGAATCGAGCCTTTGCCAACAGGTCAAAAAGCTCGACTGCCGTCATATATATGACCGAGTATCCCATATCCAGGATCCTCTTTGATATACAATTTGAAAGGAAGGTCTTTCCTGTCCCCGTAGGGCCTGTAAAGAGAAGGCTGGTCTTTTCATTGTCTCCGAAGTGATCACAGAACCTTAAGCACTCCGCCTTCACCGCCCTCATATATTCCCGCTCAGTCTTTTTTATGTAGGGAATAAACTCCCCATCGTCAAATATGTCCTCACGAAAGGTCTCGAAGTTTTCCTTCTTGAGCACCTTTGAGAGGCCTGACTGAGCGTAGAGAAATTCTGTCTCAAGTCGTCTGAAACAGCGGCATTTCTCACCATTTGCATATCCGGTATCTTTACAATACATACAATCATAGGGCATGTCAAGATAATCAGCCGAAAAACCGGCCCTTAAAAGCAGTCTCTTCTTCGCCTCGGAGAGCTCTTTTGCCTCCTCCTTTGTAGGTCCTGAGTCACTGCTTCTGCCAGCGATTATGTCCGCGGCGTTCTTGAGAGCCAGGGCCCTGAGCCTCTCATCAGCCTCCCGGAGCTCCGGGATCTTAAGATAGACCTCCTCAAGCCTTGCCCTCTGCTTAAGGCTGTTTTTTATCCTGCGCTCTTGATAGACAGACATTATTTGATTGTACTGACTCTTGTTAAGCCCCATTTACTACTCTATCCTTCTCAAAAACGACTGCTCCATCACAAGGGCATCGTAATCCGTATCACTTCTGTTCACAGCCTTCTTTCTCGCATTTGACAGGCTGCGCTTCTCATTTTTCTTTATGAGCTCCTCCTTGGCCTTGTCAAAGGCCTTGGCCTGCTTCACGGCCGAAGCCACATCTCTTATGCCCTGGGAGGCCCAGTTAAGTCCGGTCTTTTCTATGTATCTGATGTCATTATGCCCACCCTGAACGCAGTAGTCTATGAGATAGTCTATAACGTCTGCAGGCATCTTCAAGGTGTCATACAGATACCCCAGCACATTCACCTCCCTGGGAGTGAATATCATGCTCATATATTTCTGAGCTATCATAAGGAGCTGTCTGAATTCCTCATCCCCGGAAAGCCTCTCCTGCTGCTCCCTTGTTATGCTGCCGGGCTTTGCTTCGGTCTTTTCCTTTGCAGCCTTCTTATCTTCCCCGGAAGGTTCCGGTCTTCCCTCCTCTTTTGCCTCAAGCTTATCAAGGAGTATCCCCTGCTCCTTCCAGTATTTGACGGCTCTTTTTACGTCGCCCTCTGTGAGTCTCAGCTTTTCCGCCACATCGGAAATACTTATGCCCGCATCCTTGTTCTTAAGCATGTAGAGATATACCTTCACATAGTCTCCGTTAGCCTCAGGCATATAGTTTTCCAAAAAATCATTGGCCACCAAGGTGGCATCTATCGCAAAAATATCCCTGTAGTTCATACCTTCTCCGCCCCTGAAAAAAATCTTGATTAAATCATAACACAGCAAAAAATAAATTGAAACCTTCCCTGCGGGCCGCCACTTATTTTGTGGATATTGTGTATTAATTTTTAACAATCCTTATTTTCCCAAGTTTTGGAGATAAAAATATCCACAGAATCTTAAACCGAATTGTTGTTAATAACTCTGTGGATAATGTGGATAACTACATGGAAAGGAGCTTTTCTCCAATATTTACCACGTCTCCCGCCCCCATAGTTATCAACAGATCACCTTCTTGTACATTTTTAAGTACAAAATCTTCTATCTCCTCAAAGCTCCGGATGTAGTTCACACTTCCTCCGGAAAGCCTTATCTTTTCCGCCAGGTCTCCCGAGCTTACGCCCACTTCGTTCTTTTCTCTTGCGGCATATATGTCTGCAAGTATTACCTCGTCAGCCAAAGACAGGGCCTTTGCAAAGTCATCCATGAGAGCCTTGGTCCTGGTATAGGTGTGGGGCTGGAAGATGACCCAAAGCTTTTTGTGGGGATACATCTTTGCAGCCTTCAAGGTAGCCTCTATCTCCTGAGGGTGGTGGGCATAATCATCTATTATGGTAAAGCCCCTTACCTCTCCCTTTATCTGGAAGCGTCTCTCTGTTCCGGAGAAGCGCTTTAAAGCCCGCTTTACGCTGTCGAGCTCTATTCCCGCATTCAGTGCTACGGCTATGGCTGCAAGGGAGTTGTATACATTGTGCTCTCCGGTGACACCCAGCTCTATCCTTCCTTTTCTCTCCCCTCTTACGATGAGCTCATATGAGGGCCTTGCGAAGGAGTCATAGCTTATGTCCTCGGCCCTGAGGTCATTTCCCTCGCTGTGTCCGAAGGTCACAACTCTGCACTTAAGGCCTTTTAAAAAGAAATCAGGATCTTCTATGTCACCGTTAAATATGAGAAGCCCTCTGTCGTTCTGAGGGAGCCTTCCTATGAAATGCCTGAAGGAATTCCTTATGTCGGAAATATCCTTGAAGAAGTCCAGATGGTCAGCCTCAACGTTTAAGACCACTGCTGTTGTGGGGAAGAAGGACAGGAAGCTGTTGGTGTACTCACAGGCCTCTGCTATAAAGTACTTTGAGCCTCCGACTCTTATATTTCCCCCTATGGAGTCAAGTATGCCTCCCACAGTGACTGTGGGATCGGCCTTTGCCTCCATAAAGATCTCTGTGATCATGGAGGTGGTTGTCGTCTTTCCATGGGTTCCGGCCACGTTTATGGCATCCTCATAGTTGTTCATAAGCTCTCCCAAAAGCTCGGCTCTGGGCATCATGGGTATGCCCTTTATGAGGGCTGCTCTGAACTCCGGATTGTCAGGATGTATGGCCGCTGTGTAAACGACCACATCCGGATCCTCTATATTGTCCGCAGCCTGGGGATAGGATATCTTTGCCCCTATTTTTGCAAGGTGCTCCGTGAGCTCCGAGCTCTTCATATCCGAGCCGGAAACCTTAAAGCCCTCGGAGATCAGTATCTCCGCAAGTCCGGACATGCTGATGCCGCCTATTCCTATAAAATGAACGCTGCAGGGTTTTTTAAAGTCTATCTGATACATAAAAACCACCTCTTTAAACATACTCCTCAGTCCCCCTTACGGGACCTCCGGAGCTTCTATGACTCCTGTCTTTTGAAAAGGAGTGCCTTATATTTTTCCAAGATCGCAAGCAGGATGTTTCCTATCACTCCCACCGCCAGGAGCTCTCCTATTCCTACAGTAAGCACAAAGAAGGATAGAGCTCCCTCAAAGTGATAGGCATATTTGAGAACAGGAGGTATTATAAGCATGTTGGCCAATATGGGCGGAAGGCATACAAGATATTTGTTTCCTCTCAACATATATGAGCCGGCAGCGCCCAAAAGCGTGGCAAGGCTCCCGAATACTATGTCAGGAAGCATGGCTCCTCCCAGGACATTTCCAAGAAGGCAGCCTGCAAAAAGGCCGGGGACAGCTGCAGGTGTGAAGTAGGGCAGTACACAGAACATCTCCGATATGCGGAATTGTATGGGCCCGAAGGATATGGGTTCAAACATAAGTGTCAAAGCCACGTAGAGGGCTGCTATAAGCGCAGCCTCGGTCATCTTTTGTGTACCGCCTGAAAGCGATCTCTTTTCTCTCTTCATATTAAATTTTCTCCTCTAGTTTTGTTTTAGGTGTGGAAGGTCTCGAACACACCGACGATATAGGGCAAAAGCTTTATTTTGCCTTAACTGACATAGTATAGCATTGGGCTATGATTTTCTCAAGCTTTATCAATATAATTATACCTGTACAAACAACTATGTCGAGTCGAGATCGAAAACTTAAAACAACAGGACACCCCTATTTTCAGGATGTCCTGCTTCATCTATAAACTCCTTGATACCATATCAGGATCATTTATAGCATTATCCAAAAGCCTGCTGAGAAAGCCTGTATACCCCTTCCCCGTAGCTTTGGCTTTTGCGAGAGTATCAGGGGATATTCTGAGTGCTATAACAGGTTTCTTTGATAGCTCTCTTTGTTTGCGGGCATATTCCGCCATTTGAGCCAGCTGTTCGGAAGTAAGCTTTGGAGAATCCTCATCAAATACAGGAGGCTTCTTTGCGGCAGCTCTGATTTCTTCCCTCTGAGCTTCTGTAGACTTCATTCTCTGAGTTATCTTTTTTCTAACAGTTGCCATAGTATAGCCTCCTTTCAGCCTCTGTAGATAATCGACATAAACATCATTAATTCGGTTTTTCATTCATTACCTCTTTGTGATATAAGTATAACTTAAAGTATTACTTTTTGTCAAATAAATTGCTCTTTATAAATAAGCTATAAATTACATTTAATTCATATATAAAAGTTGCAGATTATCATAACGGGTGTTATATTTATTGCGTATAAAATATAAAGGAGTAAGAAAGATGGATTTAAGGATTTAAGCAATCTCAATGAATTGAAGAACAGTATTGAAGGCCTTGTCAAGAATGTTAAGAGCGAGGACATTGAAAAGATCAAGGACATGGTAAAGGACGGAGTTGACGCCGAAGATGTCAAGGAAATAATAAAGACAGGAATGGAAAATGTTGACGGCATCAAGGAGGGCATTGAGGATCTGTCAGAAAAGATCCCCGAGATGGACGGTGTCAAGGAGCAGCTCGGAAAGCTTGAGGGTCTTAAGGATCTCTTGGGCAGCGGCAAGGACAAGTAATTTTTTCTTCTTAAGCAGACTTAAAAATATATTTTACTCGGAGAATACCTGATGTTTATAGACATGCACATGCACGAGAAAACCTTCTCCTCAGACAGCTTTCTCTCCCTTGAAGAGATGGTATACGAGGCGAGAATAAAGGGTCTCGACGGAATATGTATTACGGATCACGACAGCATGGGGCTTGTGGAGACGGCTGCAGCCTATACGGAAAGGACAGGCTACCCCATATTTGTAGGTATAGAGTTCTACTCCCTCCAGGGGGATATACTTGCCTTCGGCATCGACAGCTATCCCAAGGAGAGGGTCAGCGCCCAGGAATTTATTGACTTTGTAAATGCTCAGGGCGGCATAACCATAAGTGCACACCCCTTCAGAAACAACCGCAGAGGTCTTGAGGATAATCTTGACAAAGTAAAGGGGCTTTCCGCCATAGAAGTCCTTAACGGCAGCACTCTTCCTGACGCCATAAATACGGCAAAGGAATACGCGAAAAAGCTGGGGCTGCCCGCCACAGGAGCCAGCGACTGCCACGTGACGGATAAGGTGGGTGTGTATGCCACATATTTCCCCGACGAGATAAGATCTTCAGGGGATCTTGTGAGAGCCGTAAAGGCCGGCAGATGCAGCCCCGCCTACTATAAGGAGGGCTCATATCACATATATGATCTCCTGAGTTAAAGCTTATGAAATTCAGGCTTAAGCTCTGTGAAGGTGCAGAAATACTTAAAGCCCATATCCCTCAGGATGTTTTTTACCTCGGGTATGTGATCTCCAAGATATTCTGTGCTGTGGGCATCGGAGCCTAAGGTGATCAGCTCCCCTCCCATATCTCTGTAGAGTGCCAAAAGCTTTCGGGAGGGCGTCAGGTCTTTTAACCCGTAATGAAAGGAGGAGGTATTTACCTCTATACCCTTTCCTGCGGGTATTATTTTTTTAAATATGGCCTCAACCGTGTCTGTGATCCTATGATCAGGATAGTCTCCCATCCTGTCATAACGCTTTATCATATCAAGGTGCCCGAGGACAGAGTAGTCATTATAATTTTCAACCAGCCAAAGAAGCTCCTCGTAGTAAGCTTTGTGGTACTCATCCTGAGTCTTCCCCTTCTGGTAGCTCTGATCCCAAAAGCCCTTGTCGTCTATCTGATGATTGCTGAGTATTATAAAGTCAAAGGGGTATTTTCCGGCATCCCGCTCATACTCGGCCTTTGTATGCCTCTGAACTCCGAATTCTATCCCCCTCTTTATTTTGATCCTTCCCTCATACTCTTTTTTTCTTCTCTCAAGCTCCTCGAAATATCTCTCGTAGCAGCAATTATCCTCGTCAGAATTTATCCCGTAGTCCACATGGTCTGTAAAGCAGAGCTCATCTATGCCGAGCTCAAGGGCTCTCTCTATCATATCCGCCATGGGGCAGCTGCTGTCGTGGCTGTAGTAGGTGTGCACATGGTAATCCGCTGTCATTTTTTCTCCTTCTGTATGGCCAATTTATTTACGACAGCAATTTTAGCACAGCAGTGAGAAAGCGCCAACTTAAGACTTTGTAAAGCGCAGCTTAAGTTTTTTGCCTGTGACCTCTATCTCGGACCCTGAGTAGGTCCCTCCGTATTCCCCGTCTATGGTCCAGGAAAGCTCCTCCCCCTCAAAGAGGAAATGCCTTCCCTGCCTGTAGACTATGAGGGGAGAGTTTGTATTTCCCGCCATTACAGAGCTTAAGAGCTTGCTCAGCTCTCCGATATTTGACGCCTTTCTCAAAAGAAGCATCTCAAACATCCCGTCGTCAAGCCTGGTATCATCGTAGGCAATGGACTTCATCCCCGCCACAGACATGGAGTTCGTCACCATGCCAAGGATGAATTCTCCCTCTATGACCTCCTCATGATCAACAGTTATCTTAAGTCTGTACAGCTTGAACTCGGCTATGGACATTGCCCCCTCAAGGACATAGGCCAGATAGCCGAAGGCATTCTTTGTCTTTTGGGGCGTCTTGTAGGATACATCCGTAAAAAGGCCGAAGCCTGCCACATAGACGAAATGCCTCCCTGAAAGAGACCCCACATCCGTCTCTCTCATCTCCTCTGAGACTGAGGCGCTTAAGGCTCTCTTAAAGTCCACAGGTATGCCTGTGCTCTTTGCAAAGTCATTGGTAGTCCCCTCGGGAAGGTAGCCGAAGGGCAGGATCATATCGTTTTTTATCATGGAGTCAGCAAGAAGATTTATCATGCCGTCACCGCCCATGCACACTAAAAAGGCCTCCTCAGCACGGGCAAAATTAAGCACCTCCTTGAGATCATCATCCTTTTTCGTAAAGTATATCTCAGGCAGAAAGCCAGAGGCGTTGAAAAAGTCTGTCATCTCCAAAAGCTTTTCCCCTGATATCCCCTTTCCCGCATGGGGGTTGCATATGAGCATGAGCTTTCTCATAGCCTGCCTCCTTTAAATAAAACGCAGCAAAATTCTTCCCATGGGCATGAGCCTCAGCTCATCCTTGGTCACCGCCTTAAGCTTAAGTATCAAAAATCCGTACACAAGCGCGGCTGCAAATACTGTCACAAGCACAGCCACAGCGTTTTCAAGCCCTCCTCCGAAGGGAAGAAGAGCACATATGAGCATATAGCAGAGCCTTGCCGCAACTCCCATGATCGCTGCAGCGGCAAGGGGAAGCAGGAAGGTGGTCCTTACCTCCTGCCTGTAGTCAAGCTTCTCCCCTATGGATATCCAGTTAAGGATACACACTACCAGAGCAAAGCTCACGTTTCCTATGACAAGTCCGTACACTCCCATATCAAGCTTGTCAAGCATGATATAGACAAGGATAACATGCAAAAGGAGGGATATGGCCGAGTGAGTCACGGACTTTCTCATCTCATCGATTCCCTGCAGCACCGCGTTTGTCACTGTCGAGAGAGAGAAAAATACCACAGCCGGGGCTCCTATCATGAGAAGCAGAGCCGTGAAGCTCCTGCCGTCCCCGAACACAAGCCTCATTACAGGGGATGCTATTGCAAACATTCCCGCTGCACAGGGTATGGCAAGGAGCATGTTGAACTTGACAGTCATGTATATCTTGTGCTTTACCTCTTCCTCCTCCCCTCTTATCCGGGACATTACTATTCCCGGGATCAGAGAGGCTCCAAGGGATGAGGCTATGGCAACAGGCACATTTGTAAGGAGCCTGTATTTTCCTCCATATATTCCGAGGAGGGACAGTCTCTCGCTCTCGGAAAGTCCCTTTGACCCCATAATTATACCGAACATGGAGTTGTCCACCGAGCCACTGAGCTGGTAGACGAACTGGCTCAGTATTATGGGAATGAAGGTGAGGATCAAGAGCTTCATAAGCCTTGAATAGTCTGAGACCTCGTGCTCCTCCCCTGCTCCAAAGCTCTCCTCCGTGCGCCTCTTGTATCTCAGCATCAGCACCCCAAGGAATAAAAAGGCAAAGAGTGCCCCCACGAGAGTTCCCAGCGTTCCTCCCGCTGCACCGTAGGAGGCGGGATTTTCGCTTTCAGAGAATCTTCTCATAAAATCATAGGAGGCCCAAATGCTTACCGCCGCATGGACCAGCTGCTCTATTATCTGGGATATAGAGGTGGGGACCATGTTTCCATGGCCCTGGAAAAAGCCTCTGAAGACACCCATAACCGCAAAGACAAATATGGTGGGGGCCATCACCTTAAGGGGAAGGGCGCTTCCCGGGCTGTTGAATATGCCTACGGCTATCTTGTCGGCTCCAATTATAAGGAGGACAGACATCAGCCCTCCGGCAAATACTCCCACGGCTATTCCGCAGTTGAAAACTCTCTTGGCATCCCCGTGCCTTCTCTCCTGTTCCTTGGCGGCTATGAGCTTTGACACCGCAAGGGGCAGGCTGTAGGAGGAGAGTATGAGTCCTATGTTGTATATCTCGTAGGCGGTATTATAGTAGCCTATGCCCTCATCCCCCAGTATCCTTGTCATGGGGATCTTGTAAAGCAATCCTATAAGCCTGACCACAAGCCCTGCCGCCGCCAGAATGCTTCCCTGCACCAGGAAATTACTTCCCGCGCTAACCTTCTTTTCTTCCATCTTTTCTCCGTCCGTGTATAAAAGTATTTTTGACTTGAAGAATATATTACATCACTCCGGGTCCTCCGTCTATCCCCTCTTTGGGGGCTTTGGTGGGATTTAAGACTTCATTCGCCTTTTCGGATATCTCCTCTCTCAGCTCCTGTGAGGCGGCGGACTGTGATTGTCTCAAAGCTTCCTCCCGGGCTTTTCTCTCATCCTCTGCCCTCTGCCACTCCTCCTCTGTGGGAAGTGATGAGAGGGACTCTACCGCCCTGTAAAGTCTTTCAGCATACTCTTCCTCCTCCGGATAGCCCTCTATGAGCTCAAGCTTTTCTATGGCGGAATCCACAAGCTCCTCAGTCTCATCCGATCTGTACTTAAGCGCCTCAAGGCCCTCTATGGCATTTTCCACCTCTTTTTTGTTTATCTCCTCCTCGGCGGCCTTTCTGTTCTCCTCGGCCTGAGACTCCTCCATGGCCTTGAGCCTCTCGTCCTCTATGGCCTTCTGCTCCTCATACCTTTCTATCACATCAGCCATTCCCTCTACTATTGCCTCATTCTTCTCGTGGACGGCCTCAAGCCTTTCTAACATCTCCCGCCTTGTTTCGCTGTTATCTATGAGGGGCAGCTTTTCCATAAGCTCATCATACTGAGCCCTCACAGTATATACATCAGGCACGCTGTTTATTACTGTGTCCTCGTATGTGGAGAGGAGCTTTGCGCACTCCTCCTCAAGCCTGTTTTGCTCCTTCTCCTTAAGGCTCTGCTCGGCCCTCAGCTCGTCTGTAGTGCTCCTTAAGTCAGTTATTCCTGTGGACTCATCGGTCCGCTCCTCCACAGTGGAGGGCATCTCCCAATCTATGGGGGCAAGGCCCTCGTGTATCCTGTCCATGGCCTGCTTCCATATCTTTCCCGCGTAGGTTGCACCATATACTCCCGGCATGGCCTGAGGCAAGTCATAGCCTACCCAAAACGCTCCGGTATAGTATCTTGTGTATCCGCAGAACCAGGTATCCTTGCTGTCGTTTGTGGTTCCCGTCTTTCCGGCACAGGGCATTCCTCCCTCAAGCTCCAGCCCTCCTGCGGTCCCCTCGGTGAAGGTCCCCTTGAGAATGTCCGTTATCATGTAGGCTGTGTCTTCTCTGTAGACCCTCTCAGACCGGACTTTCTCGTTCTTTGTAAGGTCTCCCAGCTCGCTGTGCTCTATCTTCAAAATGCAGGTATTGTCCCTGTATATTCCACCGTCAGCCAAGGTGGAGTAGGCCTTTGCCATGTCCACAGGCCTTACGCCGTTGGTAAAGCCTCCTATGCTCACGGAATTTACACTGCTGTCTATGTAGGAGAGCTTTTGGAACTGCATCTTGTCAAGATAGCTCATGCCGTATTTTATCCCTATATCGTCAAGCACCTGCCAAGCCACAGTATTGAGGCTCAGATTCAGGGCCTGCCTTACTGTCACATTCCCTCTGTAAGTGCCTGAGGAGTTTCTCGGCCCGCCCTCGAAGTAATGGTCATTCATTATCCTTGCAGGATAGTACTCTCCCGTGTCAAAGGCCGGTCCGTAGTCCAGTATGGGCTTTATGCAGGAGCCGGGCTGTCTGGCTGAATTGTAGGCTCTGTTGAGAGGGTCCTCCGTTCCGCGGCCTCCCACTGCCGCCACAACATAGCCTGTCTCGTTGTCGACTATGACTCCCGCTCCCTGAAGAGCGAGCTTTCCGTTTTCCTGAAGCTCGGTAAAGTCGGAGAGTACACTGTCAAGCTCCTCCTGAACCGTGTTCTGAATATCCGTGTCAATGGAAGTATATATCCTGTAGCCACCGCTCCTCAGCTCAGAGGACTTCTCGGAGTAGGCCTCATCGTAGCTCTCTGTATAGGCCTCGTACTCCGCCTTTGAGTCAAAGGTATATTCAAAGTCGAAGCCGTCCAGCTTCATAAGCTCAAGGGCCGCACAGTGGAGGGCATAGCTCGACTCATAGCTCTCGTCAGTCCCTTCCTGCTGCTCCTCAACTATGACGAGGGGAGAGGCACTGTAGGTATTGTACTCCTCCTGAGTTATGAGCTCATTTTTCAGCATGCTGTTAAGTACCCTGTTTCTCTTTTCCTTTGACTCCTCAGGATGAGTCACCGGGTCATACCTTCCCGGGGAATTGCTGATTCCCACAAGTGTTGCCGCCTCCGGCACCGTAAGCTCCGAGGCGTCCTTGCCGAAGTAAAAGCGGGATGCGGCCTGAACTCCGTAGCAGCGGTTACCGTAATAATTGGTGTTGCAGTAAAACTCCATTATGTCCGCCTTGGTGTATTTTTTCTCTAGCTCCGGAGCCATGAGTATCTCTATTATCTTTCTTGAAAATGTTCTGTCCTGAGTGAGGAAGGTGTTCTTTATGACCTGCTGGGTTATGGTGGAGCCTCCCTGAGTTATGCGGCCCCCGTTTTTTATCAGGGCAAGGCCCGCCCTTGCCGTGGCTATCCAATCCACTCCGTTGTGGCTTAAGAAGCGCTTGTCCTCCTGAGCAATGTAGGCGGCCTGAATATTCTCGCTTATCTCGGATATGGGAACGTACTCGTAGTGCCCGGCATTTATTATCCCTATCCTCTCCCCGTCGCTGTCAAATATCTCTGTGTCGGGAAGCCTTGAAAAGTCAGCCCTGTCCATGTTGGAGAGCTTTTCATAGACTATTACCTTGTAGCGGTCGTACTCCGGCTTTATCATCACGTAGCCCGCCACAACTGTCACGGCAAATATGCATGCAAAAATGAGAAGAAGCCTCTTGACTCTTCCCCCTCTCTTTTTCCTGCCCCGTCCTGACGCAGCAGCTTTCACATTATCAGCCTTCTCGGTTTTCTCCTCAGTCTCTTTCCTTTTCTCTTCTTCCCTCATCAATAACTCCTGTAAAAATATAGGCTTTTACTATATTATAAGGCATAATAAGGCAATTTAATGAATTTTAAGTTAATTTAATCTTATTTTTCCCGTAAACATGAGGAGACCCCGGTTAAAAAGCAACCGGGGTAATTATGAAAAATCTATGTGCAATTTTTACTAATCGGCATATGTTTCAAATAACTTTTATGTGCTAATTATAGGAATTAATTGTTAATAAAGTATGAATAATCAGTAAATTTATATAGAACTTTTTATTTGTTCTGTCCAAAAGCCTCCTTTATGTCCTCAGGCCTTGCAGGGAGCCTCATGATATGAGCTCCTACAGCATTTGAGATGGCATTTATCACAGCGGGAGCTACCGGAACTACAGCACACTCTCCCACGGATTTTGCTCCGAAGGGTCCTGTCTCCTCCTTTGAATCTATGAAGGCTGTCTTTATAGGAGGCATCTCAGCGGCATTCAACATATGGTAAGCCTTAAAATTCGAGCTTGTGCATCTGCCGTTTTCAGCTATCTTCATCTCCTCGCAGAGAGCATATCCCAGTCCCATGGATATGCCTCCCTCCAGCTGTCCTGATACTCCCATGGGATTTACCACCTTTCCCACGTCATGGACGGCCGCATAGTCAAGAAGCTTTACCTCTCCTGTCTCTGTGTCCACGCTGACCTTTGCGAAGTGAGCTCCGGAGCTCATGGGTCCCTCTGTGGAGTGGAACATATAGGAGCAGCTTAAATCCTCCTGAAGAGTTTCTCTGGCGTAGACCGCTATCTCGGTCATGTCCACAGACTTATCCTTAAAATAAACTCTGTTGTCCGCAAATCTCAGCTCTTCCTTATCAGCCTCCAGAAGCTTTACAGCTATGTCGGCTATCTTGTCCCTCATTATCTCCGCAGTCTTTAAGGCGGCATGACCGCTGGTGTAGGTTCCTCTTGAGGCGTAAGCTCCGAGATCCGACATAGCGGCGTCTGTATCCGTCTTTATATAGCTTATATTGTCGAGGGGTATTCCCAAAACCTCGGAGATCATCATGCACTGGGTGGTGACCGAGCCGTTTCCCATGTCTGAGGTTCCTGTTGTAAATACTATGGTTCCGTCCTCGTTCATCTTCATAGTTATTCCTGTCACGTCAGGCATGAAGGGGAACATGGAGGTTCCGTGAGAGCCGCAGGCTACTCCGACGCCTATCCTGAAGCGGCTCTTCTTATCAGCGCTCTCTCTCATCTCCTTTACAGCCTCGTCCCAGCCGATGAGCTCTCTTCCCTTTATGACGCAGTCCTTAAGCCTGAAGTTTCCGAAGGATTCACCGTCACAGCAGGCCTTCTCATAGGGGTCTGCAAGGTTCTTTAAGAACAGCTCGCTGGGGTCCATGCCCAGGATGTTCGCTATCTCGTTTATCATTGAGGACACCGGGAAGAACTGCTGAGGTGAGCCGAAGCCCCTCATGGCTGAGGCCACCGGTGTGTTGGTGTAGACCGGTATGCCCTTAAATCTCAGGTTCCTTGTGTTGAGGAGCTTAAAGAATTTTCCTCCCGCCGCCCAGCATACGGACATGGTGGCGGAGGTGTGGGCTCCCGCATTCAGTATCATGGTCTCGTCAGCCCCTGTTATGGTGCCGTCGTTCATGTATCCCATGGTAAGCTTTACCTTGGCGGCGTGGCGGGTCCTGGCGGAGGTGAACTCCTCCTGTCTTCCGTATACCAGCTTTACAGGCCTTCCGGTCTTCATGGCAAGGAGTGCGGTCACAGGCTCCGTCACAAGGTCTATCTTTCCTCCGAAGCCCCCTCCCATCACAGGGCTTATGACCCTTATCTTAGACATGGGAAGCCCGAATATGCGGTGAAGGTTTATCCTCTGGCCGAAGGCATCCTGGGTAGGTGTCCATACTGTAAGCTTTCCTGTGGCGTCAAACTCTGAAATAGAGGCGTGGGTCTCTATTGGGCAGTGATTTACCGCAGGCATAAAGTACTCTCTCGTTATGACGTGGTCCGCCTCCTTTATGGCCTTTTCCGGATCCCCTCCCACAGTCTCTGAGGGCATTATTATATTTCCTCCCTCATGTATGGGGTAGGCGTCCTCCTTTAAGGCCTCCTCCGGATCAAAGTAGTGAGGAAGCTCCTCATACTCCACCTTTATGAGCTTTAAGGCTTTGAGGGCTGTCTTCTCCGAGTCGGCCGCCACAGCGGCAACCTTGTCGCCCACGTATCTGACCACATCGTCAAACACCAGCTCCGAGGGCTTTATGTCCTTGTCCTCCCCGTTTCCGTTGTAGCGGTTCTTGGGAGAATCCTTGTAGCATAACTACAGCCTCAACTCCCTCCAAGGCCTCAGCCGCAGAGGTGTCTATACTCTTTATCCTTGCATGAGGCACAGGGGAGTAGAGTATCTTTGCATAGAGCATGCCGGGAAGCTTCATGTCGGCCACATAGCGCATCTGCCCTGTAACCTTCAACGCGGCATCTCTTACAGGCACACTTGATCCTATCATCCCGTTTTTTACTTCTTCACATGCCATTATGCCTCAGCCTCCTCTCTCAGTCTCCTTGCGGACTCTCTCACCGCCTCCCCGTCGATTATGACCATGCAGGCTCCGCAGTCTCCTGTCTCGCAGCCGCATTTGGTGCCGGTAAGGCCCAGCCCCTCTCTCAGAGCTCTAAGGAGAGTCCAGTTATGCTCCACAGGGATCTCCCTCACACATCCGTTTACATTAAGTTTCACAATTTCCATCTCAACAACTATCCTCCGGAAATCCGTTATTTTTGTTGAAAAACAACAAAAAAAGACTACATGGCGTAGCCGTTTAACTCAAAAACGACAAACCATATAGTCTTTCGACACTCTTATTATAGCAAATATGTCAAAAATTAGTCAATGTTTTTTATACGTACAAAATTCCAAAAGTTTACAGCTATTACTTTGCTGTGTCTGTCACTCTGGTCTCCCTTATGACATTTACCTTTATCTGTCCGGGATAGGTCATCTCATCCTCTATCCTCTTTGCCACATCGTGGGCAAGTATCACCATGTCGTCCTCGCTTATCTGCTCAGGAATTACCATGATGCGGACCTCTCTTCCCGCCTGAATAGCGTAGGACTTCTCAACTCCCTTGTAGGAGTTTGTTATGTCCTCAAGCTGCTTAAGTCTCTGGGTGTAGGTCTCTATGGACTCTCTTCTGGCTCCGGGCCTTGAGGCTGATATGGCATCAGCAGCAGCCACCACACAGGATATAAGGCTTGTAGGCTCCACATCTCCATGGTGGGATTCCACTGCGTTTATGACTACAGCCGGCTCATGGTACTTCTTGCACAGCTCCACTCCGAGGCTTATGTGGGTTCCCTCCTGCTCGTGGTCCACTGCCTTTCCTATATCGTGGAGCAGTCCGGCTCTCTTTGCCATCCTTACATCAAGCCCCAGCTCCGAGGCGAGAAGCCCTGATATCTGGGCCACCTCCACGCTGTGCTTTAAGGCATTCTGTCCGTAGGAAGTCCTGAATTTCATCCTTCCCAGAAGCTTTATGAGCTCGGGATGGATGCCGTGTATTCCGACCTCAAGGACAGCGGCTTCACCCTCTTCTCTTATGGTGGTGTCAACTTCCTTTTTGGCCTTCTCCACCATCTCCTCTATCCTTGCGGGATGTATTCGACCGTCAACTATAAGCTTTTCGAGGGCTATCCTTGCCACCTCTCTCCTTATGGGGTCAAAGCCCGAGAGCACTACCGCCTCGGGGGTATCGTCTATGATGAGCTCGATACCGGTGAGAGTCTCAAGGGTCCTTATGTTCCTTCCCTCTCTTCCTATTATCCTTCCCTTCATATCGTCATTGGGAAGCTGTACTACTGATACTGTGGATTCCGCAACATGGTCGGCAGCGCAGCGCTGGATCGCATTTACTATGTATTCCTTCGCCTTCTTTTCCGACTCCTCCTTGGCTATGTTGTCGTACTCCCTGATTATCTTTGCTGTCTCGTGCTTTATATCCTCTCTGACTGAGGAGAGCAGCTCCTCCTTGGCCTGCTCAGCTGTAAGGCCTGATATCCTCTCCAGCTCCTCCACCTTCTTTTGGTGGAGCTCCTTAACCTCTTCGTCGCGCTTATTGAGCTCCTGCTCTCTGGAGTTTAATTCCTTTTCCTTTCTCCCTAAGGCATCCTCCTTCCTGTCAGAGTTCTCCTCCTTCTTGAGCAGTCTCTTTTCCAGGTCCTGAAGTTCTTTTCTTCTCTCTTTCGATTCACGTTCAAATTCGTTCTTATGCTTCAGCGCTTCTTCCTTCGCCTCAAGCAGGGCCTCGCGCTTTTTAGTTTCAGCTGTCTTTACAGCGTCATCTATTATAGCTCTGGCTCTGGTCTCAGCAGTGCCGACTTTATCTTCATAGTCCTTGATTCCCTTGTTTTTTCCGCAAAAAAAAGCAAGGACTACACCTATCGCCGCCACAACGACCAGTGCTCCTACAACAAACGGTGTCATCGCACACCTCCTAACTTATTGAATTTTCATAGTACACTATAACATATATGTAAAAATACCCTGAAATTTTATTAAAACTTATATGCCCATAGTAAACACTATAATGGATAATTTTAAATGTTTTTATGCATTATGTCAATAATTCTCTTCGGCCCAGACACTCCCTTATAAGGTCCCCGTCAAAGCCTTTTCTCATAAGGCTCATATAGAGAGATCTGTACCTTTTTTCATCCATCTCCCGAAGAAGCTCCGAAAGGTCTTTTTCCGAGTTTTTTATGCCTGCTTTTTTCCTTGCAGCCTTCATGCAGGCCTCCAGCTGAAGCTTCCTCACAGACTCATCCGAGCTCTCATTGAGGGAAAGTTCAGCCTTAAATTCTTCAAAGCACTCTCTTATAAGCTCTTTATTTATGCCCTTTTCAATAAGCTTTTTCCTTATCACCCTCTCGCCAAGCCTTGATATCTTCTGAGCTATGAACTCTCTGCAGTATCTTTTGTCGTCGCAGATATTGTATTCTCTGAGAAAATCCAAGACAGCTGCCGCCACCTGTTCCGGATAGCCGGAGTCCGTAAGCTTCTTAAAGATCTGCCTCTCCGTCTTGTCCCCGGACTTAAGTATGTAGAGGGCCCTCTCCTTCCCTCTTTTTAAAAGTATCTCCTCTATCTCCGAAAGAGTGGAGGACTTGAGCTCCTCCCCCTCCTTGATCCCCAGTTTTTTTATCTCTCCCCTGTACAAAACAAAGGCAAAGTCCCCGTCTGTGAGGACTTTGCACCTTCTCTTGTCAAGAGGTCGTACATCTGTTACAGTCATTCCCTCTCGCTCACTTTTTTATTTTTTAATCAATCTTCTTCAGAGGCCTCTCCCTCTTCCGAGGAGGCACCGTTAAGTCCGTACTTTTCCCTTATCTTGAGCTCTACGGCGTCACATACCTCAGGATGCTCAGACAGGTATATCTTTGCGTTCTCTCTTCCCTGGCCTATCTTGTTTCCCTCGTAGGAGAACCAGGCTCCGGATTTCTCTATGAAGCCCTCCTTGACCGCGAGATCAAGTATATCTCCCTCCTTTGATATGCCCTTTCCGTACATGATGTCGAACTCCGCCTCCTTGAAGGGGGGTGCGATCTTGTTCTTTACTATCTTTACCCTGACTCTGTTTCCAACCGGCTCGTTGGCTATCTTTAAGGTCTCTGTTCTCCTTACATCCATCCTGACGGAGGCATAGAACTTTAAGGCTCTTCCTCCTGTGGTGGTCTCGGGATTTCCGAACATTACTCCCACCTTCTCGCGGAGCTGGTTTATGAATATGACTATGCAGTTGCTCCTGCTGATGCAGGCGGTGAGCTTTCTCAGAGCCTGGGACATAAGCCTTGCCTGCAGTCCCACATGGCTGTCACCCATCTCTCCGTCTATCTCCGCCTTGGGAACGAGGGCCGCCACAGAGTCCACAATGATTATATCAACAGCCCCTGAGCGCACCATGGTCTCGGTTATCTCAAGAGCCTGCTCCCCATTGTCAGGCTGAGAGATATAGAGGTTATCTATATCAACGCCTATGTTCTTTGCATATACAGGGTCTAAGGCATGCTCCGCGTCTATGAAGCCTGCTATGCCTCCCCTCTTCTGGACCTCAGCCACCATATGCAGGGCGACTGTGGTCTTTCCCGATGACTCGGGGCCGTATATCTCAACTATCCTTCCCTTGGGCACTCCTCCCAAGCCGAGAGCTATGTCAAGGCTTATGGAGCCGGTGGGGACAGTCTCTATGTTCATATTTCTGCCGGACTCTCCCAGCTTCATGATGGAGCCCTTCCCGAAGCTCTTTTCTATCTGAGTGACGGCCATATCAAGGGCCTTCAGCTTGTCTTCCTTGTTCATCTGCATTTTTATTCCTTTTCTCTCTTTCTGTTTCGGGGACCTTGGCCCCTCTGTGTTTTTACCCTTGGAATTCAGACACAGATAAATTTTACTCTAATGTAACGACTCCGTCAACAGCCCATTTGTAAGTGTTTATGGATGAAAAGAGATTGAGCTTTGCAAGCTCATAGGAGGCCACGTCAGCAATGTAGGAAAGCTGAAGAGCTTTGTACTCTCCGTTTCCCAGAAGCCCCAGCTGATACTTTCTGTCCGCCGAGGCCTTCTCAAGCTCAGCCTTCCTAAGGCCTGTCTCTGCCGCAGTGTACAGGGCCTTCTTGTTTTTCATGTCCGCATAAAGAGAATCCATCTTTGCCGTAAGCTTTCCCCTGTACTCGTTGGACTTTCTGTCCGTCACATCCCTCTTGTCGGAGCCTCCGCTGTAGCGCTCCACGCTCTTTAACTCCGAATTATGCATAAATGCGGCGGTCTTATCCGCATCCGGGTTTGTGGTGTCGGGAAAATCCGTGTCAGGCTCCGGGAGGGCGCCTATGTCGGGAAGCGTATCCGCGCCCCAGCCCAGCTGCAGGCCCATGGATCGCCTCAGCATCTCCAGCGAGTCCTCCACCTGCTGAAGCTGCACCAAGGCTGAGTTCAAGTCGTTCTCCGCACTCAACCTGTCATATTCCGTGGAGAGCCCCTGCCTCTCACTGTTTGAGCTTGTGTCCAGCAGGCTGCGGTAAAGCTCTGTCTGCTTTTCCAGTATGCCCTTGTTTATGAGAAGCTGATGGTACTGCAAAAACACCGACTGCATGCCGAACTCCAGCTGTCTCTTTACAGGCCTTAAGCTTATCTCCACACTTTTTTTCGTGTTCCTCACCGTCTGCCCCAAACTCCTTACGGTCTTTGACATGGTCTTTTGGGTGGCCTCGGCTGTGGCGAGAGACAGGTTCAGCTCTGCAAGCTGCTTCTCATACTTTTCTCTGTCAGCAGTGGGAAGAGAAGGGTTTTTGAGGGCCTCCCCTATCCCCGATATGGCATCTTTCGCAGAATCTATGCTTTCTCCAAGGTCAAGGCTCTTATAGTAGGTCGTAAACTGATCCACTGCAAAGGATACAGTCTCCGTGGAAGCACCGGCAGTATTCATGGCCTGAGTGTAGGAAGGGTTAAAGTACTGTACCAGATCTCCTATCTCGTCATATTCTATGGTATTGTCCTGAAGCCTCGCCCACTCTTCCTCGCTCACTCCCTCAGGAATGTTGTCCTCAGGAGGCACGGCCAGTGGGCTTATAAAAGCCGAGGCCGAGAGAGCTGCCGAAAGAGCTATAGTCAAGGCTTTTTTTACTGTTTTTTTCTTCATCATATCCTGCCTTTTTAAGCCGAGGCTCCTGTGGAGGCGCTTCCCTCCACCGCCGAGTCATAGGCGCAGAGAGCCGAAAAGAGAGCGTACTCCTTAAGTATGAGTTCCTCCTCAAGGGAGGCCACTGTAAGCTCCCCGTTCTTAAGCTCCTTTTGGCTTATGGTTCCCAGCTCAGCCTGCATCCTCTTTGTCTCAAGCTCCTTTTTCTTTATGTCAAGATTGTTTTTCGCCTGATCATAGTTAAGCTTTGCCAGCTTTACCGCCGAGGCCTTGCTCCTTATGTCGGAGGCTATCTGCTCCCTGTCGTTTGCCACAGTCTCCTCATACTGCTGTCTCAATGTTTCGGAGGGAGCGTTCTCAAGCTTTCTCTGATCCGCCCTGTAGCTGTAGTTGTTCTCAAGGGCCTTCAGTATGTCCGCCTCCACGTCCATGTCATCGGAGGCCTCAATGTCAAACTCAGGCATAGCTCCTATCTCGGGGTCCGCCTCATACTTCCACCCGCATAGCACCATCATATTCCTCTTTGCAGAGGCTATGGCTGAATCATCGGATATGAGGGCCGCCTCTGCAGTCTGTAGCGCCTCCTCGGCACTCAGCACGTCGATCTCCGTGGCCATGCCCACGTTCCTCTGATTTACGGCAGTCTCGTAGGCAAGGCGTGAAAGCTCCACCTGCTTTTCATCATACTCCCTCTGCTTTATGGCGGTATGGTAGCTTATGAAATAATTTCTCACGCTGTCTGCTATGGAGGCCTCCACTCCCCTGTACTGAAGTCTCAGTATCTCCACATCGCTGACACTGCTCTCCGCCGACTGTCTCAGCTGCTCCGCCTGCATGCGGTAGGTAGCTGCCGTCATGCTCATTCCGTCCTCGCCGTCGGCAGTGGCCGCCAGATCGTCAAGGTCTGCGGCGGAGTCCAAGAGATCGTTTCTTATCTCCTCCGCATCCTTTCCGGCGTTGTCCTGAAGATCTATGGCATTGTTTCTGACCACAGAGTTGTACTCATTCACAAGGCCGTCTATCTCATCCCACTCAAGCTTGTCATCCCTGAGCCTTGCCCACTCCTCCTCGCTTCTTGCAAACTCCGGGGAGGCAAGGGCTGTCACGTTTACACAGACTCCTGAGAAGAGGGCTGAGAGGGCCAGGGCTGCTGCTGATATATTTGTTTTTTTTCTGTATTTATTCATCATCGTCATCCTCTTTTCCTGTGTATAAATTATACTTTGGAAAAGGATCTCTCTCAACTTACGTTATCCTTACTTATTCTTTACAGGCCTACTCCAAAAGCTCTCCTGTCGATTCCACGGCCCCGAACTTTGAGGGCTTTTTCTTGTACATGATCATGTAGTATATGGGCAGTATCAAAAGGGCCAGCACTGTGGAGGTGCAAAGGCCTCCCACATCCACCAGGGCAAGGCCCTGCATGAGGGCTCCGTTGTCCCCGTAGCCTGCGGCCATGGGCACCATGGAGACCACTGTGGTGAGGGTGGTCATAAGTATGGGTCTTAGCCTTATGGCTCCCGCCTCTATCACCGCGGTCTTAAGATCTGTTTTGTTCTCAGCTCTCAGCTGGTTTGCCGTGTCCACATAGAGTATACCGTTATTTACAACAGTTCCCACCAGCATCAGGAAGCCTATCATGGCAGGCATGGATATGGAAACATCAAAGAGCCACAGAAGGCCGAAGGAACCTATCAGGGCAAAGGGTATGGTGGTCATTACCATGAAGGAGAATCTGTAGGACTCAAACTGGGCAGCCATCACCACAAACACCAAAAATACCGCCACGGCTATGGCCATTCCAAGATTTCCCAGCTCCTCATTCATCATCTCCACCATGGCGTTCTCCTCCTCGGAGATACCGCCCGTTATTCTGGGACTTACAATGCTGTCATAGAGCTCTCTCATAGTATTATTTGTGGCAGCATCCGTGTACTCGGCTGTTATCATCACCTGATACTGCTTGTTCTCCCTTGTTATGCTCTTGGGGCTGTCCTCAAAGTGTATGTCAGCCACGTCCTTAAGGAGAACGCTTGCTCCTGTAGAGCTTCTGACCATCATGTTTTCCAGCTGATTTATGTCGCTGTATTTGTCCTTGGGGAACTCCACCATGACGGAGTAATTCTTTCCGTCAATATCCATGGCGTCATCCGCCTCCACGCCGCTTACCATGGCGTTTATGCTCTGAGCAAGCTGTGCAGGGACAAAGCCCTCGGCGGCAGCCGCCACCGGATCTATGTCTATCTTTACAAGAGGCGAGGAGTTTGCAAGGGTCGAGTTCACATTGGTGACCTCGGGCCTCAGCATAAGGGCATCCGTTATGTTGTCGGAGGCCTCCTTTAGCTCATCGTAATCCGCGGAAAGGAGAGTCACATTGAAGTTGTTGTCCACAGCCATGGAAGCGGTCGTGGATGACTCCTCCACTGAAATGTCGCAGTTGTCCACAGCCTGAAGGCTCTCCCTCCAAGCCTTCGCCGTCTCCTTTGTGGATTTCTGTCTGTCATCCTTAAGGTAGGCGGTTAGAGTTGAAGTGGTTCCTGAAGAGGTGCCCATGGAGAGGCCGCCTCCCGAGGTGAGCATGTAGGAGTCAAGATCCGGATCCTCCATTATTATGCTCTCCACCTTTCTCAAGGTCTTGTCCATCTCCTCAAGCTTAAGGTCAGGCTTTGTCACTACGGACACCTGAATAGTGCCCTCGTCCGTAACAGGCATCATCTCTACTCTGATGCCTCCAAGGAGGCATACGGAAAGGATAAAGAGGGCCACCGTGCTTATCATGGCAAGGGCCTTGTGCCTCAATATCTTTTCCATCAGGTGCCTGTAACCGTTCTGCAGGGCTCTGATGAACTTGTAGGCGGGAGACTTCACGTTCTCCACCGGCTTGTAGAACACATAGCACAGGGGAACTATGGTCACCGCCGATATGAGGGAAGCCGTCATACAGAATACTATGGTCATTCCCAGAGGCTGGAAGAACTGTCCCGAAAGGCCGCTCAAAAAAGCCAGGGGCAGGAATACCACGCAGGTGGTAAGTGTTGAGCCCAAAACCGAGGCTCCCACCACATCCGTTCCCAGTATGGCCGCATGCATGTATCCGTTAAAGCTCCTGTCCTCCTTCATAGCCCTGAAGCAGCTCTCTATGACAACGGTAGAGTTGTCCACCATCATACCTACGCCCAAAACTATGGAGCTCATGGTTATCACATTGAGAGAATAGCCCATGGCCCACATCATAACGAAGGCCGTCAATATGGATATGGGTATGGAGGTTCCAACTATGAGGGAAGCCTTCATATCCCCGAAGAAGGCGAAAAGTATGGCCATGGATATGATGACCGCTATGCCCATGGTGGAGAGCACCGACTTCAGAGAGGCTATTATCTGATCGGAATTGTCGTTTATGATGTTTATCTCAAGGTTGGGGTCCTCCGCCTGAAGCTTTTCTATGGCCGCATTTACCTGGCGTGACACATCCACGTCCGTGTACTCCTGATTCCTGTTTATGCCAAGCATCACGGTGTCCTGACCGTTGTATCTTCCTATAGCCGTGGGGTCCTCCTCCTTCTGAGAGACCATGGCTATATCCTCCAAATATATGATGTCGCCGCTTCCCACTGTTATGGGTATCCTCTTTAAGGCCTCGGCATCCCCATACTCCACTCCCGAGGAGACATTGAGATCCACAGAGCCGAGGCTCGTGTCTCCTGAGGGCATGGTAAAGGATGAGGAACCCACAAGGCCAGCCACCGTGTTTATGTCAAGATTATATTGGTTCAGCTTTTCAGGTATCAGCTCTATGCTTATATATTCCTGAGAGCCCCCGCTCACATCGACGGAAGCTACAGATGACAGCTTCTCCAGCTCCGGCTCCAGTGTGTCCGTAGCATAATTATATACATTGTCCACCGCCTTGTTGTTGATGTTCAAGTACATGGAGGCCATCTGGTTTATGTCCATCTCAATGATGGTGGGATCCTGTACATCCTCGGGAAGGCCTGAGAGGACAAGATCCAGTTTTTTTCTGAGATCGGTGTAGGCATTGTCCATGTCGGTGCCGTAATCGTACTGCAAAAGCACCAGAGACATGTTGTCTGCGGAGGATGAGGTCATGGTATCTATGCCGCTTAATGTGTTTACCTCCTCCTCTATGGGCTTTGTCACAAGCTCCGCCACATCCTCGGGACCTGCTCCCGGATATACTGTAGTTACTATGAGCATGGGCATGTTTATCTCAGGTATCAGCTCCAGCTTCTGGCTTATGAGAGACATGCCTCCGAAAAACACCAGGCACAGCACTACAAGTACAGTAGTTACCGGCCTTTTCAGCACTTTTTTAGCAAGACTTCCCATTTATTGTTCCTCCACAGCCGTTTCACTTTCAGAAGCCTCCTTAAAGGCCTCGGTCGGGGCATCAGTCTCCACTGTGGCGACAGTATCTTCTCCTGTCACAAAGAGCTGTACCTGAGCTCCCTCATAGAGCTGCTGAGTCCAGGTGAGTATGACCTCATCATCAGCCTTTACTCCCGACTTTATCTCATAATTTACTCCGTCATTTATTCCCGTCTCCACCTCAACCTTGTGAACTGTGCCGGTATTTGAGTTGAGCTCTTCGACAGCGTCAAAAATATAGACGTAGTTCTTTCCTCCGTCGTGATAGACTGCGTCCATGGGAAGTATTACCGCATCCTCAGCCCTGTCGGAAACGAAGCTCACCTGAACATTGGCTCCCTGGGCTATGGCCCCGTTGTCGGCAACAGTTGCCTGCACCTCGTAGAGTCCGGTCTGGGCATTGGGCATGCCCGATATCTCCGTAACTGTTCCCTCATAGTCGCTGCCCTGCTTTGTCACTGTTATGGGTTCTCCCTGAGAGAGGGCTGAGAGCAGCCTGTCGGTCACTCCGAAGCTGACCTTTTTGGCGCCGTCCCCCGAGATCACACAAAGCTGCGAGCTCTGGGATACCATGGCGTTTAAGTCCATGCTCTCAGACTCCACCACGCCGTCTACCGGAGAAAGGACTGTGGCATATTCCACCTGAGTGTCATAGGCAAGCTTTGCCCCCTCATACTGGAGCCTTGCGCTCTGAAGAGCGGATTGAGCCTGCTCATAGCTCTGAGCCGACACATCCCCGGCCTGATAGAGGGGCGTCATCCTGTCAAGAGAGGACTGAGCCGAGTTTAAGGCTACCTGAGCCGAGTCGAGAGTGATCTTTGCGCTGTCTATCTGCTTGTCGTTATCTATCTTGCAGATGGGATCGCCCTCGGATATCTCCTGTCCCTGTTCCACATATATCTCCTCTATCTCTCCCGCCACCTTGGGAGTAACATAATATATGTCGGAGGCCTGCATGCTTCCTATGAGCTCTGTCTCAACATACAGATCTCCTTCTGTGGCCCGGGTCACCGAGACAGTGGGCAGGGGCACCGCCTCTATCTCCTCCTCAGGCTTTGTCACCCGCTTAAATACCAAATAGAGAAGAATCAAAATACATATGACGAGCAATGCTCTCCATACGCCTCTTCCCCTGTGGCTGTTGTCCTTGTTTGTCTTTTCCGCCTGCATTTTTCATCATCTCCTTAAAATCTTTATTATCTTTTGTCTTTATTGTTTTTTGACAGCTCCGTTTTTTATGAGCTTTATCATGTTTTCATAAGAAGCTCTGGCGATCTCCGGATCATCTCCCGCCTGAGCTAAAAAGCAGTAGCCCACCACCGTCACCATTACCGTCATCATGATAAGGAGCACGAGGCTTTTCATCTCCGTAAGGCCTGACACAGAGATACGGGATCTGTCCACATTATCCCAGATCCACTCACTGAGCTCATCGAGGCCACTTATGTATTCCTTGTCGTCACAGGTCATGGGCGAATTGAGGCAGCCCTGGTCCATCATGCTCTTGGCGAACCTGAACACATCCTCCTCGTTGAAGTACCTTATATAGAGGTCAAACAAGAGGTCACAGGTCTTGAAAAAATCTCCCCCGGTCTTTTTTATCCCGGTGCGCATAAGCTCAGCCTCTTTTTCCTTTATGTCATTCAAGAGGTAATTCATCAGATCTCTCTTGTCGTCAAAATAGGTGTAGAAGCTTCCTCTGGATATACCCGCATTTTTGACTATCCTGTTTATGGAGACTGACTCCAAGGGCACCCGGCAGAATTCCTCTGTTGACGCCTTTCTTATGAGCTCCCTCTTCTCCTCGGAAAGATTAAAAAATCTTTTGCTCGGCATATTTTTCATCCCCCTTAAGTCACTTTTATACACAAAAAGTGACAATGTGTCATTTATTATAGATGACACCTTGTCACTCGTCAATATCAGTACCGTCAGTTTATATTTATTTTATTTTTCGGAAGCCTTGTCCCTTTTTCCGGAGGGTTTCTTGGCATTTGCCTCATTCTCTCGAAGCTTTGCCATAACCACCTTCTCCTGGTTGTCTATGTGCTTGTCCATGACCTTAACGGCCGCATCGGGATCATTGGTCTTTATGGCCTCGACTATGGCCTTGTGCTCTTCTATAAGCCTCTCCCTGGCCTCCTTGTTCTTTAAGTACTCCAGCCTGAACTGGTACATGTTCTCCTTAAGGTTTGTAAGTATCTGCTGAAGCTTCTCATTGTCCGCCGCGTCGTAAATGAGAAAATGAAACTTCTCGTCGGCCTCGGCCATGGCTATAAGGTCCTCGCTCTTTATGGACTCCCTGAAGGCCTGCTCCGCCTCCTCGAGAGTCTTTGCCGTGCCCTCCTTTGCTCTGGCACAGGCAAGTCTCACCGCAAGACCTTCAAGATTCTTTCTCACCTCAAGTACGTCCTTAAGGCGCTTTTCAGATATGGCGGCGACCTCAGCTCCTCTTCTGGGTATCATCAGGACGAGCCCTTCCAGCTCCAGTTTTCTTATAGCTTCCCTTATGGGGGTCCTGCTGACTCCCAGCTTCTCGGCAAGCTGTATCTCCATAAGCCTTTCTCCGGGCTGCAGCTCTCCCTTGAGTATGGCCATTCTCAAGACATTGAAAACCAAATCTCTGAGCGGAAGGTATTCGTTCATATTCATTGTAAAATCAGAAGTCATAAGTCACTCTCCTCATCCGGTTTTAAAGTTAAGTTTATTTAATGTTGATTTTATAGTTTACTCGAAATATGAATTTCTTTCAAGTATTATCAAGCTTTTTGATATTTAAAGCCCCTTTATTCTGTAAAATTCCGTGCTTATCACGCTGCCTATCCCCATCTCTCCCTTTCTCTTCTCCTCGGCAAAATAACTGTAGGCCTTCTCCAAAAGCTCCGGATCCGAGTAAAGGCCGAATACAGTGGGGCCGCTCCCTGTCATCATGGCCCCCAGAGCCCCCAGTTCCTCCATCTTTTTCTTTATATCATCTATCTCAGGAAGCATCCTTAGGGTTACGGACTCCATTATGTTCCCCATGGAGCGGGCCAGGCTCTTTAAGCTTCCGTTTTCTATGGCTTCACACACCTTCTTTGTGTCGGGGAGTCGGGGAAAATGCCTGTCGGCCCCGTCTATGAGCTCATAGACCTCCCTTGTGGATACTCCCTTTTCAGGCTTTACCAGAAGCACTCGGCAGGCAGGGACAGGCTTAAGCCTTGTAAGTTCTTCTCCTATACCCTCGGCAAGGGCCGTGCCTCCCATAAGGCAGAAGGGCACATCAGCACCTATCTCCTTTCCGAGCCTCATCATCTGTCCCAGTCCAAGGCCAAGACCGAACATCTCGTTAAGTCCCCTTATGACGGCGGCGGCATCGGAGGAGCCCCCTCCCAGTCCCGCCGAGTGGGGTATGCGCTTTGTGAGGCGGAACATGAGCCCGTCCTCAATGGAGTATCTCTCTCTCATAAGGGCTGCGGCCTTGAAAATAAGATTGCTCTCATCCACAGGTATGCCTTTTTCCTCGTCTCCAAGGCCTGTCAGTTCTATGTGTATATCTCCATCATCAGTCTTTATTATCTCTATAGTGTCATGGAGGGCAAGGCTCTGCATGACCATGCTGACCTCATGATAGCCGTCCTCCCTCTTTTTAAGCACATCCAAACTCAAATTTATCTTTGCGTAAGCTTCCACGTTCATATTTTATTCACGATTCCTTCAAAAACTTTTTACAGCTGAAACATATTTTTTTAACCTTTACTTCTTATACTTGCATCGTAGACAGTTGATACTGTTACTGCAATGCTAATAAGATTTTTTCATAATACTTGGGCTGATAATTTTATTATCAGCCCTCCTCCCTTTTTAAGGAGAATTTTAAGGGCGTCGGCCCGTTAATCTTTCTTTCCTGAAGCCGAGGGGGCGTATATGACCCTCGGAGCATCATCCTTCTCGGGAGCCTCTTCCTCAAAAGAGCTCTCTGTCACACTCTCGGACTTCTCCTCTTCCACAGACTTATAATATTTTTCAAATCCGTCCTTCACATCTAGAAGTATATAGGTAGCACCCTCCTCATAGTTCCTCAACGCAGTTACCATGTCGGTCTCAGGAATAGCTATGCAGCCGCCTGTGTTTATTCCCATGGAGCAGTGAAGGAAGATGGCAGAGCCAAGGCCCCCGGTACCCTCCGGGTTGTAGCCTGTATCTATGCAGTAATTATAATATCCCCTGTAATCCACAAGGTGCTCTGAGCGGGATCTGTTGAAATCTGTGTAGTCCCTTGTGCTGACCATGCGGTTGTAGAGAGGTGAGGCGCTGTCACCGTTCCAGTAGTGGGTGTCGTCCACCTTCAGATAATTATTCGGAAAGCCCTCCTTGAGGTCGGATATACCGAAGGGCGTATTCATCTTAAAGAGTCCGCAGGGGGTCTTTTCGTCTCCCTCCACAGTCTTTCCCATTCCCTTTCTTCCTATAAAGCCCTCATCCGTAGTCATTATGAGCTCAAAGCTTCTCTCTCCTGACTCACTCTGCTCAATGTCAAACATTGAGACCTTAGCCTTAAGCCCCTCAGCCTCAACAGTGACAAGCTTCCCCGCATCCCCGGGGAGGTCAAGCCTTTTAAGCTCAATTCCGCCCTCATATAAGAGCTCCCTTCCGGCTTCCTCACCGTAGTTATCAGCAAAGGCTGTTCCTGTCATGAGGGAAGCCGCCGCAAAAACACAAAGGGCAGTCCTTACAAAGCCCGCAGCCGTACTTTTTATATTCATATCTTACTCTCCTCCGAAAATTTCAGTTCCTGTGAGCCGGGGACTTTAAAATCGATCCCGGGCCTTTTTCATTGTAGCATATTTTAAGGTATTATGCTAAGATTATTGCTGACTGTATTGAAAATTCATACTTTGATATATAAAAGAAAGGGGACAGCTTCTGTCGATTTAAAATGCCCGGATTTACCACTCATTACATCATGGGTATGAAAGCCTTCAACGACTTTCGCCCTTCATCTTTAAAGCTTGTCATAGCAAAAAACAGATATATCTACCAGCTGGGCCTCCAGGGTCCTGACATATTCTTTTATAATCTCCCTCTGGCAAGACACAAAAACCACAAAAATGTGGGCTTATACATGCATGAGAGCCATGTGAACCGTTTTTTTGAAAACTATTTAAAGCGCATAGGAGAGCTGAGCTCAAAGAGGCAGAGAGAGATGGCCGAGGCCTATTTTGCCGGGATCATGTGTCATTACATAGGAGATTCCATATGTCACCCCTATGTCTACGGGAGGATAGGACATGACCCCCATATAAAATCAAGCAAGCAGAGGGATACCCAGGCCCTCCACGCATCTCTGGAAAATGACATAGACGCCATACTTCTTTACAAGTACAAGAGAAAGCGGCCCTCTCAGTTCAATCAGGCCGCCACCATATCTCTGAGCGGGATCGACACCCAGTTTATCTCCCGCTTTCTGGCAAATGTGATAAACGACACCTACTACTCGCCCCTGGTGCCCTCGTCCGCCACCAACTACAAGGTGACTCAGCAGATGGTTTCCCGCTCCATATGGGCCATGCGCATAGGCTGCAGAGTCATATCGGACCCGGAGGAGAAGAAAAAGAGAAAGATAAACTTTTTCGAGCGCCACGTTTTAAAGCATCCTGTCATCTCCAGCAAGCTGGTTACAGACATCATCTCCGACATGAAGTGGGCCCTCAATTCAGCCCACGACACCTGGACAAACCCCTGGGATCCGTCAAAGGCCTCTCAGATGTCCTTCCCGGAGCTCTTTATGCGCTCCATGGCAAAGTGCAGTGAGTGCTACTATCTCTTTAACGAGCTGACAGAAAAAAAGCTCGCTTGGACAAGTGAGGATATGAAGCCCCTCCTTGACACCCTCGGAAATTTCTCCTACCACAGCGGTCTTGATGTGGGTTAAAATCTCTTTTCTATATCCCCTCAAGATCAAAGGGAGGAGTGTATTCCTCCTTTGCGCTTGATCTCTCCTGCATGTAGCCCTCCGTAAGCCCCAGTCTCACAGCCTCCTTAACCACACTGTCGTACTCGAAGCTTGTGACTCTCCTGTTTATCTCCCTGTGCTCGCAGGCCTTATAGAAGGGAGTGTACTGGCTCATAAGGCTTATGAGGTATTTCTCTCGGGGCAGCTCTTTTGCCATGTACTTAAGGAGCTTTATGGAATCATCTCTGTGGGAGGGGAGCACCATATGTCTCACTATCACTCCTTTTTTTAAGGTCTCTCCCTGAGGAGGTGTCTTCATGTTCTCCTCCCCCTTCTGCTCTATCATGCAGCTTATGGCTTCCATGGCCACTGCAAAGTAGTCCTCGGCCCCTGAATACTTTTTTGACAGCTCCGGACTATAGTATTTAAGGTCCGGAAGATATATATCCACGTAGTCCTCAAGTCTCTCTAAAGTCTCGATCCTCTCATAGCCCCCGCAGTTGTAGACTACCGGTATCAAAAGCCTGTGCTTTACAAGGTCCAGGGCTCTTATTATCCCGGGAAGGAAGTGGTCAGCAGTGACAAGGCTGATGTTTTCCGCCCCCTTTTCCTGAAGCTCAAGGAATATCTCGGAGAGCCTTGCAAGGCTTATATCATTTCCTTTTCCCTCCGCGCTTATGTCATAGTTCTGGCAGTAGCAGCATCTCAAGGTGCAGCCGGAGAAAAAAACTGTTCCGCTCCCTCCTCTGCCGCTTATGCAGGGCTCCTCCCACATGTGGAGGGCGGCTCTGGCAGCCCTTATATCTGCCCCTGCCCTGCAGAAGCCCCTCTCGCCCTGGTTTCTGTTCACCCTGCAGCGCCTGGGGCAGAGCTCGCAGGAATCATATTCCGTAAAGATCTTTTTTTCCTCGTCCCACATCCTGTTACAGCTCGCTCTCGTCTTTTATATATTTTTTCCCTTCCTTAAAGAAGCTTGCAATAATGAGTATTATCACCACAGCTATGGGGAAGGCGGCTATTATGGACACAGTCTGCAGATTGCTCATGCCCGATTCCGAAAATATAAGGGCGATGGGAAGCATTATAAGCAGTATGGACCAGAAAAGTTTCATTCCCGGGGAGGCCTCCTCATCGTCAGCTATCTCCCTGTAGGAGTAAGCCGAGGCCACAAGGGTTATGGAGTCAAAGGATGTGGCATAAAAGGCTATCATGGATACCGCAAGTATTATGAGTACCAGCTCAGGGATAGGCAGCGTGTCTATCACAGCCATGATCACATTGTAGAGATCTCCCCCTGCGGCGTATAGTCCCATAACGTCAAGCCTTCCGTGCACCTCCAGCCCCAGAGAGTAGTTTCCGAGGACTATGAAGGATATGAAGGTGGAGCTGAGTCCGAAGATGTAGGCTCCCAATACGACCTGCTTTACTGTCCTTCCCCTCGATATGCTGCCCATAAAGAAGGGGGAGGCGACGCACCATACCATCCAGTAGGACCAGTAAAAGATGGTCCAGTTTTGGGGAAACATGCTCTCCCTCAAGGGGTCTGTCCTGGTGCTCAAGAAAAGGAAGTTCTGACAGAGATTTCCCAGGGCGGAAAATCCGGTCTCAAGGATGTATCTCGCCTCGCCTCCGAAGAGGAACACATATATGAGAAGGGCAAAGAATACGTACATACATATCTCAGCCAAAAATTTTACTCCCTTCATTCCCTTTAATACGGAAACTGTGTATACAAGGCAGGTGATAACCAGTATAAGTATGGTGAGCCAAGTTCCTCCATCTATATTGAAAAGCCGGGATACAGCCTTGGAAAGCAGGGGAGTTGCCAGAGAAAAGGTGGTGGCTGTTCCCGCAAGAAGGGCAAATACCGCCAGTATATCTATGAGCTTTCCGGGGAGCCTGTCGGTAAGCTCTCCCAAAACAGGCCTTACGGCCTCGGAATACTTCTGTTTTTTGCAGCCTCTTACATGGAGCATGAAGCCGAAGCAGGCTGCAAGAGTGGCATAGAAGCTCCAGGGTATGGGGCCCCAGTGGAAAAGAGGTATGGTGGAGGCCCAATCCTGGACCGAGCCCAGCTCTGTTATGTAGGATTCGTTGGCGTAAAGTATCCACTCACAGAGTGAGTAAAAAAGTATGTCCGCCGCAAGGCCTGAGGTGAACATCATGGCTCCCCAGGTAAAACCTGAGTAGGCGGGCTTTTCATTGGGTCCCCCCAGCCTTATCTTTCCGTACCGGGAGAAGGCTATATACATGGATACCAAAAACACGGAGAGGCCTACTACCAGGTAGTACAGCCCCAGCTCGTCTCCCAAAAAGCTCCTTATATCGGAAAGCACGGATCCCGAGGCCTCCGGGCTTATGACAAAGAGCAGGCACAGCACAAGTATTATGGCAAAGGGTATCGCTGTTGTGGCAGGATCTATATTTTTTAGGCTTTTCATCTTTTTCCCCTTTTCAAACTGCGATATTTTCAATCGAAGTTTTGTTCAAAAAATAATATTTTAATCAAATTTTGAACATAATACCACCGGGTATACTGTCTGTCAAGGTTTTTCCGGCTTTTACACCCCCTCTTTAAAGCTTTTCTATATTCATTCATTTTTCTTTTAAATCCGAATATATATTAATTAATATGTATTTTTATATTTATATGTTTTAATTATATGCAGTCAATTATATGCAGATTTTTATATAAATTACACTATATTTTTTGTAAATAAACGCATCTTTTTGTGATTTTATAACAAATATTTTTTTGTATTTTGTTTAATATTCGTATTGAAAATCGTCTTTTTAATTCATATTATGTACCCACAAATAAATCGGATATCTTAAGTGAAAGGAGTACGAGTATGAAAAGATTGGCAATTGTAGGCTCCAGTGGCGGAAATCTCTACAACCAGGGCGGAAGCGATCCCTATGGCATGATGAAGGAGATCTTCACCCAGGCCGGAGCCGCAGGGGTTGAGGTCGGTTACATCCAGTTCATAGGAACTACAGGTTCCATGGACACCATCTCCGAGGACGCCAAGGCAAAGCTTTACTTTTTGAGAAACGGTGAGGTGGCCGAGAGCGAGGAGATGAGCTTAAAGGAGATCAACAAGCTCTCAGAGAAATACGATGAAGAGCTTGCAGGCCTCATAAGAGAGGGAAAGATCGACGGAATGATGCTCATGAGCTGTGATCCCAAGGGAGTAAACAACAAGGCCCTCACAGCTGCAGCCGAGAAGCAGATCCCCATCGCAGGTACCGGCGGCACCTCCATAGCAAATACCCAGGCTATGGGCTGCAAGGTCATAGCTGCCTCAGGCACCACCGGAACTACAAACAGGACAAGAGCTATATCCGCTATGGCGGCCCTCTCAAAGGAGTGGGGACTTAAGTTCAGTCCTGTTATAGGAGCCTCAGGAAAAGGAAAGGTTCAGGAGGGAAATGTCTGGAAGAGGATCAATTTCAGAGGTATCATGATGGCATCCATGCCCGGCTTTATAGCCATGGCCCTCTGTCTTGCCTTAAGTAAGCTTCCGGGGCTTGCAGGACTTGAGGATGTGTTCAACAACCTGGTAGGAATACTTCCCATAATCCTCGGCGCCATAGCGGCAAAGCAGATCTCAGGACTTGACGAGGTGGGAATCGTTGCAGGTATCGTTGCGGGAAGCATGTCCACCGACGGCGGCATCATCGGCGGCCTTGCTGCAGGTATAATCGCAGGAATACTCGCCTACTACATCATAAACTTCTGCTTCAAGCATAACGTGCCCGGCACTACCGCAAACATTGCGGCAGGCGGTCTCTCGGGACTTATAGCGGGATTTGTGGGAATGTTTGCCATAGCCCCCGTTGCTCTTCTCATAGGAAACGGAATAAAGGCTGCCATAGACATGGCTCTCGCCTTCAACCCCGTACTTGCAGGAGCGGTATCAGGCTTTGCCATCTGGTTCGCCATCATGGGAGGAGTTTACCACGCGGCTATACTCCCCATAGTGCTCCTTGAGATGGAGTCAACAGGCTACAGCTTCCTGGGAAGCATAGATATGATGTGCATGGTAATGGTCTGCGCAGGCATACAGCTGGCAAACATAATAAAGCCCAAGAAGCAGTCCGACAGAGTAGCCTGCATACCCAACCTGTTTATAAACCTTGCCTTCGGAACCTTCGTTGAGGCGGCTTATCCCTTCATGTTCTCCAGCAAAAAGATCTTTGCGGGAACAATAGCGGCAGCCACCATATCAGGACTTCTCGTAGGTCTCCTGGGAGTAAGGGGAACAGCCTATGTGCCCTCTTTCATGGCTCCTCTTATGGCAAATGAAGGCCATGCTGTTCAGACCGTCATCTGCATGGTAGCCGCAGTGGCTCTTGGCTGTGTATTTACAATGATCGCAAACGCGACAGATAAGTCAAAGGAGGAATAGATTATGATATACAATGATATGAAGAGGAAGATGGAAGCAAGCATGGCAAAGGTCCACAAGGCCCTTGAGAAGGGTCACGGACACACCATATTGAGCACAGGAATCACAGGAGATGACTCAAGGCTTGCAAAGGCTGTAGTTGACGCAGGCGTAACCATGCTTGAGCCCAACCATCCCGCCCTGGTCCTTGCAAGAGGCTACAAGGGCATCACCTCAATGCATGAGGCGGAGCAGGTAAGACACGAGATAAGAGTTGAGCAGATGGCAGAGGTCACAAGAGGCGTGAGAGCTGTCTGCGGCAAGGATGTATATATAACTGTGGGCATACCCGGAGGCTTCACAGAGGTGGTTCCCAAGATCATCACAGATGAGGAGTTTGAGCTCATGTCCACCAGCGGTGCCGACGGACTCCACACCCACAAGTCAAGCCTTAAGGACCTTGAGGAGCTGGTTAAGAAGGCTCACTACTACGGCCTCTGCGTTGACGCCTACATCGGTCTCCCCACTGACCTTCACACCTTCGGAATATCCGCTGAAAAGCCTGAGGAGGTTGCAAAGGTTGCAAAGCAGATGGAGGAAGTGGGAACTGACATGATAGGCCTTATGACCGGAATGAGCTATGAGGGAGTAGAGGCAGGACAGATACCCGCAGTCCTCAAAGAGCGTCTCTGCGCTATGGTGGAGGCTGTAAAGGTTCCCACTCTCGCAGAGGGCGGAATCAACCTCACAAACTATGAGGCCTTCAAGGATACCGGAGTAAACATCCTTGTAATAGGAACATCCATCGACAAGATGGTGGAGA
>CALWLI010000027.1 GCA_944381485.1 uncultured Lachnospiraceae bacterium
TAATATGGAGGCAGATAGGTTGCTGGTGTGCCTCGCGGTCTTCAAAACCGTTGTGAGGGGTTAAGAGCCTCTCGGGTGGGTTCGATTCCCACCTCCTCCGTTCTTCTTTATTACCTTAGCACTTAGAATGGAGATTAATTATTATGGGAGAGGTTCGCAGTTTGCTGCGGCATATTCCTAAAGTAGATGAGGTGCTTATGGATGAGCACCTTTTTTTATTTTTTAAGGATACGCCGCGAAGTGTAATCGTTGATTCAGTCAGAGAGAAGCTGGACAGCATAAGAGAGGACATACTGGAGGGGCGGATAACCGAGATATCCGGGAAAGATGAGCTTATAGCGGATATAGTCTCCTCAATAGTGGAAAAAAAGAAAAAGGTGCTGCGCAGAGTCATAAACGCCACCGGCGTTGTTCTGCACACCAACCTTGGAAGAGCCGAGCTTTCAAAGGAGGCGGCAAGGGCCGTGGCGGAGGTGGCCGACTCTTACTCAACTCTTGAGTATGATTTAAAGAGGGGACAGAGAGGCTCCAGACAGGATATAGTCGAGGCAGCGGTTAAAAAGGTCACCGGGGCAGAGGCCGCAATGGTAGTAAACAACAATGCGGCAGCCACTATGATAGTTCTTGCGTCCATGGCCAGAGGTAGAGAGGTAGTGGTCTCAAGAGGAGAGCTGGTGGAAATAGGCGGCTCCTTCAGGATACCTGATGTCATGAGCGAGTCAGGGGCCTTCTTAAAGGAAGTAGGCACTACCAATAAGACAAAGGCCTCAGATTACGAGAACGCATACAATGAGGAGACTACGGCTGCATTTATGAAGGTCCACACCTCAAATTACAGGATAGTGGGATTCACGGAGGATGTAAGCCTTACCGATATGGTGGAGCTGGGCAAAAAGTTTCACGTTCCCGTCATCTACGACATGGGAAACGGTCTTATGACTGACCTGCACAGGTTCGGTGTCAATGAGCCCACGGTGAAGGACGCCGTTGCGGCAGGGCCTGATGTAATACTCTTCTCGGGAGATAAGCTTTTGGGAGGCCCTCAGGCGGGGATAATAATAGGCTCGAAAAAATATATAGACATGATGAAAAAACACCCTCTGGCCAGGGCTTTCAGGGTGGATAAGATGACACTTGCGGCTTTGGAGACCACATTCTATCAGTACCAGGATGAGGAAAAGGCCATGAAGGACATCCCTGTGCTCAGAATGATCAGTGCCACAGAGGAAGAACTGTCACAGAAGGCGGACAGACTCATGGCTTTGCTTGAAGCTTCCGCTCCGGGATTTTCTTACGAGAAGGAAAGCTGCCTTGATCAGGTCGGCGGAGGATCAGCTCCCACAAACTATCTGAAGGGCTGTGCGGTTGCCATCTTTAAGGAGGGAGTTCCCGCAGAGAAGATGGAGAGGCTCTTAAGAAAGGCGGAGATCCCTGTTATCGCAAGGATCAATCATGACAGAGTCCTCATAGATGTGAGGACAGTGAACGAGGATGAATTTGATGAGGTGGTATCGGCCGTCGGATACGTCCTTAGAACTATCAGCAATAAAGAGGGTGAAGTTTAATGCAAAATGTGATCGTAGGTACAGCAGGTCACGTAGATCACGGAAAGACCTGCCTCATAAAGGCCCTTTCCGGCTATGACACGGACAGACTTAAGGAGGAAAAGAAGAGAGGCATAACCATAGATCTGGGCTTTGCCAACCTCCCGAATGACGACGGCATGCACATAGGCATAATCGATGTGCCGGGACATGAAAAATTCGTCAAAAACATGCTTGCGGGAATAGGCGGTATAGATCTGGTGCTTATGGTGATCTCCCTGGAGGAGGGAGTAATGCCCCAGACTATAGAGCACTTTGAGATACTGAAAATGCTCCACATAAAGGAGGGCATAGTTGTACTTACAAAGTGTGACGCTGTGGACAGCGATTGGGCTGACCTTGTTGAGGCGGATGTCAAGACCATGGTCAAGGACAGCTTCCTTGAAAACGCGCCTGTCATAAGAGTCTCCGCATATACCGGAGAAAACATCGAGAAGCTCAGGAAGATGATAATAGATATGGTGAGAGATGCAGGACAGAGAAGGGAAGACCCTGAGCTGTTCCGCCTTCCCATAGACAGAGCCTTCATCATGGAGGGCTTCGGAACTGTCATCACAGGCACCCTTCAGGAGGGTACTGTGGAGCAGGGGCAGGAGGTCATGCTCTATCCTGAGGAGAGGATACTTAAGATAAGGGGCATACAGAGTCACGGCCGCAAGGAGGAGAGGGCCTACGCGGGACAGAGGACAGCTCTCAATCTTCTTAATATCAAGAAGGAAGATATAAAGAGGGGAGATGTTCTGGCAGCTCCCGGCTCCATCATAAAGACTACCATGATAGATGTGAAGCTCACTCTGTTCAACAGCACATCAAAGAGGCTTAAGAGCGGTGACAGGGTACATCTGAATTACGGCTCGGCCCAGGTCGTGGCCAAGGTCCTTATGATAGACAAGGATATAATTGAAAAGGGAGAGTCCTGCTACGCTCAGCTGCGCTTTGACGATCCCATAGTTATAAAGAGAAATGACAGATTTATAATAAGATTCTTTTCGCCGGTGGAGACCTTCGGAGGAGGAGTGGTCCTTGACCCTGCACCCTTCAAACACAAGAGGCATGATGAGGCGGCGGAGGCTGCTATGAGGGTTAAGGAGCTTGGCTCCCCGGAGGAGATACTTGAGCTTCTCATAAATGAAGAGAGCAATCGTTTCCCGGAGCAAAGCTATCTGGCTGCCAACATGGATATGAGCAGGGTTCAGACAGAGTTTTACATCAACAAGCTCAAGGAATCAAAAAAGATAATAGTGCTCTCCGACAACAGAGTGATCCACAAGGAGTTCTGGGGCATATTTACGGAGATAGTAAATAAGCTCTTGGGTGAGTTCCACGAGAAAAATCCTATATCCGAGGGAATGGATAAGGAGGAGTTTAAATCAAGGCTCATTGAGAAATTCCACATAAACGACTATAAGCTGACAGACGCACTTCTCTACGAGCTTATAAAGAGAAAAGTAGTGAGAGCCGAGGGAAGCTATGTGGCGGGAATAGGCTTTGAGGCCTCCTACTCTGACGAACTTTCGGGTATGCTTGAGGAGATCGGCGCGGCTTACAGAGAGGCGGGAGTTGAATTCCCTGCCACAGCCGATGTGATCGCCAAGTACAAGGATAAGCTCAAGGCGAAGCAGGTCATCGCCGACATGCAGAAAAACGGACAGCTTTTAAAGCTTAACCCTACTTCGTACATAGACAAGACAGCCTTTGACGGGGCTATGAAAAAGCTGAGAGACTATATGCAGACCCATGAGAAGATAACTCTCGGAGAATTCAGAGACCTGATCGGATCATCGAGAAAGTATGCAATGCAGATACTGGAATATCTTGACAAGCAGAAAATAACAAAGATGGTGGGGGATGCCAGGATATTCCTGTAAATAATACAAGGAAGGTATAGCTTTATGGTAAACGGAGCATATTTGGACAATGCGGCAACCACTAAGGTAAAGCCTCAGGTGGTTTGTGAAGCGGTTATGGCTGCCATGAACAGCTTCGGAAATTCGGGAAGGGACGCGGGAAGCAGTGCTCTCTCGGCGGACAGAGTAATATATGACGCCAGGGAGCGGCTTGCAAAGCTTTTCAACTGCTCCAGCCCTAAGCAGGTGGTTTTCACCTCCAATTCAACGGAGGCGCTTAACTGTGCCATAAGAGGCCTCTTCAAAAAGGGAGACCATGTCATAAGCTCTATGATGGAGCACAATGCGGTCTTAAGGCCCTTAAACGATCTTGAGGAGGAAGGGGTAAGCCACACACTCATAGGAACTGATGAGAAGGGCTGCCTTCTCTATGATGATATTGAAAAGAACATAAAAGAAAATACCAGGGGTATGGTGTTTACCCATGCATCAAACCTTACGGGAAACGCAAATGACTTAAAAAGATTGGGAGATATAGCAAAGAAACACGGACTGATATTCATAGTAGATGCCTCACAGACTGCGGCCGTGCTTCCCATAGATATGCAGGCTATGAATATAGATGTCGTCTGCTTTACCGGCCATAAGGGCCTTTACGGCCCTCAGGGTACAGGAGGAATGGCGGTGAGAGAGGGACTTTACATAAAACCTCTCAAATCAGGAGGCACAGGAATACTTTCATATCTCAAAACACAGCCGGATGAAATGCCTACCCATCTCGAGTGCGGAACTATGAACGGCCACGGAATAGCAGGCCTTGATGCGGCTTTGAAGTGGATAGAGGAGACAGGTGTGGAGAACATACACAAAAAGGAGACCATGCTTGCGAGGAGATTCTATGACGGCTTGAAGGACATAAGCTGCATTAAATTTTACGGGGATTATTCTACAGATGACAGAGCGGCGGTCATCGCCCTCAACATCGGGGATTATGACAGCGCAGAGGTAAGCGACGAGCTGGAGACGGTCTATCACATATCCACAAGGCCGGGAGCCCACTGCGCCCCCATGATGCACACCGCCCTTGGCACGGTAGAGCAGGGTGCGGTAAGATTTTCTTTCTCCTATTTCAACACCGAGGAGGAAGTCGATTATGCTGTGGATGCCATAAAGAAAATGACGGAAAACATAAGATAATAAAATGCTTTTACTATTTAAAAAGAGCCACGTTGACAGAGATCAACAGGGCTCTTTTTCTTGCTGAAAAACTGTTTTGACAACTGAATTTATCTTACCGCGATAAATTACAGAAAATAACAACATTCGTCAAGCTATTGACAATGTTTTATAAAAGATTTATAATATCGCTATAAAAAAGTTACAAAAAAAGGGGGATTACAAAATGGAAAACTTAGCAGGAATGTCAAACATTGAACAAGTCCAGACAGTCTCCAATGCTCCCATATTTTGGGCGCTCTGCGGTATCACAGTTCTTCTTTCACTGGTACAGGCGCTCCTTTATATGAGACAGAGCTTTGCCACAGCTAAGAAAGTAAATCTCGATCCCAAGATTC
>CALWLI010000028.1 GCA_944381485.1 uncultured Lachnospiraceae bacterium
CATCCTTAGGACTTACAGGAACTTACCTCAGCTTTTTCTCAGGTAACATCGGAAACATGAGAGTTCCCTGTGCATCTCTTGCACTTGACGTTACAAAGTCAACTCCCGGAACTCTTCAGGCTGAGATCGTATCCACACTTGCTATCTGTGGATCCGTATTCACAAACCTTATCGGAACCACATCCGCTGTTATAGTAGGTAGCGCGGTGCTCTCTGTTTTACCTCAGTTTATAGTAGACGGACTTACTGTTTACGCCAGCTCTGCAATATTCGGAGCTACCTTCGGAAACTTTGCTGTGAAGTATCCTCAGGTCGCTGTATTTGCTCTGGCTATCCCTGTTGTACTGAAGTTCTTCCCTGCTATACCTGCAGCCATCGTTATCGTTATCACGGTATTCGGCTCACTCTTCATAGCAAGGATGTTCTACAAGAAGGGTATAATAAAGGCTTAATTTATAGCTATGTTTAATTGTTTCGGCAGCCTTTGGCTGCCGAAATGTAAAGTAAAGGTTAAGGCATTTTTTTAAAGGAGGGGTAATTTATTATGTGGCAGAAATGTAAAGAATTGCAGGACGAGCTTGTCAAGATGCGCAGAGAGCTTCATCAGATCCCTGAGATAGGAGATATTCTCCCCGAGACAAGGGCATATGTTGAGGCTAAGCTCAATGAATACGGTATTCCCTTTGTTGAGAATACCCATGACAGCGGACTCATTGCTACTATAGAGGGCGGAAAGCCCGGAAAGACCATAGCTCTCAGAGCTGATATGGATGCTCTTCCCATTCAGGAGGAGAACGACGTAGATTACAAGTCAAAGAAAGACGGCGCTATGCATGCCTGCGGACATGATACACATATGACCATGCTTCTTGGAGCTGCAAAAGTGCTCAATGAGAACAAGGCGAACATCAACGGAACTGTAAAGCTTTTCTTCCAGACTAATGAGGAGGGAAGCCGCGGTGCCGAGCGTATGGTAAATGACGGCTGCATGGAAGGCGTTGATGCTGTATTCGGAACTCATATCGGATGCATACTTTCAAATGAGATTCCCTCAGGAACAGTTATAGCAGTACCCGGCTGCTGCATGGCTTCATTTGATAAGTTTGTCATAAAGGTTAAGGGCGTAGGCTGCCACGGATCGACACCTGAAAAGGGAGTTGACCCTGTAAATATTGCAGCTCACATCATCATAAACCTTCAGGAGATCATTGCAAGAGAGATAGCAGCTACAAGACCTGCAGTCTGCACTATCGGAATGATCAATGCGGGCTTTGCCTACAATGTAATCCCTTCAGAGGTTACTATCGAGGGTACAATAAGGGCCCTTGAGGAGGAAGTAAGACAGGAGCTTGCAAAGCGTATAGGAGAGATCTCAAAGTCTACAGCTGAGGCCTTCAGAGGAAGCGTTGACTATGAGATGATCTGGGGCGCACCGCCTGTAGTAAATGATGACGAGATGGCTAAGCTTGCCGCTGACTGCGCTCGCGATGTAGTAGGAGCTGACAAGGTTATAGATCATATTCCTGCTCCCAACATGGGCGGAGAGGATTTCGCTTACTATCTTATGAAGAAGCCCGGAGCATTTATGTTCCTCAGCTCAGCTAACCATGACAAGCATACAGATGTTCCCCACCACAATCCTAAGTTCAATGTTGATGAGGATGTTCTCTGGGAGGGCTCCGCTGTATTTGTAAGAATAGTTGATAAGTTCCTTAATAACAAATAACAGATTTGCTGTTTTAGAGTTTATAAACAGCTGATGTCGGATGCCGGTATCATTTTTTGGTACTCGGCATCCTTCTTTAAATAAACAGATTATAAGGAGAAAGATTATATGTGGGAAAACTGTAAGGATATGCAGGATGAACTTGTAACGATGCGCAGAGAGCTACACAGGATACCGGAGCTTGGGGGAGTGCTTCCCGAGACAAGGGCTTATGTGGAATCAAAGCTCAAAGAGTATGGAATACCTTTTAAGGAGAACGAGTCCGACAGCGGGCTTACAGCAGAGATAGAGGGAGCTTTTCCCGGAAAGACCTTGGCTCTCAGAGCCGATATGGATGCTCTTCCCATTAAGGAGGCTAATGAGGTCTGCTATAAGTCAGAGCATGAGGGCTGCATGCACGCCTGCGGTCATGATGCCCATATGACTATGCTTCTGGGAGCCGCAAAGGTACTTGCGTCAAACAGAGATAAATTAAAAGGCAAGGTAAGACTTATATTCCAGACAGCCGAGGAGGAGAGCCGGGGTGCGGAGCGCTCCATAAAAGAGGGCTGCATGGAGGGAGTGGATGCTATTTTCGGCACCCATATAGGCACCATACTCTCAAAGGATATCCCCTCGGGAACAGTGGTTGCTGCCCCCGGCTGCTGTATGGCTTCCTTTGACAAGTTTGTCATAAAGGTGAAAGGCGTTGGCTGCCATGGATCGACGCCTGAGAAGGGTGTGGACCCCATCAATATAGCGGCCCACATTATCGTTAATCTTCAGGAGATCCTTGCCAGGGAGATTCCTGCGGTCAAGCCTACAGTGCTTACCATATGCCATGTGGAGGCGGGCTTTGCCTACAATGTAATTCCCTCAGAGGTCGTCCTTGAGGGAACCATAAGGGCCGTTGAAGAGGGAGTAAGACAGGAGCTTGCAAAGCGCATAGGAGAGATATCGAAGTCCACCGCCGAGGCATTCAGAGGAAGTGTTGACTATGAGATGATCTGGGGAGCTCCCCCTGTCGTAAACCATGAGGATATGGCAAAGTTCGCCGCAGACTGTGCCCGCGAGGTGGTGGGAAAGGATAAGGTCATGGACCACATAACAGCTCCTACAATGATAGGAGAGGACTTTGCCTACTATCTTCTGGAGAAGCCCGGCGCCTTCATGTTCCTCAGTTCTTCAAACCCTGAGAAACATACGGATGTGGCTCATCACTCTGATGTATTCAACATTGATGAGGACGTATTATGGGAGGGAGCTGCAGTTTTTGTAAATATAGCTGAAAAGTTTTTAGCCTGATTTTTCTTTTTAAGATGCATAAATCCTAAAATTACTGTATAATTTAGTCTTATATGAGTGATCGAAAGGAGGAGCTGAATATGTGGAGAGATTGTCTGAAGCTTCAGGATGAGCTTGTTAAGATGCGAAGAGAACTTCACCGCATACCTGAGACAGGCCTTATCCTTCCTCTCACGAGAGAGTATGTGGAAAACAAGCTTAAGGAGTATGGCATAAGCTATACTGAAAACAAGACAGACAGCGGACTTGTGGCGATTATAAAAGGCGAGAAGGGAACAGGGAGGACAGTTGCCCTCAGAGCTGATATGGATGCCCTTCCCGTAAACGAGGGTATAGAGTCGGATTACAAATCCCTGCACGAGGGAAAGATGCATGCCTGCGGCCATGATGCTCATATGGCAATGCTTCTTGGAGCCGCCAAGGTTTTGCAGGAACACAGAGCTGAACTTTGCGGAACAGTAAAGCTCTTTTTCCAGGCGGATGAGGAGGAAGTTCTGGGAGCAAAGAACATGATCAGTGAGGGCTGTATGGAGGGAGTGGATGCGGTCTTCGGAACTCACATAGGCTGCATAATCTCAAAGGACATAAGTTCCGGGAAGTTTGTCATAGTTCCCGGCTGTATCATGGCATCAAACGACAGATTTTTCATAAAAGTAAAGGGCACAGGCTGCCACGGCTCAACTCCTGAAAAGGGAGTTGACCCCATAAACATAGCTGCCCATATAATAATTAATCTCCAGGAGATAATAGCGAGAGAGGTTCCTGCGGTAAAGGCTGCAGTCCTGACTATAGGAAAGGTAAATGCGGGCTTTGCCTACAATGTCATACCCTCGGAGGTCGAGATAGAGGGTACCGTAAGGACGCTTGACGACAAAGTGAGAAAAAACATTGCCGCAAGGATAGCCGAGATATCCGAGTCCACAGCAAAGACCTTCAGGGGTGAGGCTGAATGTACCATTGAATGGGGAGTTGCCCCCGTGGAAAACGATGAGGCCATGGCCGAATTTGCCGCAAAATGCGCGCGAGAGATCCTGGGGGATGACAAGGTCATCACCTCTGTGCCTGCTCCCAATATGGGTGCGGAGGATTTTGCCGAGTATCTTAAGCTTGCTCCGGGTGCCTTTATGTTTCTCAGCTCTGCTGACCATGATAAGCATACTGATGAGCCCCACCACAGTCCCCTCTTTAATATAGACGAGGATGTGCTCTGGGAAGGCTCCGCTGTATTTGTAAAAATAGCTTCGGAGTTTTTAAATGCCTAAGGGCAAAAATACAATAAACAAGGAATGAGGATAACAAAATGAATTTTTCATCACCATTATTGCTTTTCGGGGGATATGCCGTAATACTTTTTGTGGCCATCTATCTTTTTGTCTGGGTCCCCAACAAGAAAAAAAATAAGCAGATGAGGGAGATGCACGCATCAATAGCTCCATGGGACACGGTAATCACCATAGGTGGGATAATAGGAACCGTGAAGGAGAGAGATGAGAATACAGTCACTCTGATCACAGATCAAGAGAAAGAAGTGACTATGAAGGTGCTTCTTATGGCTGTAAGCCAGATCAAGGAAAAAGCAGGGGAGAATACTTCGGAGTCATAAAAAAATTTACAGCTTCATTTTTGAGGGAAAATGTAAATTATGATATTCTGCAGATTTTTTCTCGGAGTCTTTATCTTTGGATTTCAACGATAAAAACTGTAGTTTTTTGTAAACAATCAATCCGAATCATTAAAAAATGCCCCTTTTAAGTGCTATTGACTAAATCTGATATGGGGATAAAATAGGACTCAGAATATAAATTATGCAGAAAGGTGATCAAAATGATTGAAGTAAACGCTATAGGCAATGCCTGCCCGATACCCGTTATCAAGACAAAAAAGGCTCTCTCCGAGTTGGGCGGAGCGGGAACAGTTACTGTTCTTGTTGACAATGAGACTGCAGTGCAGAACGTCACCAAGATGGCTCAGTCTGCAGGCGGAAATGTCACCTCCCGCAAGGAAGAGGACAAAAAGTATGTCATAACCATCGAGATGGAGAAGTCTCCTGTATTTGAGGATGAGAAGGAAGATAAGGCAGCTCGCGGAGGAGATACTGTTGTGGCTGTCTCATCTGACAAGATGGGAGAGGGAAATGATGAGCTGGGACATGTGCTCATAAAGAGCTTCATCTTTGCCGTATCTCAGCTTGAGAAGCTTCCCAAGACCATTATTTTCTATAACGGAGGAGCTCAGCTCACATGTGAGGGCTCACCCTGCCTTGACGATCTCAAGAATCTTGAGAGCGAAGGGGTGGAGATACTCACCTGCGGAACCTGCCTTGACTATTATAATCTCAAGGAGAAGCTTGCGGTGGGAAGCGTTTCAAACATGTACACCATCGTCGAGAAGCTGAATGGTGCGGGACTCATAATTAAGCCTTGATTTTAAGGATATTGATTAAAATTGTCTTAAAGTATTATAATAGAGGATCGGAGGCATATGCTGCTTCCGATCTTTTAATTTTGCGGGGTAAAAAAATGATAACCATAAATGACAAAAAAAAGCTTATGGATATTAGGATGCTGGCAGGAGCCTGCATGGGCTGCGACGACTGCATCGAGCAGTGTGACTTTCTCACGAGACACAATATGAATCTTCAGGGCTTTGCCTACAGTCCGGAGTTTGCCGATGAATGTCTGCTCTGCGGAAAATGCTACGAGGTGTGCCCCAGAGGGATAGACGGCTGCGATATAGCAAATATGGCAATGGACGCGGCGGAATAATTTTGTTATTATAATATTTTGAACCAAATTATGCTACGGAGGAATAGATGACAAAGAATTACAACGCCGACAGTATAACAGTCTTGGAAGGGCTGGAGCCTGTAAGGACCAGGCCCGGAATGTATATAGGAGGAGTCGGTCAAAAGGGACTCAATCACCTTGTGTATGAGATAGTTGACAATGCGGTGGATGAGCATTTGGCAGGCTTCTGTAAAAACATATATGTGACTCTGGAGGCCGACGGCTCTTGTACGGTAAAGGACGACGGAAGAGGACTTCCTGTTGATCTTCATAAGAAGGGCGTATCGGCAGAGAGAGTCATAATGTCTACCCTTCATGCGGGAGGAAAGTTTGACGGACAGGTTTATAAGACCTCAGGAGGCCTTCACGGAGTTGGCTCCTCCGTGGTGAATGCCCTCTCAAAGAGGATGACTGTAAAGGTATCCAGAGACGGTGCCGTACACTACGACGAGTACAGCAAGGGAAAGCCTGTGGCAAAGCTTGAGAAGGGACTTTTGCCTGTTATCGGAAAGACGAAGTCCACAGGCACGGAGATAAACTTCCTGCCGGATGACAGCATATTTGAGAAGACTGTCTTTAAGGAGGAGTGGATAAAATCAAGGCTCCATGAGACAGCCTACCTTAATCCTGAGCTGACCATATATTATGAGGACAAGCGCAAAGGCAGCGAGGAGAGCATAGTATACCACGAGCCTGAGGGAATAAAGGCCTATATAGGAGAGCTCACAAAGGGAAGAGGCAAGATCACGGAGCCCATTTGGTTTAAGGATGTCATGGAAAATACCGAGGTGGAGGTATGCTTCCAATTTGTGGATGCCTTTGAGGAGAATCTCCACGGCTTTTGCAATAACATATTTACCCAGGAGGGCGGCACCCACATAGTCGGCTTCAAGTCAAAATTCACTCAGCTTATAAACAGCTATGCGAGACAGCTGGGTATACTGAAGGATAAGGATGAAAACTTTACGGGGGCTGACACAAGGAACGGAATGACCTGTGTAGTCGCAGTGAAATATCCGGACCCCATATTCGAGGGACAGACAAAGACTAAGCTGGCCTCAGCCGAGGCCGGAAAGATAGTCTCCGCTGTGACAGGAGAGAAGCTGGAGTATTTCTTTGACAGAAATGTGGATGTCATAAAGGCCATAATAGGCTGTGCGGAAAAATCCGCAAAGATAAGAAAGCAGGAGGAGAAGGCAAAGACCAATATGCTCTCCAAGTCGAAGTTCTCCTTTGACTCCAACGGAAAGCTTATAGCCTGCTCTTCAAAGGACCCTGAAAAATGTGAGATATTCATAGTAGAGGGTAACTCTGCCGGAGGCTCCGCCGGCAACGGCCGCGATAACAGATATCAGGCCATACTTCCCATAAGAGGAAAGATACTTAATGTGGAGAAGGCATCGATAGACAAGGTGCTTGCAAACGCTGAGATAAAGACCATGATCAATACCTTCGGATGCGGATTTTCCGAGGGCTACGGCAACGATTTTGACATTTCGAAGCTTAAATACAACAAGATAATACTTATGACAGATGCGGATGTGGACGGAAGTCATATAGACACACTGCTTTTGACCTTTTTTTACAGATTCATGCCGGAGCTTATATATAACGGACATGTGTATGTATCCATGCCGCCTCTCTACCTTGTGACTCCCAAGTCAAAGCGGGGAGAGGCCAGGTATCTCTATGATGACAGGGAGCTTGCAAGGTATACAAAGGACCATAATCCCTCGGGCTTTGACCTTAAGAGATTTAAGGGCTTGGGAGAGATGGACGCCTCGGAGCTGTGGGAGACTACCATGAATCCGGAGAACAGGGTCTTAAAGAGAGTTGAGATAGAGGACGCAAGGCTTGCATCCGAGGTGACGGAGATGCTTATGGGCTCTGATGTGGCTCCGAGAAGGAGCTTTATATACGAGCATGCTGACGAGGCCGAGCTGGATCTCTAAGGCTTAATGCCGGGGATATTAAAATATATATAGACAAAGGATTTTCAGATGGCAGAAAAAATACTTACAACCGAATATTCCGATGAGATGCAGAAATCTTATCTTGACTACAGTATGAGTGTCATAACCTCCAGAGCCGTCCCTGACATAAGAGACGGACTTAAGCCTGTACAGAGAAGGCTGCTTTATTCCATGGACAGGCTTCATGTAAACCATGACAAAAAGGAGATCAAGTCGGCAAAAATAACCGGAGACTGTATGGGTAATTATCACCCCCACGGGGACTCAGCCATATATGAGACCATGGTGGTGCTTGCCCAGGGCTTTAAAAAGAGTATGCCCCTGGTGGACGGAAAGGGTAATTTCGGCTCGATACAGGGCTTTGATGCCGCCGCATCCAGATATACGGAGGCAAAGCTGCAGAAATTTACCGACGAGGTATTTTTGCGGGATCTTGACAAGGCGGTGGATTATGTTCCAACCTACTCCAATGACAGTGTAGAGCCTGTAGTGCTTCCTGTGCGCATACCCAATTTCCTCTTAAACGGTTCTGAGGGTATAGCTGTAGGAATGACCACAAACACTCCCTGCCACAATCTCTCAGAGCTCTGCGACCTGTGCACAGCCTATGTGGACGACAGGGAAATGAGCCTTGAGAAGATGATGGAATATCTTCCCGGGCCGGATTTCCCCACGGGAGGAATAATCGCCAACAGATCCGAGCTGAATGGCATTTATGAGACCGGACAGGGAAAAATAAAGATAAGAGGCAGACTTAAATTTGAGCCGGGAAAGAAGAGAGGGGAGAGAGACCGCCTGGTGGTGACAGAGATCCCCTACACTATGATAGGCCAGGGCATGAACAAATTCATGCAGGATGTGGCGGACCTTGTAGAGGCAAAAAAGCTTCCGGAGGTCACTGACATAGGTGATCAGACAAACAAGGAGGGAGTAAGGATAGTCCTTGAGCTCAAGAGGGATTCCGACATTGAGAGGATAAAAAATATACTCTACAAAAAGACGAAGCTGGAGGATACCTTCGGTGTAAACATGCTGGCTATAGCTGAGGGCAGGCCTGAGACCATGTCCCTAAGGCGCATATTGGAGAGCTGGCTTAAGTTTCAGTATGAGATCGCCGACAAAAAATACTCAAAGCTCCTTGAAAAGGAGGAGGAAAAGAGAGAGATACAGGAGGGCTTGATTACAGCCTGCAATATTATAGATCTCATAATTGCCGTCATAAGAGGCTCGAAAAACAGGAGCGATGCGGAGAAATGCCTCACAGAGGGAGATACCTCGGGGGTAATGTTCAAGTCCGAGGAGCTTAAGTCAGATGCTGAGAAGCTGAGATTTACAAAGAGACAGGCAGAGGCCATACTGGAGATGAGACTCTATAAGCTTATAGGTCTTGAGATAATGGAGCTTCAGAAGGCATGGAAGCAGACAGTTAAAAATATAAAGCTGTACAAGTCCATACTTAAAGAAAAATCAAAGAAGGATGAGCTTATAAAGGCTGATCTTCAGGAGATAAAGAAAAATTACGGCTCAGAGAGAAAGACGGAGCTTGGCGACCTTGAGGAGGCTGTATACGAGGAAAACATACAGGAGACGGTACCCTGCGTCTATGTTCAGGATAAATTCGGATACTGTAAGCTTTTAGAGCCCTCTCTCTTCGAGAAAAATGAGGAGAGCGTCAGAGAACAGTACAAATACATTATTCCCTGCATGAACAATGACAGGATACTCATATTCACAGACAAGGGAAATATGTATCAGATAAAATGTCAGGATGTACCTCTGCAGAAAATAAGAGACAAGGGCATACCGGTAGACAATATTTCAAAATACAGCACCTCCGAAGAGGACATAATATTTATATGCGGAAACAACGAGATAAAGGATGAAAACCTTCTCTTCACAACGGAGCGGGGCTATGTAAAGCAGGTCCCCTCCGAGGAGTTTGAGACAAACAACAGAGCTGTAGCCTCCACAAAGCTGGAGGAGGGAGATCGCATCGTATCCATATCCCGTGTAACAGAGATCGGACAGCTCACAGTGGGGATCTGGACAGACACAGGATTCTTCTTGAGATTTGCCCTGGACGATGTCCCCATACTTAAGAAGGCATCAAAGGGAGTAAAGGGAATAAAGCTCCTTAAGGACGAGAAAGTGGAAGGTCTTGCTGTCATCAACGATGATGTGTGCGTGAGCTACAAGGGAAAAGAAGTGCACTTAAATAAGCTTAAGACCGGAACAAGAGGCCAGCGGGGCACAAAGACGAGGCTCTGATGATGAAAAGCTTGTTTATTGCGGAAAAGCCTTCTGTGGCAGCTGAGTTCGCAAGGGCTCTCTCTGTGACCGGAAAAAGGTATGACGGATATATAGAAGACGAGAAATATGTCATCACCTGGTGTGTGGGACATCTTGTCACCATGTGCTATCCTGAGAGCTATGACAGCTCTCTGAAGAAATGGACCATGGATGGGATACCCTTTATACCTGAAAAATACAGATATCAGGTAATCCCCTCAGTCAAAAAGCAATTTGACACTGTATCAACTCTCCTTAAAAGAGAGGATGTGGAGAAGATATATGTCTGCACTGACTCGGGACGGGAGGGGGAATATATTTATCGCCTTGTGGATATGCTGGCAGATGTGGGTAATAAGCCTAAATTCAGGGTATGGATAGATTCCCAGACGGAGGAGGAAATACTTAGGGGCATAAGGGAAGCCCTTCCTCTCTCCGCATATGACAACCTGTCGGAGGCAGCCTTTCTGAGGGCAAAGGAGGACTACCTTATGGGGATAAACTTTTCCAGAGTATTGTCCCTGAAGTACGGGCCTGTGGTGGCATCAGCTCTCAAAAAAGACTTTGTGGTCATCTCGGCAGGACGGGTCATGACCTGTGTTCTGGGAATGGTGGTTAGGAGAGAGCGGGAGATAAGGAATTTTGTAAAGACCTCATTTTACAAGGTCTCAGCTCGGCTTGAGGGAAAAGAGGGGAGCTTTGAGGCCGAGTGGAGGGCGGCAGAGGGGAGCAGATACTTTGAGAGCCCCCTTCTATATAAGGATTCAGGGTTTAAGAAGCGGGAGGACGCAGAGGAGCTTATAAGAAAGGTGTCCTTAGATTCGGAAGGTTCAGCCTTAATAAAGTCTGTCAGCTCAAAAAAAGAGCTGAAAAACCCTCCTCTTCTGTACAATCTGGCTGAATTGCAGAATGACTGTTCAAGACTTTTTAAGATAGACCCTGACGAAACCTTAAAGATCGCCCAGGAGCTCTATGAGAAGAAGCTTACCACCTACCCGAGAACAGACGCAAGAGTCCTCTCCTCGGCTGTGGCAAAGGAGATCAACAAGAACCTGTCAGGGCTTACACGACTTAAGGCTACCGGGGATTTTGCAAAGGAGATACTTGAAAAAAACATGTATAGAGGGCTGTCAAAGTCCAAGTATGTGAACGACAAGCAGATAACGGACCACTATGCCATAATTCCTACAGGCCAAGGCCTGAATTCACTTCCGAGCTTAAGCTCCCTCTCGGGAAAGGTCTATGAGCTCATTTGCAGAAGATTTTTGTCAATATTTTATCCCGGAGCAGAGTTTGCAAGGATCACTGTGACGGCAGATATCGGAGGGGAGTGCTTTCAGGCAAGCTCAAAGCTGCTTAAAAAAGAGGGCTATCTCAAGGTGGCTCAGCCTGAAAAAAATGCCGAATCGACTCAGGAGGGCGGAAGCCTTGCAGGGGTCAAAAAAGGTGACAGACTCCCTGTTTCAGGCTTTGATATAAAGGAGGGGGAGACATCTCCTCCAAAGAGATACACCTCAGGCTCAATGATACTCGCCATGGAAAATGCCGGAAAGCTCATAGAGGATGAGGAGCTGAGAGAGCAGATAAAGGGCTCCGGCATAGGAACCTCAGCCACAAGAGCTGAAATTTTAAAAAAGCTTTTTAACATAAAATATCTGAAGCTCAACGGAAAGACCCAGGTGATATCTCCGACGGAGCTGGGAGAGATGGTAAATGACGTGGTGGCGGCCTCCATAAGGTCCCTATTAAATCCGGATCTTACCGCCAGCTGGGAAAAGGGTCTTACCTATGTGGCGGAGGGGAGCATAAGTCCTGAGGAATATATGGAAAAGCTGACGGCCTTTGTGTCCGGAAAGACCAATGCCGTAAAAAATATCCACAATGAGTTTCGAATGAGAAGCTATCTTGCGGGGATAAAAGAATATTACAGAGGGGAAAATGTTCCCGCTGATACGAGAAAAAGGAGTAGAGAGCATGGACAGAAGAGAACTTAAGACAAGGGAGCTTTTGGATCTTGAGCACACGGAAGCTGCAGAGCTCTTTGAGGGAAGGGATTATCCCTGGGAGGTCCTTCCTGAGATAAAAGCATATATAAATGAACTTATTGATAGGCTTCCCAAGGAGGAGTACAGAATGCTTTCCGAGGGAGTTTGGGCCCATAAGACCGCAGTCATCGCTCCCACAGCTTATATTGCGGCACCCTGCATAATAGGGGAGGGAACTGAGGTGAGACACTGTGCCTTTATAAGGGGAAGCGCCCTTATAGGGAAAAGCTGTGTCATAGGAAACTCTACAGAGCTTAAAAATGTAATTATTTTTGACAATGTACAGGTGCCTCACTATAATTATGTCGGAGATTCTGTTTTGGGCTACAAGTCCCATATGGGGGCAGGAAGCATTACCAGCAATGTGAAGTCGGACAAGACTCTCGTTAAGGTCCATACAGGAGAGGGAGATATAGAGACAGGGCTCAAGAAATTCGGAGCCATACTTGGGGATCATGTGGAGGTGGGATGCGGAAGCATACTTAATCCCGGAACTGTAATTGGCAGAAATGTAAATATCTACCCACTCTCAAGTGTAAGGAAGGCGGTCCCCGCAGACAGCATATACAAGAATCAAAATGAGATCTGTGAGAAAAGGATGTAACTGAAATTTAAACTTAATACAAATCGAAAGGCAGGTACTCAAATGAAGAAAATAACAGACAATGTCTATGAGATGGAGCATCCCCTCATACAGCATAAGATAACCATGCTCAGAGACAAGAACACAGGCACAAATGAGTTCAGAAAGATGGTGGAGGAGATAGCCATGCTCATGGGATTTGAGGCTCTCTCGGATCTGCCCCTCATGGAGGTGGATATAGAGACACCCATAGAAAAATGCAAGAGCCCTGTTATTGCAGGCAGAAAGCTGGCTATAGTTCCCATACTCAGAGCAGGCTTGGGAATGGTGCCCGGAATACTTGCCCTCACTCCCACAGCAAAGGTTGGACATATAGGAATGTACAGGGATGAGGTCACTCATGAGCCCCACGAGTACTACTGCAAGCTTCCCAGCCCCATAGAGCAGAGGACCATAGTAGTTACAGATCCTATGCTGGCCACAGGAGGCTCGGCTGTTGATGCTGTAACTCAGATAAAAAAACACGGAGGAAAAAGGATAAAATTCCTCTCAATAATAGCTGCCCCGGAGGGGATAAAAAAGCTTCATGAGGCCCATCCGGATGTGGAGCTCTATGTGGGACATATAGACAGATGCCTTAACGAAAATGCCTACATCTGTCCCGGCTTGGGAGACGCCGGAGACAGGATATTCGGAACGAAGTAGTTTCAGGGAAGAAAATGAAGATATTTAAAGTCAGAGGAAATGCAGGTCGCCGCTACCCGTCCGGGTGGCGGCGATTTATCGTGAATAAAAACAAAAAACCACTTTAAAATCCGCAAATACCATAGTACTCATCTGCAGTCTTTTAAAGTGGATCTGCCCTTACAAATAAGGGGTTTCATTCTGCCGCTGGCCGGACTCGAACCGGCATGGCTGTTAACCGCTTGATTTTGAGTCAAGTGCGTCTGCCAATTCCGCCACAGCGGCTGAAAACACCATATATTTATAGCATAAAGTACGTCTAAAATCAACGTAAAATAAAAAATATATTAAAGAAAGCCGCTAAAAACGGTATAAGAGCGATAAGGGGAAAAGAGCGGCAGCATATTTCATTGAATTGACATATTCTATTTGTTATAATAGGAAAAACGAAAGTGACAGGTAAAATGGATTGTCTTGAATGTAAAAAAAATATAATACCATATCTCAACTACGAGCTTGATGACGAGGAGCTCAATGAGTTTTTACATCATATTGAGAGCTGTGAGTCCTGCAGAGAGGATCTGGAGGTCTATTATCTTGTGACTGAGGGTGTGGGCATACTGGACAATAAGGGGGGAGATTACAATCTTAGCCTTGCATTTACCGACAGACTTTCCGGAACGGAAAAGTACTTAAGGAGACTTTCTCTGAGGCGTATACTCAGCTACAGTGCGGATACGCTGAGCTTTTGGGCACTTTTTGTTATGACTATTATGTGTTTAAGGATGTTGATATTATGAGCAAGGGAAAATTACTTTTGATAGACGGGCACAGCATATTGTCCAGGGCTTTTTACGGCATGCCGATGCTCACAAATTCCGAGGGTAAGCACTTAAATGCCGTGTACGGATTTCTTACCATCATGTTTAAGGTCATAGACGAGGAGGGAGCTGATCACTTTGCAGTGGCCTTCGACGTGTCAAGAAAGACCTTCAGGAACGATATATATGCTGAGTATAAGGGGACAAGAAAGCCAATGCCTGAGGAGCTTCACGAGCAGGTACCCCTGATTCAGGATGTTTTGAGGTCTATGAACATTCCTATCCTCACCATGGAAGGCTTTGAGGCGGATGACATATTGGGCACTGTGGCAAAGCGGAGCCAAGCTGAGGATGTGGAGGTAACTGTGCTTTCAGGAGACAGGGACCTGCTTCAGCTTGCAGACGAGCATATAAAGATCAGCATACCCAAGACCTCCAAGGGGCATACAGAGGTATACAATTACTATCCTGAGGATGTCAAAAATGAGTGGGGCGTAAGTCCGACTGAATTTATAGATGTCAAGGCTCTCATGGGAGATGCCTCCGACAATATACCGGGAGTTCCCTCAATAGGGGAGAAGACGGCGAAAGCCATAATAGCCGAGTACAAGTCCATAGAAAACGCATTTGAGCATTTGAGCGAGCTGAAGCCTCCAAGAGCCGCCAAGGCTCTGGCTGAGCACTTTGACATGGCCCAAATGTCGAAGGTGCTTGCCACCATAAATACGCATGTGCCCATAGATTTCAGCTTCGATGACGCTGAGATCAGCGACATGTACAATGACAAGGCTGTGGAGATGATGAAGTGGCTGGAGTTTAAGTCACTGCTTCCCAGATTTCAAAAAAACGGAGTGAGCAAGGAAGCCGATTTTAAGATAGAGAATTTAAAGACGGTGGAGGACAAGTATCTTGCCGAGCTCATACTCAAGGACGCAAAGGAATACAGCTCCATAGGCTTTAAAATACTTACGGATATACATAAAAAGGAGATAACAGGCCTGTCTCTCTCCCTGTGCACAGACAGAAACTATGTCATAAGGACCTCTGAGAGCCTTGCTCCTGAAATTTTGACAGAAGGGCTTAAAGAGCTTTTCTTCTCAGGAGATCAGATTTCAAAAAAGAAGTTTTACACAACAGGTCTGAAGTCACAGCTAAAAGTCTTTCCTGAGGATCTCAGAGCTGAGAACATTTATGACCTTGAGATAGCCGCGTACCTTATAAATCCGTTAAAGGACAGCTACGATTATGAGGACCTTGCCAGGGACTATATGAAGCTGCAGCTTCCCTCAAAGGCCGAGCTTTTGGGAAAGACTGATCTTTCTGAGGCCTTCTCACAGAAGAAGGAGGAGGCAACAGCCGTGATGGCCTATGAGTCCGCTGTCTCTTTGGCTTCAGGCCCTGAGCTTATAAGAAGGCTTAAGGAGATGAAGATGGAGAGCCTCTATAGGGATATAGAGCTTCCCCTCATATACTGCCTTAATTCAATGGAGGTAGCGGGAATCAAGGTGGACAGAGAGAGCCTCAAGGCTTATGCGGATCTCCTCAAGGCTCAGACAGATGAGATAGAGGCCTCCATATATGAGGAGGTGGGAGAGGAATTCAATATCAATTCTCCCAAACAGCTGGGGGAGATACTCTTCGGAAAGCTCAAAATAAAGGGCGGAAAGAAAACTAAGACCGGATACTCCACAGCTGCGGATGTGTTGCAGAAGCTTGCTCCCGACTATCCCGTAGTAAACAAGATATTGAGATACAGGACCCTCACAAAGCTTTATTCAACCTATGCCGTGGGTCTTGACAACTATATTTCCGATGACGGAAGGATACACGGAACCTTTAACCAGACTATCACAGCTACAGGCCGTATCAGCTCCACAGACCCTAATCTTCAGAATATACCTGTGAGGACGGAGGAGGGCAAGGAGATAAGAAAGGTCTTTGTGGCAAAAGAGGGCTGTGTGTTTGCGGATGCGGACTACTCACAGGTGGAGCTGAGGATACTGGCCTCAATGTCAGGAGACGAGAAGCTTATAAACGCTTACAAGAATGCTGTGGATATACACAGCCTCACCGCATCTGAGGTATTCCATACTCCAATAGACGAGGTCACTCCTGAGATGAGAAGGAATGCAAAGGCTGTCAACTTCGGAATAGTATACGGCATATCCGCTTTCGGCCTGGGAGAGGGCCTTTCTATAGACAGAAAAGAAGCCCAGAACTATATAAATAAGTATTTTGAGACCTATCCAAAGGTAAAGGAATTCTTGGACTCTCAGGTGGAGCACGCAAGGGAGAAGGGCTATGTCCTCACTCAATTCAACAGGCTGAGGCCCATACCCGAGATAAAGTCCTCGAACTTTATGCAGAGAAGCTTTGGAGAGAGGGTAGCCATGAACTCTCCCATTCAGGGTACGGCTGCGGACATTATGAAGATTGCAATGGCAGCCGTGGACAGTGAATTGAGAAAAGAAGGACTCAAATCAAGGATAGTCCTTCAGGTCCACGATGAGCTTTTGGTGGAGTGCCCCGAGGAGGAGGCTGACAGAGTATGTGAAATACTCAAGAAGAAGATGGAAGATGCGGCGAAGCTTAAAGTGAAGCTCATTGCCGATGTAAATGTGGGGAGGACCTGGTATGACTGTCATTAAAGAGGAATACATAAGTGATGATATAACAGCTCATGATCTTCTCCCTCTGAGCTTTCTTAAAAAGACCAGGTATACCGGGGAGAAGGGCAAGATGAGATTCCTTATGGAAAAATCTTCATTGCAGACAGGCGAGGGCGCTGAGGAGACAAAGCTCAGGGTATGTGTATGGCCTGAGCCCTTTGCCTACGACAGGACAGAGGAGGACTTAAAGCAGGATTCCTACTTTGAATTCAGCGATTCAGGTATAGAAGAGGCTATTAAATGGCTCAACACAAAGCTTCACGAGTTTTGATGCTTTTTACTGATCTGAAGTGAAAGGAGGCTTTATATGACTTATGTTCTTGGAATCACAGGCGGTGTGGGAACCGGAAAATCTGAGGTTATGAGGATACTTGAGAGGGAGGGATTTAAGACTCTCCGCACTGATGATATAGCGCGAGAGATAATGGCTCCCGGAAGCGAGGTCATAAAAAAGCTGGTCTCAGCCTTCGGAGAAAAGATACTTATGCCCTCGGGAGAGTTAAATAAAAGTGTATATGCAGAGCTCATCTATTCAGACAGCGATAATATGAGACTCAGCAACGGCATTATTCATCCTGCTGTATGGGACAAGGTGGAGGATACAATAAAAAAAGACGGGGAGAAAAGATGGGCCGTTGAGACTGCTGTACCCGATGAGCGCTTTAAGAGGATATGCACAGACATTTGGTATATCCATGCGCCTCTCAAGGTGCGGCTTAACAGGCTCATGAGAGACAGGGGATACACTGAGGAGCAATGCTTTGATATAATAGGTAAGCAGCACGGGGAGAAGGAGTTCGGTCTTATTGCGGACTTTATAATAGAAAACGGGGGCAGTATAACAGCAACAGAAAAACAGATAAGAGAGCTTATATAGATGCGAATTACAACACTTGCCAGCGGAAGCAGCGGTAACTGCACATATGTGGGTACCGAGCGGACGCACTTACTTGTAGACTGCGGCATAACCGCAAAAAAGACGGAGGAACTTTTAAATTCAATAGGACTTAAACCGAGTGATATAGATGCCATATTGCTTACACATGAGCACAGTGACCACATTAAGGGGCTGAAAAGACTCATGACAACAAGCGGACTTAAAGTACTTGCTTCGGAGGGCACACTGAGGGCTCTCACAAGGGCCACGAGAGATGAATATTTCAGTTACGGAGGAAGAGAGCTTATGAGCTCCGTGTCCGCGGATATGTGCTATCTTATAGGTGATATCAGGATAAGGCCTTTTAATATATCCCATGATGCGGCTCAGCCTCTGGGTTTCAGATTTGAAAACGGGGATAAGAGCTGTGCCGTCGCCACAGACCTGGGATATTTTGATGACTATGTGAGGGACAGCATAATAGGAACCGACGCAGCGGTCATAGAGGCAAACCATGACAGGGGCATGCTTGCAAACGGAGCATATCCCATGTACCTTAAGAGGAGGATCATGTCCAGAGAGGGACATCTGAGCAATAATAATTCAGGGCTTCTGATCTCTGAGCTTTTAAAGTTTAATCCTACGGAAAAGCCCATTCGCCACATTTTTTTGGGGCACCTCAGCAAGGAGAACAACACACCTGAGCTTGCGCTAAACACAGTGATGAGCACTGTGGCGGAAAATCAGGATGTATGCAGAGCCGAAGACCTCAGCATAAGTGTGGCAAAGAGGGAGGGAATAAGCTCCATAATAGAGTTTTAGTTAAAGGATAACTATCTCCCTCTCAAATTCATTTTTGACAGAGAGGCCTTTTCGGGCCAAGAGGGAATAATATATGTTGTCATACTTGATTTGATCTTTCATGAGCTCGCGGCTTGCGGCCACCTTTGTGATAAGGGGCACCGACGAGCTCTTTTTCATTTCGCTTAAAAGCTCAGACGCACAGCGACGAAAGCCCAATATCCTTATATATTTTATATAGCCTGAGGACTTAAGCTCATAGAAATCTTCCTTTGTCATGCCGAGGGCTGTATGGAGTAGAGCCCTGGAAATACGTGAGTAGGTAAGGTCTTTAGTCTTAAGGGCCTGAATGCGGTCGGAAAAAACCATGGGTTTAAGGGCTGTCCTTTTCATTCGTGCCGCCAGGGCCTCAGACACATCGGAAATGAGGGAGAAGTCATAGCCCCCCTCAAAGAGCTCAATAAGGCGATAATTAAGGAGCTCAGACATGCTGTCCTCAAATACAAGCTCCTTCCCGAAGGGCTCTGTGAAGGCTTTATAAATATCATATATTTCAGAGGGCACATAGGGGGCAAGACTTTTGGCCGAATCTCTTTCCTCCTTCAATATCCTCCTTATGGCTGTGGCTGAGGTAAAATGGGCATCCAGAGGGAGCTCTGAATTAAAGCTGTCTCCGATGCGGCTTACAGCCACAGGCCTTAAGTGGGCTTTTGTTCCCTTGATCTTTTCATGCATACGGATGGCCTTAAGGTATTCACAGGCAAGTATGTTGTTTGGCGAGGAGATGAGAGAGCCGTCAAAGCCAAGCTCGCCCAGAGCAGCCGATCTTGCTGCAGGGTAGGATGAGCCTGAGGACAAAAATGAGGCGATAAGCCTGTTAAATTCAGCCGTTCTCTCATCTTCACATCCTGCCTCCGCATCCGAGAGAAAGTGGGCTATCTCCGAAAGAGACTTAAGGTCAGCCTCCTCCGCACCGAAGACAAGGTGATCTACTATCCCTGAGGCAAAGCACAGAGAAACTCCTGCAGAGGCAAACTCGGAGGCCGAGGCAGTTGAAAAGCAGGAAGGAAGCTCAAGGACAAGATCCGCTCCGCAAAGGAGAGCCATCCTCGTTCGGGTAAATTTGTCCATGACAGCAGGCTCCCCCCTCTGGACATAATTTCCGCTCATCACTGCAATCAAATAATCCGCATTTGTCAGGCTGCGGGCTTTATCAAGTATATATTTATGCCCATTGTGAAAGGGATTGAACTCACATATCACGGCAGCTACAGTCATAATCATCACTCCACTATGTATATTTCATAATACACAATTAATTTAAAGCATTTTACAAAAACCGTAAAGTAGCTTTTTTGGTTTAAGTGTGTTAAAATAAAACGAAAGAATAAGTCCATTCAGACTTTAATCCTTATTTCATAGGAGGTGCTGATTATGAAGATGATATATGCTATCGTCAGAAATGACAATGAAGAGGATGTTGTAGCTGCTCTCAACAAGGAGAGGTACAGCGTGACAAAGCTCGCCACAACAGGTGGTTTCCTTAAAAAAGGAAACGTCACGATCATGATAGGAACTGACGACGAGAAGGTGGATCATGCTATTGAGATCATAAAGAAGGAGTGCGGCAAGAGCCAGAGGATCACAGTCAACATGCCTTACATCTCAGGAACCAGCATGGTAAACTACGCCACAATGCCTATGAGTGTTGAAGTCGGAGGAGCGACTATATTTGTCGTTAACGTGGACAGATTTGAAAAATTCTAAAGCTTATTTTGGAGGCAAGTGCAATGAATGATTTTATGGTGGAAACCAGCGCCAGACATGCGCATGTAACTAAGGAGACCCTGGAGATCCTTTTCGGAGAGGGCTATGAGCTCACAGTAAAGAAGGAGCTTTCACAGCCCGGACAGTTTGCTTCAAATGAGAGGATAACTGTAGTAGGACCCAAGAAGGAGCTTAACGGAGTATCTATCCTCGGACCCTGCAGAGGTGCGGACCAGGTAGAGCTCTCAGCTACAGATGCGCGCTCTTTAGGCATAGACGCACCCATAAGAGAGTCGGGAGATACCAAGGGATCAGGGGCATGTAAGCTCATAGGACCCAAGGGAGAGGTTGAACTCAAAGAAGGAGTTATAGTTGCAAAGAGACATATACATATGACTCCTGAGGACGCTGAGACCTTCGGTGTCAAGAACGGGGATATAGTAAATGTAAAGCTTGACAGCGGCAACGGAAGGATGACTGTATTCGGTGACACTGTCATAAGAGTATCACCCAAGTACGCTCTTGCTATGCACATCGACACAGACGAGTCAAATGCCGCAGCCTGCGGAAGAGACATGAGAGGTACAATAGTTAAATAAGCATCACATGCCGTGCATAAAAACAAATCTGAAAAAAGAAAAAAGGAGAACGGACCAATGAAAATTTTGGTTTTGAACTGCGGAAGTTCATCACTCAAGTATCAGATCATTGATATGGACACAAAGGAGGTTATGTGCAAGGGCCTCTGCGAGAGAATAGGAATCGACGGTTCCAAGCTCACACACAAGGTGCCCGGTAAGGAAGACCTTGTAAAAGAGGAGGCTATGCCTGATCACAAGAAGGCTGTGGAGATGGTAATGGCCGCTATCACAGACGCTGATCACGGTGTAATCAAGTCTGTAGACGAGATCGACGCTATAGGACACAGAGTGCTCCATGGCGGAGAGAAGTTCACAAAGTCTATAGTAGTTGACGACGCTGTAAAGGCAGCTATCAGAGAGTGCTTTGATCTCGGACCTCTTCACAATCCCGCCAACCTTATGGGAATCGAGGCTTGTGAGGCAGCTATGCCCGGAAAGCCCAACGTAGCTGTATTCGATACATCTTTCGGTATGGGAATGGAGCCCAAGGCTTACACCTATGCTATTCCTTCAGAGTATCTGGAGAAGTACAGCATCCGTCGTTACGGCTTCCACGGAACATCTCATGATTATGTTTCACACAGAGCTATAGAGTTTGCAGGACTTGACCCCAAGAATGCTAAGGTCATTGTATGCCACCTTGGAAACGGTGCATCCATCTCAGCCTCCATCGGCGGAGTTTGCGTGGATACTTCCATGGGTCTTACCCCACTTGAGGGACTTATAATGGGAACCCGTTCAGGTGACCTTGATCCCGCCATCCTTCAGTTCATCTGCAATAAGGAGGGCAAGGACGTAAATGAGATGCTCAACATCCTCAACAAGAAGTCCGGTATCCTTGGAATGAGCGGAGGAATATCATCTGATTTCCGTGATATCGAGAAGGAAGCCGAAAACGGAAACGAGAAGTGCAAGACAGCTCTCGAGGCCTTCAGATACAGAGTTGCAAAGTATATCGGAGCATATGCTGCAGCTATGAACGGTGTGGACTGCATCTGCTTCACAGCAGGAGTAGGAGAGAACGACAAGAACACAAGAAAGCTCATCTGCGAGGAGTATCTCGGATATCTCGGAGTAAAGATAGATGACGAGAGAAATGATGTAAGAGGAAAAGAGACAATTATCTCTGCTGACGACTCAAAGGTTAAGGTGCTGCTTCTTCCTACAAACGAGGAGCTCAAGATCGCCATGGATACACAGGCTCTCGTTAAATAATCTCTTCGGAGAACCGGAGCCGAACTCAAGATAGAGTAATATATCTTCAGAATTTAACGGAAAAGCCCAAGTTATAGTTGACAATGTTCCCACAGCTATGTATAATATCTAAAGTTGTTTCAAAGCGGAATAGACTGTAACGGGCTTTTCCGATTGAGCTTAAACTAAAGCTTATGAAAAAGGAGGTGTAGACATGTCAATCTGTCCTAAGAATAAATCATCAAAAGCCAGAAGAGACAGCCGCAGAGCTAACTGGAAGATGAGCGCACCCAATCTTGTAAAGTGCAGTAAGTGCGGCGCACTTGTTATGCCTCACATGGTGTGCAAGAGCTGCGGAAGCTACAACAAGAGAGAGATA
>CALWLI010000029.1 GCA_944381485.1 uncultured Lachnospiraceae bacterium
AAATGCACTCTCCTTTAAAATAATTATTGCGTATCACTTTCACATTTCATACACCTCAAAAAGTATATAAAATGCCCTTTTTATACGCCTTTTACGAGGCTATATTACTACCGATAAGTAAATTTATCGGAAGCATATGAGGCAGAGCTTTATTCTGTTGGATTTTAGAGGTTTTTTGCTAACACTGACTTTATGCTGTGCAAGCGCTGAGAAGAGCTTTCCTGACTTTTGTTATTTCTTTATATTATGAAGGGACTTTACCCTGATGTGCTTTACTGATATTATATTTCCCGGAAGAAAAATGTAAAGACAGATTTTGGAGATGATTTTATGAATATAGTTTTGCATGAGCCTGAGATAGCTTTAAATACCGGAAATATCGGCCGCACCTGTGTTGCCACGGAGACGAGGCTCCACCTTATAAGGCCTCTTGGCTTCAGGCTTTCGGAGAAGGATATTAAAAGGGCAGGCATGGACTACTGGGACAAGCTGGACCTGACTGTATATGATGACTATGATGACTTTGTAAAGCGGAATGCGGGGGCAAAGATCTATTATGCCACTACCAAAGCCCACAAGGTCTACACGGAGGCAAGCTATGAGCCGGACTGCTTTATCATGTTCGGAAAGGAGAGCGCAGGCATACCTGAGGAGATACTTGTGGAGCACGAGGAGGACTGTGTGCGCATTCCTATGTGGGGAGATATAAGATCTCTGAACCTGGCAAATTCTGTCTCCATAATATTGTATGAGGCTCTGAGGCAGAACGGCTTTGAAAATATGAGGCTTACGGGAGAGCTCCACAGGCTTAGCTGGAAATAGGAATATTACCCTTTTATATCTTAAGACCCTTCAGAAATTCTTAATTTATGAAAAAAGAATTCAATATATAGTAAGAATTAATTCAAGAAATCCAAAGCCTGATATGCTATATTTAGTATAGCTTAGGACAGGATATACATTTTGATGTGAAGACTCGGATTCTTATGCTGAAACTTATAATACTTAATATATATACTGATTAGAGTATGAGGAGGTCTAAATGAAGAAAAGAATCAAATTTATCGCAGGCACAGCTGCTCTTGCAGCTCTCACATTGGGAACAGCTATGACTTCAATGGCTGCCATAAAGGGAATAGGACAGTGGTGTGAGGGACTTCCCGACGGAAGCAAGCCTGCTGTGACAAATCTTGAGAACGGCAATGCACAGAGCAACTGGTGGTTCATCGTTTCTCCCGACGGAGTGACCGGAGCCGCAGAGAACTGTGCTGCAAATACATGGCTTTGGATCGACGGAAAGTGCTATTACTTTGACGCTGAGGGCTGGATGCTCAAGGCTAAGGACGGAGCTGCAGGAACTATCACTGACCACACAGGAGCTACCTACCATGTAAACGCTGACGGAGCTTGGACAGATGATAAGGGTGTTCTTATGACAAATACTGATGACGCTGACGAGTGGAACAGTGTCGAGAACCTTGTAGGCTCAAACGCTTCCGCAGCAACAGGAAATCAGCAGAAGGAGGAGAAAACTCCCACAAAGTCAAATTCAGGAGCTGATCAGAAGGTTGAGGGAGTTCCCGAGGGTGAGCATGTTGCTACCGGAAAGGGCAAGGTCACAAACACAAGCGGAGAGAAGCCTGATGATTCAGACCATTCAAACAACAGCTATCAGTTGGGCACAAAGAGCGGAAACACTATCTCCAATTCATGGGCAAACTACAGCATAGACTTCTCAGGATGGACTTCTACAATGCCTGACGGAAACACAGACACAATAGCTATAGATGATGCCAACATCATTTCAATATGGTTTGACAACCTTGGCTCAAGGAGCCTTGCAAGCTTTGTAAGCTCAAGAGTTGACGGAACAGCTGACGGCACAGCAGAGCTTGGCGGAGTTACCTACAACAGATACAAGAAGTCAACAGCCAACCCTGCAGGAACAATCACAAACTACAACTATGTAAGACAGATAGGCAACGCTGTAATGGTTATCGAGACTACAGGTAATCCTTCAGACATCAGCGCTGTTCTCGGAAAGATGACTGCTGCCAACTAATGTACCTGTATATTTATAAAGGTGAAGTGATTTTAGGGCGTGTGGAGCATTTGCTCCATGCGCCTTTTTAAAATTTCGGAAATATGCTACAATTATGTGGAAACTTTGATTATTGACAGCGGAGGTGGCCATGTACACGTTTGAGAGCAGAGTGAGATATTCGGAGACAGACACAGAGGGAGAGCTCAGTCCTGTAGCTGTGATAAATTATTTTCAGGATTGCTCTACCTTTCAGTCAGAGGATATAGGCGTGGGAGTAAATTGGCTGGAGGAGAAAAAGAGGGCATGGTTTTTATCCTCCTGGAGGATAATAATAGACAGGCTCCCGAAGCTGGGAGAGCCTATCACAGTCGGAACCTTTCCCTACGGCTTTAAAGGCATCAACGGCTACAGGCATTTTTATATAGCTGACAAGGACAATGATCTCATAGTAAGGGCGGACTCTGTCTGGTTCCTCTTTGATCTTGAGACTGATACGCCCATGAGGGTCACTGAGGAGCACATGGCTCCCTATGTCACGGAACAGATAGATCTGGGCATGGGAGAGCATGTGAGAAAAAAGATAGTTATACCAAAGGATACAAGGGAGCTGGAGCCTGTGGAGATACGTCCTCACCACATAGACACTAACCTCCATGTAAACAATGCTCAGTATGTGGCTATGGCCATAGAGTCAGCGGGTATAAGAAACAGAGATATAAGGGAGATCAGAGTGGAGTACAAGCGGGCGGCAAAGCTCGGAGACGTGATATTCCCGAGGGAGGCTTCAACTGATGAGGGAAGGATAATAGCTCTCTGCGACAGGGAGGACACCTGCTATGCAGTTGTCATGCTGAAGCTTTTCTGAAAAACTGCAGCGGTTTTTTAAGAAGGAGATAAACTGATGAAGAAACGCAGCCTTTTAAAATTTGCCTCAGGACAAAGTGCCTTTGTAAGGCTTTTATCCCTGTCGGCACTTATTGCGCTTATTGACCTTTTGTTCAAGGAGAACATAGACAGCGAGCCTGATGAGAATTTCCCCAGAGAGCTTCCGAGATCAGGGGGCACAGTGACCGTGTTTAAGAAGCATAATGAAGGATTTGCCATGGGCTTTATGAAGGAGGACAGTGAAGCTGTAAAGCTGATACCGGCCTTTATAAGTGCTGCGATCCTGGGAAGATTGCAGCTTTTATCGGGGCTTAGAGGCCACAGCTTTGAGAAGGCGGGTCTTGCCTTGGCCTTGGGCGGTGCCATAAGCAATCTCACCGACAGATTCAGGAAGGGCTATGTAGTGGACTACATATGCGTAAACAGGGGGATTCTTAAGAAGATAGTGGTGAATATGGGAGACATTGCCATAGCTCTGGGCTTTGTCATAAGCACTCTTGGGAACCTTATGGAGCCCTTCAAAAAAAATTAGTACCTTATATGACAAAATACCGGACAGAGGAAGCTCTTTCCGGTATAATACAAAAATTGTACTGCGCAGTAGTATGCGCAGTATTTTACTGAAAAATAGTATACTAAGGAGTATGAGAAATGACTTGGTTTATTCTTTCACTGATCGCCATGTTTTTCTGGTCAGGCTCGGACTTTTTCTCAAAGCTGGGATCAAAGCCTGATGATATTTACAGCCACTGGAAGATGGTCATGGCAGTGGGCTTGGTTATGGGCATACATGCCTTTGTGATGATAGCAGGGGGAACACCTTTTTCCATGGGCGCGATCATTACCTACATGCCCGCTTCTTTCTGTTACATACTCTCTATGATCTTCGGCTATGTGGGCTTGAGATACATAGAACTCTCCATATCCTCACCTGTTTGTAACTCCTCGGGAGCTGTTGCGGCAGTGCTGTGCGCAATTTTCCTTGGACAGAGGATGCTCGGATACCAGCTTGTGGGAGTTATCCTCATAACAGTGGGAATAGTCATGCTTCAGAGGATAGACTTAAGTCTTGATGAGGAGAGAAAGCTTGCTGACGAGAAATACAAGCGCTCGGCGAAAGCCATAATATTCCCTCTTCTCTACTGTGCCATAGACGGACTGGGCACCTTTGTGGATGCGCTTATTCTGGATGGGGGAATGCTTCCTGAGGAGACAGCAAACATAGCTTATGAGCTTACATTCTTAGGAATGGCAATTTTTGCATTCATTTATGTTGTAATAGTAAAAAAACAAAAGATTTTCACATCCAAGGCGGAGTTTACAAGAAGAGAGCTTCCCAAGCTTTTGGGAGCCTGCTCTGAGACTGCAGGACAGTTTGCCTACATATTTGCAATAGGGGCAAACGCAGTTCTGGCTGCCCCCATGATAGCCGCATACTGCATGCTCTCTATGGTATGGAGCAGACTGTTCTTAAAGGAGAAGCTCACAAGGAACCAGTACATTGTTATAGGCATCGCCATTTTGGGCATCATCCTTTTGGGAATCGGAGATGCTTAATAGGGGATTTAATAAAAACGGAGATTCGGCAGTCGCCGCATCTCCGATTATGCTTTAAAGGAGTTGACATCATGGAAGAGAAAAGTAAAGGTAAAAGTTTATTGAAGCTCTTGGCACTGATCGTGGCAACAGCAGGGCTGTGCTTCTTGGGCTACAAGGAGATGTCCGCAATAAAGCTGGGACTTGATCTTGACGGAGGAGTCAGCATAACCTATCAGGCCTCGGAGGAGGATCCCGATCCTCAGGATATGGCTGATACAGTCTACAAGCTTCAGAAGAGAGCAGAGGGATACTCCTCTGAGGCGGAGGTCTATCAGGAGGGTGCAAACAGGATAAACATAGACATCCCGGGAGTATCCGATGCGGACGCTGTGCTTGAGGAGCTGGGAAAGCCCGGATCTCTGGAGTTTAAGGCTCCTGTCCTTGAGGAGGACGAGAACGGAGTAAAACAGTTTGTGGGCTTCGGCGACACGGTGCTTGACGGCTCTCAGGTAGTCTCCGCTCAGGTGTATCAGAGAGAGGGAGCCCCCGGAGAGGCTGACAGCTACGAGATAGGAGTCACCTTCAGCGAGGAAGGCGGAAAGATCTTTGAGGAGGCCACGAGGGAATATCTGGGATATCCTATAGGTATATTTTATGATGACGAGCTGGTGTCTTATCCCGTGGTTCAGTCTGTGATCACAGGTGGGCAGTGCTCCATAACGGGAAACTATGACTATGAGACAGCTGAGACCACAGCTTCCACTATAAGGCTGGGTGCTCTCAAGCTTCAGCTTACGGAGATACGTTCAAATGTGGTGGGAGCAAAGCTTGGTGAGCAGGCTATATCAGCTTCCTTAAAGGCGGGAATAATAGGCTTTATTATAGTCGTAGTATTCATGATAGCCGTATACCGCATTCCGGGACTGGCTTCATCCATAGCCCTCAGCATGTATGTGGGCCTCATGCTCATAATGCTCAGCTCCTTTGAGGTTACTCTTACCCTTCCGGGAGTGGCAGGTATAGTGCTGTCCATAGGTATGGCTGTGGATGCAAATGTCATCATATTCACCAGAATAAAGGAGGAGATAGGCTCGGGAGCATCTGTTGAGAACGCCATAAGAGAGGGATTTAAGAAGGCTCTTTCAGCCATTATAGACGGAAATGTCACTACTCTTATAGCGGCGGGAGTCCTCTATTTTATAGGTTCGGGAACCGTAAAGGGCTTTGCTCAGACTCTTGCCTTGGGTATAGTCCTCTCCATGATCACTGCTCTCTTTGTCACAAGAGCCCTTCTTTGGAGCTTCTATGAGCTGGGACTTGATGACAGGCGCTTCTACGGAGTAAAGAAGGCTATGAAGCCCTTCAACTTTATAAAGATCAGAAAGATCTGCTATGTGCTGTCGGCTGCAGTCATCATAGCAGGTTTTGCGGGAATGGGACTCAACAAGTCCTCCACAGGAGACATGTTCAACTATGGTCTTGACTTTAAGGGTGGAACCTCAACAAATGTCACCTTCAACGAGGATCTCAGCCTTGAGGAGATAAGCTCGGAGGTCATACCTGTTGTAACAGAGGCTACGGGAGACATGGCTCCCCAGACCCAGAAGGTAAAGGGCACAAATGAGGTCATCATAAAGACCTCATCTCTGGATGCATCTCAGAGAGAAAAGCTCAACGAGGCTCTGGTTGAGGCCTTCGGAGTGGACGCGGAGAAGATAACAGCTGAAAACATTTCAGGCTCCGTTTCTCAGGAGATGAAGACAGACGCTGTAAAGGCTGTGGTAATAGCCACGGTTTTGATGCTCATATATATTTGGATCAGGTTTAAGAACATAAGGTTTGCCTCATCTGCAGTGGCGGCTCTCTGCCACGATGTGCTGGTTACGGCTGCCTTCTACGCCCTCCTAAAGTGGTCTGTGGGCTCCACCTTTATCGCCTGCATGCTCACCATAGTGGGATATTCAATAAATGCAACCATAGTCATATTTGACCGTATCAGAGAGAAGCTTAAGACAGAGGGCACAAGAGATCTTGAGGGAGTGATAAACAGCTCCATAACAGATACCCTCACAAGGAGTATAAACACCTCACTCACCACACTTATAATGGTTATATGCCTCTATGTGCTGGGAGTTTCCTCCATAAGAGAGTTTGCCCTTCCCCTTATCGTGGGTATAGTGGCGGGAGCTTACTCCTCTGTGTTTATCACAGGACCTCTCTGGTATGATCTCAGCACCAAATTCGGAAAGAACAGAAAGGTAAAGTAATATCTGCTTATGAAATATGAGATAGTAGCCGAGGAAGGGAGAGCAAAGTCCGCTCACTTTGAGACTGCCCACGGCACGGTGGAGACACCGGTATTTATGAATGTGGGAACAGTCGGAGCCATAAAGGGGGCTGTATCCACAGCAGATCTCAAGGAGATAGGATGCCAGATAGAATTGAGCAATACCTATCACCTCCATGTGCGCACCGGGGACGAGCTTATAAAGAAGTTCGGAGGCCTTAGGAAGTTCATGAATTGGGATGGGCCTGTGCTCACCGACTCAGGCGGATTTCAGGTCTTTTCCCTTACGAGCTTAAGGAAGATAAAGGAAGAGGGAGTTTACTTTAACTCTCATATAGACGGAAGGAAGATATTTATGGGTCCGGAGGAGTCCATGCGCATCCAGTCAAATCTGGCTTCCACCATTGCCATGGCCTTTGACGAGTGCCCCCCTGCCCTGGCTGAGAGAAGCTATATTGAAAACTCTGTGGCAAGGACCTTGAGATGGCTTATAAGATGCAAGGCGGAGATGGAGAGACTTAACTCTCTTCCTGACACCATAAATCGGGAGCAGCTTTTGTTCGGAATAAACCAGGGAGGAATACTTGAGGATGTGAGGGTGGCTCACGCTGACGCCATATCTGAGCTTGACCTTGACGGCTATGCCGTGGGAGGCCTTGCTGTAGGTGAGACCCATGAGGATATGTACTGCATACTTGACGCGGTAGTTCCCCACCTTCCCCGCAAAAAGCCCACCTATCTCATGGGAGTGGGCACTCCCGAGAACATACTTGAGGGCATATCAAGGGGAGTAGATTTTTTTGACTGTGTTTACCCCTCAAGAAACGGAAGGCACGGACATGTATACACCAAATTCGGAAAGCTCAATCTCTTCAACAAAAAGTATGAGCTTGACCCAAGGCCTATAGAGGAGGGCTGTGACTGCCCCTGCTGCAGGAATTATTCCAGAGCCTACTTGAGGCATCTCCTCAAGGCGGGAGAAATGCTTGGCATGAGACTTTGCACCTTGCATAATTTACACTTTTATAATAAAATGATGGATAACGCCAGGCTGTCCATACGAAACGGCAGCTTTGAGGAGTACAAAAAAGATATGTTGGATTCCATGAGGAATGGCATTAAAGAGGAGGAACAATAACAATGGAAATGGGAAGCATGTTGTCTATAATAATCTATTTCGTCGTTATATTCGCGGTATTTTATTTTGTAGGCATCAGACCTCAGAAGAAGGAGAGAAAGAAGCAGGAGGAGATGCTGGCATCTATGGCAATAGGCGACTATGTGCTCACAACCAGCGGATTTTACGGACAGGTAATAGATATGACAGATGACATGGTCATAGTAGAGTTCGGAAACAAGAACTGCCGTATACCCATGAAGAAGGCCGCAGTGGCAGATGTGGAGAAGCAGAATTCTCAGGTTAAATAAAGACGGAAAATAAAAGAAGCAGCTTACGGCTGCTTCTTTTTGTAGGATTTTAAAGGGTGAAGTGAATTGATTTATTATAACGTGCATTTATTATTTGATATTTACTACGGTTTTAGTATAACACGTAAGCCCTGATTTTGTTTGAATACTCTTTGAATGAATTCTTATGAAATTCTTAATATAAGGCAAAAAGATTTTGTAATACCTTTATTATAGCAAAAACCGAGATGTTGTAGTATTATATGTTGTGGTTTTCGGCGCGGCGGTACCATCAGCCCGCCCTAACATAATAATCAGTATGCCGGGAGGCAGTTAGAGAGGTGGCTTTATGAAGAAAAACATTTTAGTCGTTTTCGGGGGCAGATCAAGCGAACACGAGGTGTCCTGCATGTCCGCCGCCAACATTATTGATTGCATTGACAGAGAAAAGTACGACATAATCCCCGTCGGTATAACCAAGGAGGGAAGATGGCTCCTTGCGGAGAATAGCGAGGATGTGCGTTCGGGAAAGTGGAGCCTGTCTGCTACGGAGGCGGTGCTCAGCCCTGACTCCACAAAAAAGGAACTGAGGATAACGAAGGAGGAGGGTACTTCCGAAAGCTTAAGGATAGATGTGGCCTTCCCCGCCCTTCATGGAAAGAACGGTGAGGACGGAACTATACAGGGACTCTTTGAGCTTGCCTGCATACCCTATGTGGGATGTGGAGTTCTCGCTTCTGCCGTATCCATGGACAAGATATATACAAAGATAATCGTAGATGATCTGGGAATAAGACAGGCGGCCTTTGTTCCTGTCAGAGCCCATGAGCTTAAAGATATGGACAAGGTTGTGGAGAGGATTGAGAAGAAGCACGGGGCTTATCCCGTATTCATAAAGCCCTCCAACGCCGGCTCATCCTGCGGAGTGTCAAAGGCGGGAAACAGGGAGGAGCTTATAGAAGGCCTCAAGAAGGCTGCGGAGATAGACTCAAAGATCCTTGTGGAAGAGATGATATACGGAAGAGAGATCGAGTGTGCTGTCTTCGGTGACGGACAGGACGGCACTGTGGCTTCGGGAGTCGGTGAGATACTCTCAGCAGGACAGTTCTATGACTATGACTCTAAATACAACAACCCCGAGTCAAAGACCGTTACGGATCCTGAGCTTCCTGCGGGAGCTGCGGAGACCATAAGAGATTATGCCGTCCGCATATTTAACGGTGTGTCAGGATATGGTTTAAGCAGAGTTGACTTCTTTGTGAAGGAGGATGGGGAGGTAGTATTTAATGAAATAAACACCCTGCCCGGATTTACGGCCATCAGCATGTATCCCATGCTCTGGGAGGCGAGAGGCGTGTCGAAAAAGGAGCTTGTACAGAAGCTTATAGACAATGCCTTCGCAAGATATGACGTCATTTGATAATGGCAAGCTTACAGAGTATATTGAAAATTGAATAGGATACATACGAGGTAAAAAAATGGTTAGAGATATGACGGAGGGTAAGGTAGGCGGACTTCTGTTGGGCTTTACCATACCCCTGGTTTTGGGAAATCTGTTCCAGCTTTTTTATAACGCTGCGGACAGCATGATAGTGGGAAGATTTGTAGGTACCGAGGCCCTGGCTGCGGTGGGAGCAAGCTCCCCGGTTATGACACTTGCAATACTTTTTATAAACGGAATGTGTCTTGGAGCGTCCATACTTATGGGTGTCCAGTTCGGAGCGGGAGACATAGAGAAGCTTAAGAGGCAGGCCTCCACGACTATGGTTTCGGGAGTTGTGTTTTCCCTGGCGCTCTCAGCTGTGTGTATACTGTTTACGCCTCAGCTTTTAAGGCTCATAAAGGTGGAAGAGGAGATAATGCCTCTGGCAGTAGCCTATCTCAGGGTAGTATTCGGAGGTATGCTTTTTACCTTCATATATAATTTCTATGCAAATACCCTCAGAGCTCTGGGAGACAGCAAGGGACCTCTAATATTTTTGGTTATAAGCTCGGTACTTAATATTTTCGGAGATCTGTTCTTTGTGACCATGACTGATCTCGGCAGCACCGGCTGTGCCATAGCCACGGTTTTGAGTCAGCTGGTATGTGCCATTACCTGCGGCATATATGTGAAGAAAAAAGTAGACTTTTTAAATCTCGGCAGAAAGTGGCTCGTATTTGATAAGGATCTTTTTGTTACAACCGTAAATTACGGCTGGGTCAGCGCGACTCAGCAGGCTTCAATTCAGTTCGGAAAGGTCATTATAATGGCCATGGTAAATACCATGGGAGTGGCGGCTGCCGCAGCCTTTACCGTGGCGAGCAGGATAGATGATTTTGCCATAATCCCCGCAAACAGCATAGCTGCCGCCATGACAGCTCTCATGGCTCAGAACCTGGGAGCCCACAAGTACGACAGGCTCAACGAGGGCTTTAAGTCAGGAATGTTCATTGAGATAGTATACGGAATCCTGACAGGACTTATATGTATAGTATTCTCGGGAGCTCTCATGAGGATATTCAGCGATGATGTTTCAGTCATCGAGGTGGGTAAGACCTATCTGGGCATCATAGGCTTCTTCTATATAATGCCTGCACTTACAAACGGACTTCAGGGCTATTTCAGAGGAATAGGAGATCTTAAGGTCACCATGTGGTCCAGCTTTATGAATATAGGCGTTAGAGTGGTGGCTGCCGCAATACTTGTAAGGGGCTTCGGCTTCGGAATAGGAGCCATAGCCGTGGCGAGCCTGATAGGCTGGCTGGCCATGTTCTTCTACGAGCTGCCCATACTCATAAAGACGGCAAAGCGCCATGCATATGAAAAATAGGTAAAAAAATATCGCATCTGCAGATTCGGTCTGAGGATGCGATTTTTTAATTATTTTATTTTGCCTTTGCGGCCTTCTTTGCAGCCTTTTGATTGGCCTTGGTCCTCTTCTTTATCTCCTTCTCGTCAAGGACCGCTCCCTTTAATATCTTTGTAATGTAGATACCGCTCAATACAACTCTGCACTCGCTTTTTAAGGGGAGCTGCTTGTAGACATTTCCGTCAGCCATGAGAGTCATTATCTTGGGTCCTACCTTTGCCTTTACTATTGGAAGCTTCATCCACTTCATATATTTGGGGGAATTCTCGTAGACTACCTTGGGAAGCCCTGCATCCTTAAGTCTCATTTTTTTCTTGTCGATTATGAGCATCGATACGGTTTGGGATGTGGCCTCTATCAGCTTCTGAGATTCCATCTGTCTTGTCTGAAGCTTTCTGCCTGCGAAATAAAGTACGGCGAGGATCACCGCCAAAATTATACATATGATGACAATAATATTAAGAAGATCCATATTCTATTATACCTCCGAGCATAAGTGCAAATAGTATACCATTTTTCTCTTTAAAAATCAAGAAAATTATCCTTGACACCTTGACAACGCTATGTTATCTTTAAGATTGCACTATTATGGAATTATAGGCCTTAGTATGCGCAAAAATCAAGAAACATGAAGAAATCATACTAAATAAAATAAACAGGGGTGAAAATGTCGATGGATAAGAGCAAGATGCGTTCGGTCAAAGCCGGAAAAAGCGTGAGAATGACATTCTCGAAACAGAAGGAAGTTTTGAAAATGCCTAATCTGATCGAGATACAGAAAAACTCCTATAAGTGGTTCCTCACAGAGGGCCTCAGGGAAGTTTTTGATGATATCTCACCCATTTCAGATTTTGCAGATCATTTAAGCCTTGAATTTGTTGACTTCAGGCTCTGCAGAGATGAGATCAAGTACAGCATAGAAGAGTGCAAGGAAAGAGATGCCACCTATGCCGCTCCTCTGAGAGTCAAGGTCAGACTTATCAACAGAGACAAGGACGAGATCAATGAACATGAGATTTTCATGGGAGACCTTCCTCTTATGACAGATACCGGCTCATTCGTCATAAACGGTGCTGAGCGAGTTATAGTCAGCCAGCTTGTGCGTTCACCCGGTATATATTATGAAGTGACCCATGACAAACTGGGAAAAGAGCTCTTTGCCTGCACGGTGATCCCCAACCGCGGAGCATGGCTGGAGTACGAGACAGATTCAAACAATGTATTTTATGTTCGTGTGGACAGAACGAGAAAGGTTCCCGTTACTGTCCTGATCCGTGCGCTCGGAATTGGAACAAACAAGGAGATCACGGATCTCTTCGGCGAGGAGCCCAAGCTCTTGGACACCTTCAACAAGGATACCTCCGACAATTACCAGGACGGACTTCTTGAGCTCTACAAAAAGATAAGGCCCGGAGAGCCTCTCTCTGTGGATTCGGCTCAGAGCCTTTTAAACAGCATGTTCTTCGACCCCAGAAGATACGATCTGGCAAAGGTCGGAAGATATAAGTTCAACAAAAAGCTTGCCTTAAAGAACAGGATAACAGGAAAGGTCCTTGCAGAGGATGTGGTTGATCCTTCAACAGGAGAGATCCTGGCAAAAGAGGGAGATACTGTATCGAGGGAGCTTGCCGAGAATATACAGAATGCGGGAATACTTTCCGTTACCTTAAAGGGCAAGGATCCTGAGACTGACAGAAAGGTCAAGGTACTCTCCAACCTTATGGTGGGCCTCTCATCCTATGTCAGCTTTGATCCTGAGGAAGTGGGAGTTACAGAGCTTGTGTACTATCCTGCGCTCATGACCGTGATGGCTGAGGCAGGCGGCGACGAGGAGGCTCTCAAGGAGGCCATAAAGAAGAACATACACGAGCTTGTGCCCAAGCACATAACAAAAGAGGATATACTTGCCTCCATCAACTACAACATGGCTTTGGAGGAGGGTATAGGAAACTCCGATGATATAGACCATCTGGGCAACAGACGTATAAGGGCTGTGGGAGAGCTTCTCCAGAATCAGTACCGCATAGGTCTTTCCCGTATGGAGCGTGTTGTCAGAGAGCGTATGTCCACTCAGGATATAGACGAGATAACACCTCAGTCACTCATAAACATCAAGCCTGTGACAGCTGCCGTAAAGGAGTTCTTCGGATCATCACAGCTCTCACAGTTTATGGATCAGAACAACCCTCTGTCGGAGCTCACTCACAAGAGACGTCTCTCGGCTCTGGGACCCGGAGGACTTTCCAGAGACCGCGCGGGATTTGAGGTTCGAGACGTACACTATACTCATTACGGCCGCATGTGCCCTATAGAGACTCCCGAGGGACCCAACATCGGACTTATCAACTCTCTTGCATCCTATGCAAGGATAAATGAGTACGGATTTATAGAGGCACCCTACAGGATAGTGGACAAGACAGATCCCAAGAATCCTGTAGTTACAAATGAAGTCGTATACCTCACAGCAGACGAGGAGGACAACTATACTGTTGCTCAGGCTAACGAGCTTTTGGATGAGGAGGGACATTTCGTTCACACTAATGTCTCGGGACGTTTCCGTGACGAGACCTCAGCCTTCCCCAGAGAGAGGATAGACCTGATGGACGTGTCACCTAAGATGGTATTCTCGGTGGCGACATCCATGATACCCTTCCTCTCAAACGATGACCCTACCCGTGCTCTCATGGGATCGAACATGCAGCGTCAGGCAGTGCCTCTCTTAAAGACAGAGCCTGCTGTTGTGGGAACAGGAATAGATGATCAGGTCGCAGAGGACTCCGGAGTTTGCGTGCTTGCAAAGAGGGGAGGAACAGTTGAGACTGTATCTTCCAATAAGATAACCGTAAGGGCGGACAACGGTCAGGAAGATGTTTACCACCTGACCAAGTTCTCAAGAAGCAACCAGTCAAACTGCTACAACCAGAAGCCCATAGTATTTGCCGGAGACAGAGTTGAGGAGGGAGAAGTCATTGCCGACGGACCTTCAACCAGCGGCGGAGAGATAGCTCTCGGAAAGAATCCTCTTATAGGATTTATGACCTGGGAGGGTTACAACTACGAGGATGCGGTTCTTCTCTCAGAGAGACTTGTGAGGGATGACGTATACACCTCTGTACATATCGAGGAGTACGAGTGCGAGGCCAGAGACACCAAGCTTGGCCCCGAGGAGATAACAAGAGATGTTCCGGGAGTCGGAGAGGATGCCCTTAAGGACCTTGACGAGAGAGGAATAATCCGTATCGGAGCCGAGGTAAGAGCGGGGGATATACTTGTAGGAAAGGTTACCCCTAAGGGCGAGACAGAGCTCACTCCCGAGGAGAGGCTTTTGAGAGCTATCTTCGGAGAGAAGGCGAGAGAGGTGAGGGACACTTCCCTCAAGGTGCCTCACGGAGCCTACGGAATAGTAGTTGATGCCAAGGTATTCACCAGAGAGAATTCAGATGAGCTCTCCCCCGGAGTAAGCGAGTCTGTAAGGATATACATTGCTCAGAAGAGAAAGATAGGCGTCGGAGACAAGATGGCAGGACGTCACGGAAACAAGGGTGTCGTATCCCGAGTGCTTCCTGTGGAGGATATGCCTTATCTGCCTAACGGAAGGCCCCTTGACATAGTTCTTAACCCCTTGGGCGTGCCTTCACGTATGAATATCGGACAGGTCATGGAGATACACCTTAGCCTTGCGGCAAAGGCCCTCGGGTTTAACATCTCCACTCCTATTTTCGACGGAGCCAACGAGGACGATATCCAGGATACTCTTGAGATAGCAAATGATTATGTAAATACAGAGTGGGATGACTTTAAGGAGAAGTATAAGGACGTACTCAACAAGGACGTTATGGACTATCTCGGATCTCACCTTGAGCACAGAGCTCTCTGGAAGGGCGTTCCCTTAAACAGAGACGGAAAGGTAAGGCTGAGAGACGGAAGGACAGGAGAGTTCTTTGATTCACCTGTCACAATAGGTCACATGCACTACTTAAAGCTCCACCACCTGGTAGACGACAAGATACATGCCCGTTCCACAGGCCCCTACTCACTTGTAACCCAACAGCCTCTGGGAGGAAAAGCCCAGTTCGGCGGACAGCGTTTCGGAGAGATGGAGGTTTGGGCTTTGGAGGCCTACGGCGCATCCTACACACTTCAGGAGATACTTACAGTCAAGTCCGATGATGTTGTGGGACGTGTAAAGACCTACGAGGCCATCATAAAGGGAGAGAACATTCCCAAGCCCGGCATACCCGAGTCCTTCAAGGTGCTCTTGAAAGAGCTTCAGTCTCTTGCCCTCGATGTCAGAGTTCTCGGAGAGAATGGCGAGGAGATAGAGCTCAAGGAGAACCTTGACGATACTGATATGAATCTTCACAGGATCCTTGAGGGAGACAGAAGGTACGACAGAAGCTCCGACAACGAGAGATTCGGAAGCTACGGCTACACAGAGCAGGCCTTCAATGACGAGGGAAGCCTGGAGAATGTTGAGGACGAGGAACCGGAGGACAGCTATGATGACATGGACTTCCCCGGAACGGATGTTATGCAGGATGACTCCTATGATGACGATTTCACGGATGAGGAATAAGGAGGATTAGGTAACTATGCCCCAAATGCAACAAAATACATATGAACCGATGACATTTGATGCAATACAGATAGGCCTTGCATCTCCTGAGAAGATCCTTGAGTGGTCCCACGGCGAGGTAAAAAAGCCGGAGACCATCAACTACAGGACTTTAAAGCCTGAGAAGGACGGACTTTTCTGTGAGAGGATATTCGGACCTACAAAGGACTGGGAATGCCACTGCGGAAAATATAAAAAGATAAGATACAAGGGAGTTATATGCGACAGGTGCGGAGTTGAGGTCACAAAATCCTCCGTAAGACGTGAGAGACTGGGACACATAGCTCTCGCAGCTCCCGTATCACATATATGGTACTTTAAGGGTATACCTTCACGCATGGGACTGATACTCGACATATCTCCCAGGGTGCTGGAGAAGATACTCTACTTCGCCTCATACATAGTTCTTGATGCCGGAGAGACCTCTCTTTCCTACAAGCAGGTCCTCTCCGAGAAGGAGTACAGAGACGAGCTGGAAAAATACGGACACGGAGCCTTCAGAGTGGGAATGGGCGCCGAGGCGGTGCTTGAGCTCTTAAAGGCCATAGACCTTGATAAGGAGTCGGAGGAGCTCAAAGCTGAGCTCAAGGACGCTAACGGACAGAAGAGAGCCCGCATAGTAAAGCGCCTTGAGGTGGTTGAGGCCTTCAGAAATTCAGGAAACAAGCCTGAGTGGATGATACTTACAGTTATCCCTGTCATCCCTCCCGACATCCGTCCCATGGTACAGCTGGACGGAGGAAGGTTTGCTACCTCAGACTTAAACGATCTCTACAGAAGGATAATAAACAGAAACAACAGACTTGCAAGGCTCCTTGAACTGGGAGCCCCCGAGATAATAATAAGAAATGAGAAGAGGATGCTGCAGGAAGCTGTAGACGCTCTCATTGACAACGGAAGAAGAGGAAGGCCTGTAACAGGACCCGGAAACAGGGCATTAAAGTCGATCTCTGATATGCTTAAAGGTAAGCAGGGACGCTTCCGTCAGAACCTTCTCGGAAAGCGTGTTGACTATTCGGGACGTTCGGTTATAGTAGTAGGTCCGGAGCTTAAGATCTATCAGTGCGGTCTCCCCAAGGAGATGGCAATAGAGCTCTTCAAGCCCTTTGTTATGAAGGAGCTGGTTCAGAACGGAACCGCTCACAATATAAAAGCCGCAAAGAGAATGGTGGAGAGACTGGAGCCCGGAGTTTGGGATGTGCTTGAGGATGTTATAAAAGAGCATCCCGTAATGCTCAACCGTGCCCCGACACTTCACAGACTGGGAATACAGGCATTTGAGCCCATCCTTGTAGAGGGTAAGGCTATAAAGCTTCATCCCCTTGTCTGCACCGCCTTCAACGCCGACTTTGACGGTGACCAGATGGCTGTGCACCTTCCCCTTTCAGTGGAGGCTCAGTCCGAGTGCAGATTCATGCTGCTCTCACCCAACAACCTCTTAAAGCCTTCGGACGGAGGAGTTGTGGCTGTTCCTTCACAGGATATGGTACTTGGAGTTTACTACCTCACTCAGGAGAGAGAGGGAGCTAAGGGAACAGGCTCTGTATTCAAGAGCGTGAACGAGGCCATACTCGCCTACGAGAACGGAGAGGTTACTCTTCACTCAAGAGTAAAGACCAGGATAAGAAAGAAGCTTGAGGACGGAACAGAGCATACAGGCATAATAGAGACCACTGTGGGAAGACTTATCTTCAACGAGATAATCCCTCAGGATCTGGGCTTTGTTGACAGAAGCATACCCGGAAATGAGCTGGTGCCTGAGATAGACTTCCTTGTAAAGAAGAGCGAGTTAAAGAGCATACTTGAGAGAGTGATGAACATACACGGAGCTACTCAGACAGCCATCACTCTGGACAATATAAAGTCAATAGGTTATAAGTACTCCACAAGGGCGGCCATGACAGTTTCCATCTCTGACATGACAGTGCCTTCCACAAAGCAGAAGCTCCTCGATGAGGCCCAAGCGACAGTGGACAAGATATCCAGAGACTATAAGAGAGGACTTATCACCGAGAACGAGCGTTACCAGGAGGTAATAGATACCTGGAAGGCTACAGATGATGCCATAACCAAGGAACTTCTGGCAGGCCTTGACAAGTACAACAACATCAAGATGATGGCCGACTCAGGAGCCCGTGGTTCCGACAAGCAGATCAAGCAGCTTGCGGGAATGCGAGGCCTGATGGCGGATACTACAGGACACACCATCGAGCTCCCTGTTACATCAAACTTCAGAGAGGGACTTGATGTTCTGGAGTACTTCATGTCAGCCCACGGAGCCAGAAAGGGACTTTCCGACACAGCTCTTCGTACAGCTGACTCGGGATACCTTACAAGACGTCTCGTGGACGTGTCTCAGGATCTCATAATAAGAGAGACAGACTGCTGCGATGGCAAGGACGAGATCCCCTACATGGAGATAAAGGCCTTCAAGGACGGACATGAGACCATAGAGGAGTTGGAGGAGAGACTGACAGGCAGATACATAGCCGAGACCATTATCGACCCCGACACCAAGGAGATAGTCATAAAGGCTAACCACCTCTGCACGGCAAAGAGGGCCAAGGCTGTAATGAAGGCCCTTGAGAAGCTGGGAAGAGACTCCGTAAAGATAAGGACAGTGCTCACCTGTAAGTCAAAGATAGGTGTATGCGCAAAGTGCTACGGAGCGAACATGGCTACAGCAGCTCCGGTTCAGGTGGGAGAGGCTGTAGGAATAATAGCGGCCCAGTCCATAGGAGAGCCCGGAACTCAGCTCACCATGAGAACCTTCCATACAGGAGGAGTTGCCGGAGGTGATATCACTCAGGGTCTTCCCAGAGTAGAGGAGCTCTTCGAGGCTCGTAAGCCCAAGGGACTGGCAATAATCTCCGAGATAGCAGGAGAGGTTGCTTTCCGCGACACCAAGAAGAAGAGAGAGATAGTAGTTACAGCTGACGACGGAACATCAAAGACCTACCTCATACCTTACGGCTCAAGGATAAAGGTCCAGGACGGAGACCGCATAGAGGCGGGAGACGAGCTCACCGAGGGTTCTGTAAATCCTCATGATCTTCTTAAGATAAAGGGCGTGAGAGCCGTACAGGACTACATGATAAGAGAAGTACAGCGTGTCTACAGACTTCAGGGTGTTGAGATAAACGATAAGCACGTTGAGATGATAGTTCGTCAGATGCTCAAGAAGATCAGGATAGAGGACGCCGGAGATTCAGACTTCCTTCCCGGAACCTCAGTTGACGTACTTGATTTTGATGAGGTCAATGAGAACCTTATAAAGGAGGGCAAGAAGCCTGCGGAGGGAAAACAGGTAATGCTTGGAATCACCAAGGCTTCACTGGCAACAGATTCGTTCATGTCAGCCGCATCCTTCCAGGAGACCACAAAGGTGCTCACAGAGGCTGCCATAAACGGCAAGATCGATCACCTGAACGGACTCAAGGAGAACGTTATCATCGGTAAGCTGATACCTGCAGGAACAGGAATGAAGGAGTACAACGACATCAGGCTCACCAGCGACAATGATCTTAAGTTTGAGGAGGAGGCTGCAACAGCCGGAGATCTCAAGGCTGAGATACAGGATCCGGAGGCCGCAAATGATGATGCTCCCGTACCTGTAAATGAGGCTATTGAGCCTGCCGCTACAGGGGATTCCGATATTTTATAAAATATCTTGACAACTTTATAATCAGCGAATAAAATATTATGGTGCGTGCCCTAAGGTGCGCACCATTAATATTATTATTACAACCAATCAATATTAGAGGAGGTGAAAAGAATGCCTACATTTAATCAGCTGGTAAGAAAGGGAAGACAGACTGCAGCAAAGAAGTCTACAGCTCCTGCACTTCAGAGAGGATTCAACTCACTTAAGAAGAGACCTACAAACGAGTCTTCACCCCAGAAGAGAGGAGTATGCACAGCAGTTAAGACAGCTACCCCCAAGAAGCCTAACTCAGCGCTTCGTAAGATCGCCAGAGTACGTCTTTCAAACGGAATCGAAGTTACAAGCTACATTCCCGGCGAGGGACACAATCTTCAGGAGCACAGCGTTGTTCTCATCCGTGGCGGCCGTGCTAAGGACCTTCCCGGTACACGTTACCACATCATCAGGGGAACCCTTGATACAGCAGGCGTAGCGAACCGTAAGCAAGCACGTTCAAAGTACGGCGCTAAGAGACCTAAAGACGCTAAGAAATAATAAGTATTCGCATTCGGATTTGTGATATTGACTGGTTGTTTATATCAGTCTCACATTCTGAGAGTACCTATGATCTAATCTATGTATAGTTAAGGAGGGAAGTATTGTGCC
>CALWLI010000030.1 GCA_944381485.1 uncultured Lachnospiraceae bacterium
CAAATTTGTCTTATTTTTTAAGGATTATAAGGAGCTTTGCTATGGCAGAAGAGAAAAAGATAAACGAAGTTGTTACAGAAGAAAATTCAGAGACAGTGTCAAAGAATTTTATTGAGCAGGAGATAGATAAGGATCTCGCGGAGGGAGTATATGACCATGTACACACCAGATTCCCGCCGGAGCCCAACGGATACCTGCACATAGGACATGCAAAGTCCATACTTTTAAATTACGGACTTGCGGAGGAATACGGCGGAAAGTTCAATCTCCGCTTTGACGATACAAACCCCACAAAAGAGAGGACGGAGTTTGTAAACTCCATAACAGAGGATGTGAAGTGGCTGGGGGCGGATTTTGAGGACAGACTGTTTTTTGCCTCCGATTATTTTGACAAAATGTACGACTGCGCTGTACTTCTTATCAAGAAAGGCAAGGCTTATGTCTCCGACCTCAGCGCTGAGGAGATAAGGGAGTACAGGGGAGATTTCAATACTCCCGGAAAAGAGGACCCCTCAAGAAACAGAAGCATAGAGGAAAATCTTGACCTCTTTGAGAGAATGAAGAACGGTGAGTTCGGTGACGGGGAGAAGGTGCTTCGCGCAAAGATAGACATGGCAGCAGGAAATATAAACATGAGGGATCCCGTAATATACAGGATAGCAAGGCTTACTCACCACAATACCGGAGACAAGTGGTGCATTTATCCCATGTATGATTTTGCTCATCCTTTAGAGGATGCAATAGAGGGCATTACACACAGCTGCTGTACTCTTGAGTTTGAGGATCACAGGCCCCTATATGACTGGTTCGTGAGGGAGTGCGAATTCAAGAATCCTCCCAGGCAGATAGAGTTTGCAAAGCTTTACCTCACAAATGTGGTCACAGGAAAGAGATACATTAAAAAGCTTGTGGAGGACGGCATAGTTGACGGCTGGGACGACCCCAGACTGGTGACCATAGCGGCTCTCAGAAGAAGAGGCTACACACCTGAGTCAATAAAGAAATTCGTAAAGCTTGCCGGAGTTTCAAAGGCAAACTCATCCTGCGAGCTGGACATGCTGGAGTACTGCATAAGAGATGATCTGAAGCTTAAAAAGCCCAGAATGATGGCCGTACTTGACCCCATCAAGCTTGTTATAGACAACTGGGAGGAGGGAAGGGAGGAGATCCTCGACATACCCAACAACCTGGAAGTCCCCGAGATGGGAACAAGGAAGGTAAGCTTCGGAAGAGAACTCTACATAGAGAGAGAGGACTTTATGGAGGTGCCTCCTCACAAATATTTCAGACTTTTCCCGGGCAATGAGGTAAGGCTTATGGGAGCTTACTTTGTCAAGTGTGTGGGCTTTGATAAGGACGAGGAGGGAAATATAAGCTGCGTCCATGTCACCTATGATCCCTTGACAAAGTCAGGCACAGGCGATCCCGGAAGAAAGGTCAAGGGGACTATTCACTGGGTGAATGCAAAGGATGCTTACAGAGCTACAGTGAGACTTTACGAGAACCTTGTGGACGAGGAGAAGGGAAAGCTGAACGATGACGGAAGCCTTAACTTGAACCCCAACTCCCTGACTGTGCTCACAGACTGCATGCTGGAGCCTATGCTGAAGGAGGCGAAGCCCTACGACAGCTTCCAGTTTGTAAGGAACGGATATTTTAATGTGGATTGCAGGGACAGCAAGGAGGGAGAGCCTGTTTTCAACAGGATAGTAGGACTCAAGTCTTCCTTCAAGCTTCCTAAATAATAAGATTTATGGAGTTAAGCAATGCCTGATACGATTAACACAGGCCTCAATATTGACGAGGAACACAAAAAAGCCGGAATAGGTACGGATATAGGAGGAAGCAGGGATTCTGAAGTCTCTCTGCCTAAGGACAGAGAGATAGAACAGCCCCCCTCATTTACGCCTCCGGAGGACTTATATAAGGACCTTAAGGCCACAATAAAAAAGTATCACCCCTCGGCAGATCTCAGCATGATAGAAAAGGCCTATGAGGTGGCAAAGGAGAAGCATAAGGACCAAAAAAGACGCTCGGGTGAACCCTACATAATTCACCCTCTTTGTGTTGCCATCATACTTGCGGATCTGGAGATGGACAAGGAGACCATTGCCGGAGCTTTGCTTCACGATGTGGTGGAAGACACAGGCATGACACTTGAGGAAGTTGAGGAGCAATTCGGCCCTGAGGTAGCTCTTTTGGTGGATGGAGTCACAAAGCTTACCAACATCAACTGGGGAGACAAGGACAAGATAGAGATACAGGCGGAAAACCTGAGAAAAATGTTCATTGCCATGGCGAAGGACATCAGAGTCATACTCATAAAGCTGGCGGACAGGCTCCACAATCTCAGGACTCTGCAGTACCAGTCCAAGGAGAAACAGGTGGAGAAGGCCAGAGAGACTCTGGATATCTATGCCCCCATTGCCGACAGGTTAGGTATCAGCAAGATAAAGATAGAGCTTGATGATCTGTCTCTCAAATACCTTAAGCCTGAGGTATATTATGATCTGGCTGAGAAGATAGAGCTTAAAAAGGATGAGAGGGAGGCATTTATCGCGAAGATAGTTTCGGATGTCTCTCATCACATGGAGGAGGCCTCCATAAAAGCCCAGGTAATGGGAAGAGTAAAGCACTTCTTCAGTATTTACAAAAAGATGGTGAACCAGAATAAGACTCTGGATCAGATATATGACCTGTTTGCTGTGCGCATACTGGTGGACAATGTGAAGGACTGCTATGCGGCGCTGGGAGTGATACATGAGCTCTACACACCCATACCCGGCAGGTTCAAGGACTACATTGCCATGCCGAAACCGAATATGTACCAGTCATTGCACACTACGCTTATCGGAAGTGACGGAACACCCTTTGAAGTCCAGATAAGGACCTTTGAGATGCACAGGACTGCAGAGTACGGTATAGCGGCCCACTGGAAGTATAAGGAGGTGGGCTCAGGTATAGCTGCCAACTCCGCTGAGGACGCAAAGATGAATTGGCTTTCTCAGGTGTTGGAGTGGCAGAGAGATGCCTCCGACTCAAGAGAATTCCTGAATCTTGTAAAATCCGACTTTGACCTTTTTACGGACGAAGTCTATTGCTTTACACCTACAGGAGAGGTAAAGCATCTTCCGGGAGGTTCCACCCCCATAGATTTTGCCTACAATATCCATTCCGCAGTGGGAAACAAGATGGTGGGGGCAAAAGTAAATGACAAGCTGGTTCCGATAGATTACAAGCTTCAAAACGGAGACAGAGTCTCCATAATAACATCTCAGAACTCAAAGGGCCCTTCGAGAGACTGGCTCAAGCTGGTAAAGTCCACCCAGGCCAAAAATAAGATAAACCAGTGGTTTAAGGCCGAGATGAAGGAGGACAATATCATCCGAGGCAAGGAGATGATAGAAAAATACTGTAAGGCCCACAGCCTTCAGTACAGCGACCTGACAAAGCCTGAGTATATGAGCGGAGTTTTAAAGCGCTACGCCTTCAGGGACTGGGATTCCGTGCTTGCCGCCATAGGACACGGCAGCATCAAGGAGAGTCAGGTAGTTGGAAAGCTTCTGGATACTGAGAGAAAGAAGCGCAAGGAAAAGCTCACCGACGAGGAAGTTCTTAAGACTACACTTGAGGTGGGAGAGAACCAAAACTCTGTAATCAAGAAAAAGGTGGGAGAGGGCATAGTGGTCAAGGGTATCCACGATGTGGCTGTGCGCTACGCCCACTGCTGCAACCCTGTTCCCGGAGACGAGATAGTAGGCTTTGTAACAAGGGGACGAGGCATTACCATACACAGAACGGACTGTGTAAATATGATCAACCTTCCGGAGGAGGAGAGAAGCAGGCTCATAGAGGCTGAGTGGCAGCTTCCTTCAGGAGAGGGAGGATCCGAGAAGTACTCCACGGAGATAAGGATATTCTGCCACAACAGAGTGGGAATGATAGTGGACGTCTCAAGGATATTTACGGAGAGAAACATAGACATCACCTCCATCAACTCAAAGGTGGCAAAGAACGGCACCATAACCATAAATCTTTCCTTCGATACAAGAGGCAAAGAGGAATTGGCACAGATAGCCGAAAAGATAAGATCTGTTTCGGGTGTAATAGATATAACCAGAACAGCAGGATAAAATAACGGACACAATAAAAAAAGAGGTAGAAAAAATGGCATTGAAAGTAAACCCCTATGTCTTGGGGATGCTCAGGGAAAATTGTTATATCCTGTTTGATGATGAGGAGGAGCCCAAGGAGGGCTTCAGACAGGCTGTGATAATAGACCCGGGAGCTCAGGCGGACAAGCTTAAGGATGTATGCAAAAACGAACTCAAGGTAAGACCTGTAGCCATACTTTTGACCCACGGACATTTTGACCATGTAATGGCTGTGGACGAGCTGAGAAAGGAATACGGAATAGACGCCTACATCCTTGACAAGGAGGTGGAGCTTGCGGCCGATCCTCAAAAGAATCTCTCGGCACGTTTTGAATCGGAGTTTGTACTCACAGGTCTTAAGACTGTAAGTGACGGTGAGGAGCTGTCCTATCTGGGACATACATTTAAGGTCATTGCAACGCCCGGACATACAGGAGGCGGATGCTGCTATTATATCGAGGACTCCGGGCTTTTGTTTTCAGGGGATACGCTTTTCTGTGAATCCTACGGAAAGTATTCCTTCCCCACAGGAAGCCTCAAGCAGATAGTGGAGTCTGTGGCGGTAAGGCTTATGGCTCTGCCTGACGAGGTCACGGTATTCCCCGGCCATGAGCAGCCTACTACTATAGGCCATGAGCGCACCTACAATATATGCAATGTGATCTGGAAGAAGAATAAGGAGAGGGAAGAGGGAAAGGCTTGATCTATGATCGCACTTATACTTAAAGACGGCACAGAAAAATATGAACAGGATATAAGAGAGCTCGCTATGGCGTTTTGCCCGGGCGAGCCTTTTATATATGAGGAAAGGTCAGATGTAAAGCTCAGGATAGAAGCGGGGAAAAGGCCCTCGGGAGGTTTCTTCGTATCAGTATCGGAATATCCGGACTCAGGGAGCTCTGCTGAAGAATACTTTGAATTGGGAGACTGCAGACGGGATAACAAGTCGGCTGTAAAGCTTGCACTGTACAGAGCTCTCAATAAGATTACGGGAAGCACACTTCCCTGGGGCACGCTTACGGGCATACGTCCGGTAAAGATCCCTGAGGCCATGCTTGAGAGAGGCATAGAGGATGACAGCATAAGGAGGATAATGAAGGACACCTACCTTATTTCGGATGAAAAGCTGGACCTCATAATGGACATAGCTCACAGAGAACACAGGGTCCTTTCCGAAATAGACTACAGAGAGGGATTCAGCCTGTATGTGGGCATAGCTTTTTGCCCTACCACCTGCCTTTACTGTTCCTTCACATCCTACCCCATAGAGAAATGGAGGGGCAGGATTCATGATTATCTGGAGTGCATAAGGAAGGAACTGAGACTTGTAAGAGAGTGTCAGCTCAGGGAGGGAAGCGTACTGTACGGAAGGCCCCTTCAGACTATATATGTGGGAGGAGGTACACCTACTGCTCTTCCCACAGAGTATCTCAGAGAACTCATTGAAATAATAAGAGAAGAAACAGATATGAAATATGTGTCAGAGTTTACTGTTGAGGCGGGAAGGCCCGACAGCATAAGCCCTGACAAGCTGGATGTACTTAAGGAATTCGGTATCAACAGGATAAGCATAAATCCCCAGACTATGAATCAAAAGACCCTTGATCTTATAGGCAGGAGACATACTGTAAAGGATTTCACTGACGCCTACGAGCTGGCAAGGAGTAAAGGCTTTGACAATATAAATATGGATATCATAATGGGACTTCCGGGAGAGAGCCTTGATGATGTGAAACATACCTTGGCTGAGGTGGAGAGGCTGAGGCCTGACAGCCTTACCGTCCATGCCCTTGCCATAAAGAGAGCCGCAAGACTTAATACGGAGAGAGAGAACTGGACGAAGGTAAAGAGAGCGGATGTGGATGAGGCTTCCGCAATGACAGAGCTGGGAGCGGAGACAGCAGAGAGACTGGGACTTAAGCCCTATTATCTGTACCGCCAAAAAAATATGGCAGGAAATCAGGAAAATGTAGGCTATGCCGCAGAGGGAAAGATCAACCTCTACAACATACTTATGATGGAGGAACTGCACACGGTAATAGGCTGTGGCGCGGGAAGTTCATCTAAGGCGGTTTTGAAAAATGAGGATGCAGAGCTTTACGGAGGAAATGAAAACAGAGTCGAGCGCTTTGAAAATATTAAAAATGTGGCGGAATATCTCCCCAGAATAGACGAGCTGCTTGAAAAAAAGAGAAGATTCTTGATGGGCGAAAGGGAAAAGAATTAAAATGTTTTTCCGAGGAAGACAAATATTTACCGCATAAAAACAAAAATGTGTTGCGCTGCTTTGACAAAGTGTTATAATAAATAAAAATTTACTGTAAATATATGCACATGATCGTCTGTTTTGTGCATAAAAAGGAGGATCAATCATGAACAGAGTCTATAATTTCAGCGCGGGACCCGCATGCCTTCCCCTTGAGGTACTTAAGGAAGCGGCAGAGGAGATGTGTGACTATCGCGGATCAGGAATGTCGGTTATGGAGATGAGTCATCGATCCTCCATCTTCCAAGACATAATAGACGAGGCTGAGGCTGATCTCAGAAAGCTGGTGAAAATACCGGATAACTATAAGGTCCTCTTCCTCCAGGGAGGAGCTTCACAGCAGTTTGCGGCTGTACCTATGAACCTTATGAAAAACGGAGTGGCCGACTACATAGTCACAGGACAGTGGGCGAAGAAGGCCGCAAAGGAGGCGACAAAATACGGCAAGGTGAAGGTCCTTGCAAGCTCTGAGAACAAGGTATTCAGCTATATTCCCGATTGCAGCAGCTTGGATATAGACGGGGATGCCGATTATGTTTATATCTGTGAAAATAATACCATCTACGGAACAAAATATCATACTCTCCCTGATACGAAAGGAAAAGACTTGGTGGCCGATGTCTCCAGCTGTTTTTTGTCGGAGCCTACGGATATCAATAAGTACGGGCTTGTTTTTGCAGGGGCCCAAAAAAATGTAGGCCCTGCGGGAGTCGTAATAGCTGTCATAAGAGATGACCTTATAAGGGATGATCTCCCCGAGTATGTGCCCACCATGCTCAAATATAAGACCCATGCCGATGCAGGCTCACTTTACAACACGCCACCCTGTTACGGTATATATATTTGCGGCAAGGTATTCAAGCACCTTATCAAGGAGGGTGGGCTTGAGGCTATGAAGGAGAAAAACGAGCATAAAGCCGGAATACTTTATGACTTTTTGGATGAGAGCAAAATGTTCTCAAATCCTGTTGAAAGGGGAAGCCGTTCTCTCATGAATGTCACCTTTGTCACAGGAAATGAGGAGCTTGACAAGGAATTTGTGAAGGCCGCAGCAGCAAGAGGCCTGGTAAACCTTAAGGGCCACAGGACTGTAGGAGGAATGAGGGCATCCATATACAATGCAATGCCTTTGGAGGGGGTCGAAAGCCTTATAGCATTTATGAAGGAATTTGAGAAGGAGCACAGATAAAGGGATGAAAAAGATATTTTGCCTGAATAAGATCAGTGAAAAAGGTACAAACGAACTTGGAGAGGGTTACGAGCTGACAGACAATATGGATGAGGCCCTGGGGGTGCTGGTACGCTCCGCTGACATGAAGGAGATGGATTTCAACAAAAATCTGTTAGCTATAGCAAGAGCGGGAGCAGGAGTTAACAACATACCTCTTGAGCGCTGTGCCTGCGAGGGAATAGTGGTATTCAACACTCCGGGAGCAAATGCGAACGGAGTAAAAGAGCTTTTTTTGGCGGGCATACTCCTCTCCGCCAGAGATATAATAGGAGGAATAAACTGGGTCAAGGAGGACGCGGATGACCCTGACATAAAGAAAAATGCCGAGAAGGAAAAGAAGGCCTTTGCAGGAACCGAGATAAAAGGAAAGAAGCTGGGAGTTATAGGCTTGGGAGCCATAGGCTCTGAGATTGCAAATGCCGCCTGTGCCCTTGGCATGGATGTTCTGGGATATGACCCCTACATATCTGTGAATGCCGCCTGGAATCTTTCAAGGGATGTAAAGCATATAATGAAGCCTGAGGCCATATATGAGGAGTGCGATTACATAACAGTACATGTACCCGCCACAAACGACACAAAGGGAATGGTGGGAAGAGAGCAGATAGGGATGATGAAGGAGGGAGCAGTGCTCCTCAACTTCTCAAGAGATGCGCTGGTGGACGAGAAGGCGGTGGCTGAGGCCCTGGAAAAAGGCAAGCTCAGGCGCTATGTCACAGATTTCCCCAATGAGACCACAGCCCATATGAAAAACGCCATAGTATTTCCCCATCTTGGGGCATCGACAGCCGAGTCGGAGGACAACTGTGCTGTTATGGCGGCCAGGGAGCTCACAGATTATATAGAGAACGGAAATATCAAGAATTCCGTGAATTATCCTGCCTGCAACATGGGCGTATGCCATACGGAGGCAAGGATAGCCGTACTTCACAGGAACATACCCAATATGCTGGGACAGATAACGGCAGCTTTGGCGGGCCAGGGAGCAAATATCGCGGATCTCACCAACAAGGTAAGAGATGAGTTTGCCTATGCTCTTATAGATCTCAACAGCATGCCTAAAAAGGAAACCATAGAAAAGATAGAGAATACAGAGGGGGTCTGCAAGGTGAGACTTATAAAGGGAGAGCAGGCCTGACAGAGGAGATTTAAATGGTTCACATAAAGAGCTTTAAGGCCTTAAGGCCTGATGAAAACAGGGCCTATGAGACCGCAGCCCTCCCCTATGATGTCTTTGACGAGGACGAGGCGAGAAGGGAAGTGGAGAGAAGTCCCAAAAGCTTTCTCAGGATAGACAGGCCGGAGACGGCCTTCCCTGAAGGCTATGACATGTACGCCCCCGAGGTCTACGAGAAGGCGAAGGAGATCCTTGATGAGGATATAAAGGAGGGGATCTACAAGAGAGAAAAGAAGGGCTGCTTCTATGTTTACTCCCTCACCATGGACGGAAGGAGACAGACCGGCCTTGCCGCCTGCGTAAGTATTGACGACTATATATGCGGAGCGGTAAAAAAGCATGAGAATACAGTTAGGGAGAAGGAGGAGGACAGAGTAAGACATATAAGTGCTCTTGAGGCCCAGACAGGCCCTATCTTCCTTCTCTGTAAAAAAAATGAAAGGCTGTCTGAGATCCTTAAAGACAGAGCTCTACAGGAAAGGCTCTACAGCTTTGTAAGTGACGACGGCATAGGCCATGAGCTGTACAGAATATCTGATGAGAGCCTCATAAGAGAGATCACTGAAATATTTGAGAGGGACATACCTGCGGTATACATAGCGGACGGGCATCACAGGGCAGCTTCAGCTGTCAGAGCATCACTTAAGAAAAGGGCAGAGGAAAAGACCCGGGATCCCGGGGCCGAGTACAATTTTTTCCTCTCTGTAATTTTCCCTGATGACGAGCTTAAGATATTTGATTACAACAGAGTGGTAAAGGATACAGGGGGACTTAAGACTGAGGATATATTGAGCCGCCTTGAAGGAAGCTTTGATATAAGGGAGACGGATGAGAGCCGTAGGAGACCTGAAAAAAAGGGAGAGATAGGTATGTACCTGAGCGACACGGGCAGATACTTTATTTTGAGCCTTAAGCCTGAGGAGGCAGCTCGAAGGGCAGCTGATCCGGTTGAGTCTCTGGATGTCGCGGTGCTTCAGGATCTGGTACTTTCAGAGCTCTTTTCCATAACCGATCCCAGGGGGGATAAGAGAGTGGAGTTCGTGGGAGGAATAAGAGGGGCGGACATACTTAAGGAGAAAGCCGACAGCTCGGGCGGTGCGGCCTTCCTGATGTATCCCACCTCAGTAGATGAGCTTATGAGGGTGGCGGACGCGGGACTTTTGATGCCTCCGAAATCCACCTGGTTTGAGCCTAAGCTCAGAAGCGGTCTTTTGATACATGAGTTTTAAATGTTAAATTAATAATGTTTTATGTTAAATGGCGGGACAAGCTGCTCTGAAAGCCTTATTTAAGGCCGTAATCTAAAGAGCGAGCGGGTGTCCCGCCTTTTTGTGTAAAAAATTAACATTTAACACAGATTTAACATAAGCCGGATTACAGATTTAACATTGTCTGAATATACTGTAAATGAACTCAGGGGTGGCCTGAGAAAAATCAAATCAGAAGATTGAAAAAAAGAGGAGAAAAAAATTATGAAAAAGTTAGTTATGCCCTTGGTGGCAGGACTGTTCGCATTAAGCCTTACAGCCTGTGCATCCGGTACAGAGGAGACTACAGCAGCTGAGACTGAGGCAGCAGAGACCGAAGCCGCATCAGAGGCAACTGAGGCGGAGAGCGAGAAAGAGGAGGAGGCTTCTGCAGATATCAGCGGAACACTCAGCATGGTAGGCTCAACATCTATGGAGAAGCTTGCAAATGCTCTTTGTGAGTCATTTATGGCAAAGTATCCCGATGTCACAGCGACAGCAGAGTTCGTAGGATCCGGAGCAGGTATCGAGGCTGTAACAAACGGATCAGCTGACATTGGAAACGCTTCAAGAGCCCTCACAGAGGAGGAGAAGGCGGCAGGTATCGAGGAGAACATTGTAGCTATAGACGGAATCGCAGTAGTCACAGATCCTGCCAACACGGTTTCAGACCTTACAAAGCAGCAGCTCACCGACATATATTCAGGAACTGTTAAGAACTGGAGCGAGGTAGGCGGAGAAGATGCACCTATCGTAGTAGTTGGACGTGAGGCGGGTTCAGGTACCAGGTCAGCCTTCGAAGAGCTTTTGGGGCTTGAGGATGCCTGCGCTTACTCAAACGAGCTTGACAGCACCGGCGCGGTTATGGCGAGAGTTGCCTCAACACCCGGAGCCATCGGATATGTTTCACTCGACGTTCTCGATGACAGTGTAAAGGCTTTGAACCTTGACGGCGTGGCTCCCACAGAGGAGAACATAAAGGCGGGGGATTACTTCCTCAGCAGACCCTTCGTAATGGCTACAAACGGACCTGTTGATGAGCAAAATGATGTGGTCAAGGCTCTCTTCGACTACATTGCATCTCCTGAAGGACAGGAAATAGTAAAGTCTGTAGGACTTATAACTGTTGAATAATAAGAGAGGAGACTAACTGCATGGTAGGGAAGGTTGAATCAATTCTTTCGCATCATGGCAGCAAGTCAACGGTTGAAAAAACCGCGCAGGTGATTTTCACCGTGTGCGGTTTTTTCGCGGTATTGGCGGTTGCTTCCATCACTCTGTATATGTTAGTAAGCGGAACTCCCGCAATATTTAAGGTGGGACTTACTGAGATACTGTTTGGAAATGTCTGGCAGCCGGCTGCCAAGGATCCCTCCTTCGGAATACTTTTCATAATACTGACATCCATAGTGGGAACATTTCTGGCCATACTTATAGGAGTGCCCATAGGAGTGATGACAGCGATATTCCTCGCCGAAGTGGCGCCGAAGAGACTTGCGAACATAGTAAGGCCTGCAATAGAGCTTTTGGCCGGCATACCCTCGGTTATATACGGGCTTCTGGGTGTCATTATATTGAACCCCATAATGTATAAGCTTGAGCTTATCATATTTAAAGGCTCGGAGACCCATCAGTTCACAGGTGGAGCAAACCTCATATCGGCAGTGCTTGTTTTGGCCTTGATGATACTGCCGACAGTGATAAATATAAGCGAGACCTCCCTCAGGGCTGTTCCCAAACATTTTAAGAGCGCATCTCTTGCCCTCGGAGCCACACATATTCAGACTATATTTAAGGTCATAGTCCCTGCAGCCAAGTCAGGCATTATAACAGCCATAGTTTTGGGCATAGGAAGAGCTATAGGAGAGGCCATGGCCATAACCCTGGTTTCCGGAAGCTCGGTAAACATACCTCTCCCCTTCAACTCGGTAAGATTTTTGACAACAGCTATAGTGGCGGAGATGGGATATGCCTCAGGCCTTCACAGACAGGTATTGTTTACCATAGGCTTGGTGCTGTTCGCCTTTATAATGATAATCAATATCACCCTCACAAGACTTCTCAAGAAGGAGGCGGAAAATGAGTAATTACATCCCCACCGAATCGAGCATATACGGAAGAAAAATCAGGCTTTACGACGATGTTTTGAGAGGGCTCATATATTTTTGTGCCGCCTTTGCCATCTTTCTCTTGGTAGTGATAATGGGCTACGTATTTGTGAGAGGCATACCGAATATCTCTTTGACCTTTCTCACCACGGCCACAAACAATATCAAGGGAACAGTGGGTATACTTGGAAATATTATCAATACACTCTATATAATAGTCATCACACTTCTCATAGCCACACCCATAGGAGTGGGATCAGCCATATACCTGAATGAGTATGCAAAGAGAGGAAAGGCTGTTGAGATCATAGAGTTCACTACAGAGATACTTTCAGGCATTCCGTCTATCATATTCGGACTGTTCGGAATGGTCTTTTTCGGGAATACGCTTAAGTTGGGCTACTCCATACTGACAGGCTCACTGACCCTTACACTTATGATGCTCCCCCTCATAACAAGGACTACTCAGGAGGCCTTAAAGACGGTGCCTGACAGCTACAGACAGGGTGCCCTGGGCATAGGAGCCACCAAGTGGTATATGATAAGAACCATACTTCTTCCGAGCGCTATGCCCGGCATAATAACCGGAATAATACTTGCAATAGGAAGGATAGTGGGAGAGTCCGCAGCGCTTTTATTCACAGCGGGAAGCGGATATATCCTGCCCAGAAACTTTTTTTCAAAGATATTTGAGTCAAGCGGTACCCTGACTATCCAGCTATACCTTTTCATGCAGAAGGCTCAGTATGATGAGGCCTTCGGGGTTGCGGTAGTGCTGCTTGTGATAGTCCTTGGAATAAATGCGCTGGCAAAGTACCTTTCATTCAGATTCAATGCGAAGACTGAACAGTAAGCCGAGTAAGTCATTGAAAACATCACGAAGTAAAAGGAGAACGAACGTGGAGAATAAAGTGAAGATTTCAACTAAAGATCTGAACTTATATTATGGAGAAAATCACGCTCTCAAAAATATCAGCCTGGATCTTTACGAGAAAGAGATAACCGCCTTCATAGGGCCTTCAGGATGTGGCAAGTCCACATTTTTAAAGACACTGAACCGCATGAATGACCTTATCGAGAGTGTAAGGATAGACGGAAAAGTCCTTTTGGACGGTGAAGATATATATGATGCTCAGGTGGACACCACGCTTTTGAGGAAAAAAGTCGGCATGGTATTCCAGCAGCCCAATCCCTTTCCCATGAGCATATATGACAACATTGCCTACGGCCCCAGGATACATGGAATAAAGAACAGAGAAAAGCTTGACGAGATAGTTGAGAGAAGTCTAAAGGGCGCGGCCCTCTGGGATGAGGTGTCCGACAGATTGAAAAAGTCCGCGCTGGGCCTCTCGGGAGGACAGCAGCAGAGGCTCTGCATTGCCAGGTCTCTGGCTGTTGAGCCTGAAGTGCTTCTCATGGATGAGCCCACCTCGGCCCTGGACCCCATATCCACCCTGAAGATAGAAGAGCTTGCTACAGAACTTAAGAAGAATTATACTATAATAATAGTTACACATAATATGCAGCAGGCAGCCAGGATCTCCGATAAGACCGCTTTCTTCCTGCTGGGAGAGGCCATAGAGTACGGGGATACAGAGGAGCTATTTTCAAACCCCAAGGAAAAGAAAACAGAAGACTATATTACAGGGAGATTCGGTTAATATGAGAAGAGAATTTGAAGAGCAGCTTAAGGAAATGCAGCTGAAGCTCATAAAGATGGGCAGTGTCTGCGAGGAAGCCATAGATCTCTGCGTGAGGATGCTTCACGGCGAGGCGGAGGAAGGGGGCGGGAAGCTGGTATCCCGTTTCGAGTTTGAGACAGACGGCCTGGAGAGGGAGATAGAGTCCATATGTATGAAGCTCCTCCTTTTGCAGCAGCCTGTAGCCAAGGACCTCAGAGCTATATCGGCGGCCCTGAGAATGATCTCAGATCTGGAGAGGATAGGAGATCAGGCTGACGATATTGCTGAGCTGGCGCCCCACATCGCAAAGGGAAGCCATTCAAAGCTTCACATAGATGCAATGGCTAAGATGGCCTCAAACATGGTTACAGGAAGCATAGACGCCTATGTAAAGCAGGATCTGGATCTGGCGAGAGATATTCAGAAGCAGGATGATATAGTGGACGGACTCTTCGACAAGGTGAAAAGTGAGCTGATGGTGCTTTTGGAGAAAAAGGCTGTAAGTGCCGAGGAGGCTCTGGACTTTATAATGGCTGCAAAATATTTCGAGAGGATCGCGGACCATGCTGTAAACGTGGCTGAGTGGGTGGAGTACTCCATTACAGGCTCACACAAGAAATATGATATCAAAGAAGGATTGCAGTAGGTAGAGCAATGATTTATTTATTGGAGGATGATGACAGCATCAGAGAACTGATAATATATACTCTGGGGAACCAGGGGATGGAGGCTATGGGCTTTGCCGAGCCTTCGTCCTTTTGGAAGGCCATGAAGGAAAAGCTTCCGGACCTTCTTCTCCTGGATATAATGCTTCCGGGGGAGGACGGTATAAGCATACTGAAAAAACTGAGGATGGCCAGAGACACAGAGAAGCTTCCCATAATCATGCTCACGGCAAAGGGAAGCGAGTATGACACGGTTTACGGACTTGACTGCGGAGCGGATGACTATATCTCAAAGCCATTCCGCATAATGGAGCTTTTGTCAAGGATAAAGGCCCTTTTAAGGAGGACATCGGGAAGGGAGGAGACACCTGAAAATTACAGAGTCGGCTCTCTAAGCGTAAGCCCCGAGAGGCGCCTTGTGGAGGTGGACGGCGAAAAGATCGACTTGACCTTAAAGGAGTATGAGCTTCTCTGTCTGTTGATGTCGAAGCCCGGCATAGTTTTTGAGAGGGAGACTCTTCTAAAGAAGATATGGGGTTACGACTTTGACGGTGAGAGCAGGACTCTGGATGTGCATATAAGAACTCTCAGACAGAAGCTGGGCCCTGCGGGCAAGCTTATAGAGACTGTCAGAGGCGTGGGCTACAAGGCCACAGCACAGGAACAATAATAAGGGGAGAATCAGCTGTCCATGGGTAAAAAAATATTTCGTTCAATTTTTATAGTCTCCGCCATAGTGCTTGTTACGGGAATGGGCTTTCTCTGGGGCCTGCTCTATGATTACTTCGGAGAGCGGTTGGAGAGAGAGCTGCATAAAGAGGCCACCTATCTTGCCGCAGCCATATATGAGGCAGGTCCTGATATACTGACTTCCATTGATACGGATGAGAGGATAACTCTGGTGGACGATTCCGGAAAGGTCATATTTGACAATGAGGCGGATGTGTCCGAGATGGATAACCATCTTAAGAGAGAGGAGATCGCGGAGGCCATGGAGTTCGGCAGCGGCAGTGCCATAAGGAGCTCTGATACTCTCGGGGAGAGGACCATATACTACGCTGTAAGGCTTGATAACGGCGAAGTGCTTAGGGTGTCCGGCACTCAGCACAGCATAACGGTGATACTCTACGGATTTGTTCCGGCCTTTTTGGCGGTGCTTTTTTTTATGCTTGTGCTCTCAGGTCTTGCCGCTTCCCGTGCGGCGAAAAATATAGTCGGGCCCATAAATGCCATTGACCCTGAGAACCCGGAGAGGGCAGAGGTCTACGACGAACTCACCCCTCTTTTGGTGAAGATAAAGAGACAGCAGGGAACTATTAAAAGCCAGCTGGATGAGGCTATGAGACAGCAGAGGGAGTTCTCCCTAATAACCGACAATATGCAGGAAGGCCTTTTGGTAATAGACGAGAACACAGATCTTCTGTCCTACAACAGAAGCGCCTTAAAGCTCTTTAATGCGGAAAAGATAGAGACCGGAAAGAGCGTGTATGTACTCAGCAGAAAGGAAAACTTTGCAGATGCTGTGGAAAAGGGGCTGTCAGGCACCCATGCTGAGACATATATGGAGATGTCTGAGAGGATATGCAGGGTCGCAGTCAGCCCTGCAACCGACAGCTCGGGAAAGACTGCAGGAGCTGTAATACTTATAACAGACGAGACGGAGAAGGAGAGACGTGAGGAGATGAGGAGGGAATTCTCCGCCAATGTATCCCATGAGCTGAAGACTCCGCTCACATCTATATCCGGCTTTGCGGAGATACTCAAAGAGGGAATGGTAAAGCCGGAGGACACGAAGAAATTTGCAGGGCGTATATTTGATGAGGCTCACAGACTTATAAATCTTGTGGAGGATATAATAGAGATCTCTAAGCTTGATGAGGAGAGGACGGAATACCGGAAAGAGAACATAAGCGTCTCCTCCATAGTGGAGCAAATATTTGCAGGTCTTAGGCCTGTGGCTGAAAAAAGAAATATAAGCCTCTGTTATGAGGGGGGAGACATAAGCATTTTTACAGTCAGATCTGTTTTTGATGAGATAATCTTCAACCTCTGTGACAACGGTGTAAAGTATAATAAGGAAGGCGGAAGCCTCAAGGTGCAGGCAAGAAGGCTGGGCGACATGCTGGAGCTAAAGGTCAAGGATACAGGCATAGGAATTCCCGAAAATGAGACAGAGCATATATTTGAGCGCTTTTACCGCGTCGACAAAAGCCACTCAAGGAGCATAGGAGGGACAGGCCTCGGACTCTCCATAGTAAAGCACGGAATCTTAAGCCTGAAGGGCAGCATAGAGGTTGAGAGCACCTTGGGAAAGGGCAGCTGCTTTATACTTAAACTGCCCCTTGCTTAAAAAATACCAGGCGGATCGCAGCTTGGAATATGAAAATCGTAAGAATTTAGACGAGGAAAAAGTTATAAAATCCCGGCTGACTTATGTTAGAATGCTCCTTGTACAAAAATATTACGGAGCATTCTTTTTCATTTCAGAGGGTCTATGATGAAATCTCATTATTTTATAAATAAAAAAGCGGGCCGCGGACTTTTTATAATCACAGCAGCCCTATCCCTGTCCTTTGGGGCACCGGGAAATATTTTTCCTGATATTGAGGCCTATGCCGATGTGTCGACAACAGGAGACTATACCAACATTGCCATAGCAAGAGTTACCGACTATGTAAATGTGAGGTCGGAGGCAAATACAGACTCCGAAGCCCTGGGAAAGATATACAATAACTGTGCGGCCTCCATACTTGAGACTGTGGAGGGAGAGGACGGACAGTGGTATCATATCCGCTCGGGAGAGCTGGAGGGCTATATAAAGGCGGAGTATTTTATAACAGGTGAAGAGGCTGAAAACATCGCCTCTCAGGTAGGCACTTTATACGGGACTATTACAGGAAGCGATCTGAACCTGAGACAGGAACCCAATACTCAGAGCACTGTGCTCACAAGGCTGCAGACCGGGGAGGTCTATGTCATAATAGGTGAGCAGGACGGCTTTTACAAGGTACAGGTGGACAGTGACCTTGTAGGATATATATCTAAGGACTACGCCACTGCAAAGATGGTATTCAAGGAGGCTGTGACAAACAGCGAGGAGGCTGCCAAGAAGCAGGAGGAGGAGAAGCTGAGACAGGATGCGGAGGATGCGGTAAACAGATATAAAGAGGCTGTGATCGCCGCAAATCCCGAGAAGGATAATTCGGCTGATCTTCAGACAGGAGCTCCCGTAAGTACGGATGCTCCCGTTATCAGCACAAAACCCGCAGGAGAGAAGGATGCCTCTGTGATCTCCGGAGGGCCCGGGGTGATAAGTTCAGGACAGGCAGGCTCAGGCGAGAGTCAGGTCACATCAGCAAAGAGAAATGCCATAGTTGCATACGCGAAGCAGTTCCTCGGGAATCCCTATGTCTATGGAGGCACAAGCCTTACAGGAGGGGCCGACTGCTCAGGATTCGTAATGAAGATATTCGAGTATTTCGGTATAGACACGGGAAGAGACAGCCGTTCGCAGGCCGCCAACTGCAGTAAGATAGACATAAACGATATAAAACCGGGAGATCTTCTGTTCTACGCAAGCGGGGATTATATAAACCATGTGGCCATATATATAGGAGACGGAAAGGTAATACATGCCTCCAACCCCTCAACAGGAATATGCATAGCTGACGCTTATTACAGAACGCCCTATATGGCGGGAACATTCATAAGTGAATAGGGAGCTTGAGATAAAGCCGCAGATAAAAACAGGGAGCCTTGCCGGGCTCCCTCACTTTTTGATCTATTTAAAACTAATTTTCCGGCTCAATAAGTCCGTAGGTATCATTCTTTCTCTTATACACCACACAGGTCTCATCAGTCTCCGCATTTTTAAATACGAAGAAGCTGTGTCCCAAAAGCTCCATCTGAAGGCAGGCTTCCTCGGGATCCATGGGCTTGAAATCAAACTTCTTAACCTTTACAATCTTGATCTCATCCTCCTCCGGCTCGGCAACCTCCTCCTCAATAAAGAGATCCGAGAAGGCCTCGGCGCTCTGAGTCCTGTCTATGAGTTTTTTCTTGTGCCTTCTTATCTGCCTCTCAATTATCTCTTCCACAAGATCTATGGAAACATACATATCTGTGGAGGATTCCTCAGCTCTTATAATAGAGCCTTTTACAGGGATGGTAACCTCAATGGTATGCAATTCCCTCTGCACTGACAAAGTGACATTGGCAGTAGTATCATCCGAGAAATACTTGGAGAGCTTTCCTAATTTTTTCTCCACTGAATCTCTCAGTCCTTGAGTCAGTTCAATGTTGCGTCCTACTATATTAAATTTCATAGTGCCACTTCCCTTCTATTTAGGATAAGCTAATTATACTACAAAATGCACAAAAATACGATAGCTTAAAAATAAAAAAAATGCAAATCAACAAAAAAATGTTTATAAACTTTACGAACATATTTCATACTTGTAAATTTTCTTTAAATAATGGAGGATAAAGTTGAATATTGCAAATTTAGGTGTTAGAATACATTAGTTGAATTGTACACGCTGAGCGTACAAATATGTATATTATAATATCTGAAAGAAACAGGACAGACAGGAGACGGTAATGGCAAATCTTGTAGAAAAAATATTTGGAACCCACAGTGAGAGAGAGCTTAAGAGGATATATCCCATTGTGGACAAGATACTCGCTATGAGGGATGAGATGGCGGCAAAGTCTGACGAGGAGCTGAGAGCTCAGACAGACAAATTCAAGGCTCGCCTTGCTGAGGGAGAGAGTCTTGATGATATACTGCCTGAGGCTTTTGCCACAGTCAGGGAGGCTTCCCGCAGAGTCCTCGGTATGGAGCATTTCCCCGTACAGCTTATAGGAGGAATAGTCCTTCACCAGGGACGTATAGCCGAGATGAAGACAGGAGAAGGAAAAACCCTTGTGTCCACCTGTCCGGCTTATTTGAATGCGCTCCAAGGAAAGGGCGTACATATAGTTACTGTAAATGATTATCTGGCAAAGCGTGACGCAGAGTGGATGGGAAGAGTCCACGAGTTTTTGGGACTTAAGGTCGGAGTGGTTTTAAACAGCATGAACTCCGAGGAGAGAAAGGCGGCCTATGCCTGCGACATAACCTATGTCACCAATAATGAGCTGGGATTCGATTACCTCAGAGACAATATGGCTATTTATAAGGAACAGCTGGTACTCAGAGACCTTGACTATGCCATAATCGATGAGGTGGACTCTGTCCTCATAGATGAGGCGCGCACTCCTCTTATAATCTCAGGCCAGTCCGGAAAGAGCACAAAGCTCTATGAGGCCTGCGATATTATAGCAAAGCAGCTGGAGAGGGGAGAGGCTTCTGCTGAGTTCTCCAAGATAAATGCCATTATGGGTGAGGAGATAGAGGAGACAGGAGATTACATAGTTGACGAGAAGGACAAGACTGTAAACCTCACAGAGGAAGGCGTGAGGAAGGTGGAGAATTTCTTCCATATAAATAACCTTGCTGACCCGGAGAATCTTGAGATACAGCACAATATCATACTTGCCTTGAGAGCCAACAACCTTATGCACAGAGATAAGGACTATGTTGTCAAGGACGATGAGATACTTATAGTAGATGAGTTTACCGGACGTATAATGCCCGGGCGCCGCTACAGCGACGGACTTCATCAGGCTATAGAGGCCAAGGAGCATGTAAAGGTAAAGAGAGAGTCCAAGACTCTTGCCACAATAACCTTCCAGAACTTCTTCAACAAATTCAATAAAAAGGCCGGAATGACAGGTACAGCCCAGACAGAGGAGAAGGAGTTCAGAAACATATATGGCATGGATGTAATCGTCATCCCCACAAACAAGCCCGTCATCAGAAAAGATCTGGACGACGCTGTATTTAAGACGAAAAAAGAAAAGTTCAATGCGGTGTGCAACGAGGTGGAGGCTGCATACAAGAAGGGCCAGCCTGTACTTGTGGGAACTATTACAATTGAGACTTCGGAGCTTCTCTCCAATATGCTGAGAAAGAGAGGCATCCCCCACAAGGTGCTCAATGCGAAATTCCACGAGCTGGAGGCGGAGATCGTTGCCGAGGCGGGACGCCACGGAGCGGTGACTATTGCCACCAACATGGCAGGACGTGGTACAGATATAAAGCTTGATGATGAGGCCAGAGAACTTGGAGGCCTTAAGATAATTGGAACAGAGAGACATGAGTCCCGCCGTATAGACAACCAGCTCAGAGGTCGTTCCGGACGTCAGGGAGACCCGGGAGAATCAAGATTCTATCTGTCTCTTGAGGATGATCTCCTTCGCCTCTTCGGAGCGGAAAACCTTATGTCCGTATTTGAGAAGTTGGGAGTTGAAGAGGGAGAGCAGATAGAGCATAAGATGCTCTCGAGAGCGATAGAGAACGCCCAGAAGAAGATAGAGGGCAACAACTTCGGCATACGTGAGAACCTACTCAAGTATGATGAAGTCAACAACGAGCAGAGAGATGTTATCTACGCCGAGAGGAGAAAGGTCCTTGACGGCGTGAACATGAGAGATCTGATAGTCAAGATGATACAGGACATAGTGGACAATTCTGTCGATATGACCATATCAGAGGATCAGACTCCCGAAAATTGGGATATGAAGGCTCTCAACATGCTCCTTCTCCCTGTGATACCTCTTGAGCCTATAAGGATCAGCGAGGAAGCCTTCAAAAAGATGCACAGAGATGAGCTGAAGCAGATGCTCAAGGAGCAGGCTATAAAGCTCTATGAGGCAAAGGAGTCTCAGTTCCCTGACCCTGAACAGATACGTGAGCTTGAGAGAATAGTCCTTCTCAAGGTCATCGACAACAAGTGGATGAACCACATAGATGATATGGTTCAGCTTAGAGAGGGAATAGGCCTCATGGCTTATGGCCAGAAGGATCCTCTCGTTGAGTATAAGATGGCCGGCTATGAGATGTTTGACGGAATGATAGCTGCCATAACCGAGGAGACTGTAAGGATACTTTTCCATATTCAGGTACAGCAGAAGGTGGAGAGAGAGCCTGCTGCAAAGATAACAGGAACCAACAGGGACACATCCGCAGTGCAGACCCCCAAGAAGAGGGAGATAAGAAGGATATACCCTAACGATCCCTGCCCTTGCGGAAGCGGAAAGAAATTCAAGCAGTGCCATGGAAAGGACTTGAAGCCCGGAGATGTGATAGATTTCTCAAAGCTTCGCCCGGCAGAGCCTAAGCCCTCGGAGGAGCCTGCCAAAAAGGAAGAGACGCCTTCCGATAATTAAGCTTTAAATTATATTTAAATATTCTATTTCTTTGAACTATGAAAGGTGGTGACACTTTTGGTTGAACTTGAACAGTTCCGATTTGAACTTTCAAATCTGGAAAAACCACTGGTGGAAGTGAGGGATTCACTTTGACCTTGCGGGTAAAACGCAGAGGATAGCAGAGCTTGAAAAGATGATGGAGGAGCCCGGATTTTGGGATGATGCACAGAACTCTACGAAGATCGTAAAGGAGCTCAAATCCCTTAAGGACAGCGTCAAGGCCATGAAAGACCTTGAACAGCAGTACGAGGACATTGAGACTATGATGGATATGGCTGATGAGGAGGATGACAAGTCTCTCATATCAGAGATCAGGTCTATGATAGGAGCCTTTTCGGCGGAGCTTGAAAAGACAAGGATATCCACGCTCCTCACAGGAGAGTACGATGGGAACAATGCCGTGGTGGGACTGAATGCCGGAGCGGGAGGCACGGAGGCCTGTGACTTCAATTCCATGCTCTACCGCATGTACACCAGATGGACGGAGGCCCACGGCTTCAGCATAAAGGTGCTGGACTATCAGCCCGGAGACGAGGCCGGTATAAAGTCTGTGACTTTCCAGGTGAACGGAGAAAATGCCTACGGCTTCCTTAAATCCGAGGCGGGAGTGCACAGGCTGGTAAGGATATCACCTTTTAATGCACAGAACAAGAGACAGACCTCCTTTGTGTCCTGCGATGTCATGCCCGAGATCAACGACGACCTTGAAATAGAGATAGATCCCTCGGATCTTAAGATAGATACATACAGAGCCTCCGGCGCAGGAGGACAGCACATCAACAAGACCTCATCAGCGGTCAGGATAACCCATCTTCCCACGGGTATAGTCTGCGCCTGCCAGGAGGAGAGAAGCCAGTTCCTCAACAAGGAGACAGCCATGCAGATGCTCAAGGCAAAGCTGTATATGATCAAGGAACAGGCCCACGCTGAAAAGCTTTCTGATATAAGGGGAGATATCAAGGACATTGCCTGGGGAAGCCAGATAAGGTCCTATGTACTTCAGCCCTACACAATGGTTAAGGATGTGCGGACCGGAGAGGAGACCGGAAATGCTCAGGCTGTCCTTGACGGAGATATCGATAATTTTATCAGCGCCTATCTCAGGTGGCTTCAACTGGGAAAACCTGACAGAAAAGTTTCGGATAATGATTAACTGAGCCTGAAGGCGCTCATGCAAACCGGGGAAATTGCCATGAAAGAAAACAATACGTCAAGTAAAAAGAAGACAAACTATTATATCGTCAAAGAGAAGGCGCTGCCTGAGGTCCTCTTAAAGGTGGCCAAGGTAAAAAAAATGCTTGAGAGGGACCCCAAGCTCAGCATAATCGCCGCAGTGGAGATGGAGGGCATAAGCCGAAGCTCATTCTACAAGTATAAGGATGATATAATGGAGTTCAATGACACTGCAAAGGGAAGGACCATAACCTTTGTCATGCAGATGGCGGATTCTCCGGGACTCTTATCAGAGGTGTTGAAGCTGATTGCAGGTTATGGGGCAAATGTCCTGACCATCCATCAATCTGTACCGGTAAACGGCGTTGCGACACTGACCATCAGCATCGAGGTTCCGGCGGATACAGGAGATGTATCGACACTTATTGTAGAGATAGAACATTTGGAGTCTGTTCACTATGTGAAGGTGGTCAGCAGAGAATAGAAAACAGAAATGCCCCGGACAGAGCATAGCGCATCTTTTCGGGGCATATTTATATATTTTGGTTATCTGAGACCCGGAGGCGAAAAATCCCCCGATGATAACACTCGGGTCCTTGACTTGCAATAGACCGGGCCTTGTTCTATAATTACTTATATTTTACGTGGAGAAGCTGCTTATGACAAAAAAAATCGAAGCCTTTTGCGAAGAAGACACATATTTATTGGCGGAAAAGCTGGGAAGAAAGGCCTGTAAAGGAGATATCTATTGTCTTGACGGAGACCTGGGAGTAGGAAAAACGGTTTTTGCCAAGGGCTTTGCCAAGGGGCTGGGGATAAACGAGACCGTGAGCTCGCCTACCTTCACCATACTCAAAGAGTATTATGAAGGCAGACTCCCCCTGTACCATTTTGATGTCTATAGGATTGCCGAGCCGGAGGAGATGTACGAGCTGGGATACGAAGAATACTTTTTCGGCGAGGGCGTATGCCTTATTGAGTGGTCTGAACTTATTTCGGAGCTTATTCCCAAGGAGGCTGTGCATATCAGGATCGAGAAGGACCCGGACAAAGGCTTTAATTACAGAAGTATAATAATAGAAGAAAAATAAGGTGTTTTTTAAACAAGATATTTTACGAGGTTGACACAGAATGAAGATCCTTGCAATAGAGGCCTCAGGGCTTGTCGCTTCAGTGGCAGTGACAGAAGACGATGTGCTCAAGGCCGAATTTACTGTAAACAACAAACTTACTCACTCTCAGACTCTGCTTCCCATGCTGAAAAAGATGATGGACATACTGGGGGAGACAGTGAGGGACATGGATGCCGTGGCGGTCTCCGCAGGTCCGGGATCATTCACAGGTCTGAGGATAGGCGCTGCTACAGCAAAGGGGCTTGCCCTTGCGGCGGACCTTCCCGTGATAAAGGTCTCTTCTCTGGAGGCACTTATGCATCAGGTTTCGGCCGACAGGGATGATGTCATATGCCCTATAATGGATGCAAGAAGGGGCCAGGTGTACTGCGGAGCCTGGAAGGATGGCAAAAAGCTTATGGAGGAGAAGGCTGAAGCTGTTGAATATCTCCTTGAGGAGTTGGATAAACTGGGAGAAAGCTTTATTTTTTCAGGTGACGGAGTGCCTGTTTATAAAGAAATAATAAAAGAACGATTGAAATCGAAAAATAAATCAGTTTATTTTGCCGATTCCTGCAATAACAGACAGAGAGCCGCTTCTGTCGGGGCTGTAGGGATAAAAAAGTACAGAGCTTGGCTTGAGAAAAATAAGCTTACACCTGAGGCTGTAAAGTCTGAAGGAACGGCTGCGCATAAAAACTTTGATGATGATGTGATGAGCTCGGATGACTTTGTTCCGGAGTATCTCAGGAAGCCCCAGGCCGAGAGGGAGAAGGATGCCGGGCTTTTGGAGGATGCGGGCAAGAAGAGCCTGAGAAAGATAGCAAATGGAAACAGGAGCTGATTATACTATAAAAAGGCTTGAAAAAGACGAGCTTCACGCTGTGACAAAATTAGACGAAAAATGCTTCCCGAATTCTCCCTGGGGAGAGGAAGCCTTTAAGGCGATGCTTAATGAAGGTTTTGACAGCTGCTTTGTCTGCAAGGACAGGGAGAATTCGATACTCGGATATTTTATACTGAGAAGGCTGGATGTGGCAGAGCTTTTGCAGATAGCCGTGGCTGAGGACTCAAGGAGACGGGGCATCGGCGAGGCACTTATAAAAAAGATATATGAGTTGTGTAAAGACTCCGGTATTTCCGAGGTGTTTTTGGAGGTCAGGGAGGGAAATACAGCTGCCCTAAGGCTATATGAAAAACTCGGATTTTCGGAGATAAGCCGAAGGAGAGGATACTACAGCAATCCGAGGGAGGACGCTGTCATCATGACAGCAAAAACAGATATTGATAAAGTTAGCAAAAAGGAGGCAAAATTACTATGATGGACATATGCCTGCTTGGTACAGGGGGAATGCTTCCTATGCCCAAGAGATGGCTTACCTCGCTTATGATAAGATGTGAGGGTTCAAATATTCTTATAGATTGCGGAGAGGGGACCCAGATAGCAATGAAGGAAGCCGGACTGAGTCCCAGACCCATAGACATAATGTGCTTTACCCACTATCACGCGGATCATATTTCGGGACTTCCCGGGATGCTCTTGGGAATGGGAAATTCCGACAGGACAGAGCCGGTAGTTATGATAGGGCCCAAGGGCCTTTTTAATGTGGTCAGATCCTTGAGGTGCATAGCTCCCGAGCTCCCTTTTGAACTCAGATTTATAGAACTGGATCAAAATACAGAGGAATACAAGCTGGGGCCTTATATAATAAGCTGCTTTAAGGTAAACCACAATATAAGCTGCTACGGCTACTCTGTGACGGTGCCCAGAAAAGGAAGATTCAATCCTGAGGCGGCAAGGGAGAAGGGGATAAATGTAAAATACTGGAACAGATTGCAGCACGGGGAAAAGGTGAAGGCCGATGACGGAAGCATATATACTCCGGACATGGTAATGGGGCCTGAGAGAAAGGGATTAAAAGTCACCTACACCACGGACACCAGACCCTGCGAGAACATAGTAAATGCGGCAAAGGGCGCGGATCTTTTCATATGCGAGGGCATGTACGGCGAACCCGGCTTGGAGGATAAGGCCAGAAGCTATAAGCACATGACCATGAGGGAGGCTGCGGAGCTGGCTGCAAAGGCAAAGCCCGCTGAGCTTTGGTTCACTCATTACAGTCCTTCCATGATAAACCCTAAGCAATATATCGGAGAGATGAGGAAGATATTCCCTGACTGCCGTGCCGGAAAGGACGGAATGATGAAGGAGCTGGACTATGCCGACGAATAGGAAGGATGATATGAAGGATATTTACATATTAGGAATAGAGAGCTCCTGTGATGAGACTGCCGCGGCGGTGGTTAAAAACGGAAGGGAGGTCCTCAGCAATGTTATCTCCAGCCAGATCGACATCCATACTATATATGGAGGGGTGGTGCCGGAGATAGCATCGAGACTTCACATAGAAAATATAAACGGAGTCATAAGGCTTGCCTTAAAGGAGGCCGGAAAAACTTTTGAAGATATAGATGCGATAGCTGTCACCTACGGCCCGGGGCTTGTGGGAGCTCTTTTGGTGGGAGTATCTGAGGCGAAGGCTTTGGCTTACGCCCTGGATAAGCCCCTTATCGGTGTCCACCATATAGAGGGGCATGTGGCTGCAAACTTTATAGCCCATCCGGACTTGGAGCCTCCCTTTATATGTCTGATAGTATCCGGTGGCCATACCCACCTTGTAGTCGTGAAGGATTACGGCAGCTTTGAGATAATAGGAAAGACCGGAGATGACGCTGCCGGAGAGGCGTATGACAAGGTGGCAAGAGCGGTGGGGTTGGGCTACCCGGGAGGACCCAAGGTGGACCGGGAGGCTCGCTCGGGAAATCCCCACGCCATAGAATTCCCGCGGGGAGAAGTAAAAAACGCACCCTATGATTTTACTTTTTCAGGACTTAAATCAGCGGTGCTCAACTACATAAATCATGCGGAAATGACAGGGACAAAGATAAACAGAGCCGATCTCTGCGCCTCATTTCAAAATGCTGTGGTGGAATCTCTTGTGGAGAGGACCGTGGCCTGTGCAAAGGAATACAAGTATGATACAGTGGCTATGGCAGGTGGGGTAAGCGCAAACTCCGCATTGAGAGCCGCCATGGAGAAGGCCTGCGAAGAAGAGGGTATGCGGTGCTGTTATCCTGACATTATACTCTGCACGGACAATGCCGCTATGATCGCCTCAGCAGCTTACTATGAATTCCTCAGAGGAAATCGGGCGGATGAATACCTGAACGCGGTTCCCAACCTTAAACTCGGGGAAAGGTAAAATATATTTCTTAAGGATAGCATTATGAGTGATAAGACTGAAAACAGGGAGATTGAAAATAAAAAGGACGGAAAAGTGAAGATATGCGCCGTGGTTTTGGCGGCGGGATCCGGAAGCAGGATGCACACGGCTGAAAAAAAACAGTTTATGGATCTCTGCGGACTGCCTGTTGTAGTCCACAGTCTTTTGGCCTTTGAGAAAAATGAGAATATAGACTCTGTGGTGGTGGTCACATCCAAGGAGGATGTCCACAGGATGCTGCTTCTCAGCCTTCGCTATAATCTGAGAAAGGTAAAGAATATAGCGGAGGGTGGAGACATGCGCTTTAAGTCAGTCTACTCCGGGCTTAAGACTGTGGAAGCAGACACGGATTATGTCCTGATACACGACGGAGCAAGACCTCTTCTCTCTCAGGAGCTTATAGACAGATGCTGCGAATACGTAAAAATATATAAGGCCTGCGTTGCGGCAGTGCCTGTGACCGATACTATAAAGATAGCTGATGACAGGATGTTTATAAAGGAAACTGTTGACAGAAGCAGGCTTTGGGCTGTGCAGACACCTCAGGCTTTTTCATACAGTATATTTATGAAGGCTTACAACAAGCTCTACGAGACTATAAGAGAGTATAACTCAGACCCCTCAAGGATAACTGACGATGCCATGATAGTTGAGAATATGGGGGACAGACCTGTGCATTTTGTCCCCGGAGAATACAGCAATATAAAAATAACCACTCAGGAAGATATGACAGTGGCCGAAGCTTTCATCAATAAAAGAGGCGGAGATATATAGCGAAATAAAAAATATTAAAAAAATGTAAAAAAGGGACTTGACTTTACCCGGATTTTTTAATAATATAGTTGAGCACGTTCGAGAGAACAGGCAGATGGAAAGGTATCGAAGTGGTCATAACGAGGCGGTCTTGAAAACCGTTTGTCCGCAAGGGCGCGAGGGTTCGAATCCCTCCCTTTCCGCTCGCAGAGCAAGGATACAGAGCTCGTGCCGAACAATATTTGCGAAATTCATTCAGCAGAAGTACCCAAGAGGCTGAAGGGGTTCCCCTGGAAAGGGAATAGGTCGTTAATAGCGGCGCGAGGGTTCAAATCCCTCCTTCTGCGTTTCATCCGAGAGGATGAAAAAAAGAGGAAAAAAGCTGTTGACAGCGGATAAAAAGTGTGATAGTATAACACACGCTGTCGGAAAAAGGACAGCAC
>CALWLI010000031.1 GCA_944381485.1 uncultured Lachnospiraceae bacterium
GCAGGAGCAGGAGATGTTCCCGAGGCTAACTACAAGATGATAGCTGCTCTTGCAGTTATGAACAAGGATCTTGACAGATCACAGCTTGCCGAGTTCGTTAAGAAGCACGGTATGCCCGGATGGGCTCCTACTCAGGGACATATCCCTTCAGGAGTACCTTATCTCGGACCTCTTATGGAGGAGTGCAAGTCAGGCAAAGTTCAGAAGGCTATGATCATCGGTAAGGGATCACTCTTCCTTGGACGTATGACCAACCTCTTCGATGGTGTATCATTCGTTGTTCAGGCAAATGATCATCAGGTAGGCGGCGGAAGCGCAGCTAAGAAGGAAGTTAAGATCTGTAAGACCGCTAACTACTACGGAACAAAGATCGCATTCGCTTCAGAGGGCTCAGAGCACGGCGAGGACAATATCGACCTTGCAGTAGAGCTTGCAGGAAAGAAGGGAATCGAGGCTATAGTTTCAACAGGTGAGACAGCACACAAGGAGATGGAGGCTGCACTTGAGAACGGAACAGCACAGGCTGCAGTTACAATGCACTATCCTTTCCCTATCGGTGTTTCAACTGTCGGCAAGGTTATTACTCCCGCCCGCGGAAAGGCTATGTACATAGCTAACACCACAGGTACATCTGATACAGACAGAGTTGCAGCTCTCGTTAAGAATGCTATTGCAGGTATCATAGCTGCAAAGGCAGACGGAGTTGAGAATCCTACAGTAGGTATCGCAAATATAGACGGAGCAAGAGCTTGTGAGAAGGCACTTAAGCAGCTCAAGGCCAACGGCTTCGACATCAACTTCGCAGAGTCAGCAAGAGCTGACGGCGGAATCGAGATGAGAGGAAACGATCTCCTTCTCGGAACAGCTGATGTAATGGTTATGGATTCACTCACAGGTAACCTGATGATGAAGATGTTCTCATCTTACACAACAGGCGGCCAGTACGAGGCTATGGGCTACGGTTACGGCCCCGGAATCGGTGAGGGCTATGACAAGCTTGTCATGATCGTTTCAAGAGCTTCAGGAGCACCCGTTATAGCAGGCGCTATGGAGTATGCTGCAAACCTTGTAGCTAACGATTGGAAGAAGATCGCTGACGAGACCTACGCAGCTGCACACGCAGCAGGACTTGACGATATACTTAAGTCATCAGCTCCCGCTAAGGCAGCAGAGGCTGCAGCAGAGGAAGAGGATGTTCCCATGCCCGCTAAGGAAGTAGTTACAGCTGCTATCCCCGGAATCGAGGTTATGGACATCGACAATGCTGTAAAGGCTCTCTGGAAAGAGGGAATCTACGCTGAGGGCGGAATGGGATGCACAGGCCCTATCGTTCAGATCTCAGAGGCTAACAAGGACAAGGCAGTAGCTATCCTTACAAAGGCAGGCTACATCGGCTAATTTAGTCTCATATTCAATATCAGACAGCATCGCGTTTATGCGCGGTGCTGTTTTTATTTTGCCTGCTAATGCTTTCCGGCTCAGTCCCTATCGAGAGTTTACGGAAAGACTTATAAGCGGGCTAAATGTATAAAAATTAATAATATATAGCAAAATATGAATATTTATTCTAAAAACCTCTTGATTTTGAATAAATATTATGTATAATAGAGCCTATAAAATTTGCTTTCGGAGGTTTTTATATGAAATCCAATAAATATAACAAGGTTGTTTTGGCATACTCGGGAGGTCTTGACACCTCAGTAATAATCCCCTGGCTTAAGGAGAACTACGGCTGCGAGGTCATCGCCGTGGCGGCTGATGTGGGACAGGGCGAGGGAGAGCTCGAGGGGCTTGAGGAGAAGGCCATAAAGACAGGCGCTTCAAAGATATACATAGAGGATCTCACAGATGAGTTCGTTGACGACTATATAATCCCTACCATAAAGGCAGGGGCAGTATATGAGGGAAAATATCTCCTGGGTACTTCCTTTGCCCGCCCTGTTATAGCAAAGAAGCTTGTGGAGATAGCAAAGAAGGAGGGGGCTGACGCAATAGTTCACGGCTGCACCGGAAAGGGAAACGACCAGGTGCGCTTCGAACTCTCTATAAAGGCCTTTGCTCCGGAGATGGACATAATAGCCCCCTGGCGTTTCTGGGAGCTCAACAGCCGTGAGAAGGAGATAGCCTACGCTGAGGAGCACAATATCCCTTTAAAGATAAATCGTGAGACCAACTACTCAAAGGATAAGAACCTCTGGCATCTCTCTCACGAGGGACTTGATCTTGAGGATCCTAAAAATGAGCCCAAATACGACTGGATTCTCGAGATGGGAGTATCCCCTGAGAAGGCTCCCGACAAGGACTGCTATATAAGCCTGAAGTTTGAAAAGGGTGTTCCTGTTGCTTTGGACGGCGTTTCAATGAAGGCTTCGGACATAATAAAAAAGCTTAACGAGATAGGCGGAGCCAACGGCATAGGTATAATAGACATGGTGGAAAACCGCTTGGTGGGTATGAAGAGCCGCGGTGTTTATGAGACCCCCGGAGGAACAATACTCTATACAGCCCATCAGGCCCTTGAGGAGATATGCCTTGACAAGGAGACTCAGCACTACAAGATGCAGCTTGCTTTAAAGTTTGCCGATCTGGTGTACAACGGTCAGTGGTTCACTCCCTTGAGGGAGGCCCTAAGCGCCTTTGTGGATAAGACCCAGGAGACGGTGACAGGAGAGATAAAGCTTAAGCTCTACAAGGGAAATATAATAAATGCAGGCATGAGCTCTCCCTACTCCCTCTACTCTGAGGAGATAGCCACCTTCGGAGAGGACAATGTATACGACCAGGCGGATTCCGCAGGATTTATAAATCTTTTCGGGCTCCCCATAAAGGTGAAAGCTCTTCTTGACGAAAAACTCAAAGAAAAATAGGGGAGAGTAAATGTTAATTTAAAAAAATTTACCGTAGACAGGTTAGTGTTTAACGCAGACAGGTTAGGGAAAGGACAGGACATGAAGCTTTGGGCAGGACGCTTCTCAAAAGAAGCCGACCATAGGGTAAATGATTTTAATTCTTCCATCAGATTTGATTCAAGGATGTATAAGCAGGATATAAAAGGATCTCTGGCCCACGCAAAAATGCTTTCGGCTGCAGGGATAATATCATCTGAAGACGCCGAAAAAATATGTGATGGCCTGAAAGGTATATTGTCAGACTTGGAGAAGGGGATCCTCGGCTTTGATTTTGATGCTGAGGACATACATATGTTTGTGGAGGAGGAGCTTACGAAACGCATAGGTGAGGCCGGAAAGAGGCTCCATACAGCAAGATCCAGAAATGATCAGGTCGCCCTCGACATAAGACTTTATCTTAAGGACGAGGGGTATGAGATCATAAAACTCTTGGATGATCTTTTAAAGGTCCTGTGCGACATGGCTTGTGCAAACCTTGAAACAGTCATGCCCGGATACACTCATCTTCAGAGAGCTCAGCCTGTGACTTTTGCCCATCATCTCATGGCCTACGCCCAAATGTTTATGAGAGATGTGGGAAGGATAAAGGATGCCCTTTCGAGAATGGATCTCTGTCCTCTTGGGGCCTGTGCCCTCGCAGGGACGACCTATCCTACTGACAGGGCACTGACTGCAGAGCTGCTGGGATTTGCGGGACCGACAGCAAATTCCCTTGACTCGGTCTCCGACCGGGATTTCTGTATAGAGTTATGCTCGGCCATCTCTGTGATCATGATGCACTTGTCAAGATTTTCCGAGGAGATCATAGCCTGGTGTTCATGGGAGTTTAAATTTATTGAGCTTGATGACAGCTTTTCCACCGGATCCTCCATAATGCCGCAAAAGAAGAATCCGGATGTGGCGGAGCTGGTGAGAGGAAAGACAGCAAGGGTCTATGGAGATCTGATGAATCTTCTTTCCATGATGAAGAGCCTACCTCTTGCATACAATAAAGACATGCAGGAGGATAAGGAGGCGATATTTGATGCGGTGGACACGGTAAAGCTGTGTCTTGCTACCTTCACCCCCATGCTTTCGACCTGCCGGGTTATGAAGGAAAATATGAGGGCTGCGGCGGCAAAGGGCTTTATAAACGCGACAGACTGTGCGGATTATCTTACGAAAAAGGGAGTTCCCTTCAGAGATGCCTATAAGATCACAGGTGAGCTGGTGGCCTACTGTATAGCTAAGGGCCTTACCTTGGAAAAACTTCCCATAGAGGAGTACCGGAAAGCCTGCCCTGAATTTGAAAATGATATATATGAGAAAATATCCTTGGAGACCTGCGTATGTGAGAGAAGATCCACAGGAGGTCCTGCTCCCACAGAGGTAAAAAAACAGATCGGATCAGTGCGGGAGTTTCTTAATAGGGAGGATGAAAATGAAAAAGCTTAAGGCAGGAGTGATAGGAGCCACAGGATATGCGGGCTTTGAACTGGTAAGGCTTCTTATAAATCATACTTATATTGAGCTTGCCGCAGTCTCCTCAGTCAGCTACACGGGAAAAAAGATAAGTGAAGTATATCCTCAGCTTACAGGTATATGTGAGCTTGTGCTGACAGATGAAGATAAGGTTACGGAGGACTGCGATATAGTCTTTGCCTCATTGCCTGCAGGTCATTCCGAGCCCATAGCTCGACGCTGTTTTGATGAGGGAAAAATCTTTATCGACATTGGAGCGGACTTCAGGCTGAAGGATGAGGGAGACTACGAAAAGTGGTATGGCAGAAGCTTTGAGGACAAGGAGCTTCACAAAGAGGCTGTATACAGCATACCTGAACTTCACAGAAATAATCTGAAAGGGGCAAAGCTTATTGCAAATCCCGGATGCTATGTTACCTCTGTATGCCTTGGACTTTATCCCGCTCTTATAAGCGGGGAGGCGGAGCCTTCAGGTATAGTTGCGGACTCAAAGTCAGGAGCCACGGGAGCCGGAAGAGGTCTTTCCCTTAACACCCATTTTACAGAGTGCAACGAGGCCTTTGCTCCCTACAAGCTTGCCTGCCACAGGCACACGCCGGAAATAGAGCAGGTACTGGGGGAGGCGGTAAAAAATAAGCTACGACTTACCTTCATACCTCATCTTCTTCCCGCAAACAGAGGCATAGAATCTACTATATATGTGAATTTGAAAGATAATTATGACTTCAAGAAGCTGCGCAAGGCCTACGAGGAAGCGTATGCGGATGAGCCCTTTGTAAAGCTCCTTCCTGAAGGTGCCATAGCCAATATAAAAAACGTCAAATACTCCAATTACTGCCACATATCTCTTCATGAGGACAGCAGGACCGGAAAGCTGATAATCGTCTCAGTGCTTGACAATATGGTGAAGGGCGCTGCAGGGCAGGCTATCCAAAATATGAATATAAGCTTAGGATTTGACGAGGTAGAGGGACTGGGTGCGGTTCCTCCTGCTTTCTAAGAAGCTTGGATCAAGGAGATATTTTTATGGAATACACTTTTATTGAAGGAGGCGTATGCGCGCCCAAGGGATTTTCGGCAGGAGGAGTACATGCGGGAATAAGAAAAAATCCTCAAAAAAAAGATCTTGCCCTTATATATTCTGACACAGAATGCAATGCCGCTGCCGTATACACAAAAAATAAGGTAAAGGGCGCACCTCTTACAGTGACAGCAAGGCATTTGGAGGACGGGAAGGCGAGAGCCATACTCTGTAACTCGGGAAATGCCAATACCTGTAACAGCGACGGTGAGTTCATAGCAGAGTCCATGTGCAAAAGTGCCGCAGCTGCCGTAGGCGCGGATGAGTCGGATATAATCATTGCATCCACAGGTGTCATAGGTCAGCCTCTTTCCCTGGAGCCTATAATATCGTCAATGGAAGCTCTCAAGGCCTCCCTGTCAAAGAACGGGAGCAAGGATGCCGCCGAGGCGATAATGACTACAGACACAAGGCGTAAAGAGGAGGCTTTAAGCTTTGAACTTGGCGGAAAGACCTGCTCTATAGGTGCTATAGCCAAGGGCTCGGGAATGATTCACCCGAATATGGCTACAATGCTCTGTTTTATGACCACCGATGTGGCCATAAGCTCAGAGCTTCTTAAGGAAGCCTGCAGGGAGGCTGCGGACGAGAGCTTTAATATGATATCCGTGGACGGAGACACCTCAACCAATGACATGTTTGTAATAATGGCCTCCGGAGCGGCAGGAAATGCACTTATCAATGAGCGGGGAGAAGACTACGATATATTTAAGGCGGGGCTCATAAAGCTTTCAAAGAAGATGGCAAAAATGCTTGCCGCAGACGGAGAGGGCGCCACAAAGCTTTTGGAGTGTAATGTTGAGGGCGGCCCTGACAGGGAAACAGCCCGAAAGGTGGCGAAGTCTGTTATCTGCTCCAATCTTTTTAAGGCGGCCATGTTCGGAAAGGACGCCAACTGGGGGAGGATACTCTGTGCCATTGGTTACACGGAGGGAGACTTTGACGTGTCTCCCATAGGTGTATCCCTTTCATCTGAATCGGGGACTGTGCTTGTGTGCAAAAAAGGAGCAGGTGTTCCGTTTTCCGAGGAGGAAGCTCTAAAGATACTTGATAAGCCTGAGATAAAGATAAATGTGAATATGAATCAGGGAAATGAAAAGGCGACAGCATGGGGCTGCGATCTAACATATGACTATGTGAAGATAAACGGAGATTACAGAACATAAGGGGATAAAGATGGGTATAAATAATCAGGAAAAAGCTTTGATACTTGCCCAAGCCCTGCCCTATATAAAAGCTTACAACGGCAAGGTGGTAGTTGTTAAATACGGCGGAAACGCTATGACGGATGACAGACTTAAGGCCGCTGTAATGAGAGATCTCATACTTTTGAGGCTTGTGGGCATAAAGATAGTTTTAGTCCATGGAGGAGGCCCCGAGATCAGCGAGATGCTTAAAGAGACGGGCAGGGAGAGCAGATTTGTGGGAGGTCTCAGATATACAGATGAGGACACATTGAGGATAGTACAGATGGTCCTTGCGGGAAAGACAAACAAAGATCTTGTAAACCTTATTCAGAAGGAGGGCGGTTCAGCCCTCGGGCTCTGCGGTATAGACGGAGGAATGCTTAAAGCACGAAAGGTAAGGATAACCGGAGAGGATCCCGGCTTTGTGGGAGAAGTGACAGCTGTGGATACAAAGCCTATACTGGATACAATAGACAGAGGCTATATACCTGTAATAGCAACAATAGGCTGCGGTGCTGACGGGCAGGTATACAATATTAACGCGGACACAGCGGCGGCAAGGATAGCCGCCGAGCTGAGGGCGGAGAACCTTGTATCTCTCACGGATGTGCGAGGGCTTCTGAGAGATAAGGAAGATGAGGAGAGCCTCATACCGGAAGTGTGCGTAAGCGAGGTCCCCGGGCTTATGAGAGAGGGAATAATCAGTGGCGGAATGATACCTAAGGTGGAGTGCTGTGTGGAGGCGGTCAGAAGAGGCGTGCACAGAGCTTTTATCATAGACGGAAGGATACCCCACTCGCTGCTCATAGAATTGATGACGGACGAAGGCATAGGGACCATGTTTGTGAGCTGACAGAGAAAAGCCTGATTTCAGGCGGAAAGGTAAGGACAAGAGTTTGAAAAAGGAAGATATCTTTGAATATGACAAAAATTATATTGCAGGGACATATTTGAGATCAAAGCTGTTTGCTAAGAGCGGCAAGGGTGCGCTTTGCAGGGACGAAGAGGGAAAAGAATATGTGGATTTTTCAAGCGGTATAGGCGTAAACTCCTTGGGCTTTTGCGACAGCCGCTGGGTGGAAGCGGTATGTACACAGGCTTCAAAGCTTCAGCATATTTCAAACCTCTATTATACAGAACCCCAGGCAAAGCTTGCAAAGGAGCTCTGTCATAAAACATTTGCCGAAAAAGTTTTCTTCTCAAACTCCGGAGCGGAAGCCAACGAAGCCATGATAAAGGCTGCAAGAAAGTACAGCTTTGACAAGTACGGCACAGGGAGAAACAAGATCATAGCTCTTATAAACTCCTTTCACGGGCGCACCGTGACCACTCTGTCCGCCACAGGGCAGGAAGTGTTTCACAAGTTTTTCGACCCCTTTACTCCGGGCTTTGAGTTTGTGGAGGCAGGGGATATTGAGGGACTCAAGGAGGCTGTGAAGTCCGGTGATGTCTGTGGAATAATGCTTGAATTTATTCAGGGTGAAGGCGGAGTTGTTGAGCTTAGCGAGGACTTTGCAGCTGCGGTTTCAGAGCTCTGCGAGAAAAATGATATTCTTTTGCTGGATGACGAGGTCCAGACAGGGGTGGGAAGGACAGGGAGATTTCTCTGTTGCGAGCACTATGGCATAGAGCCTGATCTGGCTTCTCTTGCCAAGGGCCTTGGGGGAGGCTTACCTATAGGAGCTCTTCTTTTAGGAAAGAAATGCAGGGACACATTTACTCCGGGAAGCCACGGCTCCACATTCGGAGGTAATCCTGTAAGCTGTGCAGGGGCATTGGAGGTCATAAATAGGACGGATGACAGCTTTATGGCTGAGGTGGAGAAAAAGGGGGACTATATAAGAACTGAGCTTATGAAGCTTCCGAAGGTGAAGAAGGTCACCGGAAAGGGACTTATGATAGGAATATCCCTTATTGATCTAAGTTCCAAGGAGGCGGCTGAAAAATGCCTTGAAAAGGGAGTCATAGTACTTACAGCTAAAGAAAAGCTGAGACTTCTGCCGCCCTTAAATATAAGTTTTGAGGAGATAAACAAGGGCCTTTCGGGCCTGAAGGAGGTATTGTCATAATGAAACATTTTTTAAAGCTTCTTGATGTGAGCGCTGAGGAGATAACAGAGCTATTAAATCTTGCGGACCAGCTAAAGTATGAAAAAAAACACGGTATAGAGCATAAGCTCCTTAAAGGGAAGACCTTGGGAATGATATTTCAAAAAAGCTCCACAAGGACCAGAGTCTCCTTTGAAACAGGAATTTATCAGCTGGGAGGCATAGGGCTTTTCCTCTCATCAAATGATCTTCAGATAGGAAGAGGCGAGCCTGTTAAGGATACAGCCAGAGTCCTTTCCCGCTATCTTGACGGAATAATGATAAGGACCTTTGCCCAGAAGGAGGTGGAGGACCTGGCTGAGTACGGATCTGTACCTGTGATAAACGGTCTTACGGATTTTGCTCACCCCTGCCAAGTGATGGCGGACCTTATGACTATAAGAGAGTACAAGGGAGGATTCTCAGGGCTTAAGATGTGCTATATAGGCGACGGAAATAATATGGCCAACTCACTCATAGTAGGCGGCCTCAAGGTGGGGATGAAGGTTGCGGTTGCGACACCACAGGCTTACAAGCCTGACGATGAGGTCCTGAAATTTGCCAAGGCCCACGGTGACATGTTTAAGCTTACTGAGGACATCATGGAGGCGGCAGAGGGAGCGGACGTGGTATTTACTGATGTCTGGGCATCTATGGGAATGGAAAAGGAAGTCGAGGAGCGCAGAAAGCAGTTCTCAGGCTATCAGGTAAATAAGGAGCTGCTCTCGGTGTGCTCCAAGGACGTTATGGTGCAGCACTGTCTTCCTGCCCACAGGGGTGAGGAGATAACAGAGGAAGTCTTTGAGGCTCACTCGGGAGAGATCTTTGACGAGGCGGAGAACAGGCTCCACGCGCAGAAGGCCATAATGGTTAAGCTTATGGGAGATAAGTAATGCATTATAATTCTTATGTGAAAAAAAATACAAAATAAATCAAAAATGCTTGCTTATCAAAATGAAATGGGCTATAATAGGGAAGCAATCAAAATTGAATAGATTTGAGATCTTACAGCTTTGATAATATGGAGGCAGATAGGTTGCTGGTGTGCCTCGCGGTCTTCAAAACCGTTGTGAGGGGTTAAGAGCCTCTCGGGTGGGTTCGATTCCCACCTCCTCCGTTCTTCTTTATTACCTTA
>CALWLI010000032.1 GCA_944381485.1 uncultured Lachnospiraceae bacterium
GACGGATACACAGTGGACGCAAACGGAGCGTAGACAGTGGACGGAGCTGTGCAGACTCAGACTGCAGGTGGAAGCACCGTATCAGGCTCTGAGCTCTCCTATGACAATGAAACCAATCGTCAGGCCCTTGCTGCATATGCAAATGCCCTTGTAAACGATGCTTCGCTGCAGAGTAAATCCAATAGGGGAGAAAAACCATTGTTTAATCTCGCAGATCTCAACAGCGACGGCGTATATGAGATGTCGGTCTATGTGCCCGGAGAGGGTAATGTGGATACATATTACTACATCTGCTGGTATTCAAATGGAACATTACATAAGGATATAGTTTTGATGGGGAACTTTTATTATCAGCCGGAGACGGGAGACTGCATGGCGGACTATTATCACATGGGAGTAGGTGTTCAGTACTATCACTTTGACGGAAGCTCATTTGTGAAGACAGCTGACGAGTATTTCTATCTTGTGGACTTTGAGATAGAACTGTATGCCGAAAGTCCTGAGGCAAACAAGGCGATAGCCGAAAAGCATGACAGCTTTATTAATAACAGTTTGTGTGTGGATCTTGTTGAGGTAAATTCGGATAATATAGCCAAATACCTTGGCGGAAACGGAACTGTATATAATAAATAATAAGGACAGAACCACACCGGACCGGCTTAGGCGTTGAACTTAAGATACTTTTAGAGGAGAAAAAATATGGAATATAAAATAGTGGGTGAAAACCTGCCGGCTGTAATATGCAGCCTTAAAAGGGGTGAGGAGCTCTATTGCGAATCAGGCTCCATGTCGTGGATGGACGATTGCTTCAGGATGGAGACTGAGGGCGGTGGCATAGGCAAGGTGTTCGGCAGGATGTTCTCGGGAGAGAGCCTTTTCAGAAACAGATATGTGGCCGAGGGCGACGGGGAGATAGCCTTTGCCTCCACATTTCCGGGGGCTATCAAGGCGGTTCATCTAAGCTCGGGACATTCTGTCATAGCTCAGAAGGGTAGCTTTCTGGCGGCCGAAAGTGGAGTTGATATGTCTGTCTTCTTTCAAAAGAAGATAGCAAAGGGCTTTTTCGGAGGAGAGGGCTTTATAATGCAAAAGTTTGAGGGAAGCGGACTTCTGTTCCTTGAGATAGACGGATCGGCAGTGGAATATGAGCTGGCTCCGGGAGAGAAAAAGATAGTTGACACAGGCTATCTTGTAATGATGGAGGGAAGCTGCTCTCTGGACATTCAGGCTGTGAAGGGAGCAAAGAACATCTTACTGGGAGGAGAGGGACTTTTTAATACCGTGATCACCGGCCCCGGAAAGATCATACTTCAGACCATGCCTGTTCAAAAGACAGCTATGATGCTCTACAGCCTTATGCCTCATCCGAGTTCAAACTAAACAGCTACATAAATAAAAGAAGGGGAGAGCTTATAAAAGTCTCTCCTTCTTCTTGCTGTCAATCTCACGAAAAAGCTATGATCGTGAGATTTTTACTTGTCCTTAAAATAGACCTCATCAAGCCACTTTGCAGCGCTCTCCACACATTTCATACAGCAGGGAAGGGGCTGAGGCCCATCCTCTGTCTTAAGATCTCTGCAGTAAAGAGAAGCGTTGTTCTCTTTAAAGTCGGCGGCAGCTTTCATTATCCTGTCATAAGTATCCTGCTTTGTAAGCTTGGGATTTGACATATCACCTGCACTGTTAGACAGGCTTATTATGAGAAATACACCCATGAGAGCTCCGCAGGTATCCTTCAAGCCTCCGATGCCGCTTCCGAAGCCCTCTGTGAGTCTGAACATGTCCCTCTCGGAGATCCCGAACTCCTCACAGTAGGCGCAGGCAACGGACTGGCAGCAGTTGTAATGCTTTTTAAAGTTTTCAACGGCTATATCTTTTTTATGCATGATCATTCCCCCTCTTATATGAGATACGATTGAATATGGTTCAAATTATATCATAAAAAGCCCGGGTATTTTACAGCAATTTTACGAAAAATATACATGACCGGGATAGCAGCTTTTCTGCAGGTTTGGTATGAATCAAATAAAGGGGGTAAAAGTCATGTTGAATTACGTTTTTAAGATAGTAAATTTATTTTCAGGAGACAATATCAGGTTCTTGTCTGTTGCCGTAATTTCTATTGCCGTATGCATTGCCCTTGCAGCGGTGACTCTGAGCGGTAATGGCTTATACTAAAGTCAGAATAAAATTTATTAAAGCAGGAATATGGCAGCCGCAGCGACCGTAAAAAGCGCTGCGGCGATTTTATGCTTTCTGAAAGTTTGTTTTTATAAGGGGGCGGTATGAAACGTCCTTACTCGACCGAAAGATATAAGAATTACGGTTCAATACATAAGAGTATTAGTGTATAATCAGTAATAGGCTAAAAAGGACGGAAGCAAATATCATGGAGACAGGAGCGGACAACAGAAAAGAATTATTTGAGGATATGCCTGTCGGAAGTGCACTAAGGACTATGATCCTTCCGACTATAATGGGACAGATCATCGTTCTCATATACAATATGGCTGACACCTTTTATGTGGGCAGGACAGGGGAAACTTACATGGTTGCGGGAATTTCCCTCATACTTCCCGTATTTAATCTTCTCATATGTCTGTCAGGCCTTGCAGGCACAGGAGGAGGAAGCCTCATATCGCGGCTTTTGGGGAGAGGGAGAGAGGATGAGGCCAGAAGGATAAGCTGGTTCAGTCTGTGGATCTCAATACTCATGGCCCTGTCCTATTCCGGTATAATGTGGATATTCAATGAGCCTATACTGAGGGCTCTGGGAGCAGGGGATAAGATCTTCGTCTATGCAAGGCAGTATGCCATGTGTGTTATAGTCCTTGGAGCGGTGCCGACTGTACTCTCCAATGTGCTGGCAAACCTCATAAGGAGCGTTGGGAAATCGAAGGAGTCGGGCTTCGGCATAGCCCTTGGCGGCGCGCTTAATATAATCCTTGACCCGCTGTTTATGTTTGTCCTTCTTCCTGACGGATATGAAGTGATGGGTGTGGGCATTGCCACCTTTATCTCAAACTGCATTGCCTGTCTGTATTTCTTTTCGGTCCTCCTGAGAGGGGACAAGGACAGGGGGCGAATAATCACCTTCAATCCGAAATGGGGGATGCCTGAAAAGAGGGATATAGCCTCTGTGTTCTTTGTGGGTATACCTGCTTCTGTCAGCTCATTTTTATTTGATCTGGACTACATTATAATAGACAGGCTTATGGTGTCCTACAGTGAGATGTCTTTGGCGGCAATAGGCATAGTTCTTAAGGTGGAGAGGCTTCCGCTTAACGTGGGTGTGGGCATATGTCAGGGTATGATGCCTATAGTAGCCTACAACTATTCGGCAGGAAATCACAGGAGGATGAATGATACTGTAAAGCTTTCAAGGAAGGTGGGGCTTATAACAGCAGCTGTCAGCATACTGATATATGAGCTCTTTGCCCCCGAAATAGTAAGTTTCTTTATTTCTGAGCCTGAGACGGCAGGCCTTGCCTCCGAGTTTTTGAGAGTGAGGGTGCTTGCCACGCCGCTTATGTTTATGAGCTTTTTTACTGTATATCTGTTTCAGGCCTTCGGGAGAGGAAACATATCCATGTTCCTTGCCGTCATGAGATGGGCAGTATTCAATATACCTATGCTTTTTATTCTTAATGCCATATTCGGAATGTACGGAATAGTATGGTCTCAGGTGACTGCCGACATACTTACGGTTGCCTTGTCACTGTTTGTATATGAGAGCTTTAAGAGAAAAAATTTTAAACTCGGAATTGAAAGAGTTGATAAAAGATGAATAACAGCGGGAGACGGGAGCTTATGAGTGAAGCTGAAAACATAAAAGAAAATGAGGTCATGGAGACCGCCCTCCTTGCGGGACATATATTATTGGAAAACGGGGCGGAGATCTCCAGGGTGGAGGAGACCTTTGACAGGATATGCTCTCATTACGGAGTCAACTCCGGAAACGCCTTTGTCCTAAGCAACGGCATATTTACGACCGTTGGGGACGATCGTGAGAAATACTATGCAAAGGTTCAACATATACCTGTAAGCGCGGCCAGGTTCAACAGAGTCGCAGCCGTGAATCAGCTTTCTAGGGAGATGGAGACAGGAAAATATACTGTGTCTGAGCTGAGAGAGGCCCTGGAAAGAATAAAGAAAATGCCGGGAAAAAAGAGGAGGACTCAGATAGCGGCTTCGGCTGTGGGAAGCGCAGCCTTCTGCCTGCTTTTCGGAGGCAGCCTTTGGGATGCGGCAGCGGCCTTTGTATCAGGGCTTGTCCTTTATGTTTATATTTTGTATGTGAGCGGACCTCATCTGTCTAAAATAGTGGGGAATATAGGCGGAGGGGCCTTAGTGACCTTTCTCTGCGGTCTCTTTTACATGTCAGGCCTTGGGAGCAGGATAGACTATATGATAATAGGCTCAGTCATGCCTATGATCCCGGGAGTGGCTTTTACAAACGGAATAATGGATATAGCAAGCTGTGACTATATATCAGGGGCGGTGAGACTTTTGGATGCCATGCTTGTATTTTTCGGTATCGCCATAGGAATGGGAATGGCCTTTACTTTATTGTCCGCTTTCGGAGGAGGTATTCTTTTATGACAGCTGTGATAACAGAGATGATATATGCGGTGGCAGGAACTGTGGCATTCTCCATACTTTTCAGTGTACCTCGAAGATACTATTTGTCCTGTGGCCTTATAGGGGGAGCGGGGTGGCTGGTCTACTCCCTGTCAGGCAGGATCCTTCCTCCTGAGGGAGCAGCACTTTCAGCAACAGTCATAGTTATACTTCTCTCCCGCATAGCAGCGGTGATAGGGAGGTGTCCCGCGACCATTTTTATGATACCCGGAATATTCCCCTTGATTCCAGGAGCGGGCATATATTGGACCTCATACTACATAGTGACAGAACAGCTGGACCTTGCTCTTCACACAGGCTATGAGGCTGTAAAGACGGCAGTGGCCATAGTTCTGGGCATACTTTTTGTTTTTGAGGTTCCCGGGAGATTTTTTAAGGTATTTGAGAGAGAAGGCAGGAAATAACACATGGAAAAATATAAACACAGAGTACAGTATTACGAGACTGACAGGATGGGAGTGACCCACCACTCAAACTATATTCGCTGGATGGAGGAGGCAAGAATCGACTTTCTCCACAGAATAGGCCTGGAATATGCAAAGATGGAGGAGATGGGGATCAGCTCCCCGGTTACGGAGGTGGAATGTAAATTCAAGCACAGCACCACCTTCTCGGATGAGGTGTTCATATCAGTTTCCCTTGAAGACTTTAACGGTGTCAGGATGAAGCTTTCATATCTTATGGAAAATGAAGCGAGAGAAATTGTTGCCGAAGGACATTCGGAGCACTGCTTTATCGGAAGAGAGGGAAAATTTATACGGATGAAGAAGGATTATCCGGAGTTCTACAATGCACTGATCGGCAGTAAAGAATATTTTAAAAATTGATGACCAAAAGCAGTAGAAAAATCAATCGTTTTTTGCGATTGATTTAATGATTGGGACTATAACCGGAATAGTGCACAAATAGCGACAAAACAGGACAAACTGATGCAAAGCGGGAGGAGTTATAAAAATATGATAAAAGTACTGTTCGTCTGCCACGGCAGGATTTACTGTTCAGAATAAAGCTTCCCTGTCACAGCCATTGCCACAGTCCTGTCCCGCAGCCCCATGACGGTCAAGCGTTCTTTGAATGAACTGGAAACCGCCGGACTTATCATGCGGGTGCGTCAGGGCATTGGAGAACCAAACAGGATTTATGTGCTGATACCGGGAAAGGAGGACGCTGCCCTTGCCTGATACCTCAAAGCTGGAAAAACTCAATCGGGAGTTGGAAAAAAGCGAAAAGAAACTGCGGAAAGCCATCAATGATGAAAA
>CALWLI010000033.1 GCA_944381485.1 uncultured Lachnospiraceae bacterium
TTCCATGTTAAGTCCGGAGTAGTGAACGAATACGTCCTTTCCGTTTTCATCAGAGATGAAACCGTAACCCTTCTGGTTGTTGAACCACTTAACTTTACCTTTCATATATACCTCCGAAAATAAATAAAGATGTTGCCTCTTGGTGCAACTAAGGCTACAATATCATTCTTTATCACCATTGTCAAATGATTTTAAAACAATGACTTAAAAAAATAAAAAGGACAAATTACAGGGGTTCTATCCTGACGATAAGCCTGTGGGGAAGGCATACTATGGTATCAGTATAGAGAGAGGCAACCCCTTCACTGACACAGACAAGGTCGGGGCAGTTTGCCTCTGTGCAGCTTATCCCCCCCTCGGTAAGGAGAAAGAGATTGCTTCCGTAGGGAGTCTCAAGTTCAAATGACAGGCTTCCCTTTTCACAGCTTATGCCCTTCACAGTGAAGTCAGAGCCTTCGGACAGGTAATTGAGATACTGAGCTGATTTTTTTTCGCTGTAGCTTTTTGACAGGGGAACAGAAATTATATCATTTCCGTCGAGGCTTATGACGGCCTGCTTCGATTCGCCTGATTCTTTTGAATTTCCCGCTGAGAAAAAAAAGAAAAAGCAGGCGGCAAGGATAAGCAGGACTGATACGAGTATAAGATCGTTCTTTTTTGAGGCCCTTTTTTCTGTTTGTGCAGATCCTTCTGTCATTTTCATCTCCGATTTCGATTTTTAAAATGTGTTACGCCTATTATAACAAATTTTCTCCCGATATGAAAAATACTTTGATATAAACAGCTCTGATGCTATAATATATTAACAAAAGTAATTATGACCGGAAAGGCTTTGATAAAGCTTCATGAACAGACGGATGAGGGCCATGCGCCCTGCTTTTTACGGCTTGATGACAGCTCTGTCTATGGTGCTGGCCTATGCGGAAACTCTGCTGCCCTCAATAGGCATACCGGGGGCAAAGATAGGGCTTCCAAATATAGTCACGGTCCTGGGACTCTATACCGTTGGATTTAAGGGCACTGCCGCAGTGAGCATACTAAGGATAGTCCTTGTGGGCCTGAGCTTCGGGAACCCTTCAATGATGATATATTCCTTATCGGGATGGGTGCTTAGCATGGCCGCAATGACAGCTGCGAAGAGGACCGGGCTATTTACCCCCCTGGGAGTCAGTGTGGCCGGGGGAGTGGCCCACAACCTGGGACAGCTTATCTGTGCCTGTGTTGTACTTGAGAGCACTGCCATCTTGGCTTATTTTCCCTTTTTACTGCCGGCAGGTGTTGCCGCAGGTGCTGTAGTGGGAGTTGCCGGGGGAGTTTTGACAGAGAGAATAAAAAAATATACAGACCCTCGAGAATGATATAAGGGTCAGGGGGAGTTGTTATGAGAGATACAGATCTGCTTATTACAAAGCTTGTGGAGTACGGAAAGGTCACAGGACTCATTACAGAGGAGGATGAGATCTACGCACGAAACAGGATAATGGAGAGGCTTAAGGAGGACGAGTATGAGGAGCCCTGTCCTAAGCCTGAGGTAAAAACTGAGGACCTTCCCGATATCCTGGGGGGACTATGCGATCTTGCTTTTGAGAAGGGGCTTATAAGTGACAATACCGTAACCATGAGGGACCTGTTTGACACAGAACTTATGAACTGTCTGATGCCCAGACCCTCAGAGGTGATAAGCCTGTTTAAGAAAAAATATGAGGGCTCTCCGAAGGAGGCTACTGATTATTTTTATAAGCTCTCTCAGGATTCGGACTATATAAGAAGATACAGGATAAAGAAGGATCTGAGATGGAAGACAGAGACGGAGTACGGAGATCTTGACATCACCATCAATCTCTCAAAGCCTGAGAAGGATCCCAAGGATATAGCTGCGGCGAAAAAGATGAAGCAGTCGGGCTATCCCAAGTGCCTCCTTTGCAGAGAAAATGAGGGATACGCAGGAAGGGCAAACCACCCGGCAAGAGGAAATCACAGGATAATCCCTCTTAAGCTTTGCAACAGCAGCTGGGGATTCCAGTACTCGCCCTATGTCTACTACAATGAGCACTGCATAGTATTTAACTATGACCATGTTCCTATGAAGATAAGCGGAGATACCATGAGGAGGCTCTTCGCCTTTGTAAAGCTGTTCCCTCACTACTTCCTGGGATCGAATGCGGATCTGCCTATAGTGGGAGGCTCCATACTTACCCACGATCACTTCCAGGGAGGAAATTATGAGTTTGCCATGGCAAAAGCGGGATATGAGGAGAAATACGCCGTTCCCGATGGCTTTGACAAGGATATAGAGGCGGGCATAGTACACTGGCCCCTCTCTGTCATAAGGCTCAGAGCAAAGGATACGGATAAGATATGTGAACTTGGGGAGAAGCTTCTCTCGGAATGGAGAGAGTACAGCGATGAGAAGGCCCTCATATATGCGGTCACAGACGGGGAGCCCCACAACACCATAACTCCCATAGCCAGGTTTAAGGACGGCTTTTATGAGCTCGATCTGGTACTCAGAAACAACCTCACCACAGCCGAGCATCCCTTGGGACTCTATCACCCCCATGAGAAGCTCCACCACATAAAGAAGGAAAACATAGGCCTTATTGAGGTTATGGGACTTGCGGTACTTCCCGCAAGGCTTAAGGCTGAGATGGCAAGGCTTGAGGAGACTGTCTTAGAGGTGCTTAAGACTGAGGACGCTGCTGATGCCCCCGAAAAGATATACAAGGCGCTGACAGAAGATGAGGCTCTTTCAAAGCATGCGGACTGGGCAAAGGAATGGATGGAAAGCAGACTTTCATCCGGAGAAAAAATAAGTGCTGAAAATATAGACTCAATAGTTCACGATGAAATAGGAAAGGTCTTCAAGCAGGTGCTTGAGGATGCGGGAGTATACAAGTGTACCCCCGAGGGCAGAGAGGCCTTCAGCAGATTCCTTGATAAGTGCGGATTCAAAAAAATGTAAAAGATACCGGGAAGGAAAACTCCTTCCCGGTATTAAAGTTTTAACTGCCCTTAAGGACCTGAAAAAGACATTTAATCCATCCTTGTTTTTGGCCTGTCAGCTTTAGGTTCAGGCTTGGGATTTTCGGGCTCAGCTTTCTCCTTGTGCTTGGAATGGAATACATCAGGACGGCTCTCCTTGTCGAGTTGAGATACAAAGAGATATTTCCTTATGACGAAGAGCACAGCCACCGCCATTACACCCAAAAGCATCTCACCCGGAGACATATGCTCTATGATAAGCTCTCTTGTTATGGCTATCAAAAGTATCTCCACTATAGTGTCAAGGGTCTGATGACAGAGCACTCTTATGAGCTCCACGGCGATTATGATATTGATGGTATATTTGAGGAATTCTATAAGGCTGTCGGAGTCAACGTCTGTGAGAGACATAAACTGAATGGGTAAGCTCCACAGAGTTATCAATATGGCGATGATTATGGTAAGCGCCACAAAGTACTGTATACAAACTGAAAGGATATAGCTGAAGCGTCTGAGCTTGCTGAGCACAAGATCCTCAAACTCCGACTGTCTGCCCTTTTTCTCCTTTGAGTCATTGTCTGATCTGTTGTCCTGCTGCATATTTACCTCCGAAAGGGTTACCGGCTTTTAATAATAAAAATATAACATATAAATTCCCCTTCGCACAAGGAGAAATGAGACTTGCGGAGAAGTTCCCGAGGGTTATATAATACTTCAAAAGAATCTATGGAGAAGAACGATCATGAAGTGGAAAAAAATAACCATATATACTACTACAGAAGCTGAGGACATAGTCAGCAGCATGCTCTGCGATCTGGGAGTGGAGGGAGTTCAGATCGAGGACAATGTACCCCTTACCGAGGCTGACACAAAGGGGATGTTTATAGACATACTTCCTGAATTGCCGCCTGATGACGGAAGCTCGAAGCTCAGCTTTTTTCTGAGAGAGGCGGATGAGGACTTAAGGAAGGCAAATGAAACCTCTGTGAAGGGATTTGAGGACGGCGTGGACGCTTCCTACACTGTGAATGACAGGATATGGACAGGGGAGGAGACGGAAAAGCTTTTAGCGGACATCAAGGAGGAGCTCAGCCTTATGAGAGCCTACACGGATGTGGGAGAGGGAAGGATAGAGGTGAGCGAGACTGAGGATGTGGACTGGATGAACAATTGGAAAAAGTTCTTTAAGCCCTTTACGGTTGAGGATATACTCATAAAGCCCACCTGGGAGGACATCCCTGAGGAGCTTAAGGGAAGAGAGGATATCACTGTCGTTGAGATGGACCCCGGAACAGCCTTCGGCACAGGAAGCCACGAGACGACACAGCTGTGCATAAGACAGATAAAAAAGTATTTAAAGGGAGGAGAGGCTGTCCTTGACATAGGCACCGGAAGCGGGATACTGGGGATCACGGCTCTTAAGCTGGGGGCTGAAACAGTCATAGCCACAGACCTGGATGACAACTGTGTCGATGCTGTCTGCGACAACCTCATGGCGAATCTTATACCTGCAGAGAGCTTTAAGCTGTATATAGGAAATGTCATAGGAGACAAGGAGACAGAGGACAAGGTGGGCTATGAGAAATATGATCTTGCAGTGGCCAACATACTTGCCCCTGTCATAATGCTGCTGGCAGCTGCCGGTTCTGCTGACCGTTTCGTAAAAAAAGGAGGCATATTCATCACCTCGGGAATAATAGATACAAAAGCCAAAGAGGTGGAGAGAGCCTTTAGGGAAAATCCTTCCTGGGAGATACTGGAGATAAATCATCAGGGAGAGTGGGTAAACATCACGGCAAGAAAGCGGGCATAGCGGGATGAAAAGGATAATAACAGGAAGCCTTGCAAAAAGGGCAGACGGTTTTGCCATAAATGAGTTGGGCATACCTTCTCTGAAGCTTATGGACAGGGCTGCAGCCTCAGTGGCAAGGTATGTCATGGCACTTGCGGAGGAAGAAGGCCTCAAAAAGGACTGCGAGATAGCGGTTTTTGCGGGAGCAGGGAATAATGGGGCTGACGGTGTGCTCTGCGCCGTAAAACTTTTGAGCGAGGGCTTTTTAAATACAGAGGTGTATTTTTGCGGAAAGCCTGAGAAGAGAAGCGAAGAGTTCGTGATACAGCTTGATAAGCTTCGAGCCCTTGGAAGAGAGATCCGGGATTACGACAGCTTTCAGCTTTCGGAAAAGAGGCCTTCCATAGTTATAGATGCCCTGTTCGGAATAGGACTTAAGAGGGAGGTAAAGGGAGCATATGCCGGGTGCATAGAGCTTATGAACAGGATAAAGGATGAGGCGGGAGCTTACATTGTGTCAGTGGATGTGCCCTCGGGTCTCAATTCCGATGACGGGCAAAATATGTGTCCCCGTCCTGCGGATGCGGATATTACAGTGACCTTCGGCTATGGAAAGACAGGGTTTTATCTTAATTACGGCTATGGAAATTGTGGAGAGATATTCGTTGAGGATATAGGCTATCCGAAGGACCTTCTCTCTAAGCTTGCTTTCACAGAGGGGGAGCTCCTTTTCCTTATGGAAGAGGGAGACCTTAAAAAGCTAGGCTTGGGAGAGAGAGATCCCCGCGCAAACAAATCCGATTACGGTAAGGCAGTGCTTGCGGCAGGCTCAAGGGGAATGGCGGGAGCGGCATTTTTGAGCGGTTTGGCTGCCTTCAAGACGGGGGCAGGCATGGTAAAATATCTGGGGCCTGAGGAGAACAGGACGATTTTGCAGACGCTTATTCCGGAGGCAATGTACGATGCTTTTACTTCGGAGGAGTCAGAGTCTGAGCTTTTCGATAAAGTAAAAGACTCTATAGCCTGGGCGGGTAGAAGAGGCTGTGTAGTCTTGGGCCCGGGACTGGGTACCGGGGAGCAGTCGAAAAAGCTTGTGAGGACAGTAGTTTCAGCACTGTCAGAGCACAACAAAAGGGAGCCCGGATCCACTGTGTTTCTGGTGGCTGACGGTGATGCCTTAAATGTGATCTCAGGTGAGCGGGAGCTTCTTAAAGACCTTGGAGGGTTTACTGTGATAACGCCCCATGTGGGAGAGATGTCGAGACTTACAGGCAAAACCATAGGTGAAATAAAAGCTGATCCTGTGGGGGCAGCTGTAAAATTTTTCAATGACACCGGTATAAATATTATATTAAAGGACTATGTTTCTGTGGTAATAGAAACAAACAGAGAAATTTTTATAAACACCTCAGGAAATGCGGCTCTGGCAAAGGCCGGCTCAGGAGATGTGCTTACAGGCATACTTGCGGCCCTCATAATGAGAAACGGGGATCTTAAGGACTCTCTCTCTGAGGCGGCATACATCCACGGGAGAGCCGGAGTTAAAGCGTCCGAAATAATGGGGCTTAACGGGACTTTGGCAAGGGACATAGCCCTAAGCCTGCCTTCGGTCATAGAGAGCTTTTGATTATTTCAGGCTTAATAAGTTTATTTGGAGAAAGCTATGCATCATTTTTTTGTAAAGGATCATCAGATATCTGAAAAGGAGATATTTATTGAAGAAGGAGATTATAACCATGCGGTAAATGTCCTGAGACTTAGATCCGGTGAGGAGATACTCATAAGCGACGAGGAGGGAAGAGACTATGTCTGCGAGGTGGGAGAAAATGACAAGGAGCTTCAGAGACTGAGACTCTTTATAAAGGAGATGACTGAGAAAAATCATGAGCTTCCGTCAAGAGTATATCTCTTTCAGGGACTCCCAAAGTCAGACAAGATGGAGTTCATTATACAGAAGGCCACGGAGCTGGGGGTAAGTGATATCGTTCCCGTCAATATGAAAAACTGCGTGGTAAAGCTTGACGATAAAAAGGCTGAGGCAAAGCTCAAAAGATGGCGTGCCATAGCCGAAAGCGCCGCAAAGCAGTCAAAGAGAAGTGCTGTACCTGAGATACACGATATTATGAGTTTCACCGAGGCTGTGAAGATGGCAGAGGAGATGGATCTGAGCATACTCCCCTACGAGTGCGAGGACGGCATGGCCGGAATGATAGACGCCATAGTAAACTTTTTGCCCGGCCGCCATATTGCCGTATTCATAGGACCTGAGGGAGGCTTTGACAGGCTTGAAGTAAAGTTTGCGAGAGACAGGGGAGTCAGGACCGTATCCCTCGGAAGGCGCATCCTACGCACCGAGACTGCGGCTCTTGCTGTGCTTTCCATGATAATGATAAGGCTTGAGATAGCGGAGCAGATGGGCTTTGACGAGGAGTAGGACAGCTGAGCATTTAAAGTCCTGAGACAGGGAAAATAAGACTTAAAATACAAGAGCTTACAAAAAATATTAAAATAAATGTTGACAGCGCTGTCTCAGGGTGCTATAAAGTATACAAAATTCATAAAGCAGAAACAGATAGAGGAGCGGATTGCTAAGAGTAACCGAGTCATGGAGGCCGGCAGAGGCCGATTCGGTGAAAGGAGACAGCCGCCGAAACCGTAACACGTCAGCCCGTGTTATGAGTTGGGCCGCAGAAATAAGATTTTGCGGACTGTCACGTCTAAGTGAAGCGCTATCAAAGGTAAGAGCTAAAATTCAGGATTTCATAATTTCAGAATCAGTACCGCGAAGTGTTTCAGAGACGCTTTGTGGTATTTTTAATTTACATATTAACGAGGAGGAAGAAATTATGAGAAGAAGGATTTTTGCAGGAATGATGGCGGCAGCCATGGTGGCAGGACTTACAGCCTGCGGCTCATCATCAGAGGCGGAGACAACAGCAGCCCAGGGAGCAGCTGAAGAGGGAACTGAGTCAGGAGCTGAGTCAGGTCTTGAGGACGGAGTGCTCAGCGTTGCCATGGAGTGCAGCTATGCTCCCTACAACTGGACACAGCAGGACGATTCAAACGGAGCTGTTCAGATCAAGGGAAGCAGCGATTACGCATACGGCTACGATGTAATGATGGCAAAGCACATAGCCGAGGCCCTCGGAGTGGACCTTGAGATAGTAAAGTCCGACTGGGATTCCCTTGTACCTGCAGTACAGTCCGGAACAGTTGACTGTGTTATAGCAGGCCAGTCCATAACTTCAGAGAGACTTCAGTCAGTTGATTTTTCAGAGCCTTATTACTATGCATCTGTAGTGGCTGTGACAAAGAAGGATTCACCCTATGCTAACGCTCAGGGAGTATCAGATCTTGCAGGTGCCACAGTTACAAGCCAGCAGAACACCATATGGTATGACAGCTGCCTTCCCCAGATAGAGGGAGCGGATATACTTGCGGCACAGGAGTCAGCCCCCGCAATGCTTGTCGCTCTTGAGTCGGGAAGAGTGGATCTGGTGGTTACAGATATGCCCACAGCTCAGGCCGCATGCGTGGCTTACCCTGACATGGTGCTTCTCGATTTCACCGGATCTGACGATGACTTTGAGGTATCAGAGGAGGACATAAATATAGGTATATCCATGAGAAAGGGCAATTCAGCCTTAAAGGAGCAGATAGACTCAGTCCTTTCAGAGATGAATGTGGATGATTTCAATGAGATGATGGATGAGGCCATAAGCGTTCAGCCTCTTTCAGAGTAATCATTACAGCTTAAACATAGAGGAGTTTGATTAAAAATGTTACCTTCAGATTTTTGGGGAAGAATAGTTTTCATATTGGAGGAGTACGGAGCCTCCTTTGCCGGCGGCATTTGGACCACCATGATCATAGCCGTGATCTCAACTGCCATAGGATGCATCATAGGCTTTGCCATAGGCATAATTCAGACCATACCCTGTGACAGGGAGGAGACTCCTGTAAAATGGGGACTACTCTCAGTCATAAAGTTTATACTGACAGCCTATGTGGAGATCTTCAGAGGTACTCCCATGATGGTTCAGGCCATGTTTATATATTACGGCTCTGCCATGGTATTTAATATAAACATGGGAATGTGGACAGCAGCCTTCTTTATAGTATCCATAAACACCGGAGCTTACATGGCTGAGACCGTGAGAGGAGGAATACTTTCCATAGATCCGGGACAGACAGAGGGAGCCATGGCCATAGGAATGAACCATTTTCAGACCATGATAAATGTTATACTTCCCCAGGCTCTGAGGAACATTATGCCTCAGATAGGAAACAACCTTATCATAAATATCAAGGACACATCAGTGCTTTCGGTGATAGGAGTCATGGAGCTTTTCTACACTACGAAGGGCATAGCCGGAGCTTACTATACTTACTTTGAGGCCTTCACCATAACAATGGTATTCTACTTTATTATGACCTTCATCTGCTCAAGGATACTCAGATTCATGGAGTCGAAGATGGACGGCCCTGACAATTATGAGCTGGTACAGACAGACGCTCTGGTCATGGGAGAAGGAATGCATACCTACAATCCCAAGGACAAGAATTCATATACCAACGTTGACTATAAGGCACATAAGACAGGAAATTTTAACGAGAATCAGAGGGAGGGCATGTAATATGGAAAACATAATCAAGGTAAGCCATCTCCAAAAGTTTTTCGGAAAAAATCAGGTCCTTAAGGATGTGGACTTCAAGGTGGATGAGGGTGATGTGACCACCATAATAGGGGCGTCAGGCTCGGGAAAATCAACACTTTTAAGATGTATAAATCTCCTTGAGAAACCCTCGGGAGGAGAGATACTCTTCCACGGAAAGCCCATAACAGGAAAGGGCTTTGACCACTGTGGCTACAGAGCTAAGGTGGGCATGTGCTTCCAGAGCTTTAACCTCTTCAACAATATGACCGTACTTGAAAACTGTATGACAGGACCTGTCAAGGTGCTCAAAAAGTCAAGGGAGAAAGCTAAGGAGAAGGCTCTCTTCTATCTCAAGAAGGTGGGTATGGATCCTTACATAAATGCAAAGCCCATGCAGCTCTCCGGAGGACAGAAGCAGAGAGTTGCCATAGCCAGAGCCCTTGCCATGGAGCCGGAGGTACTGCTCTTCGACGAGCCCACATCGGCTCTTGACCCACAGATGGTGGGAGAGGTGCTTTCCGTCATGAGACAGCTTGCAAAGGAAGGGCTTACTATGATCATAGTGACTCACGAGATGGCTTTTGCCAGGGATGTCTCCACCCATGTTGTGTACATGGCGGACGGTGTCATCTGTGAGGAGGGGACTCCTGAAGATATATTTGAACATCCCAAAAAAGAAAAGACAGTGGAGTTCCTTAAGAGATTCAACGAGAGATAAGAAGCTCTGTTTAAGAGGCCTGCAGGTGTATATTCCCTGCAGGTCTTTTATAATAAGCGCTCCTTAAAAAAGAATGATATGTGTCCTCTTCTCTTTACAGGTTTACTTAATCTCTCACTGATGCTAAAATAACTCCTGATGACTTTAAGACATACAGATTATATATGTATAAACATAAAAAGGAAGAGATCGATATGACCGTTTATTTTGATAATGCCGCCACAACGAGAGTGGACCCCAGGGTGACAGAGCTCATGGTAAAGATAATGAATGAGGACTATGGCAATCCCTCATCAAAGTATATTATGGGGCTGACAGCCGAGAATTATATAAAGGAGGCCAAGGAGAGAATAGCTTCAAGCCTCAAGGTAAAGCCCTCAGAGATAGTTTTTACCTCAGGAGGGACAGAGTCTGATAACATGGCTTTAATAGGAACGGCCATGGCCCGAAAAAAGAGAGGAAAACATATCATAAGCTGCAATATAGAGCATGCAGCTATCTACAAGACCTTGGAGTTTCTGGAAAAGGAAGGCTTTGAGATAAGCTTTATAGGAGTCGACGAGAAGGGGCATGTTGACCTTGAGGAGCTTAAAAGGACAGTAAGGCCTGACACCATACTTGTGAGTATGATGTATGTGAACAATGAGATAGGGGCCATAGAGCCCATAGCCGAGGCATCACGCATAGTAAAGAGCATAAATCCCGACTGCTATTTCCACACGGATGCGATCCAGGCATATGGTAAGCTCACCATAAGGCCGAAAAAGGAGGGCATAGACCTTTTGTCTGTCAGCAGCCACAAGATACACGGTCCTAAGGGAGTGGGCTTCATATATATAAATGAAAAAGTAAGGATAGAACCCATAATATTCGGAGGCGGGCAGCAAAAGGACATGCGCTCCGGCACAGAAAATGTTCCGGGGATAGCAGGACTGGGACTTGCGGCTGAGCTCTACTCAAAGAATCACGAGGAATATATAAAAAGGATACTTGCGGTAAAGGACCGTCTGACGGAGAGGCTTGAGAAGATAGAGGGGGTAAAGCTTAATTCTCTTAAGGGTGAGGAGAGTGCTCCCCAGATAGTAAGCGCCTCCTTTGAGGGAGTGAGAGCCGAGGTGCTTCTCCACGCTCTTGAGGATAAGGGAGTCTATGTGTCTTCAGGTTCAGCCTGTTCCTCAAACCATCCCGCCATATCAGGAACACTTAAAGCCATAGGCGTAAAGAAGGAGCTTTTGGACAGCACCTTGAGGTTTTCCTTCGGCATATTCAATGAGCCCGGGGAAGCGGATTATTGTTCCGACTGTATAGAGGAGCTTCTTCCTGTGCTTCGGAAATACACAAGAAAATAAATTGACAATTTTCCATGCTGCGAATATAGTAGATATACTGCCGCAGGGAAAGCGGCAAAATTTTTTGAGAGGGAATATATGCGTTATCACAGCTTTTTGATCAAATACGCCGAGATAGGCACAAAGGGAAAGAACAGATACATTTTTGAGGACGCCCTCATACATCAGATAAAGCAGCACCTTAAAAAGGTGGAGGGAGAGTTCGCCGTAGTCAAGGAGCAGGGAAGGATATATGTAAACGCAAAATCCGACTATGACTATGACGAGGTGGTGGAGGCCTTAAAGAAGGTCTTCGGAATAGTAGGCATCTGTCCTATGACTCAGCTTGCGGACGAGGGCTATGAGAAGCTCAGGCAGGAGATAGTTAAATTTATAGATGAGGAGTATCCCGACAAGCATTTTACTTTCAAGGTAAGGGCAAAGCGCACAAACAAACACTACCCTGTGACCTCTGACGAGATAAACGCGGATGTGGGATATGACATATTGACTGCCTTTCCGGAGACCAAGGTCGACGTGAGAAATCCCGAGGTGATGATACACATAGAGATAAGGCAGCAGATAAATGTTTATTCAAAGACCATAAAGGGAGCAGGAGGTATGCCCATAGGAACCAACGGAAAGGCTATGCTTCTTCTCTCAGGCGGAATAGACAGCCCCGTAGCAGGCTATATGATAGCAAAGAGGGGAGTCATGATAGAGGCCGTATATTTCCACGCTCCGCCCTATACCTCAGAGAGGGCAAAGCAGAAGGTGGTTGACCTTGCCAAGGCCGTGGCCGGCTACTCAGGCCCCATAAAGCTCCACGTCGTAAACTTTACGGAGATACAGCTCTATATCTACGAGCAGTGCCCCCACGATGAGCTCACCATCATTATGAGAAGATATATGATGAGAATAGCTGAGAGGATAGCCGAGGAGACCGGGTGCATAGGACTCATCACAGGAGAATCCATAGGGCAGGTGGCGTCCCAGACCATGTTCTCTCTGCAGGTGACGAACGAGGTGTGCACACTTCCTGTATACAGGCCTGTGATAGGCTTTGACAAGCAGGAGATAGTGGATGTTGCGGAGAATATAGGAACATTTGAGACAAGCATACTCCCCTATGAGGACTGCTGTACCATATTTGTGGCAAAGCATCCCGTCACCAAGCCGAATATAAATGTTATCAAAAAATCAGAGACAAAGCTTGCTGAAAAGATAGATGAGATGATGGACACCGCGGTGAAGACAAGGGAAGAGATAATCTGCAGCTGAATAAAAAAAACATACCCACAGGGATTATCCCGGAGAGGGTATGTTTTTGATTTAAATTTAAACTTACGGAAATGATTTGGGGCTACTCCTCTATAATGTAGGGCTTCAGAGTCTCAAGTATCTCATCGAGATTTCCGTCGGCGTGGATATTGAGGGTGATGGGCTTTGAGAGGTCAAGGGAGAATATTCCCATTATAGACTTCGCATCAATTATATAGCGCCCTGAAACAAGGTCAAAATCCACATCGTATCTGTTCAGATCATTGACAAATGACTTGACTTTATCGATAGTATTTAATGAAATACGAACTTCCTTCATAACAAACGCAACCTCCTGAATTCAATGATTCTTTATAGAATAAATTCTACCATGAAGAGCCTTAAAGTCAAGCAATTAGAAGTAAAACGGGAGTAAAAAATGACATTTGCAATTCACAATTTGGGCTGTAAAGTAAATACCTACGAGACTGACGCCATGATATGTAAACTCAGGGAGGCGGGATACGAAGAAAGAGCCTTCAACGAGAAGGCGGATGTATACATAATAAACACCTGCACTGTTACGAATGTGGCTGACAAGAAGTCAAGACAGATGCTCCACAGGGCAAGAAAGCTGAACAAGGACGCCGTTGTGGTGGCTGTGGGCTGCTATGTGGATGCTGCGATGAAAAATGAGGAGATGAGAGGGCTCCTTGAGGATAAGGCTGTAGATATATTTCTCACCAACAGAGAAAAGCCCGAGATATTGTCTAAGATAGAGGAGTTTTTGAACACCGGAAAAAAAATAAGCCTTGAGTCGGGAAACCTTAAGGAAGAAAGCTCAGGCTTCGGCTGCGAATCCGGATCTTTCGGAATGAGAGTCTCCGAGATAGTAAATCATACCAGAGCCTTCATAAAGGTACAGGACGGATGCAACCAGTTTTGCTCTTACTGTATCATTCCCTTTGCGAGAGGCAGGATAGTATCAAGACCCATTCAGGATTGCGTGGATGAGATAAAGGAGCTTTCCGAAAAGGGCGTCAGAGAGGTGGTCCTTACAGGCATACATTTGAGCTCCTACGGAAAGGATTGGCTGAGAGACGGGGGAAAAGGTCCGGTAAGTGATGAGGACTTCAAAGACAGGATATATCTTCTTGAGCTTATAAAGGCAATCCATGACATAGAGGGAGTGGAGAGGATAAGAGTGGGTTCTCTTGAGCCCCATATCATCTCTGAGAAGTTTGCCTCCGAGCTCTCAAAATTGGAAAAATTCTGCCCCCATTTCCATCTTTCTCTTCAAAGCGGATCCGATACCGTGCTTAAGAGGATGAACAGACACTACAGCGCAGAGGACTACGGGAGACGCTGCGACATACTGAGGAGATATTTCTCTCATCCCGCCATAACAACAGACGTAATAGTGGGATTTCCCGGAGAGAGCGATGAGGAGTTTGAGGAGACACTTAAGTTTGCTCGGGATATAAGCTTTTATGAGATGCATGTATTCAAGTATTCGGGGAGAGCGGGCACAAGGGCCTACAGCATGCCTGATCAGATACCTGAGGAGATAAAGAGTGAGAGAAGCGAAAAGCTCATAAAGCTTGCTGAGGAGATGTCTGATGAATTTGTAAAATACTATATGGGCCGCGAGCTGGAGATGCTTCCTGAGGAGATAGTGGAGGTAAATCAGGAGGATGGCGGCAAAAAGAGCTATGTCACAGGCTATACAAAGGAATATGTAAGGACTGTAAAGGAAGCCCGGGATTTTGAAAAGGGAAAGCTTATACGGGGGATTGCGTCAGATATTTGTAAGGAAAAATCTATTTACGAAAGTATCCTTTTGAGTTAGAATAAGCTATAGTGATAAAAAGGACGTGATAATATGAGCAATATGCAGAACACACAGATAATAGGACAGGTAAAGGGAAACAAGCCCGATGTCAGCGACGTTTTGAGAGATGTATACAATGCTCTCGTGGAGAAGGGCTACAATCCCATAAACCAGATAGTCGGATATATTATGTCCGGAGATCCCACATATATTACCAGCCATAAGAATGCCAGGAGCCTTATTATGAAGGTGGAGCGTGACGAGATCCTGGAGGAGCTGATGGCATCCTACATCAAGTCCGAACTGAACGGTTAAATGAGAGTTTTAGGGCTTGATTACGGAAGCAAGACAGTCGGAGTTGCTCTGACTGACGAGATGGGTATTATTGCGTCTCCCCTGGAGACGATAGAGCGTGATATGGAAAGCAAAATAAGGCCGACTTTAAGGCGCATAGAGGAACTCGTACATAAGTATGAGGTTTCTTTTATTGTTCTCGGATATCCTGTAAAGATGAGCGGCGAGGTCGGGGAGAGGGCTCTCAAGACGGAGGAATTCAAGGTCCTTCTTGAAAAAAGGCTTGGTGAGTCTGTTCCTGTGCGCCTGTGGGATGAGAGATTGAGCACTGCTGACGCAAGGGAGATATTGGACGAGAGCGGGATCAAAAGGAGCGAACAGAAAAAGTATATTGATAAGATAGCTGCCGCTCTGATTCTGGAAGACTATATGAAAAACAGTAAAGATTACGCATGTAATCCTTAAAATTGAATAAAAGAAAAGGAAAATCGAATATGGAAGAAAAAATAATCATGATCATGGATGACGGCTCTGAAGTTGAGTTTACTATTTTGGAGCAGACTGTTCTGGGAGGATCGAGCTATATCCTGGTGACTGATGCCCCGGATGATGAGGACGGTGAGTGCTATGTACTCAAAGATGTATCCACCGAGGAGGATGCGGAGTCAGTATATGAGTCTGTGGATGATGAGAAAGAATTGGATGCCGTCTTCAAGATCTTTGAGGAGATGCTCAAGGATGAACTTGATATAGAGCGGTAATCTTTTTGTGGGTAAAAAATGTATTTTAAGGGGACGTGAAAAATAAACAAGGAGGAAAATATCATTTGGATAAGATAGATGGCTTTCTCAGTGTCGGAAAAAACGACCGGAGCGAAGAGAAGGCTGAAAAGGAAGTAAAGACTGTAAAGCGCAGATTGACGCGCAAGGTAAACGGGACCAAAAAGACGGTCTCAAAAAAGACGGAGATTTTAAAGCAGGACGCCGAGACAGCGGAACCTGTAAAGGATGAAAAGAAAAAGGGCCGCACAAAGGGGAATACTCAGAACAGGCCCAAGGCTGTAAAGGCAAAGCCTGAAAAGGCTGTAAAGAAAAAAGAAAATGAGGGAGAGGAGAAGGCTCCCGCAGAAAAGAAGGCGGTACGGAAGAAAAAGCAGCCTTCGCAGCCTACAGAGAAGAAGGCAGAGAAAAAGCAGGATAAAAAATCGGGACGTACGGGACGTACAAATATAATAGAGGCCGCCAGGAACCTCTTCAAGGCACCTGAAAAAGGTGAAAACAAGCACATTAAAATAATACCTCTCGGAGGACTGGAGCAGATAGGAATGAACATCACAGCCTTCGAGTATGAGGACAGTATAGTTGTTGTGGACTGCGGACTGGCATTCCCCGGGGACGATATGCTGGGAGTTGATCTGGTCATCCCTGACGTCACCTATCTCAAGCAGAACATAGAAAAGGTGAAGGGCTTTGTAATAACCCACGGACATGAGGACCATATAGGTGCTCTGCCCTACATACTCAGGGATATAAATGTGCCTGTTTATTCCACAAGGCTTACCATAGCCCTTATTGAGAACAAGCTCAGAGAAGCTCAGCTCTTGGACAGCGCCAAGTTAAACGTGGTGAAGCATGGTGATACGGTGAGACTTGGAAGCTTTGACATCGAATTTATAAAGACGAATCACTCCATACAGGATGCCAGCGCTCTGGCCATCCACTCTCCCGCAGGAACAGTTCTCCACACGGGAGATTTCAAGGTGGATTACACCCCGGTATTCGGAGATGCCATAGATCTGCAGCGCTTTGCGGAGTTGGGAAGAGAGGGCGTACTTGCCCTCATGGCAGATTCCACCAACGCCTTGAGGACAGGCTTTACCATGTCTGAGAGGACTGTCGGAAGGACCTTTGACGCCATCTTTGCCGAGCATCCCAACAACAGGATAATAGTTGCCACCTTTGCCTCCAACGTGGACAGAGTACAGCAGATAATAAACGATGCCTACAAGTACGACAGGAAGGTAGTGGTGGAGGGGCGTTCCATGGTAAATGTTATAGGCACAGCTTCAGAGCTGGGATATATAAACATTCCTGAGGGGACTCTCATAGACATAGACAATATAAAGAATTATCCTGACGAAAAGACAGTCATAGTGACTACCGGAAGCCAGGGAGAATCCATGGCAGCACTTTCAAGGATGGCCTCATCCCAGCACAGGAAGGTATCCATAGGACCTTCGGACGTGGTGGTGCTGAGCTCTACACCCATACCGGGAAATGAGAAGGCGGTGGCAAAGGTAATAAATGAGCTTTCTCAGAAGCATGCCGAGGTGATATACCAGGATACTCATGTATCAGGACACGCCTGTCAGGAGGAGCTTAAGCTCATATATTCTCTGGTACACCCCAAGTATGCCATTCCTGTTCACGGAGAGTACAGACATCGTCTGGGACAGACAAGGATAGCCGAGGCCATAGGCATACCCAAGGAAAACATTATTATGGCTTCCACCGGAGACGTTATCGATATAGGCTATGACTCCTGCAGGATAGTCGACCATGTTCAGTCCGGAGGCCTTATGGTGGACGGGCTCGGAGTCGGAGACGTGGGTAACATAGTTTTAAGAGACAGACAGAACCTGGCTCAGAACGGTATAATAGTAGTGGTACTTACTCTGGAAAAGTATTCGGGACATGTGCTCTCGGGACCTGATATAGTTACAAGAGGATTTGTCTATGTCAGGGAGTCGGAGCCTCTTATCGACGAGGCGAGAGGAGTGGTAAGGGACGCTGTCGATGACTGCCTGGTGCGCCATGTAAGTGACTGGGGAAAGATCAAAAATGTCATAAGGGACAGCCTCTCGGACTATTTCTGGAAAAAATTGAAGAGAAATCCCATGATACTTCCCATAATAATGGAAGTATAGTAAATAAAAGATCCCTGTCCGGGGCAAAGATATGTCCCCTTTTGCCGGAGGATAACCGGCGAGAGGGGCATATTCTGAAAAACGCTCCGAGACAGGGATCTTTTCTGTGAAATTTTGCGGCATCTGACATTTCAAGTGCAAAATCTGTTCATTATACATCTGAATGCCGCGCATATTAATATTTTTAAGTTTTTGTGCTTAGTCCTCCAACAGATCTCCACGAGTTGACACGGTATATACCTGCCAAGGGATGAACTTTCCGCTTCTCTTTAGGGCCTCCTTTGCGGCATACTCAAGACCGCCGCAGCAGGGGACCTCCATGCGAACTATATCAAGGCTCCGGATATCGTTCTCCCTTATTATCTCCGTGAGCTTCTCGGAGTAATCTATACTGTCAAGCTTGGGGCAGCCGACTATGCAGATATGGTTTTTAAGAAACTTTTTATGGAAATTGCCGTGGGCAAAGGCGGTGCAATCGGCAGCCACAAGAAGTCTTGCACCATCAAAATATGGAGCTTTCACAGGGACAAGCTTTATCTGGACAGGCCATTGCATAAGCTCACTTTTACTGCAGGGCTCGGGCATGGCAGGTAACTTTTTATTCATGAGCACAGCCTGCCTGTCATAGGCCGCGGCCTCCCTCTCCTCAAAGCTTATGGCATTTTGCGGGCAGGCGGGCAGGCAGTCGCCCAGACCGTCACAGTAATCCTCTCTCATAAGCTTAGCCTTACCGTTTACCACTTCTATAGCGCCTTCATGACAGGCTTTTGCGCAAAGGCCGCAGCCATCACACTTCTCTTCGTCTATATGTATTATTTTCCTTATCATAAAACTTCTCCTTCTTCCCTTGCTTTTTGACGGGATTATAGTATAATCCTCCGGTAAAGTATGTTGCAGTTGCAACGTTTGAAAGGAAAAATATAAATGAATACAGCTATAAATGAAAGCTTTGGCCTGATCGGAAATTCGCAGCTTTTTTCCGACATAGCCCCCTCGGATTGGGATGAAGTCGCAGATATACTCGAGGCAGACATAAAGAGCTTCGGGAGAGGGGAGTATATAGCATACTCCGGAGACCGCCTCAGATACATAGGCATAGTCCTTTCGGGAAGGATACATATAATGAAGGACGACTTTTACGGCAATTCGGTCATACTCACGGATCTTAACAGGGGAGATGCCTTCGGGGAGACCTTTGCCTGTGGAGGCTTTGAACTGACGGTAAATATCAGGGCGGAGGAGGACACAGAGGTGCTGCGCATAAAGCCTGAAGGCATACTTAAAGGCAGCGCCGGGGCAAAAAATAAAAATTTGGAAAAAGACTGCGGCAGCTATCACAGACAGGAGCTTGTTCTCACACTTTTGAGAAACCTGGTCAAGCTCTTCTCCTCGAAAAACTTTTTTATCACAGGAAGGATAGAACACCTGTCAAAAAAGAAAACCGAGGACAAATTGCTGTCATACCTTACGGATGTTGAGAGGAGAGGGAAGAAGGATAAAAACGGAGTATTTGAGATCAATTTTAACAGGCAGGAGCTTGCCGATTACCTGGCTGTGGACAGGAGTGCCCTGTCGTCTGTTATGGGAAGGCTCAGAAAAAGAGGGGTGCTGGAATTTAAGAAAAATAAATTCCGCATAATAAAGAGGACAGACTCCCTTAAGGAGATTTAAGCAAATTGGATTTGTATGTTTAAACAATTATGATATAATGAGCCTTGCAGAGTTCCCTGCAGGCGCGGGAAGCTCCATAAGGCTGATGCCTCATCATTTTGAAAGGAATACTTATATTTAATAAGATGGATAATAACGAGAATGCATTGCAAAAGATAAGCGGATTTTTGACAGGATTTGCCGGCAGGGTTATAGTTATAGCTCTTCTGGTACTGGCCTGTGCTTACGGATTAAAGACAAGCTATGATTTCGGACATGATATTTTTTATCAGGAGCTGGTGGAGGCGGCGCCCGGACAGGACAAAAACATCAAGATAGGGCAGGATGAGACTCTTGACAGCGTGGCATCCCTTCTGAAGGATGAGGGCCTCATAAGAAATGAGATAGCCTTCAAGGTACAGGGTATCCTGTACGAGGTGGATATAAAACCCGGGGAGTATATACTCAACACTTCAATGACTACTAAAGAGATATTGGAGAAGTTTATGGAGGCTCCCGAGGAGACTGTGCCCCAGGAGACGGAGGCTCAGGATGTGATCGGCGGAGGAGACGAAAGCATAGGAGCAGATCAGGTCGAGGCCGCTCAGAGAGAAGGAATAGATATCGAGGCCGAAACTGCAGGAGAGACAGGGGGAGAAACAGCCGGAGATACAGAAGCTGATGGCGCTGAGGAGAGCCTCTCCGAATAAAACCGATACCATATATGGAGATGAAGTAAATTGGACCAAAGGAGAATAACAGACTACCTGCTGTCTCTGGAGAAGGAGGAGGACGGCTTCCTCTCACAGCTCAGAGACCGCTGTGAGCTTGAAAATATACCGATCATAAGAAAAGAGACAGAGAGCCTTCTTAGGACTTTGACAGTGCTGAGAAGGCCTGAAAAGATACTGGAGCTGGGAACGGCTTTGGGCTACAGCTCCATAGTAATGGAGAGGGCTCTCTGCGGCATGGGTCATATAATAACTGTGGAGAGCTACTCAAAAAGGATACCGATGGCCTTGAAAAACATCAGGGATGCAGGCTTTTCCGGCAGGATAAACCTGCTTAACGAGGATGCGGACAGGGCTCTATGCGCCTTGAGGGCTTCGGGACTTCATTTGCCTGAGGCGGGCTCAGGCTTTGACCTTGTATTTATGGATGCGGCAAAGGGGCAGTATTTAAACTGGCTTCCGAGGGTCCTTGACATGATGAATTTAGGTGGACTTCTTGTCTGCGACAATGTGCTGCAGGACTTTACGGTCATGGAGTCCCGCTTTACTGTGGAGCGCAGAGACAGGACCATACATGAAAGAATGAGAGAATTCCTCTATGAGATAAAACACAGCGAAAGACTTGAGAGCTCTGTCATTCCCATAGGAGACGGAGTGAGTATTTCTGTGAAGCTGTACTGATTTTTTGACGGACAGCTGAAGACAGCATAAGACGGAGATTTTTGCGAATGAAGAGAGATAAAAAACCTGAATTACTGATACCTGCAGGCAATTTGGACACATTAAAGACTGCTGTGATCTATGGAGCCGATGCGGTCTATATAGGAGGGGAGGCCTTCGGCTTAAGGGCCAAGGCTGACAACTTTTCCATACCCGAGATGATAGAGGGCATAGCCTTTGCCCACGAGCATAAAACGAAGGTGTATGTGACTGCAAATATACTGGCCCACAACGGTGACATAAGGGAGGCTCAAGCATACTTCAATGAACTTAAGGATACGGGAGCCGATGCGGTCATAATATCAGACCCGGGGCTTTTCGACCTGGCAAGAAGGATAATGCCTGATATGGATATACACATATCGACCCAGGCAAACAACACAAATTATATGACCTATCTTTTCTGGCACAGGCTTGGTGCAAAGAGGGTCGTAAGTGCCAGAGAGCTTTCTCTCAGGGAGATAGCTGAGATAAGAGAGGCGATCCCTGATGATATGGAGATAGAGAGCTTCGTCCACGGAGCAATGTGTATTTCCTACTCCGGAAGATGTCTGCTTTCCTCCTTTATGGCGGGGAGGGATGCCAACCGGGGAGCCTGCACCCATCCCTGCAGATGGAAGTACAGCCTTATGGAGGAGACCAGGCCGGGAGAGTACTTTCCTGTGGAGGAAAATGAGAGGGGAACCTATATATTCAACTCAAAGGACCTGTGCATGATAGAACACATACCGGAGCTCTGCGATGCCGGAATAGACAGCTTCAAGATAGAGGGAAGGATGAAGACAGCTCTTTATGTGGCGACAGTGGCAAGGACCTACAGAAAGGCCATAGATGATTACTTCACTTCCCCGGAGCTCTACAAAAGTAAAATAGAGGATTATAAGTCAGAGATAGGAAAGTGCACCATAAGAGATTTCACCACGGGCTTTTATTTCGGAAAGCCGGGCTCGGAGTCCCAGATATACGACAGGAGCACCTATCTCAAAAATTATACATATCTGGGAACAGTTTCCGCTGTATTAGGGGGCTATGCTGATATAGAGCAGAAGAACAAGTTTTCGGTGGGAGACAGGATAGAGATAATGAAGCCTGACTTTCGGAATCTTGAGACCGAGGTGCTGGAGATAAGAGACGGGGAGACCTTAGAGAGCATGGAGTCCTGCCCCCATCCCAAGCAAAAGCTTAAGCTTAGACTCTCTGAGATGCCTGAGCCCTATGATATCATAAGAGTCAAATCGGAGGAGTAAATGGAAGTCCTTTTTATTTTTGCAGCCGGGATCTGCGCTCTTTATTTTGTGCTGATCGTTGCATACTCAGGCATAGGAACATCCTTCTGCCTGATATGGCTGTTTTTTGCGGCTCTTTGCGGGGCGGCCTCCAGGCTTTGCGTCCATGTGAAGGGCCACAGACAGAGCCTTCCGGGAAGGTGGACGGTATTTCTGTTTACCACCTTTATCCTGGGGCTTACAGTCCTTGCCGTAATGGTAGGCTTTGTGCTTAAGGCGGCAAAGACGCCTGAGAAACAAAAGCTTGACTATGTCATTGTTCTGGGAGCAAAGATATACCCGGACAGGATGAGCCTTACCTTAAAGAACAGACTTGATAAGGCCTACGAATATCATATTGAGAATCCGGAGACCAAATTTGTCCTGTCAGGAGGACAGGGCAGAGACGAGTATCTGCCTGAGGCCGTAGCCATGTACAACTATCTGCACCTCAAGGGCATGCCGGAGGAAAATATGATAATTGAGATGTTTTCTACCAGTACAACAGAAAATATCGCATATTCAATGCTGACTATCGAAGAGGATATGAAAAGAACCGAGTCTAAGGTGATGGAAGATCTGAAGGACTCTGTTCAGATAAAGCTCAGGGAGAGGATAGAGTTCGGAATTGCCCCTGTGGACAGAGGCATAGATATTATAGAGGAGAGTCTTAAAGAAAGACCGCCACACCCCGGAAAGCCGGAGACTGCGGCCGGCGAGGAGGAAAAAGCCGGCAAACAGGCGGCGGATATGGGGCCCTCGGTGGGAGTCCTCACAAATGATTTCCACATGCTGAGAGCTATTATGATAGCTAAGGAGAGAGGTCTGAAGAATGTGTCGGGCATATCGGCCCCCTCGGACCCCATACTTTTCGTTCACTTCTGTGTGAGGGAGTGCGCAGCCATATTAAAAGACAGGATAATGGGCAACATGTAAATATCAAGGTAAAAAGGAGAAGAGATGCGGCATAAGGATTATGAATTTATAGAGGAGAGATATATACCTGAGCTTTCATCGGAGGCGACTGTGCTTATGCACAGAAAAAGCGGAGCCAGGGTACTCCTTATGGAGAATGATGATGTAAACAAAGTTTTTATGATAGGCTTCAGGACAACACCTGATAATTCAAAGGGAATACCTCATATACTTGAGCATTCAGTGCTCTGCGGCTCAGAAAAGTTTCCCATAAAGGATCCCTTTGTCGAGCTTGCAAAGGGCTCACTGAACACCTTCCTCAATGCCATGACCTACCCGGATAAGACGGTATACCCGGTTGCGTCCTGCAACGATAAGGATTTTAAGAATCTCATGGATGTATATATGGATGCCGTCTTTTTCCCCAACATCTATAAGGAGGAAAAGATATTTAAGCAGGAGGGCTGGCATTACGAGCTTGAGGATGAGTCAGGAGAGCTCAAGTATAACGGCGTGGTGTACAATGAGATGAAGGGAGCCTTTTCGTCTCCGGAGTCGGTCCTTGAGAGATATACCATGAATGAGCTTTTCCCGGACACCACCTACGGAAATGAATCAGGCGGAGATCCGGAGTGCATACCGGAGCTGAGCTACGGTGAGTTTATCGAGTTCCACAAAAGATTTTATCACCCGTCAAACTCCTACATATGGCTCTACGGCAAGATGGATATGGAGGAGAGGCTTACATGGCTTTCAGAGAATTATTTGAACCGCTTTGAAAGGACAGAGCCGGATTCTGCCATAGGAGTTCAGAAAGCTTTTGAAAAGACAAAGGAGCGTTTGATCAGCTATCCAATAGGAGATAATGAGCCTGAGGAAAAGCACAGCTATCTCTCAAAGAGCTGGGTAATAGAGGATGACTTGGATCCGAAGCTTTACATAGCATTTCAGATATTGGAGTATGTGCTTTTGGATGCCCCGGGAGCTCCCATAAAGGAAGCTCTTTTGGAGGCGGGGATAGGCGAGGACATATTCGGAGGCTATACCTCAGGAATATGCCAGCCCTACTTTTCCGTCATCGCAAAAAATACAGATGAAGACAAGAAGGATAAATTTTTAAGCACCATAGATTCAAAGCTTTCAGAGCTGTGCAGTGGAGGACTTGACAGAAAGGCTGTGCTTGCAGGCCTTAACTTCTACGAGTTCAAATACAGGGAGGCGGATTACGGCAGGCTTCCGAAGGGCCTTATGTACGGACTTATGAGCCTTGACTCATGGCTCTATGACGGTTCCCCCTTCACCCATCTTTTTTATGAGGATACCTTCAGCTATCTTAAGGATAAGGTGGAGGAGGGCTACTTTGAGAAGCTCATAGAAAAATACCTAAGGGAGAACAGCTTCAGCGCTGTGATAACAGTAAAGCCTGAGAGGGGACTTACCGGGAAAAATGACCGCCTGCTGGCAGAAAAGCTTGAAAAAATTAAGAACAGCATGAGCGCGGAGGAGCTTAAAACCATAGTCAGGGAGACAAGGGAGCTTAAGGCTTATCAGGATAAGCCCGATACTCAGGAAGACCTGAGATGCCTTCCGGTGCTTAAGCCGGAGGATATAGATAAGAAGGCCGAGAGCATAAACTACAGGCTTGAAGGAGAGGAGAAGGGACCCGACATAATATTTACCGAGGAAAACACAAACGGTATAGCTTATGTCAAAGCTCTGTTTGACCTCTCACATCTTGAGAGGGAGGAGCTGTTTTACGCCTCCTTCCTGAAATCTGTCCTTGCCTGCATAGACACGAAGAAACACAGCTATAGAGATCTGGCAAGTGAGATACTTTTAAATTCCGGAGGACTGGATTTTGATATAAGTGCCTACCCCTGCTACAGAGAGGGAGAGGATGACATAAAAGAGATCTTCTCCGCGGAGATAAGAGTGTTAAAGGAAAAGCTTGATTTCAGCTTCGACATAATATCCGAGGTACTCTCGGATACTGTGTACACAGACAGAAAAAGGATAGGAGATATTCTGGCGGAAACTGTGTCAAGAGTCAGGATGGGAATAGAGGGGGCCTCTCACAGAGCCGCAGTCACAAGGGCCGGAGCATATTTTTCAAAGATATCAGCCTTTGGAGACATGACAGCAGGCATAGGCTACTATGAGTTTTTGAAAAGGTCCATGTCAGACTTTGAGAGCTCAGGGGGAGAGAACTTTGTGGAGAGACTGAAGTCTGTGGCGGAAAAGATCTTTACAGGGACAAACCTAAAGACGGCACTCTGCGGCTCAAAAGATATGCTTGAGGGCTTTAAAGATGGAGCAAAAAGACTTTGTGCTTCCCTTGGCGAGACGAAGGCGGAATATAAGAAGGCCAATGAGGAAGAGCTTAAGCCCTTGGGAAAGCTTAACGAGGGATTAAAGACAGCATCTCAGGTAAATTATGTGGCGGTAAGCGGCAGATTTGACAAAAACGGACTTAAATACACCGGGGCGCTGCAGGTCCTCAGGGTGCTTTTGAACTATGACTATCTCTGGCTCAACCTGAGAGTAAAGGGCGGAGCCTACGGCTGTATGGCAGGATTTGCCAGAACAGGTAAGGGCCATCTCGTATCCTACAGAGACCCCAATGTAAAAGAGACACTTGAGGTGTACAGGAGACTTGCCTCATATCTCAGGGAGACAGAGTTTGATGAGGAGACAGTGGCTAAATACATAATCGGAGCTGTCTCTGACCTGGACGCGCCTCTCACCATGTCGGCAAAGGCTGCAAGGGGAGTAAATGCCTATATCTCGGGAATCACAGATGAGATGCTTCAGAGGGAGAGGGATGAGATCCTGTCTGCAGACGGTCACACCATAAACAGCCTGTCAGCATACATAGACGAGCTTATAAGCGAGAATGCGGTCTGCACTATAGGAAACGCTCTGAGGCTGGAGGACTGCGCGGATGAATTCCTTACAGTCAGAGATCTGTTTTAAAACATTCGGAGAGTGAGAATAAATATATGAAATCAGGATTTGTGGCCATTATCGGAAGGCCTAACGTGGGCAAGTCCACACTTATGAACAGACTTATAGGGCAAAAGATAGCCATAACATCACCAAAGCCCCAAACCACAAGGGAGAAGATACAGACTGTGTATACAGACGACAGGGGGCAGGTGATCTTTCTCGACACACCGGGTATCCACAAGGCAAAAAACAAGCTTGGAGAGTACATGGATAAGGTGGCTGAAAAGACCTTCGGGGATGCGGATATCATAATGTGGTTGGTGGAGCCTGTGACCTATATAGGAGCCGGGGAGGAGAGGATAGCAGAGCTTTTAAACAGGCTAAATCCTAAGGGGTCAAGAGAAAGGAAGCCTGTGATTTTAGTTGTAAACAAGGTGGACAAGCTTGAGTCAAAAGAAGACATACTTCCTGTGCTTAAGGCCTACAAGGCAAAATATGACTTTGACGAGGTGATACCGGTATCCGCCATGGACGGCACCAATACGGATACAGTTCTTGATGTAATTTACAGTCTCCTCGGAGAAGGCCCCATGTACTACGATGAGGACACCGTGACCACTGTCCCCATGAGAGAGATAGCTGCAGAGCTTATCAGAGAGCAGGCTCTGAGACTCTTAAAGGACGAGATACCTCACGGAATAGCAGTTCTCGTGGACAAATTCCATGAGAGGAGTGACGGCATATTTGAAGTCGAGGCCACCATAGTATGTGAGAGGGATTCCCACAAGGGAATAATAATCGGAAAGGGCGGATCAATGCTCAAAAAGATAGGGTCCAACGCGAGAAAGTCCATTGAGGACATGCTGGGAGCCCACATAAATCTGAGGCTTTTCGTAAAGGTCAGAAAAGACTGGAGAGACAGCGAGCTGTACATGAAAAATTACGGCTATGATTCCAAAAAGATCTGAGTATGAAAAGAGAAGATGAAAAGAAAGTTACAGGCATGGTCTTAAACGCCATGCCTGTAGGTGAATACAACAAAAGATTGATACTTATCACAAGGGAGCTGGGAAAGATAACTGTATTTGCGGGAGGCGCCACAAAGCCCACTTCTCCCTTTCTCGGGGCATCATTCCCCTTTTCCTTCGGAGATTTTTATATAAGCCGAGGAAAAAACGCTTACAATCTTCATGCGGTCAGTATAAAAAGACGATTTGAGGAGTTGAGCGCAGACATAGAGAAAATGTGCCGAGGCTCATACTTCCTTGAACTTGCAGATTACTACGCCCATGAGGGCATGGAGGGAGAGGAGCTTTTGAAGCTTTTATATCTGTCTCTCTCTGCACTCATAAATGAAAATATTCCTGACAGGCTGGTGACAGCCGTATTTGAACTGAGATGCATGGTCACAGAGGGAGAATACACGGAAGAGCCTCCGGTGAGGGCCTCAGGGGCCTGCAGCCTGGCCTGGCACAAGGTGGTGACCGCTCCCTTGGGGAAGCTTTATACCTTCGTGCTCTCGGAGGAAGTCCTCAGGGAATTTGAGGGCAATGTCAGCCTTTTGAGAAAGCGCTTTGTGGGAAAAAAATTCAAATCCAGGGACATACTCAAAGAATTGCAAAAAAAATAAAAGGCCGGGGAAAACCGGTCTTTTTTGTCTCTATTTTGTCTCCATCAGCTGCTTCATCACATAGGAGTATATCTTCTGGCTCTTTGCCTTCCAATTTCCCACCATATCCATGGCCTCTCTCTCATCAGGCACGGATATGTCGAAGCTTATCAGTATGCTTTTTCCTTCCCTGACTTCACAGTGGACTATGTAATTCCTGTCATCGGTCTTATAATAGTCTGCTGTCGTTCCCACCTCCGAGCGGAGGCGGAATTTGTTGGCTTTAAGAAAATTGTCCATATCGGATTTTATAGCGGGAGATATGTCTTTTCCGAAGAAGCCGAGAGTCTCCTCCCCGTCTGAGCTTATCTCGTACCTGGTGGAGTTTCCTATATGCCGGTCTGTTATAAGCTTTGAGTCTATGAGCTCTGAAAGGACCTGCTGAAGGGTGAAGTAGGTGGTGTATTCATTATCCAAAAAAAATCCTGTCAGCTGGCTGTTTGTAAGAGGAAAATTGACCTCGTTTAACATATATAATATCATTAATTTGTACAGAGTTATGGGTTCGGAAATCATAAGTAAAGCCTCTCTTTTTAATATTTAAATCATACCATAATATACTTTAAAAGGAAATATAAATGTGATAGAATATCCTCTGACGGAGTGAAGTGAAACATATGAAGGAAAAGATAAATCGCCTTGCAAGGGGCATTTTTGAAAACGAAATACCCGAGCCTGAATATCCTGAGCGCATAGACGCAACACTCGCCTTCGAGGGGATCTCGAGAGGCGAATTTTCTGTGTCCTGTAAAGGAAACTATCACATCAAAGGGCTTTGCTACTCGGACAATCTCAGGGTCATACCTGAGACAAAGAGCTATGTGGGGACCGTAAACAAGATAATTTACAGCGTAAATGCCTCATTTGCCCCTGCGGATTCTCTGATAGAGGGCAATTTCTTTCTTGTTACAAGCGCGGGAGAGATAAAGATACCCTATTCCTTCAGGACTCCCGCCTCATCTCTTGACAGGGCTATAGCCTCTCTGAATTCCGGAGAGGACATGGGAAGGCTTTACAGCAAGGACCCGGAGAAGCTTCTTCTCCTTTTTGAGTGCGACGACTTTGTGAGGGCACCGTTTATGAATGACGAGAGGCTGAGAAGCCTCTATGACGGCCTCAGGGGAAGAGGAGACCGCATGCATGCCATGCAGCAGTTTATGACAGCGGCAGGCATTATGAAGAGCCCTCGTGAGGATAATACCCTCAGTTTAAAACATGAAAAAGAGCTTTCGGATGAGCAGAGATTTCTCATTGATAACTGCCCTGAGGATGATGAGCTTTTGGCTGAGCTCTGTTCGGAGCTCATAACAGGCAGTGTGACGGAGCCCTTTGCCTTTTATATATATGAGATCGCCATAAGAAGAGATATAAAGCTGACTCAGCTCTATGAGTATTATCTCTACTCCTGCCCGGAAGGATATAAGGGCAGGATGCCTCAGGAGGTGCTCATGTACTTTTCCTATGCCAGCGGTGTCGACAGGAGAGTGAAGGCTCCGGTATATAAAAATGTCCTCATTTACATGAACCCGGATACGGAGATATACAGAAAATATGAGGATGATATGAGGGATTATGCCCTGGACAGTATTTTTAACAACAGAATAGATGACGATCTCGCTGTCATATATGACAGGATGATATACAGGGATATGATCGACAGAAAGGTGGCGGCCATATTTCCCTCTGTATTAAAGACCTTCCGCATTGAGTGCGACGAGCCTTCCATGAGGCAGATCACAGTCAGATACCCTCAGCTCGAGGAGGAAGAGACATATCAGCTGAATCATGGAAAGGCCTATGTACCTGTTTATTTTGAGGACGCTCTGCTCCTTTTTACCGATGTTTACGGCAACAGATATGCGGATGTGAAGTTTGAAAAAAAGCCTGTTTTGACAAGGCCTGAGCTTTTGAGAAGATGCTTTGATGTCTACCCTGAGCACCCTATGCTGAAGATATCAGCCGCCAAAAAGATAGTCTCGGAAGGCATAAGAGACGCAAATGACAAGGCGATACTTGAGGACGTCATGCGCAGCTTCGATTTAAACCCGGTTTTCAGAAAGAAACTCGTGTCAAGGCTAATATACTTCAGAGGCGGCACGGCATTTTTAAGCAGGGTAAACCCGGATGAGCTGGATGAGTCGGAGATAAGGGCGGTGATAGGGGATCTTTGCGGGGAGAAGAAGTATCGGGAAGTTTACCTGATGCTCAAGCGCTATGGCACAGGACCGGCAGATGAAAAAAGCCTTTCAGAGACAGTGACAGCCCTGATAAACTCGGAGCTCATGCAGGCTGAGGATGAGGAATATTTCCTCAATCTCTGCTATGAGGCATTCAGAGCCGGAGGAAGAAGGCCGGAGCTTCTTGATATACTCTGCAGATACTATGAGGGGCCCACTGAAAACATGTACGGTATATTGGCCGAGGCGGTAAGGCTTGACGCCTATACCCACGGAATATGCGAGCGGCTTTTGGCTATGCAGCTTTTCAGCAACGCTTACTCCCACATTGACGAGGTGTTTAAATTTTACCTTGAGGAGGGGGACGCCAAGGAAAATATAGTCAGGGCCTACCTCACTGCAAGGAGCAGCTCCTATTTCATAGATGAAGAGAGGCCTGCGGAGGGCGTATTTGACTTTCTGGAGTCACTTTTGGAGGGGACGGGAGATTACGACAAGGCCCCTACCATATGGCTTTTGGCAGTCACCAAGCATTTTTCCGAGAGAAAGCGTCTATCAGCCAAGCAGGCTGAGCTCTGTAAGGCCCTTACAGACGTGCTTATATCGGAAGATTACGTGTTTTATTATACAAAAAAGCTGGGCAAGCTTATAGACATACCATCGGAGATAAAGAACAAGTACTATATAGAATACCACGGAAACAAATTCGCAAGACCTGAGCTCTATGTAAGGATAAAGCCTGAGGACAAGGACTTTCGCAAGGAAGAAATGAGAAGAGTGTACCAGGGTATATATGTGAAGGACATAGTGCTTTTTGCGGACGATGAGCTCAACTACATAATCTATGACAGCTCTGTCTCCGAAGACCCGGTGGAGAAGGGCATGATATCAGGAAAGCAGGGCTCCGGAACGAGAAATGAATCGAGAGTCTCAAAGCTTGACGAGATAAGCTCCTTAAGAGGGGATAACGGGAAAATAAAAGAGCTCAGGGAGGATATGCTCTCGTATGCTCTCAAAAACGGTATGAACGAAGAGCTCTTTAAGATAAATGAGTATGATATTTTACAGTAGAATTGGAATGATGTGATGAGTATTGCTTTAGGTATAGATCTCTGCAATGATTACACTATATGCAGAGCTTTCGGAACAAAAGACGATGAGTTTGTAGCCCTGCCGACAGTGGTCTGCAAGAATAAGCATACCGGAGAGTGGGAGATAGGCGAGGAGGCTTATCGCATGGCTCTCTCAGGTGATGGAGTCATAGTAGACAAACTCTTAAAGCTGGCAAAGAAGAACGGCACAGCCACCATAGAGGATGTTAAATATGAGGCCTCCGAGCTTCTCAAGATATATTTGGGGAAGCTGATAGACGCCTGCCTTAAAAGCACCGGGCAGACGGAGGTGTCTTTTCTCGTAGTCACTATAAAAGAGCTTAATAAGATTCTTATGGACACTATAAAGGATGCGGGAGATTCTGTAGGCATAGCCCCCGGAAGGATACGAATCATAAGCCATGCGGAAAGCTTTGTGTATTATGTGCTCAGCGGACCCAAGGACCTCTACAACAATCAGGTAGCCCTCTTTGACTGCTCCTCATATAATTTGAGATACTATGAGATGAAGGTCATGAGAGGAGTTAAAAATGTAAGTGTAATAGCCGAGGGGAAGTCTTTGGAGGAGGCCTTTAACACTGACATCCTCAAGAACGAGGCGGGCAGAAAGCTGGCGGACCACATACTCAGGTCCTGCGCAGAAAAGCTGATGTCAAAAAAGATATATTCATCTGTATTTTTGACAGGAGAGGCCTTCGATGATGCCGACTGGGCGGACGATTTCTTCAAGTTTATATGCAGCAGGAGAAGGGTGGGAATTGAGAAAAGCCTATTTGCCTTGGGCGCTGCCGCAAGAGCTGATGATCTGAGCCACGGCGGAGTGAATTTCCCCTATGCCGTGATATGTGAGGGGAACCTGCCTGTAAACATAAGCCTGCAGGTGACGACAGGAGAGCAGGAGTCAAGGCTTCTTCTGGCGGGAGCGGGAGATTCCTGGTATGAGACAAGAGGACATGTGGAATTGATACCTGCAGGGCAGGACTATATTGACCTTCACATTGAAGCCGCGGACAAAAACCACAGAACAAGGCTTATAAGGATACCCTTGGAGGGATTCCCTGAGAGGCCTGACAGGACTACAAGGCTTAGCCTTGACCTGAGCTTCCCGGATGCGGAAAAAATGGAGGTAAACATCACTGATATGGGATTCGGAGACCTCTATCCCAAGTCCGATTCATTTATTCACGAGGAGATAGATTTATAATGTCATTGCTTTTATGCAGAAACTGCGCCGCCCGCCCTTTTTACATCGAAAAGGCGGATCTGCGCATTTACTCTCTTCAGGAGCTCTGCTTTATCATATATAATTATCCTCTCATAATCACAGAGGATTTTATTAGTGAGGAGTTGGTCTCATGGATAAGAAATGAGCTTTCCATGGGCAGGCTTTCAGAGCGGATAAAAAGACTTTTGGAGGCGGAGGAGAGTCAGGAAAACATACTTTACCTGATGCTGAGAGAGGGGAATTACTACAACATAGATGAGATAAATGCGTTTAAACAGAGATTCGTAAAGCTTAAGAACCTGCCGGAGGAGAGGCTCCTTCAGGCTACAGCTTCCACATACTTTAAGCTTAAGAGGTTTGCAGAGGCCTGTGATATATTTACGGAAATCGACAGGAAGCTTAGAGACAGGATAAAAAAGGCCAAAACCGAGGAGAGAAACGAGCTTTTTTCAAAGCTTTCAGATACGGTATGCGACGAGGCTGTATGTAAGCTCAGGCTCTTTGACGATGAGGGGGCAAAGAAGCTCCTTATAGAGGGAGCTGAGATGGCTGAGAATTCCAAGTGCGGCAAATATCTGTTTCTTTTGGACGAAAAGTCAGGTGCCAAGTATGTTGCGGATGAAGAGAAGGCAAAGCTCAGAGAACTCAGGGAGGAAGCCCGCAAGAAGGCAATGCTTGGGGAAGGATATAAGCGAGTCACCGATATATTTGAGAAGGACTCGATAAAGAGGGATGAGGAGATAAAAAAGCTTATCTCCGAATGGAAAAGCGTATACAGAAAGATGGTATAAACAGACATAGATATTTTGTTTTACAGGATATATTGCGACAAAGACGAGGAGATCACAGATTATGAAAGAACTTGCTAAGACCTACGATCCTCAGGAGATGGAACCGAGGATATATGATAACTGGCTTAAGAAGGGATATTTCCATGCGGACGTAAACTCCGACAAAAAGCCCTTCTCCGTTATGATGCCCCCGCCCAACGTGACGGGACAGCTTCACATGGGGCACGCCCTTGACAATACTCTTCAGGACAGCATTTGCCGCTTTAAGAGAATGCAGGGCTATGAGGTGCTGTGGCAGCCGGGAACGGACCATGCGGCCATAGCCACCGAGGTCAAGGTCATAAACAAGCTCAAATCCGAGGGGAAGGACAAGCACGAGCTGGGAAGAGAGGGCTTTCTCAAGGAGGCCTGGGCCTGGAAGGAGGAGTATGAGAGCCGCATCTTAAAACAGATGCATAAGATGGGAGCGGGAGCCGACTGGGAAAGAAAGCGCTTTACCATGGATGAGGGCTGCTCCGAGGCCGTAAAGAAGGTATTTATAGATCTCTACAACAAGGGATATATATATAAGGGAAACCGTATCATAAACTGGTGCCCTGTCTGCAAGACCTCCATATCAGATGCAGAGGTGATCCATGAGGATCAGGACGGATTTTTCTGGCACATAAACTACCCCATAGCAGGAGAGCCGGGAAAGTATGTGGAGATCGCCACTACAAGGCCTGAGACCATGCTTGGGGACACAGCTGTAGCTGTAAATCCTGAGGATGAGAGATATAAGGACCTTATAGGAAAGACCTTAAAGCTTCCTCTCACAGACAGGGAGATACCTGTCATAGCCGACGAGTACGTGGACAAGGAGTTCGGTACGGGCTGCGTAAAGATAACACCGGCCCATGACCCTAACGACTTCGAGGTGGGAAGAAGACATGACCTTCCCGAGATCTGTATAATGAACGACGACGCCACCATAAACTGCCCCGGATCAAAGTACGACGGCATGGACAGATACGAGGCGAGAAAGCTCATGGTGGAGGACTTAAAGGCTGAGGGACTTCTGGTAAAGGTGGTTCCTCACAGCCACAGCGTGGGTACCCATGACCGCTGCGGAACCACTGTTGAGCCCATGGTAAAGCCTCAGTGGTTCGTAAAGATGGATAAGTTCGCAAAGGACTGCAAGGATGCCCTCTCCACAGGAGAGCTCAAATTCGTCCCTGAAAACTATGCGAAGACCTATATACATTGGCTGGACAATATCAAGGACTGGTGCATAAGCAGACAGCTCTGGTGGGGACACAGAATACCTGCCTACTACTGCGATAAGTGCGGAAAGCTGATAGTTGCCGAGGATATGCCTGACATCTGTCCCGACTGCGGGGGAACTCATTTTACTCAGGATGAGGATACCCTTGACACCTGGTTCTCATCAGCACTCTGGCCCTTCAGCACTCTGGGCTGGCCTGAGGAGACTCCCGAGTTCAAGAAGTTTTATCCCACGAATGTCCTTGTGACAGGCTACGACATAATATTCTTCTGGGTAATAAGGATGGTATTCTCAGGGATAGAGCACACCGGAAAGTGTCCCTTCAACACAGTGCTCATGCATGGGCTTGTGAGGGATTCTCAGGGAAGGAAGATGAGTAAGTCCCTCGGAAACGGAATAGATCCCCTGGAGGTAGTGGACAAGTACGGTGCCGATGCCCTGAGGGCGGCACTTCTCACAGGAAACTCTC
>CALWLI010000034.1 GCA_944381485.1 uncultured Lachnospiraceae bacterium
CAGAGCGATAAATCAAAATATCAAACGCTACTTAATATAAAAGACATAAAAATGAATTTAAAGGTATTGTAAACTTATATAGGTTCATACACTCTATAACTTTATCTTCTGGTTTATGTAATTTCAAAAAAGACAATATCAAATATATCTGTTTGAATTCGCAGAACTAGATTTAAGTAAATTATGGGATAAAATCAAAGGATACTACCCAATCTTTTGGATAACCCTTTCCAAATCAAGAAGATTATCTAACTATCAAATTTAGAGTATAAAATTTCTTTTTTTACTTTATTCATATATCTTACAGATATCATTCTTTTGTCCATATACTCAATGCACTCTATATAAAGCTCTCTATCATGTTCAAATAAATTTTCTGAAAGATCTTTATCCATCTTGAATCTCATATTATTGAAAGTTTCCTTTTGTTTATCTGACAGTTTACTATACTCGATCTTGAATTCTGATCTCAGGTCTTCTCTCTCTTTCTGAAGCTGCGCCTCTTTTCTTGTCACCTTATCAATATAAGAAAGCTCTGATAGCCTCTGTTTGTAGTTCTCTTCATCTACCTGATACTTCTCAGCTGATGAAGATATCAACTCCCTCAGATATTCGATCCTGCCTTGCTCATTGGCTATGATGACCTTAGCATCATTGATCCTATGTAGCATAAACAGCGGTATTTTATCAAGAGCTTCTCTTTGAGCCCTGATCGCATTTTCTGACTCATCTATTTTAATTTCAAGCGCTGCTTTGTCACTGGCATAAGCTTTAAGCCTCAGATATTCTTCCTTATCCTTTTTTATAAGCTCTTTAATTTTTCGTATCTGAAATTCAATAGATATAATCTTTACTCTGAGCTTTTCAAGTCTTTCTAAAGCCTTGTCTTCTATATCTTTAACCGCTGCTTTCGTTCTTTTAGCCATGGCCTTAAAGCTTCTTATAAGGTTGTTGTACTCCTTTATCTCCTTATTGATCTTGCCAATATCGGATAGCTTGCTGCCTGTCCTCTCTGCTCTCTTATCCCTGATAGTAGCATCCGGGGATTTATGAAGCATTGGGATCTCATCTTCCCTGCCTTGATCTGCAAGGCTTCGAGGATCTATCTGCTCATCTGTATTAAGGTAGAGAAAAGTCCTGTTACACATATCAGCCCATGTATTGCGCCACTCATATATCCTGTCTTTGCTGTTCCATTCCTCGATGATCGGGTTCTGTCTTCCGTATCTGCTTGCTTTTGGTGACCTGCCGCAGGGTTTCAGATCCTCCATGGCTCCCTCAGTCCTCGTCTTCCAAACTTTCTTTTTTCCATCACTATACATGTACTGCTTCTCCCATCCGGATGCCATAGCAACTTTGGACTCCTCAGCAGTAAAAGCTTTCTCAATGCCATCTCTAATAAGCAGATATTCTTTCTGTGTCTTTGGCTGCCATTGACCTCTCTCATCAAGCGGGCGCATGGTAAGCATGATATGGGCATGGGGATTCCTAAATATCATCTTGTTGGGATCATCTGTTGGAACTCCATTTTCATCTATGGGTCTTCCGAGATCATCGGTAACAGGGGGATCATGTATATTGATATCTGTGATCATACCCTTATCTACAAACTTAGCCTTTACATAGTTTCTGATAAGCTCAACCTGTTGCTGTCTTGATAACTCTTTTGGCAGCGCTATCTCTACTTCCCTCGCAAGCCTCGCATCAGATGACTTCTCCGATAACTCAACGGTATTCCAGAGTTTTGACCTGTCCCTGTATTCCGGCGGAGCATTATCCGGCAGCATGATCTCCGAATACTCTACCCAGTGTTTCTTCGTGAAGTCATGCTCCACTCCATCCCATTCATTTATCATCTTGGTAGCGCTTCGGTATGCTGCGGCCGCCACGGCAGATCTTCCCTGATTCCTGCTTATGACTTTTGCTGTCAGATGAAATATAGCCATTTGTATACCTCCATGCCTTTTAAGCCTCGCAGAGCACACGCCACCATGCGAAGCGTGGTGAGTAAGTGTGCCTTTCTGTTTTTAAAAGAGGGGTATACACCCCCTCTACCTATAAAAATATTCCCTGACAAAGCGTAAAGCCTCATCTTTATCAACTCCCAAAAGCTCAGGATTTTCATCTAAGATCATCTTTCCTATCTGTTTTTCAAGTAAGCTTTTGGCTTTAAGATCTTTTATTTTTTGCCGCTTTAAGGCAGCTTCTTTTCTATGCTTTTCCTGAAGTTCTTTGCTAATTTCTTCCATATTTTTTTACATTGCAAGCTTCATTGTCTTGCTCTTTGAGACTGCCGGAAGTTTTATAAGATCGAGCCTTTGAGCCAACGATTCAATGATCTTTTTTGAAGTATCTTTAATAATTTTTGCATTTTCCTTGAGCTCTTTCAGTTCCTTATCCTTGCTCCATGCCGTCACATAACCAAAAGAATAATCTGAAGTATCTAAGTTTAAAAATGAGCTCACAACATAGGCTATACTCTCAGCCTGAACCTCTTTTTCATTCATGGTAAAGCTCTTTGCTTTCTCCGTATCACAGTGGAGCATCGAGTGCGCAAGCTCATGTATCATGGTCTTAATGGTCTGCATCTCAGGCATTTTATCCCTTATGACGATCTTATTTTCAGTAAGGGAATAATACCCTTTTGTCCTTGAGCCGCCTATATTTTTAAATGAGATAGGACAATCCGCAGTATCTTCTATTGCGGTCTTTATCTTCTCAAAATCTTTAACGTCTGCCTTCAATTCATGACAGATCTCAGGAAGTTCCTTACCCTCGGTCTGTGAGATGTCATAGACATATGCAGGCTTAAAGGCTGCAATCTTTTTCTCTGTATCCTCATTCTCTCCAGTGTCTTTAGGGTCATTTTCAGCAGTTTCAGGCTTAACCTTATAAACTATAGGGGCAAAGATTCGGATGCCCTTTTCACCTGCTTTTACTCGCCTTTCAAACTTTCTGTTCCAATCAGAATACCCTGCAACATAGCTTGCTTCCGGCTTCTGAACGGCAATCATTATGCAGTTATTTATGGAATAACTGTAAAACTTAGCCATTGTAGAAAGATACCTTTTATATTCCTCAGAAGTGAACATTTCTGTCACACCTTTTTCAAGTTCCCTTACCATCTCACTGACTTTTTTATCTGTGTATTTGCTCATAGTTCTGATCTTAGCTCCTTGTATTTTTGATTGTGATTTTTGATATCCTGAGCCCTTTTACTAAGTGTCTTGTCCTTGTAGTAAGGGCATTTCCTGACACGGTTATAGCCGAAAGGACTTATGAGGATTGCATCTCCGCTCATGGGTAATGCCATTAGATCCGCACCGTTTACGATGTCCTTTTCCTCATATGAAGTGCTATGGCTTTGGGACTTTCCACCCCGGCTGTAACTCTCTTTATATTCCTTATATTTACCGCACCAGCCTATGATGTCCCGCTGAGTTTCTGATGATGAAGCCTGTAGAATGACCTTATAAGGCATGTTGGTCATGATCGCAGAGACCTCAGACTTGCTATAGGCATTCTCAAGAGCTTCTATGCTCTGAGTGACTAAAAGCATTGAGACATTCCTTGATCTCAAGGTGGCAAGACCGTCACTTATCTTATGTATCTTTCCTGTACTCGTTATTCTTGCAAGCTCGTCTATGATAAGTAAGCACGGATCTGTTTTCTCGCTCCTAAGTTCCATCTCTGATATTGTTTGGTTAATTATCATGTGCAGTAACGTGGCATACTGGGATAACTTTTCTTCCTTTATGACAAGGTAAATGCTTTTCCCTTTATTTAATGCACTTGGATCAGTCTTGAGGGGATTTTCTGATAGACAATGCCTTATGTTGTAGTCATTAGAAAACAAAGTGATCGAGTTTGAAAGCTGTGCATAGACACCGCTTAATGTTTCTTCTGCCATACCGTTAAATTTGACCATGTATTTATACTCAGAGCTCGTGTTGTCTGCTTCGTTCATAACAGCTTCCACTGCATCAGCTATTGGCTTTTGAAGTATCTCATCAACTATGCTTATAAGATCTGTAATGCCGGATTTGATGTAAAACATGCTAAGTCCCATAAACATATCCCTTGCAGAATTTGACCAAAACGGATTTTTCTCGGCGGCATTTATGGGCATTATTGAATACATTATCTCTGATAAGATATCCATGATCTCTTGCTCTGAGGCTTTGGATTTCAACTTATAAAGCGGATCATATCCAAATGTACTTTTATCTGTCGGATCTATGATCTGAACCTTGGGATCATCAAGATATTCTCCTTTTTCAGATATCTCTCCCTTTATATCCACAACGAGCTTTGCCATTTCCTTTGTTACTAACACAGTCGGAAGAATAACTGTTGATGTCTTTCCACATCCGGTTGTTCCTACGACTAAGGTGTGGTGGGCTCCGTCCCCTTTTGGATCATTTACTACATATCTTGACCCGGATCTCCCTATGATTATTCCTAATGGCTTCTTTGATTTTAGGGCTCCGGGTATCTCCGGTCTCATAGCTTTTTGTTTAAAGCTTTGCTGGGCGTATGGATCCCTGCGCCAGTTGAAAGCATCGAAAATCCCAAATTCCCTCTTACCATTTCGATATGCCACAGTATTGATAGACCATGTATAAACTGTAGGTAGCAGTGAAAGTAAAGGTATCAGTATCGGCTCATCTATCCTGATCCCGAAAGTGTTTAAAAGATAGGTAAGCACTAAAAATGTGACGGGGAACAGGATTATCCCTGAATATTTAAGTTTTTGAACTGTCTTCATGCCATTCTCCTTATCCGAAAGGTCTCATCTTTCCACCACTTCTAATATGCGAGATCCACGCCTCTCTCTTGCCTAACCTCCCCCTACATATAAGATGTCGATTTTTTGCACTCAAAAATTTTACATCTTTTTTCAATTTTCCCGTTAAAACCCGACATATTGCTTTTGAAATAAATTTTCGGAGGCAGATATGTTACCGATACTTGATGATAAAGTACTTGAATACTACCGCCTGCTTTATAAGGACAATGACGGTTATGTAAAGATCCGGGATCTAAGTAAAAGAAAAAGTCTATCTTTTGAGGCTTCGGACTTCCTTAGCAAAGATGAGATCATGGAAGATATAAAGTCATTCGGCAGCGACAATGTATATATGTCCCTTGCGACCTATAAAAGCACAGGTCATGCTCGTAAAGAAGACCTGCTCAATATCTGTGCACTTGCTATAGACTGTGACTATCATGCCGTCACCGAACAGGAAGATGTCAGCTATGAAGATATGAGATGGATGCTCGACTTGCTCTTTGACGGCATGATCCCAAGGCCTACCTATATCGAGTATTCAAGGAATTTGAGGCTCATATACATACTTGATAAGCCGTTTAGACTTGTTAAAGACAAAAAGAAAAGAACGGACTGCATTAAGTTTCTTGAGCGGATCATGGAATGTCTATGTGAAAGGCTCAACCATTACAATGAGGATGCTTTATTTTATGGAAGTGAATTAAAATTCAATGCCGAACCCCATAAACTTACGTCATTCCTGAGAGTGCTGGGATCTACAAATAAGCGCTCATACGGCTCATATGACTATAACCAAAGAAGATATAAGATCCTCTCCGTCGAAAAATACTATGTGGATATAGAAAAAACCGGATCCACTTGGGATATAGATGAGCTTGCGGATTATGTACTCCCTGATCTTCCGGATTGGTATAGCAACTGGAAGAAGCAGAAACATAAGAAGAAAAAAAAGAAAGACTGCGAACAGTCGTTGCATGACCTTTGTCTAAGGCGCATCTCTGATCTTGAATACCTACAGGCTCACGGATGGGATATAGGCTACAGGGAAAAGATGTGTTTTTTCTACAGACTTTTCAGCCTGCAGGCAGGTCTTGATGAGAACACAGCGCTCAAAAATACCCTTGCTTTCAATGAGAAGTTCAATGTTCCTCTTACTGAGCATCAGGTGATCTCTCAAACAAAACCATCAAAACCGGATCTTTATTACTCAAACAAAAGGATCATTGCAGATCTTCATTGTGAAAATGAACCTGTTTTTCAGACTATGAGGAAGAGCAATGCTGAGATCTGCAGAGATTATCGAAAGCGTAAGGCAGGAAAGAGTAAAAAGGAAAAGATCATAGAGTTTTCCGAAAAAGTCTTTGAGATGAGGGATTCCGGAAAGCCTTTTTCCGACATAGCAGATGAGCTCTCGATCAGCATACGAACCGCAAAAAACTACTATAAAAAGTATAAAGTAGCATAAGGAGTTAAAGTATGTACGTAAAGATTGAAAACAAAGCTATAGTTGATACCATAACCCGTTGGCACAATGAAAGAAATGATAAATTGATTGAACTTGGACAGGATCCCATCAGCATTGATGATTATATGGAAATATTACTTGGATCCCTGATTTCCGATCAACTCAATAAATGATTTAAAAACTCATCGAATTGCACAAATTGAAGGTCCAAAATTTGTGCAATTTTTCTTTTAACCTTTTTCTATGTTTCCCTCCAATCCCGACATATTGCTTTTAAAGATGATCAGGAGGAGTTTTATAAGTGCCTTTTTCAGGTAATAGACCATATTTAAAAGCAATACATTTCTTATATTTCAGATCAAGTGCTGATATGTGCCTTTTGAGGGGAGGTGATATAGATTGAGTGAAAACTTTTCCGCAAAATCTATCTCCGCTTCCGATATTATGCTATTATTAGAGCGTGGTGCGGTAAATGCAGATATTTTTAAAGATATGTTATTTACCACAAAGAAAACTTATGTAGATGAGATACACAAAGCATCTATAACGCACATTGAAAAAGGAAAAAAGGCAGGAAAATGGAAGACCTATATCGGAAATCCGAGAAAAGAGCTGTTAAGGTCAACTGAAAAAGAACTGTATGAAGCCCTGTATACTTATTATTCAGAGCAGGAAAAATCCTCATACACTTTCAGTTATGCTAAAGAAGCATGGTTAGACTATAAATTGACTAATCAAAACCGCTCTCAACAAACCATTCAGGATTATAGATATGTCATTGACAGATTTATTCCTGAAAGCTTCCAGTCACAATGTCTCAGGGATATCACAGAGGAAAATGTTGAGAGACTATTTGCTGAACGGACAAAAGCATTAACTCCTAAAGAAGATGCCTTGAAAAAGGCCTTGCAGTACGTCAGAGCTATCTTCCAGTTTGGGATCCGTCAAAAATGGTGCTTTAATGATCCGACTGTAACTGTTGATCTCTCAAACCTATATTCTCTCTGCGAACTCACAGTAAAGACAGATGATGAAAAGGAGTTTTCTCCTGAAGAAGTGGGACTGATCAAAGCGGATGCTCTCAAAAGGACAAGCAATCCTCGTGCATTGATTGAGCTCTTAGCTGCTGAAACAGGTATGAGAAGTGCGGAACTCTGTTCACTCAAATGGGAGGATATAGAAACCAACTATATTCACATCCACCGCCAGCAACTACTGGATAATACCGTAAAAGGGCAGCGTAGATACTATGAGGTCTTGTATACCAAAGATGAGCGCAAACATCCTCATGGCGGTAGGCGTTTTCCGAGGACACCTGAGATAGATGAGATCCTTGTACTTGCAAAATCTTTGAAAGGTGATTCTATTTATGTCTTTCATGATCCTGACGGGGCATGGATAAAAAAGATGGATATGGTCAGCACCTGAAAAAACGCTGCATAGCCCTCGGTATAGAGACTACAAATAACCATGCTTTCAGAATGGCTCTTAACAGCAAACTGATCAGTGAGGGGTATAGCCCTGCTGAGAGGTCTTTGCTTCTCGGTCACTCAGTTGAGACAAATGAAAGACACTACTCATTGACAGACAGGAGGACCTTAGGAGATATCCGCTCCCGTATGTTAAAAGAAAAGCCCGACAGCCTTTCCGCTGTCGGGTAATTTCTGTGAACGTCCCAGAGAGGATTCGAACCTCCGACCTCGCGCTTAGGAGGCGCGCGCTCTATCCTGCTGAGCTACTGAGACATATTTAATTTTTATCATTATAGGATATCACTCGGACGCTGTAAATCAAAATGATGTCCCTATAATTAACTATCACTCAATTTCACTCAATAGACTAAACGGAAAATCCTTATTTTAAGCCATTCAGAAAAGTTTTTCTTTCGCTTAGGAGGCGAACGCTCTATCCTGCTGAGCTACGGAAACACATTCCATGTCTCTCATGAAACTATGATATTATAGCATAGCCCTCATATATTTATCAAGGCTATTTTTGCCTTTTTGATCTTCTGAGCCATGCGAGGCTTATGAGGCAGAGTATCAGCACGGATCCCACAAAAAGTATCAGTATGCGGGCGGCCGTGTCAAAGAAAAATCCCTCAGGCACTATGTTTATCAGCATATCCACCCTCGGATCAAGTATCCACAGGTCATTGTCAAAGAATATGTGATGGAAGGTGATAAAAGCCCCTGTAAAGTCCGTGGCAAAGATAAGGCCAAGGGCGGCACAGGCTAAAGCCGTCACCGCAGTTGCGGCAAGCATTCCCCTTGAGAGAGCCTTAAACACAGCTTTCTTTCTCCTGAGGATGAGGACTATAAGTATTGCAGAGGCTGCAGCGATAAAGAAGGCTGCTCTTCTCAAAAATACGGCTCCCAGAAAAAGCTCCCTCACGTCCTCCATGTGAGCTATCTCTCTGTCGCTGAAAAAGCCCCTCAGCTCTCCGCCCATCATGACCTCCACCTGAAGCTCATCCTCATCTCCCCTCAGATAGTCCATCATGTGCTCCGTGACCTTCATAAGACCATCCTCATCGCTCATACTCATCTCCGGAAGATTTGAGAGCACATCGTACTTCTCGTACTCTCTCTCAAAATATCCCGGATCACTGTAGCAGACGATCTCCACAGAGCTTATAAGCAGTATAAATATCACACAGAGGGAGAACAGAACTCCTAATAAAAATGCCGTTCCTCTTTTTATTCCATGCAAGCTGTCATTCCTCCCAAAAGAAAAAGCTTAGTTGTTTGAGTTCTCTCCCGGCAAAACAGGGTTTGTGAAGTCCACCTTTCCCTGAAGCCATATCCTGCCCTTGAATCTCCTTCCCTTCTCAGGCACTCCAAGAAGATCCTCCTCCCTTATGGCCAGACGGAATTCTATCTCATTGCTCACAATCTTCAGCTTGTATATCCTGTCGTCAGTATAGCTGTTCACCGTGCTCCTGACCTCACGTATCTCTCCCAGCACAGAGTAGAGGTCACACTCCACTCCGCAGGGAATGAAGCTGGACTCTACTATGGAGTACAGGTCCTCGTTCTCTATCCTCTTTGCCACCTGAGAGTAGGCATCCATGTCGGCAACAGTGAGAGTCTCTATGGCCTCCTCATCACCGTTTTTAGCCTTCTCTATAAGGCTTTCCTGCTCCTTTTTCCTCTTTAGGGCCTCTGCCTCCTCCTCAAAGCTGTGAATGGGGAGAAGTACAGTGCCTGAATTGCTGAAGGCTGAGAGACAGGTCCCCTTAAAATCCGTAAGCTTTCCGGCCTCGGGAAGGAGTCTGTAGTCGCAGGGATTGTTTATGAAAAATATGAGGGAAAGCCCTATCTTATACTCGTCTGTAAGGCCTGCAAAGCTCTCCTTCTCCGTATATCTCTCAACAGTGCATATCTCCCTTGTGGAGATATCAGGATTATTAAGATAGGGAAAATAGCTTAAGTTCATCCGCCCTGAGCGAAAGCTCTCTGCTATGGCACATATGCCTATTCCCTCTCCCAGTTTAAGGCGGTATTCTCTTATGACCGATCCGCCTTCAACGGCCAATTGTGCTGTCTTATTTTTTTCACAGATGACCTCGTTAAAAAGGAAGTTATCCACATCCGTGTTTGTTTTAAGTTGTTTAAGGCCCACAGCCCTCAAAAAATTGTGCATAAGTCTCTCCTGTCGCAATATAAATAAGCTCTGGGGAGTGAGTATATCTCTCCCCGGGCGAGTCCGCGCTTTTTGAGGACAATTATACCATAGCAGATGAAAAAGTAAACGCCGTGCTTGGGACGGCGCAAACTTTTATAAATTATTTCCGACATAGGGGCTGTATATGGCCTCCTCTTTGAGGAAAGTGCCATCTGAAAGCTCTCTGAAGGCTGCTCTAAGCTCCTCCTTCGTGTTCATTACTATGGGTCCGCCCCATACGGCAGGCTCCTTTAAGGCCACAGAGCTCATAAACAGTATCCTTGAGCCTCCCCGGGCGCCCTTAAGCCTTAGGCAGTCACCCTCTGTAAGCTTTACCGCCGTCTTTTCGGGGATAAGTTCTCCCGCAACAAGGGCCTCCCCCAAAAGGGTGAAGATCATTACAGAGTTTTCTGCCCCGGTGTCTATAGAGAGCTCTGCTCCCTCTCCAAGCTCTATATCATAGTAATCGAGGGGAAGATGGCTTCCCTGAAAGCCTGAGTACTCCCTGTAATTTCCCGCAAGGAGCCTGAGCTTACCTCCCTCTATGGGCACTTCCCTCACCGAGTCCCTCTTTATGCTCTGATATCGGGGAGGGGTCATCTTGTCCTTCCTCGGCAGGTTGAGCCAGAGCTGTACTCCCAGTATCCTCTCAGACTCAGGAATCATCTCCTCATGCATTATTCCTGATCCCGCGGTCATCCACTGCAGCTCCCCGTCGGATATGGAATCCGCATGTCCCAGACTGTCCCTGTGCCTCATGCCTCCCTTTACTATATAGCTTATGGTCTCTATCCCTCTGTGGGGATGCAGGGGAAAGCCTCCCCTGTAATCTTCAGGATCAGTGCTGTCAAAGGAATCCAGCATAAGTATGGGGTCAAACTCCTCCACAGTGCCGTTTCCGAGAACTCTTACGAGACTTACTCCCGCCCCGTCTGTAGTCCTGTAGCCTTGAATCTTATTTTTAATTTTTCTGTCCATTGTTAAAGCCTCCGATTTGATCTCTTTATAATACCCGGTTTTTAATAATACCGCTTTCCGGATATAAGATGTTTCCTACGATTTAAATTTACTCTAATTAGAGATAATTGTCAAGGGCTGCTATTGTTACTCTAAATTTCCCGCAATAAAAGAGAGGTCTCTTTAGGCTTTCAAAGGGACAGCAGTCCTTAAAAGCTTTGAGACCTCTCATCTGCTCATATAAAAATTATTTCTTCAATATTATTTATTTATCATCAAAGTGATGGCAGGCGACGAAGTGTCCTCCCCCAACATCCTTCAGCTCCGGCTCCACAGTGTCACAATTTTCGCACTTGTCAAAGCATCTTGAGCAGAAACGGCAGCCCTTTGGAGGGTTTATGGGTGTAGGCACATCCCCCGAAAGGATTATCCTCTTTTTCTTGTGCTTTATATCAACTGAGGGTATGGCTGAAAGCAGGGCCTGAGTATAGGGGTTTAGGGGATCGTCATAGATCTCGCTCTTTCCCGCTATCTCCATAAGCTTTCCCAGGTACATTACTCCCACTCTGTCGCTTATATGTTTAACAACATTGAGTCCGTGGGCTATAAAGAGATAGGTGAGTCCGAACTCATCTTTGAGCTCGTCAAGGAGGTTGAGGACCTGAGCCTGAATGGACACGTCAAGGGCGGATACCGGCTCGTCACAGACTATGAGCTTGGGCTCCACAGCCAGAGCTCTGGCTATGCCCACACGCTGCCTCTGTCCTCCCGAAAACTCGTGGGGATATCTGTTCCTCTGGTGGTTGGCAAGTCCTACACAATCCAAAAGATAGTTCACTCTGTCCTCTATCTTGTCCTCCGGAAGGAGCTTGTTTATCCTTATAGGCTCAGCTATTATGTCTCCTATGGTCTTTCTGGGGTTGAGGGAGGCGTAGGGATCCTGAAATATAAGCTGTATGTCCTTGCAGTATTTCCTTCTCTGCCTCTCCGGAAGAGCCGCCAGATTTACCCCGTCGTATATTATCTCGCCGGAGGTGGGCTTGTAGAGATCCACCAGCATTTTTCCTATGGTGGACTTTCCGCAGCCGGACTCTCCCACAAGTCCGAAGGCCTCTCCCTTATATATCTTGAAGGAGACATCATCCACAGCCTTCAACACAGTCTTCGGCCTTCCGAATATATCGCTCTCAAGGGTAAAGTACTTCTTCAGATTCTTGACCTCAAGAAGGACTTCCTTTTTTTCTTCACTCATGGCTTACTCCTCCTCCGCATCTTCATTCACGAGGAAGCATCTCACAGCTCTTCCCGCCTTTTGTTCCACAAGCTTGGGCATAGCCTGTCTGCACCTGTCCATACACTTGTCACATCTGTCCGCAAAGGGGCAGCCCTTGGGAAGGTTTGTGGGGTCAGGCACTATTCCCTTTATCATATAGAGAGGCTTTACGTCCTTGTCCATTCGGGGAATGGAGTCGAGAAGTCCTCTGGTGTAGGGGTGAAGGGGCTCGGTAAATATCTCCTCCACGCTTCCCTTCTCAACTACTCTTCCGCAGTACATTACAACTACCTTGTCGGCGGTCTCCGCCACAACGCCCAGATCGTGGGTGATGAGCAGCACAGACATGTTGAGCTTTTCCCTGATACTGTTTATCAGATCAAGTATCTGGGCCTGTATGGTAACATCAAGAGCCGTGGTAGGCTCATCGGCAATGAGAAGCTCCGGGTTGCAGGCCAGGGCCATGGCTATCATAACCCTCTGCCTCATTCCACCGGACATCTGGTGAGGATAGTCCTCTGCCCTTCTCTCGGGGTCAGGTATCCCCACAAGTCTCAGCATTTCCACCGCGTGATCCTCGGCTTCCTTCTTGGTCATCTTTGTGTGGGTGAGTATGCTCTCCACTATCTGATCTTTAATTCTGTATACAGGATTCAGAGAGGTCATGGGCTCCTGGAAGATCATGGATATCTTGTCCCCTCTTATGGCCTGCATCTCCTTTTTTGATATCTTTGTCAGATCCTTGCCGTCAAAGATTATCTCTCCGCCGCTGACTCTTCCGGGCTTTTCTATGAGCCCCATTATGGAGAGGGAAGTCACGCTCTTTCCTGAGCCTGATTCTCCTACGACTGCAAGTATCTCCCCTTTTTCTATCTCAAAGCTGACTCCGTTTACAGCCTTTACCAGTCCTCTTTTTACCTTGAATTCCGTCTCAAGGTTCTTTACTTCAAGCAGCATCTTTCTGCACCTCCTATACCCTTTCCTTCGGATCCAGGGCGTCTCTCAAGCCGTCACCGAAGAGATTGAATGCAAGCACAGCGATGGTTATCATTATTCCCGGGAAGATGAGGGTGTAGGGAGCCGAGAATATATAGCTTCTGGCTCTTCCCAGCATGTCTCCCCACTCCGCCATGGGAGGCTGTACGCCCATTCCCAAAAATCCCAGGGCTGCCGTGTCAAGTATGGCTGTGGATATGCCAAGGGTAGCCCTCACAACTATGGATGAGATGACATTGGGAAGTATATGCACGAATATTATCCTTGAGTCGGAGTTTCCTATGACCTTTGCCGCCGCCACATAGTCGTTCTCCTTTACCGAGAGTATGGAGCTTCTCACTATTCTGGCGTACTCGGGTATGGACACGGTGCCTATGGCTATTATGGCCTTGTCCAAGCCCTTGCCGAGGGCAGCCATCAGGGTTATGGCAAGGAGTATGGAGGGGATAGACAGCATTATGTCCATGCACCTCATGATTATAAGGTCTGTCTTTCCTCCGAAGTAGCCCGCAATGGAGCCCAGTATCGTACCTATTATAAGGGAGTAGGCAACGGCTGCAAGTCCCACAAAGAGGGATACCTTAGTGCCGGAGAGCACTCTTGAGAATATATCTCTTCCCAGCTGATCTGTTCCGAACCAGTGATCCGCGCAGGGGGGTATGAAGGCCAAGGACATGTTGGAGTACTCCGGATCCCAGGGGGCCAGAAGATCTCCGAATACGGCAAGGAAAAGGAAAATTATTATTACCACCATTCCCGCTACCGCCGCCTTGTTAAGCTTTAATGTATCCCACATCACCTTGAGTCTCGACTCAGGTTTCTCCACAACTACGGAGGTATTATCCGAAGGAACGGCTTCATTTATTTTATTCTTGTTTTTAAAAAGCGCCATCTTTCTATACCTCCTTCTTTGCATATTTTATTCTGGGGTCAAGGAAGGCGTAGAGCACATCCACCAGAAGATTCATGAGAACGAATATGACGGCTATAAGAAGCACGACTCCCTGAATGACGGGGAAATCCGACTTCATTATGCACTGTACTGTATAGTTTCCAAGGCCGGGCCAGGAGTATACGGACTCAGTGAGCACGGCTCCTCCCAGAAGTGAACCCAGCTGCAGTCCTATAACTGTTACTATGGGCATCATGGCATTTCTCAGAGCGTGCTTTGTATCAACCTTTGAGTCTGAGATGCCCTTGGCCTTTGCAGTCCTTATGTAGTCCTGCTTAAGCGTGTCAAGCATGCTGGAGCGTGTCATTCTCGCAATAATAGCCATGGAGTAAAGGCTTAAGGTTATGGCAGGAAGTATCATATGCCTTAGGGCATCCGCAAATGCCTCCGTGTCTCCCTGAAGGAGGCAGTCTATGAGCATAAAGCCGGTTATGGTGTCAGGCCTTAAGGCCGGGTCTATCCTTCCCGAGGAGGGAAGCCAGTGCATGGTGCCCGAAAACAGTATTATGAGCATTATTCCCAGCCAGAATATGGGCACTGAAACTCCAACCAGTGAGAGGAGCATTCCTCCGTTATCAAATATGGAGTTTTTCTTTACAGCTGAGATAACTCCCACGCTGACTCCCAAAAGTGAGGCGAGTACTATTGCGACAAGGGCAAGCTCCACCGTAGCGGGAAATCTGGCCATGATCTCCTCCGTAACAGGTGCCTTTGTAAAGTATGAGGTCCCCAGGTCTCCCGTGAGAGCTCCCTTTATGAAATCTATGTATTGAACTACTATGGGATCATTGAGCCCGTTAGCTTCTCTCCAGGCGTTCATGCTCTCCTGAGTCGCATGCTGTCCCAAAACTATGGGGGCAGGGTCCGGAGCACATACACGCATCAAAAAGAAGACTATGAGGGATACCCCGAACAATACCGGTATCAGCATTAATAATCTTTTTCCTATATACTTTAACATCTCTTGTCCTTTCCGGTGTCTTTGGATAAGAAGCCTTATTTTCGAAGTAAAGGCTGATTTCAGATGGCTCGGACTCTGCGGCACCTAAAATCAGCCTGTAAACTTATCTCGGTGTTATTGACTGTGTAAGCTTAGTTCTTGTAGGTCTTTGAAAGGTAAACATTTCCTGTAGGATGGGAAATGTAGTTCTGAACGTTGGAGACGTAAGCTGAAAGGTTCTGCTGGTGTGATATAGGAAGCCATACGTTCTCCCCTGCTATCATTGTCTCCATCTCTCCGTAGGCCGCATTTCTCTCATCTCCGTTGGGAAGAGCTGCAGCAGCTGAGAGCATCTCGTTGAACTCCTCGTTGTGATAGTTTGCCACGTTCATGGTAGGATCATCATGGGCAAGGAGGTACATGAAGTTGTCCGGGTCTCCGTTGTCTCCGATCCATCCGTAGAGGCACATATCATAGTCGCCTGAAGGTATCCTCTCCTTGTAGGTGGTCCAGTCATAGGAATCTATGGTCACGTCAACTCCTACCTGTGCCCAGTATCCCTGAAGAGCCTCGGCAAGGGTCTGACCTGTAGCTGTGTTGTAGGGTCTGGGGTTGGTGTAGGTCATAAGCTTAAGTGAGCTTATTCCTTTGTCCGCAAGGATCTGCTGAGCTTCCTCGGGGTTATAGGCTGTCTGCTGTACATCCTCGCTGTAGCCGGGCATGAAGCCGGGAAGGATGGTGTGAGCCTCTGTTGCATATCCCTGATAAAGGCTTGCCACAAGCTCAGGAACGTTTATAGCCTCTGAGAGGGCCTTTCTCACTTCGGGATCAGTCATTCTGTCCATATTGTATGCAAGGTAGTTGATGTTCATTCCCTCAGTCTGGTAGAGCTTGCAGCCTGCTGAAGTTATCTGATCAACAACGTTGGCGTCGATTCCGTCGATTATGTCAACCTCTCCGTTTGTGAGGGCAACCACTCTTGCGGAGTTGTCTGTGATGGTCCTGAATACCAGGGTCTTTGCCACGGGAGCCTCTCCCCAGTAATCGTCAAAGCGCTCCATAACTACAGACTCGTTCTTATCCCATCTTACAAACTTGTAGGGGCCGGTTCCGCAGGGATTCTCATTGAGGTTATTGTTGTTTGCCTCGCATGCTGTGGGGCTTACCATGGGAGCCGCCAGCGACATTGCAAGGTTATTAAGGAAAGGTGTAACAGCCTTGTTGAGCACGAACTCTACTGTGTACTCGTCTATAACGTTGCACTCAGCCACATCTCCGTATACGAATGAGCCGTAGGCCATGTCTGCAGTTGCGTCTACAGTCTGTCTGTCCACATTGTACTTTACAGCCTCAGCGTTGAAGTCTGTGCCGTCGTGGAACTTTACTCCCTGTCTCAAGTGGAAGGTGTAGGTAAGTCCGTCATCACTTATATCCCAGCTCTCTGCAAGGCAGGGCTCAACTTCTGTGGAGCTGTCTCCGAACTTAAGGAGTCCCTCATACATATTTACAATGGGCTTTGAAGACTCGCCGTCATCTACAAGGGCGGGATCCAGTCCTCTGGGGTCTGCTCCCTGAGCGTAGGTGATGGTCTGCTCTCTGTCCACATCCGCAGGTATCTCTCCGAAGGCCTTGAGCATCTCCTCGGAAGCCTCCTTCTGCTCTACTGCGGCTGTCTCCTCAGCCGCTCCCTCGCTGCCGGCTTCTGCCGCCGCCTCAGCCTGAGAGCTCTCCAGGACTTCATTTTTCTTTGTGCAGCCCGCCATTGCTGTCACTGCAAGAGCTGAGCAAAGAAAAAGTCCAAGCAATCTCTTTTTCATAATCATCCTCCTTTATTATGGCTTAGCCATATACTTTTTTACTTTAATACGAGAACATATTACATTGCTGAAAAGCGTGTAATAACGGCATTATACAGCCTTTATTTTCACAAAGCAACAGAAAATTACGTAAATGCGCTGATTTTCCCGGGCGTACATTTGTTTTTTTTGTTATTTTATAATCAAGGTTTATGCTCGGCAGAACTAAAAGTTATAGTATCTTTCCCTATGTATTCCTTACTTCTCTCTTATCTCCTCCTCGGAGATCTCAGAGGGCTCTGTATATTTCTTTCCGTAGTATGCCATAAGGTAAAGTTTTTTGATCTCTGACATAAGGGGGTATCTGGGGTTTGCTCCGGTGCACTGGTCATCAAAGGCGTTCTCCGTCATTTCGTCCAGAGTCCTCATAAACTCTTCTTCCTCTATGCCGTACTCCCTTATGCTGTCTTTTATGCCTACGCTGTGCTTTAAGTCTGTGAGCTTATCGAGGAATTTTTCAAAGACCTCCCTGTCATCCTTTCCGCTCACTCCGCAGGCTCTTGCCGCCTCGGCATATCTCTCCAGCGTATGGGGATACTCATACTTGGGGAAGGTGCCCATCTTGACAGGCTTCTCATTGGCGTTAAACTGAAGCACATAGTTTATAAGAAGAGCGTTGGCTGTGCCGTGGGGTATGTGATGGTATGCTCCCAGCTTGTGAGCCATGGAGTGGCAAACTCCCAAAAAGGCGTTGGCAAAGGCCATACCTGCTATGGTGGAGGCGTTTGCCATGTGATCTCTGGCATTTACGTCATCTCCGTTTTTGTAAGCTTCGGGGAGATGCTCAAATATGAGCTTCATAGCCTTTACAGCAAGGCCGTCTGTATAGTCGCTTGCCATCATTGAGGCGTAGGCCTCCAGAGCATGGGTCATGGCGTCTATTCCCGAGGCTGCTGTAAGCCCCTTGGGCTGGCTCATCATATTGTCTGTGTCCACCACGGCTATGGTGGGCATGAGCTCGTAGTCGGTTATGGGATACTTGACTCCTGTCTTCTCGTCGGTTATGACAGCAAAGGGTGTGACCTCGGAGCCTGTACCTGAGGATGTGGGAACTGCTATGAATATGCATTTTTCTCCCATTTTTGGGAAGGTATATACCTTCTTCCTGATGTCTATGTAGCGCATGGACATGTCCTCAAAACGTGCTTCGGGGTGCTCATATATAAGCCACATTATCTTTGCGGCATCCATGGCCGAGCCTCCTCCGAAGGCTATTATGCTGTCCGGCTTGAAGCTCTCCATAGCCTTTACTCCGGCCCTTGCGTTTGCCAGAGTGGGATCCGGCTGAACATCAGAAAATACGGTATACTGAATGCCCATCTCCGAGAGCTTTCTCTCTATGGGCTTTGTGTATCCGTTTTGGTAGAGGAAGCTGTCGGTTACCACAAAGCATCTCTTCTTGTCATAGTAAGATCTGAGCTCCTCAAGGGCTACGGGCATGCAGCCCTTTTCAAAATACAGTTTTTCCGGCATCCTCATCCAAAGCATGTTTCTTCTCCTCTCGGCCACCTTTTTATAGTTGAGCAGATTCTTTATGCCCACATTGTCGGAGACAGAGTTGCCTCCCCAGGATCCGCATCCGAGAGTGAGGGAGGGATCCAGCTTGAAATTGTAAAGATCACCTATTCCTCCCTGGGATGAGGGTGTATTTATAAGTATCCTGCAGGTCTTCATGGCTTCGCAGAAAACTGCGGTCTTCTCCCTTTCATTTACATTTATATAGAGAGCCGCGGTGTGACCGTAGCCTCCGTCAGCCACCAGTCTCTCCGCCTTTGATACGGCCTCCTTAAAGTCCTTTGCCTTATAGAGGGCAAGGACCGGGGAGAGCTTCTCATGGGCAAAGGCCTCTGAGGGCTCAACAGACTCGACCTCTCCTATGAGTACCTTGGTGTTTGAGTTTACCTTTATACCTGCAAGCTCAGCTATGGCTGCTGCCGGCTGACCTACTATGGCCGCATTGAGGGCTCCGTCCTTCATCATGGTCTTTTTCAGCTTGTCGGCCTCCTTTGCGCTCAGCACATGGCACCCTCTCTTTATAAACTCGTCCTTTACCTTATAATATACGGAGGCGAGGGCGGTCACCGACTGCTCGGAGGCACATATCATTCCGTTGTCAAAGGTCTTTGAATGTATTATGGAGCTGACTGCAGATTCTATGTCCGCGGTCTCGTCTATTATTACGGGAGTGTTTCCCGCGCCCACTCCAAGGGCAGGCTTGCCTGATGAGTAGGCTGCCTTGACCATGCCGGGGCCTCCTGTTGCCAGTATGCAGTCAGACTCAGTCATGACCTTGTTTGTGAGCTCAAGAGTGGGCTCCTCTATCCATCCTATTATGTCTGCAGGAGCTCCCGCCTCTATAGCCGCCTCAAGCACTGTGCGGGCAGCCTCTATAGTACATTTTTTAGCCCTGGGATGGGGTGATATTATAACTGCGTTTCTCGTCTTTAAGGCGATAAGAGCCTTAAATATTGCTGTGGATGTGGGGTTTGTGGTGGGAATGACCGCCGCAAGTATGCCCAGAGGCTCAGCTATTACCTTATAGCCGAAGGCCTCATCCTCCTCAATCACTCCGCAGGTCTTTTCATTTTTGTATTTATTGTAAATATACTCGGCGGCATAGTTGTTCTTTATGACCTTGTCCTCAACAACGCCCATTCCGGTCTCCTCTACAGCCATCTTTGCAAGGCGTATCCTGGCCTGATTTGCGGCAACCGCCCCCGCTCTGAATATCTCGTCCACCTTTTCCTGAGAAAAATGAGAGTACTCCTCCTGAGCCTTCCTCATAAGCCTCAGCTTCTCCATGAGTCCCTCAAGTGAATCCGTCCTCTGATCTTTTTTGTCTGCCATATAAGTCCCTCCAAATGTTTGATATTTTTTTAACAATATCTGGATTTTATATTATTGTTAAAATTTTGTCAAGGACTTGGGCCCTAATATTAAATATTCTCTTTTTTACATAAAAATAACCGTCAATGAGAGCATATTTTCGTTCTTATGTCTCATTAACGGTTAAATTACTTCTTATTTATATACTATATATTATCAGCTTACTTTGAGCTTGAACTTTTTGAGATCCTTCTCAGAGTCAACCTTCTCTATTATTCCGCCTATTCCTCTGATCTTCTCCTCAAAGCACTCATAGCCTCTCTGTATGTATCCGATCTCATCTATCTCTGTAAATCCATCGGCACAGAGCCCTGCTATTACAAGAGCGGCTCCCGCTCTCAGGTCAGGCGCATTTACTGCAGCTCCGGTAAAGCCCTTTATCCCGTCTATCACGGCTACATTTCCCTCTACCTTTATGCTTCCTCCCATTCTGGCAAGCTCATCCACATATTTGAATCTGTTCTCAAATATGCTCTCTGTCACCATGCTGCTGCCCTCGCAGAGAGCAAGACTAACTGCCATCTGGGGCTGCATATCCGTAGGGAATCCGGGATAGGGGAGAGTCTTTATGTCTGTGTGTCTCTGGTGCTCGGCTCCTATAACTCTTACGGCCTCGTCATACTCTATGACTTCATTTCCCATCTCTATGAGCTTTGCAGATATGGATTCAAGGTGCTTGGGGATGACGTTCTTTATAAGTACATTTCCCCTTGTGGCCGCAGCCATGCACATGAAGGTCCCGGCCTCTATCTGATCAGGTATTATAGAATACTCGGTGCCGTGGAGCTTCTTGACTCCTGTGATTCGTATGGTGTCGGTTCCCGCACCCTTTATGTTTGCTCCCATACTGTTGAGGAAGTTGGCCACATCTACTATATGAGGCTCCTTGGCAGCGTTCTCCAGTATGGTCCTTCCCTCTGAGAGAGCTGCGGCCATCATTACATTTATGGTCGCCCCAACTGATACCACATCAAAGTATATGTGTGCCGAGCTGAGCCTGTCCGCCTCGGCTATGACAGCGCCCCTCTCTATGGTGACCTTTGCGCCCAGCGCCCTGAAGCCCTTTATGTGCTGGTCTATGGGACGGGATCCTATATTGCAGCCTCCGGGAAGGGGCACCTGAGCCTTCCTGTATTTGCCCAGAAGAGCTCCTATAAAATAGTATGAAGCCCTTATCTTTCTGATATAATCATCGTCTACGGAAACCTCTCTTATGTTTCCTCCGTTTATAAGGACAGTATGTCTGTCTATCCTCTTGACATAAGCCCCTATCTCAGATATAGCCTCAAGCAATACATTAATATCTCTGACATCAGGAAGATTTTCTATAGTTACATCCTCATCTGTCATTACGGCAGCAGCCAATATACCTAAAGCCGCATTTTTGGCTCCGCTTATATTGACTTCACCTGAAAGCGGCTTGCCGCCCTTTATAATATACTGTTCCATATATACCTCTTCAGTAAAAAAGCATCCGTTAAACAGATGCTTTTTATTTTATATGTAGGATAATTATAACACAATTTTTCGATTTGTAAATCAAAATGGCCTATATTGCTATTTCACCTGCCGAACCGGGCATATGAAATCACTGTCAAAGGCCTCAAAAAAGGCTGTGGCCTCCGCCTCACCGAGAAGCTCTTCCCCGCCTGTCTCAGGATCTAAAATCCTTATATTGTTGAACTCATCATATCCTGTTATTAGCCTGCAGCCTCCGCTTCCGTCTGTTCTCAATATTACCGGCATGTCTTCGTATACATAATACAGTATCTGATTAAGATTCATGCCCAGGCCGTCCAGCATTATGATACCGTCATCGTAAACCGTGCTGTCCGTAAATTCATCGTAGTGCCTCAAGACCTCCTCTGCAAGGTTAAGGGGATCCTTTATGCTGTGACTGCCGGACTTGGCCGCTCTGTTATATACTGCAGTCATATTGTCCGCAAGAACATAGCCTATATCGTCATAGCACATATCCAGAGCTCTCATGAAATCGTTGCTCTCTCCCACAAGTCTGCCGTTTACATATGCGTAGAAGCTCATAATGCCCGTCTCATCCGACAGGGGAAGCTCTATATTGGAGGAGTTCTCATAGGATATCTTTCTCGGGACGCTTATCTCTATGCTCCTTGTATTTTTTATCTCCTCTGTGAGGGATATAAAATACTCCTTCTTTTTTGTCTCGGAGACGGTTGAATCGGCTCCGGCCCGGTTGTTGAGGTTTTCCCCTTCCTTATATACTATAGTATCCTCTCCGTCATAGCTATAGCTGCTCTCTTCGGTTTTTGAAAGCTTATCAAGGTGTATCCTGCTCTCATCTGTCCTGACATTTTCTATATATACATTCTCTTTCTCGTAGCTCTTCAGCTCGTTAGAGCCGCTTTCCCTTATGGAGAGCTTGTACATGGGTATTCCTCTCTCAACCCCGTTTATGGTCCTTACGTCAGACTCTCTGCAAAAGCCTATTATTACATCCCTGTCCATAAAGCCCTGAAGTCTCAGGTACTCTCCCTCCGAAGCTTCTACGGCTTCCGTCTCACCTGTGTAAAGATCCATAAGCTGCAGCTTCCTTGAGTATCCGTCAGGGCTGTCCTGCCAGGCTATCTTCATCTGGTCATCACTTGCGGCAAAACTCACGTCCGTAAGCCCGGAGGCTATATCCATCATCTCTCCGGATTTCAGCTCCACGGCGATGACCGAGTCGTTCTGGAAGAGGTAGAGCATATCATTGTCGTTCTTTACGCACAGCTTTTCAAGCTCATTTTTAATGTGCTCAAAGGTCTTTTTAAGGGGCATGAAGAATACCTCTGTAATGGTATCGGTGGCACTGCTGTACTGATAGTAGGCTATGCCGTTATATCCCTCATGTCTTCCCCTGTTCATGTAGCCGTAAACCACAAAATCCACATCCCCGCTGTCAGATACGGAGAGTATCTTTATATCATGTCTGTCGTTGTTGGCTCTTACACCGTCATCGACGCCGCTTCTGAATGAGAAGATATTTACTGCTCTCTTCTTTTCCTCGTCATAGCTCCACAGCTCTCTGTCGGTTTTAAAGGCCACATGCCTTCCGTCATCACTTCTCACCGTCTGAAGCATGTCGGGAGCACTTATGCCCAGCATTATCCTTTTTCCTGCAAAGAGCCTTCTGCTTCCCTCAAATATCTGTGAGGTCTCCCTCTCATAGTTGAGAAGGTATATCCTCTCAGCCCCCACTCTCATGGTAAAGCTGTCCTTCACCTGATATCTCTCAACATTTCCCTGGCTGTCGTTTCTCTCTGTCATATATCTGACCTCCACGACCCCCATTACGCCTTGGTACTCCTTCAGAAGGACATCCGTGTCTGTTGTAAGACTCATCCCTGTCTGTCCCCAGGTCAGCTGTGAGAAATTTGAATTTATGTTTACATAGCCCAGATCATCATTTTTTGCCGACTGGGATGTCTCCAGATAGGTGACAAGCTCTCCCGCAGCCTTTTCATAGTCGAAGGTAAGCTTTGTAAAATTATCGGCAAAGGCCAGCATCTCATAGGGAAGAGCGCTGTCTGTCCATATTATCCTTGTGTAGTAGTTGACTATCTTCTCACCGATGTCCAGGTGTATGCTAAGGAGATATTGGCTGTCCTTTTCTATGAGGTTTTGTATGGGAAGATCCACATACAGAAATCCGTTCTCACTCCTTATATCCTCAGCGTCTGTCTCCGTATTCTCTATGAAGTGGCTGAGATCAAGGCTCCTTATCTCATAGGATATCTTTGCCACCATATTGTCATACTCATTTATCCTCAGGGAAAGGACCCTGTCCTCCGGAAGCACTGTGAGGCTGTCATCAGCAGCGCTGTTTCCCATATCCTGAAGATAGCCGTAGAGTCTGTTCTCAAAGCCCCCCTCCATGCCTGCGTAGACCACAGGAAGTGTGGGCTCCTCTATAGAGGTGTATACAGTGTGCTCCTTCTCCGCATTCATGGAAGTCCAGACAAAGTAAACTGCCAGGGCGACGACAAATACAGCCACCAAAAATACAGTCTTTCTTATTCTGTTTTTTCTTTGCTTCTTAATATTTGCCATTACTCTTCAATATATCCCAGAGCCCGCTCCAAGGCTTCCTTTTCCTCGGTTCCGAGGGGAGTATCCGTAGTCCCTGCGTCCACTTCCTTGACATAGAGAAAGCACCCTTCCCTTGAATGCATGCAGTTGATCACAAAGCCGGTATTTGTGTAGTCCAGAAGAGCCATGGCAAAGGACATCTTTCCTCCCATTCCCGAAAAAGCGTCGTAGTGGACTATTCCCTTCTTCTGGAAGGATGCCCTCAGACTTCTGTTCATGAGCCTTATGGCCTCCTTGTTGTTTCTGTCTTCATCCTGAAGGGCCATTATCTCTTCCTTTTCATTGTATATGAAGTCCTCGAGAGTCTCCGCATCTCTTCCTCTCATAAACATGTCGTAGTGATGATAAAGCTCTTTGTATTTTATGATTGAGAAAACAGCTATGGCAATGCTGACGAGGCTTAATACAGAGCTTAGTATAATAACCGGATTTACACTGAAACTAACCATTATCTTCTCCTTAATATATCTGTTATCCTCTCAAGATCCTCTGAGGAATAATATTCTATATTTATCTTTCCCCTCTCTCCGGATCCCTGAACTATCTTTACCTTTGTTCCCAACTCCTCTGTAAGCTTCTCCGCTATGTTGTCCAGATATAATTTTATGTCACTCTGAGGTTTTTTCGCTTTTTCTTTCTTTCTGTCTCCTGTTTCCCTCTTTAAAAGCTTCTCTGTCTCCCTGACGCTGAGTTCATTTTCCACTATATAGAGAGCCAGTCTGTACTGCTCATCCCGGTCCGCTACAGGTATAAGTGTCCTTGCATGTCCGCCTGTCAGCTTTCCCTCCTCCAAAAGAGCAAGTACTCTCTCGTCCAGGTTCAAAAGCCTCATGCTGTTGGTTATGGCGGATCTGCTCTTTGAAACTCTCTCCGCAAGCTCCTCCTGAGTAAGGCCGAACTCTTCCGTCAATCTCTTGTAGGCCTTTGCCTCCTCTACAGGGCTGAGATCTTCTCTCTGTATGTTTTCTATGAGAGCTATTTCTGCAGCCTCCACATCCTCTATCTCTTTTATGACCACAGGAAGTTCTTTGAGGCCTGCAAGCTTTGCCGCTCTCCATCTTCTCTCGCCGGCAATGATCTCATAATAATCGTCCTTTTTCTTTACGATAAGAGGCTGAAGCACTCCGTATTTCTTCATTGAGGAGGCGAGCTCGTTTAAGGCTTCCTCGTCAAAATTCTTTCTCGGCTGCTTGCGGTTCGGCTCCACCATGGAAAGTCTTACTATGCTGACAAGTCCCTCTGAGGCCCTGTCCTCATATTTTGTATCCGGGCTCTCACCTTTGTTCTCATCAAATGAAAGCTTTACATATTCTTCCTTTTTTGTTGAATTCTCTTCTTTGGCGGACTGTCTTTTTTCCGGAAGGACTTTGCCCACATCTTCACCGAAGATAGCTCCCAGTCCCTTTCCCAAAGCTCTTTTGCTCATATCTTCCTCCTGATCCGGTCTAGTATACAGATTCCTTACTCATTATCTCTGCAGCTAAAAGCCTGTAGCTCTCGGCACCGGATGATCTTGTATCATATATATTGATGGGTCTGCCGTGGCTTGGAGCCTCGGCAAGCTTCACATTCCTCGGAATGACAGTTTCATATATGCTCTCCCGCAGGTTTTCCCTCACAGTCTCCACCACCTGCTCCGACAGGTTTGTCCTGGAGTCATACATGGTAAAAAGTACGCCTTCCACCTTCAGTTCGGGGTTGAGCTTCCTTCTCACCAGGTATATGGTCTTAAGCACCTGATTCAGTCCTTCAAGAGCATAGTATTCACACTGTATAGGTATTATTGCCGTGTTTGCGGCTGTCAGCGCATTTATTGTGAGAACGCTCAGAGAAGGAGGGCAGTCGATAAGTATATAGTCATAATCCGATTTTTTTTGATCTATTGCCTCCTTGAGCTTTTTCTCCATGTCCTCCAGCTCCTGGAATTCCACCTCTGCCCCGGCAAGATTCATATCCGCAGGTATAAGGTCCAGATTCTCCACTGTATCCTGCAGAAGGCAGTCCTCAAAGCCCGCGTTGCCACAGATCAGATCATATATGGTCTTTCCCTCCTCCGGGGAAACTCCCAAACCACTGCTGGTGTTCCCCTGAGGGTCAAAATCTATGAGAAGCACCCTCTGGCCTGCCTCGGCCAAAGCCGCGGACAAATTAATGGCAGTAGTCGTTTTACCGACACCGCCTTTTTGATTAGTTATTGCAATTACTCGCCCCATATATCAATCCTTACCTTTTAAATGTTTCACGTGAAACATTTTATCAAAATTTTAGAACGCTATCAATAATAGCACATATGCACTCATAACTGAATATTAAATTTGATTATTTTCCCATGCAGAATTTGCTGAAGATCTCATCTACAAGATCCTCCCCTACCTCTTCGCCAATTACGTAGCCGAATTCTTCGTATGCCTGCATGAGATCGATGGTGAAGAAATCCTCACTCATTCCCGCCTCAAGAGAAGACCTCACATTTTTTAGGGCATTTAAAGCGTTTATAAGAGCCGCTTTCTGCCTCTCGGAGGTCAGGAATATCTCATCATTATAATTGATATCCCCTGAGTAGAACATGTCTACTATGGTCTTCTCAAGTCTTTCTATTCCCACAGCCAATTTTGCCGACAGGGGCAGTATTACCGCGTCTCTTTTCAGCATTGATGAAAGCTTGTTCTCGTCTATCTTAGGCTCAAGGTCGCTTTTATTGAGAAGTACTATGGTTTTCTTATCGTTGGCATTTATAAAGTCTATTATCCTTATGTCCGACTCATCCAGGTCCACGCTGGAATCAGCTACATAAATTATCAGGTCCGCCTCCGAGGCAGCCTTAAGTGCCCTCTCTATCCCGATCTTTTCCACCTTATCTTCAGTATCTCTTATTCCTGCAGTGTCCGTAATATTTAAGGTGATGCCTGAAAGATTAAATCCCGCCTCCAGAGTATCTCTGGTGGTTCCTGCTATGTCTGTCACTATAGCTCTCTCCTCGCCTATGAGGACATTGAGAAGAGAGGACTTTCCCGCATTGGGCTTTCCCAAAATAACGGTATCTATTCCCTCTCTTATGAGCTTTCCGTTTTCTGATGAATCTATAAGCTTTTTCGTAGCTTCAAGGATCTTATCTGTATCAGCATCTAATTTCTCAGAAAAGCCTTCAAGACTTATGTGCTCCGGATCGTCCAGTGCCGCCTCGATATATGCCGTATCCTCCAAGAGAAGATTCCTGAAGGATCTTATCTTCTCTGATATGTTTCCCTTGAGCTGACTGACAGATGCCTTCAGTGCTCTGTTGTTTTTTGCGTTTATTATGTCGATAACGGCCTCAGCCTGGCTGAGATCTATCCTGCCGTTCAAAAAGGCTCTCTTGGTAAATTCTCCCGGCTCAGCAGGTCTTGCCCCCGCCTCAAGTACAGCCTCATATATCTTTTTCATCATCAGGACACCACCGTGGCAGTCTATTTCTATGGTGTCCTCCCCGGTATATGATCGTGGTGCCTTCATATTTATTACCAGGACCTCGTCAATTATCTCATCTTCCTTTTCGCCGGATGTTTCACGTGAAACATTGTGAATAAAGCCATAGTGAACCCTGTGGCTCTCTCCGAGATCAATATTCTTTCCCGACTTCGTACGAAAGATCCTTGAGATGATCTCGTAGCTTTCACTTCCGGAAATTCTGACTATTCCTATCCCCGATTCAGTCAAACCTGTAGCGATCGCCGCTATAGTCTCTCTCATTATTTTCCTCCCTTAAATCTCAGTGGCTCCTTGGAAGGCGTTCCCGCTTTTCTCGGATATTTCGAAGGTGTATTTTTATTTTTTTCTATTATTATCAGAGATCTCCTTATGTCAGTTCCCGGAAGGTCAAAGCGTATTACCTCCCTATTGACCCCGCCCAATAACTCTATAGCTGCAGCTCCTTCTTTAAGCTCATCGTCTATGTCTCCTGATTTAAAGGGAAGAAATACTGCTCCCTTTTTGAGAAGAGGTATACAGTATTCAGAAAGTGTGGACATGTTTGCCACAGCCCTTGAAATCACCAGGTCAAAGCTCTCCCTGTATCTCTTGTCTCTCCCTATATCCTCTGCCCTGCCGTGGAGAGTCTCTGTATTCTCCAGAGAAAGCTCTCCTATGACCTCATCCAAGAAGTCCAGCCTCTTTTTCAGAGAATCAAAAAGTACCATATGGGTCTTGGGATAAAGTATCTTTACTATTATTCCCGGCATTCCTGCCCCTGTACCTACATCTATCACCTTTGAATTCTCCGATGAAAGTATCTTATCGATCCTGTTTCCGGCTTTTACTATGGCCATGCTGTCGGCTATATGCTTTATTATAAATTCATCCTCATCGGTGACTGCGGTCAGGTTCATCACCTTGTTCTTTTCTGTCACCATGGAGTAATATTTATAGAGCTTTTCAAGCTTTTCCTCTGTCAGACTGATATTAAGCGCATCAGCCGCAGACAATACCTTATCTTTGAAATTATTATTCATAACATCCTCAAACCGTATGTCTGTTCTTTTTCATCTGCTCAAGATGGACCAGCAAAACAGAAATATCTGCAGGAGATACACCTGAGATCCTTCCCGCCTGCCCTATATTTTCAGGGCGTATCCTTGAAAGCTTCTGTACAGCCTCTATCCTTAGTCCCTTAAGCTCCTCATAAACTATGTCTGAAGGTATCTTTTTTCTCTCCAGCTTTTTAAAATGCTCAACCTGCTGTCTCTGTCTCTCTATATAGCCCTTATATTTTATCTCTATATTTACCTGCTCCCTGACTCTCCAGGGGAGTTCTTTTCTCTCATCATCTATCTCCCCAATGAGCTCATAGTTAAGCTCCGGCCTCTTTATGAGTTCAGTATAGCTCACTCCGGAGCCCTCCTTTAAGGGGGCGGATCCTGACTTTATAAGGAAGGAGTTTATCCTCTCATTGCATCCTGCAACAGTATTTTCCAGTCTCCTTATCTCTTCCTCAATGAGCTTCTTTTTAAGGAGGAGCTGAGAATATCTCTCATCGTCTATGAGTCCCACCTCATGCCCCTTTTCAGTGAGTCTCAGATCCGCATTGTCCTGCCTTAAAAGCAGTCTGTACTCAGCTCTTGAAGTCATCATTCTGTAGGGCTCCTGAGTCTCCTTTGTCACCAGGTCATCTATTAGTACACCTATATAGCCCTCTGATCTGTCTATGACAAGAGCTTCCCTGCCTTTAAGAGAGAGGGAGGCATTTATTCCCGCCATCAGTCCCTGAACCGCGGCCTCCTCATATCCTGATGATCCGTTTATCTGTCCCGCGGCATAAAGCCCCTCTATATTTTTAAATTCCAGGGAATTTTTGAGCTGAGTGGCATCTATACAATCGTACTCAATGGCATAGGCATGCCTTACTATCTCCGCATGAGAAAATCCGGGCATGGTCCTTACCATCTGAAGCTGCACATCCTCGGGAAGAGAGGAGCTCATTCCGCTCAAATACATCTCGTTTGTATAATAGCCCTCAGGCTCCACAAATATCTGATGTCTCTCCTTGTCCGGAAATTTAACCACCTTGTCCTCTATGGAGGGACAGTATCTGGGACCTGTTCCCACTATCTCACCTGAAAAAAGAGGAGATCTGTCTATATTTTCCCTTATGATCTCATGGGTCCTCTCATTAGTATAGGTAAGCCAGCAGGAAGCCTGATCTCTCATTACATCCTCGGGCTCATTTGTAAAGGAGAAGGGTCTGATAAACTCATCCCCTTTTTGCTCCTCCATCTCATCGTAATCTATGGTCCTTCCGTCTACTCTGGCAGGAGTTCCGGTCTTAAATCTTCTGACTGAAATATCATTTTCTATGAGAGATTGAGTAAGAAAATTAGCCGCCCTCAATCCGTTAGGGCCGGTATATTCGCTTACCTCTCCGTATATACATCTCGCCTTCAGATATACTCCTGTACACAGTATTACCTTGCTTGCCATATATTCCGCACCGGAGCCGGTCCTCACTCCCCTTATTATACGGGATCCGTCCTCTCTCTTTTCGGTTATGAGCTCTGTTATCTCCGCCTGTTTTATGCGGATATTCTCTGTGTTTTCAAGAGTTTTTCTCATCTCGGCAATATAATCCTGCTTATCTGCCTGAGCTCTTAAGCTGTGAACTGCAGGACCCTTGGACTTATTCAGCATTTTTGACTGGATAAAGGTCCTGTCGATGCACTTTCCCATCTCGCCGCCTAAAGCGTCAAGCTCACATACAAGATGACCCTTTGATGACCCTCCTATATTGGGATTACAGGGCATGAGGGCAATTGAGTCCACACTGACAGTAAAGACCACAGTTTTAAAGCCCAGTCTTCCGCATGCAAGTGCAGCCTCACATCCCGCGTGTCCTGCTCCTACTACTACCACATCCGCATATTCTGTTATATGTTCTCTCTTTTTTGCAATCTTTTCCATAATCGATTCTTTTCAATGTTTTTCCATATTATACCGGATCAGCTCTGAAAAATACATTCATTCATGAAGGCCTCCACATTTACAGGATCCTCTCCTCCAAGTATTATCCCGTACATGGTCTTATTGTAAAATCTTACAAGTATATCCACATACATTCCGTTTTTCAGATAATAATCCTCTCCATAGTGGAGCACTCTCCAGCTTCCGGTGTTAAATTCCTTGTCACTTACAGTCTCGGGAGTACCGAACTCAGAACTGAAGGTGGCTGTAAAAATATCATTAAACTCAGACTGCAGCTCGGGAGAGTTAAAATCAACTCCCAGAGCCTCCGCAGCCTCGATTTTATTTCTCAGCTCCTCATCGGAATCAAGATCCATAGTCATTATCACCGCTTCATTTGAAAGCTTGGTTGAGGATATGGAAATGCTTCCGTCAGACTGAGGCATTACAGCTGCACCTGAAAAATCTCCTGCGGGGACAAATTTCAACTCCGCTATGCTGTAGGACTCGTCTTTATTCACAAAATCAGATACTTTTATAGTCTGAACCTCTCCGTCTGAGACCCAGGCACCTGAGCTGTCCACTCTGTAAGAGTCAGGAGTAACTGTATCTGAGAGCATATATCCTGAATCATCAAAATAATAGCACTCGGCTATCCCGTCATTGTTACCGTCTATCCACTGCCACTCACCTGCAGGAAAGCTTCCGTCATCGTTTTTCCACCAAAATCCCTTATCATCCTCCATCCAGGCGGCAAAGCATATTATATTAAATAAAAAAGAAAAAAACAAAGTCAAAAAACTTAACCTTAAAATCTTCTTCACAGGCAAACTCCTCCTCATATAGTTATCCTTTAATTATACCGGATGAGATTTAAAAAAAATGATGTTTTAATGACAAATTTCTTATTTTAATATAGGAAAAATGGTCTTTAATTTTCAGAAATATAAAATATTCCCGAAAACGGATTTTTATACAAATAAAAAACACTCCTGAAGCTGAAATATCAGTTTTAAGGAGTGTTTTCTCTAATATTATTTTTTCTTAAAATATATTACCACATGTCTGTAGGGTTCCTCACCCTCGGATCTGGTGGCTACAGAATTGTCATTTTGAAGCACAGAGTGGATTATCCTTCTCTCATAGGGATTCATGGGCTCAAGGGCAAAGGGCTTTTTCGTTCTTTTTACCTTGTAGGCAATATTCTTTGCCAGATTCTCAAGAGTTACCTTCCTTCTCTCCCTGTAGTTTTCAGTGTCAAGCTTTACCCTGACATATGAATCCTGAGTTTTGTTAACTACCTGGCTTGTGAGATACTGAAGAGAATCAAGTGTTTGTCCTCTCTTTCCTATGAGTACTCCCATATCCTCTCCTGAAAGGTCTATATCCAGCTCTCTCTCATTTTCATCGTACTTTATTTCAATGCTGACATCGGCTTTCATACCCTCAAATACAGAAGATAAAAATTCAAAGGCCACATCTTCAACAGACTTCTTGGGCTCCTCCTTTATCCTTACGCTTATAACATAAGGTCTTGCTCCTATACCCAAAATTCCTGATGAACCTGTTTCAAGTATGTCGTATTCTATATTATCAGAGGCAGTTCCAAGCTCTATACATGCTTTTGTTATGGCATCATCCAAAGTCTTAGCGGATACTTTAATCGGTTCCATTATTCCACCCCCATCTACTTATTATGTTTTTCATTATATCTCTGTACCATCTTTGCTCTCTCTGAGATAGAGCCTGTATTATAGTACTTATTTGATTCCTCTACTCTCTCCTTAGTCTTTTCGAGAGCCGCCTGTCTTCTCTCTTCATCCCTCTGCTCCTTCTGCTGAAGCTTTTTATATTGGTTTTCAGCAGTCTTTTCATTTATAGGAGGGAGACCCTTCTTAGCCCTCTTTGCATTATTCTTCTCTATATTCTGCTTTATCATGGCATCTATATCCATCTTGCTGAAATGAGCATTGAGGAGATACTGCTGAATACCCATTATAAATGAGCTGGCTATCCAGTATACACCGATACCTGAAGCAAAGGTAAAGCAGAACCAAACCGACATCAAAGGAAACATTATATTCATGGTCTTCATAGTGTTTGCCATGGGATTCTCATCACCCTGCAGGCTGTTATTCTGTTGAGACTGCATGAGCTTTGTGGAAAACCACTGTGAAAGACCCGCTAATATCGGTATTAACCAGGCAATGTTGGGATTAGCCAGTCCACCTGCTCCGGGAGCTGTTGCCAGGTTTATACCGAAGAAATTGTTCATATTTATAATATTGTTTATGCTGTCAGCTACTACAGCATTTCCTGCAAGATTAAAGTTTTCAGTAAACAGATCCCACTGAGCCGGATTTAATCTGTAGAGAAAATCTATTATATGGTCGGAGGTGGCTATTCCTGAAACTCCTCCGCTTATTCTCGCCTGATTTACAAGATTCTCAAGGCCGTTGGCCTCTATAAAACTTTTTACGGCTGAAATACTTCCCTCTCCGCCTATAGCTCCTACTATATTTGTAAAATACTGCTTAACCGAGGGAACATAGGCAGGTATATTGAGTATTACCTGATAGAGAGCAAGTATTATGGGCATCTGGATAACAAGCTGGAGACATCCTCCTGTCATGCTTGTTCCATACTTATCATAAACAGCCTTGATCTCAGCATTCTGCATCATCATGGACTGCTGATCAGTCTTCCCTGAATACTTTTTCTGAATGGCCATTACCTCAGGCTGAACTATGCTCATAAGCTTCTGAGATCTGGCCTGCCTGTAAGACAGAGGAAACATAAGTATCCTTGTTACAAGTGTGAACAAAATAATGCAAAGACCTATATTTACCACTCCGAAGTTCTGGGTAAATTTGAAAAGGGCATCCATTATAACGCCCATGATCTCAGCTATAGGTCCTAAAATTCCGCCTGTCTTAGTCAAAAATAAAGCTGTCAAAACAATAACCTCCTCATCAAGGTACAGGGTCATAACCGCCTTTGGCAAAGGGATTACATCTCAATATCCTCCAAATTGCCAGCAAACTTCCTTTAAACGCGCCGTACTTTTTTATTGCCTCAATGGCGTATTGAGAACAGGTAGGCGTGTATATACAGTGAGTTCTTATTTTAAGAGGTGACAGATATTTCTGATAAACTCTTATAAGCTTTATGAAAAGTTCAGCTACCATAAGATTCACTTCGATTCCTTAAAATCTATCATCAGCTTTAATGATAATGTTATGACGCTCTGCAAGACGACAATATGCGTCCTCTAACTTTTTGTAGTCCGCATCTTTTGCCACCGGACGAATAACTGTTACGATGTCATAGCCTGTCTTCATATTAATATTGTTTAAACGAAATATTTCCCTGATTTTTCTGCATATTCCATGCCTAACCACGCTGTTTCCTACCTTTTTGCTGACGGATATGCCTATACGATTAAATCCCATTTCATTTTCATATATGTACATCACCATCAGTCTGTCAGGAAAAGATCTTCCCTTTTTGTAAACAGTCACAAAATCAGTATTTTTTTTTATTGAAGGAAATCTCTTCATAGGGTCTTAATTCCTTTTTCATAAAAGAAAAGAAGAACCGCATTTACATACGGTTCTTTTATGCTGAATTAAGCTGATAATTTTGCTCTTCCCTTAGCTCTTCTTGCAGCAAGCACTTTTCTTCCGCCTGCGCTGCTCATTCTAGCTCTGAAGCCATGAACCTTAGCTCTTTGTCTCTTCTTAGGCTGAAAGGTCATTTTCATGACTTATCACCTCCTATTCTTAATCAAAAATAGACAGTCTTAAACATCTGATATATTATATAGATAAATCACCCATTCTGTCAACACAATAAAATATAAAATGAATAAGCTGAAAATTATAAATGTGGATAAGTGATTTTTTATTTATCCTCAAAATCAACATATATTCACACTTTAATGTTTTAACAAGTAATATTTGTGGATAACTGCCTTAAAATCAATTATTTTAACATTTTACTTACTTTGATTTTTTATTTTCAAAACAATTATAAAGATAAAAGCATAAAAATAATCCACAAATTGTTAAAAACATGTGGATAACCTGAAAGTTATCCTTAGCTTTTCCACCTGTATCTTTAATAATTTTGTTGATAAATATCATACATATCAACATATATTAATTCTCATTTTTCCCTTTTCTCTTGTATCCGAGGCTGAATTAGTATAAAATAATAGAGATAGTCTACATTTATATTTAATTAAGGAAGAAACTCATCTATGGCTAATTTAGTGAAAGAAAAATGGAACAGCATACTGGCTTATGTAAGAGACGAATTTGACATGTCGCCTGTATCCTACAATACCTGGTTTGAACCCATAAAGGTCATAAACTGCAGCAAGGATACCGTGACTATATCTGTACCTGATGAAGTTACTCTCAAATATATTGTCAAAAAATATGAAAAAATGCTGACAGTAGCTGTAGAAGAGATAACAGGAACACATTATCAGCTGAATTTCACAGTTGAAGGTGAGGAGGAAAATAAGGAAAGCCTCATAAGAGATACCTCAAAGAAGGTGGATCCACATCTTTTGAGCAAGGCTAACCTGAATCCCAAATATACCTTCGATTCCTTTGTTGTGGGCCCTAATAATAATCTCGCCCATGCTGCGGCTCTCGCTGTGGCTGAGACCCCGGGAGAGGTATACAATCCTCTTTATATACATGGAGGAGTCGGCCTCGGCAAAACTCACCTTATGCACTCAATAGCTCATTTTATTTTGAAAAATAATCCTAATTCAAGGATACTCTATGTTACATCGGAAACCTTCACAAACGACTATATTGAGTCCATAAGAAACAGAAGCGGAGATTTCACAACAGCTGATTTCAGAGCAAAATACAGAAATATCGATGTGCTTCTCATAGACGACATACAGTTTATAGTCGGAAAGGAAAGCACTCAGGAAGAGTTCTTCCACACATTTAATTCTCTCTATGAGAATAAGAAGCAGATCATCCTTTCATCAGACAAGCCTCCGAAGGCCATAGACAATCTTGAGGAGAGATTGAGATCCAGATTCGAGTGGGGACTGACTGTGGACATACAGCCTCCAAACTTTGAGACAAGAATGGCCATACTGAGAAAAAAGGAGGATATGGAAGGCTATAATATAGATAATGAAGTAATTAAATTTATAGCCACTAACATAAAGTCAAACATACGTGAGCTGGAGGGTGCTCTCACCAAGATAGTTGCCAAATCCAGACTTGAACATATAAGCATAGACTCAAATATGGCAAGGGAGATACTTGAGGATTATATAGGAACAAACGCACAAAAGGCTGTTACTCCCGAGCTTATAATATCCATGGTTGCCGAGCACTACAACATAACTCTTTTGGACATGGCCTCCCCCAAGAGGAATAAGGAAATAGTATATCCGAGACAGATAGCGATGTATCTGTGCCGCGAAATGACTTCCGCTCCACTTCAACAGATAGGAAAGTGTCTGGGAGGAAGGGACCACGCCACCATAATAAACGGTATAAACAAGATAAGCGACGAGCTTAAGACCAATGAACAGCTTAGGACCCAGATAGATATAATAAAGAAGAAAATATCTCCGGCCTGATTGTGGTTATCGCTGTGGATAAGTATGTAGGCTCAATGTGAATATAATAAAATATTTTTTTTGATTCTTTTCAGCTGTAAATAAACCTGAGCTTAACAACAGATAATGTGAACAAAAAATCATTTTTTTTAACATATCAAAAGCTTTTATTTAAGCCGTAAAAAGCTGATATTAACATTTTCACAGCCCCTACTACTTATACTTCTGTAATAATAATCTTAATACTGACAAAATTATCAGAAACTTAAAATAAGGAGTTATCAACATGAAATTAAATTTTAAGAGAAGTGATCTTCTCAATTCAGTAAATATAGCATTAAAAGCTGTATCCTCAAGGACCACAATGCCCATACTTGAATGTATATTGATAGATGCCTCTGATAGAGGAGTTTATCTCACTGCCAATGATATGGAGCTGGGGATAGAGACAAAAGTCAGCAACTGCGTCGTGGAAGAGGGAGGAAGAGCTGCCGTAGATGCAAAGCTCTTTTCAGATATTATAAGAAAGATATCTCAGGATGATGATTCCATAATATCCGTAACAGGCAATGACAGCAGCCTTATAACCATAGTATGTGAAAATTCCACCTTCAGGATACAGTATAAGGATCCTGATCAGTTCCCTTCACTGCCTGACACGGACAAGGAGAACTATATATCCCTGTCACAATATACTTTGAAGGAAGTCATAAGACAGACTATTTTCTCAATCTCTCCCAATGATTCAAACAAGATGATGACAGGAGAGCTTTTTGAGGTAAATGAAGGAATGCTCAAGGTGGTTTCCCTGGACGGACACAGAATATCCATAAGGAATACAGAGCTCAAGGAAGACTATGGAAAAATGAAGGTCATAATCCCCGGAAAGACACTTAACGAGATAAGCAAGATCATCTCAGGGGACAATGACAAGGAGGTAATAATATATTTCTCCAAAAATCATGTGCTCTTTAAATTTGACGATACTCTTATGGTATCAAGACTTATCGATGGAGATTATTTCAAGATAGATCAGATGCTTTCCTCAGATTATGAGACGAAGACCGTCATAAACAAGAAGGAATTTCTTGATTGTATAGAGAGATCCACCATCTTGGTAAGAGAGAACGATAAAAAGCCTCTCATTATAAATATAGGGGATTCTGTAATGAGCCTTAAGCTCAACTCCATACTTGGAAGTATGGATGATGAGATAGGCGTAAAGAAGCAGGGAAAGGATATAATGATAGGCTTCAATCCCAGATTCCTTTTAGACGCACTGAGAGTTATAGATGATGAGGAGATAACTCTCTATATGACAAATCCCAAGGCACCCTGCTTTATAAAGGACGAAGAGGGAAAATATATCTATCTTATCCTGCCTGTGAATTTTAATCCTGCAGTTTATTGATATTAAAGTACGCCATGTACATTGAAAGCATAGAACTTAAAGATTTCAGAAACTACGAGAGTCTCAGCCTGAAATTTAATAAGGGCATAAATGTATTTTACGGAAAAAATGCTCAGGGAAAGACCAATCTCTTAGAGGCTGTATATATGGCAGGCACCTCAAAGTCCCACAGATCCTCAAGAGACCGTGAAACTATAAGATTTGGGGCTGAAGAGGCACACATAAAAATAAATTTTTCAAGGAGAGATATCCCTCAGAGGATAGACATGCATATTAAAAAAAACAAGTCTAAGGGGATAGCTTTAAACGGTGTGCCAATTAAGAGAGCTTCCGAGCTCTTCGGCATAATAAATATAATTTTTTTCTCGCCTGAGGATCTGTCTATAATAAAAAACGGACCTTCAGAGAGAAGAAGATTTACGGACATGGAGCTCTGTCAGCTGAACAGGATCTATGTGCATGATCTTATATCCTACAACAGCATACTCAACCAGAGAAACAAGCTTTTAAAGGATCCTGACATAAATAATTATTCTGTGATGCTTGACGTCTATGACGAGCAGCTCTGCGAATTCGGCAGACATATCATAGATACCAGAGAGAGCTTTATAGAGAGATTGAACGAGACGGTGAGAAAAAAGCACGCTCTTCTTACAGGCGACAGGGAAAGGCTTGAGATATTTTACGAAAAAAATGTGTCTTCAGATGAATTTATGAGTCAGCTCAGGAGAGGAAGGGCTTCAGATATAAGACAGCACATAAGTCTTTGCGGTCCTCACAGGGATGACATAAAGTTTGTCATAAACGGCACCGACATAAGACATTTCGGTTCCCAGGGCCAGCAGAGGACAGCAGCCTTGTCCCTTAAGCTTGCCGAGATAGAGCTGGTGAAAGAGATAACAAAGGACAGCCCTGTACTGCTTTTGGATGACGTACTTTCAGAGCTTGATTCCGACAGGCAGAGATTTCTCCTTAAGGGAATAATGGATGTGCAGACACTCATAAGCAGCACAGGTACAGATGAATTTATAAATAATAATTTCCATATAGATGAAATATTCTATGTAGATTCCGGAAAAGTAATAAGAGGAGAGAATAATGTCTACAGAAAAGAATTTTGAAGTTAATAACGGACATAATGAAAATGACTATGATGCCTCCCAGATCCAGATACTTGAAGGTCTTGAGGCGGTGAGAAAAAGACCCGGAATGTATATAGGGTCCACATCACTTACAGGCCTTCATCATATGGTATATGAGATAGTGGATAACGGTGTAGATGAGGCTTTGGCAGGATTCTGCCACAATATAACCGTATATATCAATGAGGACAATTCAATTACAGTTGAGGATGACGGAAGAGGAATACCTGTTGATATACAGAAGAAGGCAGGAAAGCCCGCTGTAGAGGTAGTATTTACCATACTTCACGCAGGGGGAAAATTCGGAAACGGAGGCTACAAGGTATCAGGAGGTCTCCACGGAGTCGGTGCTTCCGTAGTAAACGCCCTTTCAGAGTGGCTTGAGGTGGAGGTATACAAAAACGGAAATATCTACAAGCAGAGATATGAGAGGGGAAATGTAATGTATCCCCTGAGGATAGAGGGAAGCTGTCCTTCGGAAAAGCACGGAACAAGGATAAGCTTTAAGCCTGATGCTCAGATATTTGAGGAGACTGTATTTGACTACAGAGTCATAAAGACAAGACTAAGAGAGACAGCCTTCCTTACAAAGGGACTCAAGATACATTTAATAGATAACAGAGAGGAAAAGCACGACAGAGTATTCCACTATGAGGGGGGAATAAAGGAATTTGTCACCTATTTAAACAGAGCGGCATCTCCTCTCTATCCGAATGTAATATACTGTGAGGGAACAAAGCAGGATATATTCGTTGAAGTGGCTATGCAGCATACGGATGCATATACAGAAAATATATATACCTTTGTAAATAACATAAATACTCCTGAGGGAGGTACTCACCTCACAGGATTTAAGAACGCTCTCACAAAGACCTTTAATGACTATGCGAGAAGCAACAAGCTCTTAAAGGACAATGAGTCAAATCTTTCAGGTGAAGATATAAGAGAGGGACTTACAGCTATAATTTCAGTCAAGATCTCAGATCCTCAGTTTGAGGGACAAACTAAGATGAAGCTGGGTACCTCGGAGGCTAATATTGCCGTAAATCAGGTAGTAAGCGAGCAGCTCACATATTTCCTTGAGCAGAATCCTCAGGTGGCGAAGATAATGTGTGAGAAATCCATACTTGCCCAGAGGGCGAGAGCTGCGGCCAGAAAGGCCAGAGACCTCACAAGGAGAAAATCCGTACTTGAGGGAGCAGGCCTTCCGGGAAAGCTGGCGGACTGCTCAGAGAAGGATCCGACAAAGTGTGAGATATTCATAGTTGAGGGAGACTCCGCTTTAGGACCTGCCAAAAACTGCAGAGATTCAAGATTTCAGGCCGTACTTCCCTTGAGGGGTAAGGTACTGAATGTGGAGAAGGCAAGGCTTGACAAGATCTATGCAAACAAAGAGATACAGGGAATGATAACCGCCTTCGGCACCGGCATACACGAGGATTTTGACATATCAAAGCTGAGATACAATAAGATAATAATCATGACTGATGCGGATGTGGACGGAGCCCATATCTCAACACTTATGCTCACCTTCCTCTACAGATTTATGCCTGAGCTCATAAAGCAGGGACATGTATATCTGGCCCAGCCGCCTCTCTACTACATAAGGAAAAACAAGAAGCTTTACTATGCTTACAATGATGCGGAGAGAGATAATCTTCTCTTAAAAGTGGGCAAGGATGCGGATGTGCAGAGATTCAAGGGACTGGGAGAGATGGAGGATCAGGAGCTTTCCGAGACCACTATGGATCCCGAAACAAGAACTCTCTTAAGAGTGAATATGAATGATGATGCCCTCTCCGAGCTTGATCTCACCTTCACTACACTTATGGGTGATCAGGTCGAGCCCAGAAGAGAATTTATAGAGGAAAATGCAAAGTATGTCCAGAATCTGGATATTTAATAACTTGTGTCCCGGTGAAAGGAAAATATAATGGAACCTAATGTTTTTGACAAAGTTAAAGATGTGGACTTAAAAGGCACTATGGAGAGCTCATACATAGACTATGCTATGTCTGTAATAGTATCCAGGGCTCTTCCTGATGTCAGGGACGGTCTGAAGCCGGTTCAGAGGCGTATTTTATATGCCGCTCAGACTATGGGTGCCACTCCCGATAAAAAGACAAAAAAATGCGCTACCATAGTCGGAGAGACTATGGGACATTATCATCCCCACGGAGACTCCTCTATTTACGGAGCCCTAGTAAATCTTGGACAGCCCTGGAATACCAGATATCCGCTTATAGAAAAGCAGGGAAATTTCGGATCTGAGGATGGAGACTCACCTGCGGCAATGCGTTATACCGAGGCAAAACTCAGCAAGATAGCCATGGAGATGCTGGACGGTATAAACAAAAATACCGTTGATATAGTCCCCAACTTTTCTAATGAGAAGGGCTATGATGAGCCTGTAATACTGCCTGCAAAATTTCCCAACCTTTTGGTCAACGGCACGACAGGTATAGCTGTAGGAATGGCCACAAACATACCTCCCCACAATCTGAGGGAGGTCATAAATGCTGCAATAAAGATAATAGACAACAGGATAAATGAAGACAGAGATACGGATACAGAGGAGCTTTTGTCCATAGTAAAGGGACCTGATTTTCCCACAGGGGCAACCATACTTGGAAGAAAGGGCATAGAGGAGGCATACAGGACCGGAAGAGGAAAGATAAAGATGAGGGCTGTATGCGATATAGAAACTATGCAAAACGGAAAGAGTGTCATAGTTGTAAGAGAGCTCCCCTACCAGGTATTCAGATCAAGAGTGATAGAAAACATAGCTGATCTTGTCAAGGATAAAAAGATAGACGGAATAACAGCCATAAACGATACAGTGGGAAAGAATTCCGATTCCAAGATAAAGATAGAGCTGAGAAGAGATGCAAATCCTCAGGTCATATTGAATCAGCTCTACAAGCATACCCAGCTTCAGGAGACCTTCGGTGTAATAATGCTCTGTATAGTAAACGGGCAGCCCAAGGTACTTAATTTAAAGCAGGTGCTTGAGGAATACCTGAAACATCAGGTAGAGGTAGTAACAAGACGCACTCAGTATGATCTTAATAAATGTGAGGAGAGGGCTCATATACTTGAGGGACTTTTAAAGGCTCTCGAGCACATTGACGAGATAATAAAGATAATAAGAAACTCAGATGACGGAGATGAGGCGAAAACAAGACTCATCGAGGCTTTCGGATTCTCCGATAATCAGGCTCAGGCTATAGTAGACATGAGACTGAGGGCCCTTACAGGACTTGAAAGACATAAGATAGAGTCGGAGTACAAGGATCTGGAGGAAAAGATAGCTTACTATAAGAGCATACTCGGGGACAAAAAAATACTTTTGGGTGTCATAAAGGATGAGATAAAGGCCATATCCGACAAATACGGAGATGACAGAAGGACCAAAATAGGATTTTATGAGGGTGAGATAGACATGGAAGATCTCATTCCCGACGATGATACTGTAATTGCCATGACAGGACTGGGCTATATCAAGAGGATGGAGACAGACAACTTCAAGGCCCAGAACAGGGGAGGCAAGGGCATAAAGGGAATGCAGACCATAAATGATGACTACATTGAGGATCTGCTCATGACTACAAACCATCATTACCTTATGTTCTTTACCAACAAGGGAAAGGTATACAGACTCAAAGCTTACGAGATACCGGAGGCCGGAAGGACTGCCAGGGGAACGGCCATTGTTAATCTCCTGCAGCTTATGCCGGATGAGAAGATAACAGCCATAATACCAATAAAGGATTATGACAAGGACAAGTATCTCCTTATGGCGACGAAAAAGGGAATGGTCAAAAAGACCTCCCTCAGTGAGTATGAAAACGTCAGAAAGAACGGACTTCAGGCTATAGTACTGAGAGATGATGACGAGCTTATAGAGGTCAAATTCACTGACAATACTCAGGATGTGATCCTTGTGACCAAATTCGGTATGGCTATAAGATTCCATGAGACCGATGTGAGAAACACGGGAAGGGTATCTATGGGAGTCATCGGAATGAAATTCGGAAAGAAGGATGATGAGATCATAGGAATGCAGGTTGAAAATCAGGGAGAGTTCCTGCTTCTTGTTTCCGAGAACGGAATGGGAAAGAGGACTTATTTCTCCGAGTTTAAGCCTCAGAACCGAGGAGGAAAGGGAGTGCTCTGCTACAAGATCACCGATAAGACAGGAAATCTTGTAGGTGCAAAGCTTACAGATGAAGATAATGATATAATGCTTATAACAAATGAGGGCATAATCATAAGGATAAAGACCTCTGATATAAGTGTTATAGGCAGAAACACATCCGGCGTAAAGCTTATGAATGTGGATGTTGATAAAAATGAGAAGGTGGCTGTCATAACAAAGGTAAGGCAGGAATCCGAGGAAGATGAAGAGGATTACGATTCTGAAAATTCCGAGGAAAATGATGACGGCGAGTATGATTCGGACAATTAAGAATCATTAAAAAGCAGATAAAAATTGACGTATCCGTGTGCACTATGATATTATTCATAAAAATGCACACGGATAATTTTTTTTAAAACCATATGAAAAGATATATGTGTTAGCGCCATGTACCTTATTTCTATAAGGGCGACGAGGTATGGGATTATCGAAAATTCGGCGGATGTCCCATCGCCGTGCCGGCGGCGTCACATAAGGGCAAATATGCGGGTGACCGCAGAACAAATACCTTATGGCCGGCTTTCTCGGAGTTCTCCGGAAAATTCCCGAATTATTCCATGTGCTCAATAATATTTTTTATGCGCCTTTCGGAGCATGTTCTCTTTGTGCGCAAAAAGGAGGAAATATGTGTGGAATAATAGGTTTTACAGGAAACATTGATGCTGAGAAGGTTGTTATGGAGGGACTTAAGGAGCTGGAGTACAGAGGCTACGACAGCGCAGGTATTGCTCTTATAAGAGAGGACAGCGACGAGCCATATATTATGAAGGAGACCGGTCCTGTTTCCGAGCTTGAGAAGGCTGTGGACAAAAATATGGTAAGCTCCTTCTGCGGAATGGGTCACACAAGGTGGGCCACCCACGGCGGGGTTACAGACATAAACGCTCATCCCCATTATGTGGGAAAGACTGTTCTTATACATAACGGTATAATTGAAAACTATCAGGAGCTTATAAACAGCTATGAGCTCAGAGACAAAATGATATCTGAGACAGATACAGAGGTGGCTGCCCACATAATAAATTATTATTATGAGAAGACAGGAGATCCCCTTGAGAGCATAAAGAAGGCGGTGGGAGTGATCAAGGGTTCTTATTCCTTCTGCATAATGTTCTCTGATATAAAGGGAAAAATATTCAGCATAAGGAATGTGAGTCCGCTTGTGGCTGCAAGCTGTGAAAAGGGTTCTCTCATAGCATCTGATGTCACGGCTCTTCTTAAGTATTCGAAAAAATATTTTGTACTTCCTGAAAAAGTGATAGCCGAGCTTACCAAAGATGGCATAGTGCTGAGAACACTTGAAGGGAAGGAAACCGAGCCTGAATATCTCACAGTTGACTGGGATATGGAGGCCGCACAGAAATCAGGCTACCCCCATTTTATGATAAAGGAGATAAACGAGCAGCCTGAAGCCCTGGAGAGGACCATAAGGCCCAGGATAGTAAACGGAAAGACAGATTTTTCAGGGGACGGAATACCTGACAGCATATTCAAAAACTGTGAGAGGATAAGCATAATAGCCTGCGGAACAGCAAGCTATGCGGGAACTGTAGGAAAAAGCATATTGGAGCCCATGCTCAAGATCCCGGTAAACGTCTATATAGCCTCAGAGTACAGATACAGCGACGTAATAACAGATGAAAAGACTCTCTGCATAGTTATCTCCCAGTCCGGGGAGACTGTAGATACTCTTGAGGCCATGAAGCTTGCCGCGTCGAAGAAGGCAGTTACCCTGTCCATAGTAAATGTGAAGGCATCGACCATTGCCAGAGAGTCGGACTATGTCTTATATACCCATGCAGGCCCTGAGATATCAGTAGCCTCAACAAAGGCCTACACAGTTCAGCTGGCGGCTCTTTATCTCATTGCCGCAAAGATGGGAGAAGTGAGAGGATGTATCTCTGAGAAAGAGGCTGAGGAATTCACAGCCTCCATAGGAAATGTAGGAAAGACTGTAGAGGAGATGTTAAAATACATCCCTGAATGCAAGCATATTTCAGAGAGGATGGCAAAGTCGAGGGATGCCTTCTATATAGGAAGAGGGCTTGACTATGCCTTCTCCATGGAGGGCGCGTTAAAGCTCAAAGAGATATCATACATACATGCGGAGGCCATGGCTGCCGGAGAATTAAAGCACGGTACCATAGCTCTCATAGAAAAGGATACTCCTGTAGTAGCCATAGCAACACAGAAAAATATATTTTTAAAGACCATATCAAATGTCAGAGAGGTAAAGGCAAGGGGAGCCTTCGTCATACTCATATGCAGAGATGACGAAACTCTCTCAGAAGATATATATGATATCTGTGTGAAGATACCTGAGATGGATGACAGATTCACAGGTTTTGCCGTGGCAGTACTGCTTCAATTGATAGCATATTACACAGCTGACGGTAAGGGACTAAACGTTGACAAGCCCAGAAACCTGGCAAAATCAGTGACTGTAGAGTAGTAGAAAAAAAGGACATCACACACATATTTTGTGGTGTCCTTTCTATATAATAAGCACATATAGTAGTGTAAAAAAAAGGTAAAAAAAACCTGAAAAAAACTTAAAAAAAACATTGACAATAGAAGCCTGTTTAACTATAATCTAATTTGCACTCAATTTGGCGAGGGTAACTGCAGAAGTACTCAAGAGGCTGAAGAGGCGCCCCTGCTAAGGGTGTAGGTCGGGTAACCGGCGCGAGGGTTCAAATCCCTCCTTCTGCGTTTCATCCGAGAGGATGAAAAAAAGAGGAAAAAAGCTGTTGACAGCGGATAAAAAGTGTGATAGTATAACACACGCTGTCGGAAAAAGGACAGCAC
>CALWLI010000035.1 GCA_944381485.1 uncultured Lachnospiraceae bacterium
GAGGCGGTTGCAGAGGATGTTCAGGCTGACGAGGCTGAGGCATCAGAAGAGGAGGCATAATCATGGCAGCAGTTACAGCAGCAATGGTAAAAGACCTTAGAGAGATGACAGGCGCCGGAATGATGGACTGCAAGAAGGCTCTTGCAGCTACAGACGGCGATATGGATAAGGCTGTAGAGTTCCTTCGCGAGAAGGGCCTTGCAGGCGCTGCAAAGAAGGCAGGCCGTATAGCAGCCGAGGGAATGGTTGACACAGAGGTTACTGCGGACGGAAAGACAGCAGTAGTAGTTGAGGTAAACTCAGAGACAGACTTCGTTGCAAAGAACGAGAAGTTCAGAACCTATGTTAAGGATGTTGCAGCACAGGCCCTCAACTCCAACGCAGCAGACATGGATGCATTCATGGCTGAGAAGTGGACAAAGGACGAGAGCCTTACAGTTGCTGAGGCCCTTTCCTCACAGATCGCTGTTATCGGCGAGAACATGAAGATCAGAAGATACGAGAAGGTTACAGAGGAGAACGGATTCGTAGCTTCCTACATTCATGCAGGCGGAAAGATCGGTGTTCTTGTAGACGTTGAGACTGATGTTGTAAACGATGACATCAAGGAGATGGGAAGAAACGTGGCTATGCAGGCTGCAGCTCTTAAGCCCATGTTCACAAACAGAGACGAGGTAAGCGCTGAGTACCTTGAGCACGAGAGATCCATCCTTATGGCTCAGATACAGAACGATCCCAAGGAGTCTCAGAAGCCTGAGAAGGTTATAAAGGGAATGATCGAGGGACGTATCAACAAGGAGCTCAAGGAGATCTGCCTTATGGACCAGGTTTACGTAAAGGCTGAGGACGGAAAGCAGTCCGTAAGCGCATACGTGGACAGCGTTGCAAAGGCAAACAATGCAAAGATCGTTATAAAGAAGTTCGTTCGTTTCGAGACAGGCGAGGGCCTTGAGAAGAAGAACGAGAACTTTGCAGACGAAGTTGCAAAGCAGATGCAGGGTTAATGCGAAAATCGCATAAAAATCAGGCTTAAATAAGCAATACTTAAATTATATTGACCCGGTTGGATTACAGTAAACCGGTGTATATGGAGACCGTAGAGACAGTAATGTCTTTGCGGTCTTTTTATTACCTGAGGATATACAAAGTAATTGAAATTATCAGAAAATAACATAAATAAAAATTAAAGTAATCGTGATTACTTTAAATTATTGACAAATATTCGCTGATTGGAATATCTTTATTTATATTTAAAGAATGGGAGTGAGAGCAGTGAAAATTGAAAATGAAGACAGGCGTATAGCCTCAATGCTGAAATCTGACACCGCGGTGCTTCTTGTATTCCTTGCTGTGTTTCTCGGAATCAGCACCTTTGTATTTACCCGGGTATTAAATATCACAATCGACGACGGAGCGGCGACTGTACTTATCGCGGCCTTTGCCTTTGCTGTAGTTGTAATGACTTGCACTATAGCTTGGGTGATAGCTTATCTTCATAAATTCAGAAAACAGGTTTATGAGGGTGAACTCATAGGTAAAGAGCTTATGAAAAAGCAAAAGGAGGAGATCAAATAATGAAAAAACGCAGCTTAAAGGATATGCTCATGACGGCTGTGGATGTTATGTTCGTCTTGGTATTGTGCTTTGCCATACTGCTGACAACTATGCTCCTTACACGCTCCGGAGGCAGCGAGGAGTTTACAGGCTACACCATAAATATACTTGTATTGGCAGGCGTGATAATATCCATTGCAGTATATTTGATCTTTATGCTCAAGGTCAGCATAGGGATGCTAAGAGATATTATATCCGGATATTTTAAGGGAAATAAGACTTCCGAAGAGGAGGAAAAATGATGGTAACAATCATTAATGCGGCGGCATGGATCCTTTGCATAGTAATGGGAGCGCTTTTACTGGGAGATATGATAAAGACCGAAAAATATTTTGCCGAAAAAGATGCGAAAAATGACGAGACCTCCGAGGCAAAGAAGGAGGTTTCTGAAGATGGCAGAAAATAACAGTAAAAGTAATAACAACAGTGGCAGCAAGAAAGTCCTCGGTCCTGTACATGTATGGGCTCTAGGTGTGGGAATAGTCCTTGTGGGAGATTTCATGGGATGGAATCTGGGAATAAAGCAGGGCGGTTCTCTTGCCTCTCTGATAGGCCTTTGGGTCATGGGCTGCATGTATGCGGGACAGGTCATGATGGTATCCGAGATGAGTGCTGTAATGCCGGAGTCCGGAGGACAGTATACTATGGCAAAGTATTTTCTCGGGCCGCTTGCCGCATTTAATGTAGGACTTATGCAGGTCTTTGAGTATACGATGCTTGCGGCGGGAGATGTAATAGTAGTAGGCCAGCTTTTAAATTCGGTGCTCCCGGGAGTCCGGGTGCTTCCTTTTACAATATTGACGCTGCTTTTGCTGGCATTCATAAATTACCGTGGCGCCGAGGCAACCTTGACTCTGAATTTTTTTATAACCGCGGTAGCCTTTATATGTATAATGATACTTCTTTTTGCCACAAGCTTTTGGGATCCGCAGACTACGCTTATAAGGCTTAAGGAGCTTACGAACGGACTTCCCTACGGAAAGCTCGGACTCATGGCAGCTATCGGATATTCCTGCTGGTTCTGTCTTGGAATAGAGGGAACAGCCATGGCTGCTGATGAATGCAGAAGTCAGCACAGAGCTATACCCTTTGGAGCTATAGCGGGGCTTGCAACCCTTCTCATAAGCGGAACTGTGACATGGTTTGTATGCTCGGGACTTATCCCTGCGGACGAGCTCGGAGATTCGGTCTATCCTTTATACGAGGCTGCTCTTGCCACAGGAAAGCTCTATGTATTTGTTGCATTGTTCATAGGGACAATACTTTCATGCCTTGCCAGCGCAAACGGCTGCATAAACGACTCAAGCCATGCATGGGCAGCGCTGTCAAGGGATAAGATGCTTCCTGACCTTTTTGCAAAGGAGCACCCCAAATACAAATCAAATTACAGGGCGATAATTTTCCTCCTTCCCATAGCCCTTGCCTTTGCTATGACAGGACTCCTTGACCAGGTGGTCACATTCTCGATATTTTCGGCCCTTATGATATATCTTTTGACCTGCCTTATGCTTTACAGATTCAGAAAGATGTATCCTGTGGGCAAGGTAAAGAGGGTGTTTACAGCACCTCTGTTTCCGCTTTTGCCCATCCTTGTTGCGATAATTGTTGTATGTGGACTCTTCGGCCTCCACTTAAATTATGGCATAAACCTTATATCAGGTGCAGTGTTCTATCTCCTTGCCTCAATATGGTTCCTTAAGCGCCGTGCAAAATTCATAGACAAGGATAAGTTTCTTGATGCGGGACTCAGGGAGTGGGGAAAGCCCGAAGAAATGTAATTGGGATCACTCTTTCATATATTTTAGAAAAATAAAATATAAATCGAATAGCAAGGCTCTGTACCGAATGGTATAGGGCTTTTACTTTAAAGTCTGTAACAGACCGGCTCAACACATAAAAGTGCCTTTTAACATGGCAGGCATAAAAAGAGTGGACGATACTCCTGTTCATAAGGCTTTGAGAGAGGCTTTGGCAAACCGGTTTGTAAACGCCGATTATTACGGAAGGCAGGGAGTTGTCATCGTCAAAGAAAGAGATAAGATAAGCTTTTCTAATCCGGGAAATTTCAGAATAGAGATAGATGCGGCAAGAAGCGGGGGGATATCAAATCCCCGAAATGCCGTGACACTTAAGTTTTTTAATCTTATAGACATAGGCGAACGTTCCGGAAGCGGGATCCCAGGCATTTTCTCTGTGTGGAAAGGGCAGGGGTTTTGCGAGCCGAAGATAGTCGAAAGCTTTGAACCTGAACGAATAAAGCTGCAGCTTGATTTCAAAAAAACGGCGATAAAAATCGTTGATAAAAATCGGCGAAAAAAACGCTGATGCCAAGGAGCTTCTTTCCATAGCCAAAGAATATGGATACATAATACAATAGATTTATTTATATTTTAAAGTTACCATCAATATGAACGAAGGATATTTCCGCCAGGATCAGTTTCTAACGATCTTCGGTTCGGATATATCCTTCTTTTTATATGTATTTAGCTGATGCTGAAAGGTTAAAAAAAGAGAGCGCTTCTGATAGATGAAAGTAAAAAGATAATATTGACCATACGGTCAATATGTGATATATATAAAATAGACCAATCGGTCTATAAAATCCGACAAGAAAAGGGGAATCAAATGAAACGTGAAGAGAAGACTGAAATGATGAGACGAAGGATCATCGACAGTGCTGTCAAAGAGTTTTCTGAAAAAGGCTATGATGGAAGCTCATTAAATGAGATTTGCGCCAATGAAGGCATATCCAAAGGTATAATATACCATTATTTTACGTCTAAAGTTGTCCTTTATCTTACATGTGTCCGCGAGACTTTTGAGAAGCTCGCCGGTTTTATAGAGTCAAACTTGGTTACGGGCTCAGATAATACCGAAGAGGAGCTCAATGTATATTTTTTGTTGCGTGCAGAATTTTTTGAAAAAAATCCGGATTACAGACAAATATTTTGTGAAGCTGTTATCTCACCGCCTTTAGAGCTCTGCAATGAGATTGTAAAATGCAAAGTTCCTCTGGATAAATTAAATATACATATACTTCAACAACTTCTCTCCGGAATGCCCCTCAGAAAGAATATAACGGTAGATGAAGTAGTCAGGATATTCTGTCAACTTCAGGACCTTATCAGTGTCAGATATCATAATGATGTGTCGGAGGAGACTTCTTTTACCTCCTATGAAGATAACTGTCGCAGAATATTAAATATACTTCTTTACGGAGTTGTGGAAAGGACCGGAGATAATGGATGATGTGAATAGCTCCACGCCCATGCCGGCCTCAATGAAACCTGAGAGGACTATCGTGAAATTAGCTGTGCCGGCTACTTTGGCTCTCCTCGCAAAGGCAGTATATAATCTTGTAGATACAGCCTATATAGGTATGCTTGGCTCTGATATAGCATTAACTGCCGTGGGAGTTACAGTTCCATTACTTCTCATCATGGTGTCAATTGAAAATATATTTGCGGCAGGCGCAGGTGTTCTTGCAGGGCGTCAGCTTGGTGCCGGTGATAATGAGACTGCCAATCGTACGATCACTACCATAGTATGTTTATCTCTGCTTATAGGTCTTGTCCTTTGTATTGGAGGTATCATATTTATTGAGCCTCTTATGAGAATATTTGGAGCCTCAGACTCTTCGTTGGACCTTGCAAAAGATTATGCTTTCTGGATGTTTGTGGCTGCACTGGCAAATCTCCCTGCACAAAGCTTGAACTGTGCGGCACGTGCGGAATCTTCGGTAAAGATATCCTCTATAGCTGTCATTACAGGCGCAGTTTTAAATGTGGTACTTGACCCGATATTTATGTTCGACAGAGGATTTGGAATGGGCGTTGAGGGCGCCTCTCTGGCAACTACGATATCACAGTTTGCTACATTTTTTATACTTATATGGTTTTATTCCGGCGAAAGATCAGTGATCAAGATAAAGATTAAATATCTGTGCCCCCGTATAAAGCTTGTCAAGACAGTGGCAGCAATAGGTATACCCACTGCGGTTATTCAGATATGCCTTTCTCTGGCAGGATCTCTTACAAATGTGGCAGCAGCAGGGCTTCCTCATTCTGATGAGATAATTGCGGCTTATGGAGTTGTGCAAAGACTGGTATTGATAGGATGCTATGTAGTCATGGGATTTATGCAGGGGTATCAGCCGGTGGCTGCCTTTTCTTTTGGAGCGAGGGATAGTGACAGATTTCACAGGTCTGTAAGTTTTGCACTTAAGGGATCAATAGGATTAACGATATGTGTGGCAGTGATCTATATATTGTTATCAGAGACTTTGATACTTCTATTTAACAATAACCCTGTAATAGTTGAATACGGAAGGAATCTTCTTATATCTCAGGTCATACTGTATCCCGCCTTTGGCCTGTGTTATATGATGACTATCACTTACCAGACTATAGGTGCTTCAAAATATGGACTTTTCCTTTCCACAATAAGGCAGGGTGTGTTCTACCTTCCCTTCATACTCATACTACCTAAGTTTTTAGGCGTAAACGGCATATATCTTTCTCAGCCTTTGGCAGATATACTGACAATCATCGTTTGTACCTGTTCAATAAATAGCATGAAAAGGCTCTCCTCCGAAAAAATGAATTCATTCAGTTAAGCCAGAGCCGCATAAAACAGAAAAAATATATCAATATCTTAAACTTTTTCAGCTGATAATTTGTCTTATATATAAAGACAAAATAACAGATACTTGATAGTGCTATATGGAAAAGGAGGGATAAGTATGAAAAAAACGGTCGTTTATATGGTTTTTTTAGGAATCATATCGGCTTTGTTGAGCGGTTGTGGCAATAAGCCTGAGGTGACTGAAGTAACAATTACATCAGAAGTGAAAGATCCGGAGACAAAAAGTGAAGGAAAAAGTGCTACCGATTTACTTTCCGATGTTTCGGAATTAATAGGTATGAAGGACGAGGATACAGCGGAGATGTTTGGAGGCGGCAAGGAGAATTGGTCAGAGGATAAGGAGTTTTATATCGGAAGGATATATTCGGTCGAGACTGACAATGAAACCTATAGGGTCTATACCACTTGTGATGATGAGTCGGTAGTGGAATCTGTATCTGTTTGGATAGTAAACGGTGAACGGGACGTAACTGATGAAGAGATCGGGGAATGGAAGGATAGGGTCACTGAATTTATCGGAGCGGAACCTACAGAGGACCCCGAAATCTCTGAAGGAGGTAGCATTAATAGCTGCTGGAGAGCTGACGGACTGGCTGTATCTATGCATAAGATGAAGGATATACTCACCATTTCCATACAGCCTGAAGTGGGTGAATTAAAATAGTCGGAAGGAGGAAAATAACTATGAAGGTACTTAAAAAACTGACAGCAGGCATGCTCTCTGTTTTGCTGATGAGCATTATTCCATTTACAGCCATGGCATTTTCTGTGGGCCCGGTACAGAAGACTGAGATAAAAGGACCGGTAAAGGAAAAAACCGAGACAACTTTGACTATAGATAATCAGCTTCCGGGAGGTTTCTCCGGTGATTTCATCGTTTATATCACAGAAGATCAAAAGATTATAGAACGTAGCAGCGGCGCCGCCGTAGATTACGATGCAATCAGGGAGGGAGATCTTATAAGCGCTGTGATAGGGTCCGCAGTGACTGCAAGCATACCTCCCGGGGCCTCTGCTTCTACCATATACCTTGAGGGGGAGACAGGATGGGTTCTGAAAAGCGGAAAGGCCGGAACAGATACTGCTGTATGGAAGCATTATGATAAAGAAGGGCAAATGTCAAAGGGATGGCTCATAGATGATGGAAAATGGTATTATCTTGACCCTGAGTCAGGAGTGATGCAGAGAGGATTTATCCTGTTGGAGGGTAAGACTTATTATCTTCAAAAAGATGGAAGTATGCTCACTACCCCTAAACTTTTTACTCCGGATGAGACAGGTGCTCTGACAGAATCCTTTTAAATAAAAAAATGGCTATGCAGATATATATAACAAAGGCATGAACCATAGAAAATAAATGCCTAAGCCAAGGAATATGATTACATTTGACCCTTCCACACATTGATTTTTGATTAAAACAGATATATGATATTACAGATAAAAAGGACACATTGCGGGTTAATTCGTAAATGTGTCCTTTTTTAATATAGGGATGGAGGTCAATATGGATCATAATATTTACGGCTATGTCAGGGTTTCGACAAAAGAGCAAAATGAGGCAAGGCAGGTGTTGGCATTGAGAGAATATCGTGTTTCCGAAAAGAATATCTATGTGGACAAGGTAAGCGGAAAGGACTTCAACAGACCGCAGTACAGGAAGCTGATGAGAGATATTAAGCCTGGAGATGTTTTGGTCATAAAGTCCATAGACAGATTGGGGAGAAACTATGAGGAGATATTATTGCAGTGGCGGAGGATCACAAAGGAAAAAGCTGTGGATATCGTGGTGTTGGATATGCCACTTCTTGATACAAGGAGATCCGGAAATGACCTTACAGGGACTTTTATTGCGGATCTTGTGCTGCAGATACTCTCCTATGTGGCTCAGACAGAGAGGGAGAATATCAGACAGAGACAGAGGGAGGGGATAGTTGCAGCAAAGCTCAGGGGTGTGAAGTTCGGAAGGCCGGAAAAGCCTGTCCCTGAAAAATTCTGGGAATTAAAAAACGATTGGGAGAATAAAAAAATAAGTTCAAGGCAGGCAGCAAGAGAGCTTTCCATCGCCCAGGATACATTTTTAAGATGGGCCCACGGCAAAAAAATGTATTCATTGCAACAATAGAGTAGGATATATCGTGCATTTCTGATTTCTGAGTTTAATAAACTTTTTCTTCAAATCCTATCAATAATTCCAATAATATCAGAAAAATCAAACTGAAATCTTCTTTGAACCGGTCCGGATTTATCTTAACACAGTTGAACGGAAAAATCTGAATTATCGTGCAAAGGCGGGAATGGCCTTGTATGAAAAGGAAAAAAGCACTTTCAAAAACAGACAGCATGGACAGACAGGGAGAATTTGAAAACAGGTTTGTCGCAGTAATTCTGTTTCTTACATTTTTTATCTTCACATTTTTGGGAGCGGGTAATTTTATTATAGTGACCTTTACCGGGCTTCTTCTCTGCATGGTGGGAATCATGCAGGGCCCGGTAAGGACTGACATTTGGATACTTATTCCACTTACACTCTACAATGTCATAAGCTTCGCTTCAAGCTATATGACCTATGGCAACACCTTGGAGGGCTACGCTTCCACTCAATTGACATTTCCTGTTATCTATCTTCTCATGTCATATCTTAATAACAAAGAAAGAACTAAGCTGAGGATACTCTGCTCATTTTGGGTGGGAGCTATGGCGCTTATAGGAATACTTCAGTTTGCGGCAGCCGGATTTCACGGAGGCATGGGCAGGCTTTCAGGCATCATGGGAAACCCGAATGCCATGGGAGCCATGCTTGTGCTCGGATGGTTTTCGGCGCAGAGCTGCCTTGAGGAGACTTTTCAGAGAGGGGGTATCCTTAGAGCCTGCCTTTATGGAGTCAAACATATTATATTGGCGGCCCTTGCACTGACCCTTTCTTTAGGGGCTTTAGGCTCCCTCTGCGTAGGCTTTATAAGTATGTGCATATACGGAAGGAAGAGCTGTGGGGAATTCTTGGCACAGTCCGCGGATATGATATTTGCCCTGGGCTCGGGAATAATGCTTTATGCCGCATCCAATTATACCTATTGGCCTTTGCTTAGTGTAGCTATATGCATATATATATTGTTTTCAGCTATCACTGCAGAAGCTATGGCTGAGTTTTTAAGAAATCAAAAATATTTAAAGCTTGCGATATTTGCCCTGGGATTTTTGGGAGCCCTTTTGGTCCTTATTTTGAGACCGAATGCCTTTGCGACTTTTGCAGAGCGAATTGCCATGATAAGAAACGGGCTTAGCTATATAAGGTTTTCAAACTCACTTGGGATCGGACCCTATCAATGGCGAATGCTGAACCTCTATGACGATGACATGTATTTTAACACATGGCATATCCACAACATATTTGTCCATGTGGGAGTTGAGCTGGGATTGGCGGCTCTTTCAATGCTTGTGATAGCGGCCATACGCCATATTCAAAAAAAGGAGGACTGTGGGCAGAGAGGCGAATTTGCTGCGGCAGTCACCCACAACCTTATGGATACAAGCTTTTTTTACATGGCTACAGTTCCGTTTTTGATAATGACTTCGGCAAAGGATGAAAAAAAGACAAGGCTTCTCGGAAATGCTTTCGTAAAGGGCCTTTTCGGGGCATTCGGGCTGATGTTTCTTTGGAATTTAAGTTTGTGTTTTAAGTAAGGAATCTATATGTCAGGTGATCAATAAAATGCAGGTACAAGGAAGCGGGAAAAAGACCTTGAGGGGGCTTATTCCTGTAGTCACATTAACGTTATTTTCCCTCTTGTCCGTAGCTTCAGCTGCAGGGGTTTACATAAAGCATATATCTCTTCCCGACTACATAGGCAGGGAACTGACAGAGCCTGAGATGAAGGAGGTGATAAAAAGAAACAGCCCTCTTACCTCTTATGTCCGTCTGAGTCCAAACGCCGATTTCCCCAGAAAATCCGAGATAAAGAAAATAACCATACACCATATGGCTGCAAACCTTTCATTGGAAAAGCTGGGTGAATCCTTCGGAAAGATAGACAGGAATGCCTCGTCAAATTATGGGATAGATATCAACGGCAGAGTGGCTCTCTATGTGGAGGAGGAAAATAGGGCCTGGACCAGCTCTAATGCCGAAAACGACAACATGGCAGTCACCATCGAGGTGGCTAACGAGGAGACGGGAGGAGATTGGAGTGTAAGCGACAGATCCTATGCCGCTCTTATAGAGTTATGTACGGACATATGCAGGAGAAACGGCATAGAAGAATTGGTATATACAGGGGATCCGGAGGGCAACCTGACTATACATAAGATGTTTAATCCCAATACAGACTGCCCGGGGCCGTATCTTGAAGGAAAAATGGAAGAGATAGCTGAAAAAGTAAATGAGAACCTTAAAAAATAACGGACGCAAGTCCTTTATATATGAATTAAGAAATGAGGAGTAAAAGGAGTATGAATTTAAAAAGTAAAAAGCTGATAGCCTATTATGGCGTCATATTTATGATGCTGTGTACGGTGTTTTTGGTGTTGTTTAAAGAAACTACACTGGCGGATGAACTTTTAAGGACTACTTATGGTGGCGGTGGTCCATTATCTACTTATTATGAGAAAGTCTGGGAAAATGAAGGAGGCGATACATCTAATCGCCCTGAGGAGATAAACCTTACAGTCACCATTGAAAAAGAAGAAGAGAAAACACAGACTGTGGATGAGGATGAAGACGAGGAAGAGGATATTACTTCCACGAGAAGCTCGGCAAGGTCAAAGTCAAAAAGAAGCAAAACAAGAAAAAAAGTTGAAAAAGTTACTGATGAAAGACATGTAACTATAACAAAAACAGATAGATGGGCTTATAGGGATAATTATTTCCCCGCAGGCTATAAGATAGTAGACATTACTGAGGAGGAGATCCCGGGATATAAGTTCAGATATGAAAACAAAGGCTCTTCAACTTTCAATCCTACAGCTGATATTTATATTGTTCTTTACAACACTTGGACCACAGGAGATCTCATAATCAAAAAAGAAGTCCAAAGTGAAGATGAAGCTGACAAGGAAAGAGAATTTAAATTCATCGTTACACTGAATTATGACAAAGTAAACGGCAAGTATGGCGATTTGACTTTTACAGACGGTGTAGCTGGGGTAAGCTTAAAGGACGGTGAAACCGCAAAAGCGGAAGGACTCCCTATAAATGTCGAATACACAGTGACTGAGGAGGAAGCTGAAGGATTCAATATAAGAAAGGATAATGACACGGGAACGATCACAGAAGGCAAACCGGCGGAGGTATTCTTTACAAATATTAAGGAACCGGATAAGCCCAAGCCCTCAGAAAAGACAGGAGGACTTAAGGTGACCAAGACCGTGACAGGAAGCGGTAATAAAAATAAGGATTTCAACTTCACGGTAGAGCTCTCTGATAAGACAGTAAACGGAGCTTTCGGCAATATGAACTTTAAAGACGGAACAGCTGAGTTCACCTTAAAGCATGGCGAGAGCAAAAGTGCGTCAGGTCTTCCAGCCGGTATAGACTATACCGTGACAGAGTCAGGAAACTCAGGCTATATCGTAAGCAAATCAGGAGATACGGGAACTATCCCTGAAGGTGGAACAGCGAGCGCCGAATTTACAAATCATAAGTCCTCCGGTGGTGGCGGAGGCGGCGATGGAAACGGCGGCGGTGGAGGTGGCGGAGGCCACAATGTGACCACTGTGACTCCTGACCCTAAGCCGGAAACACCTGAAGATAAGCCTGTGACACCCGGAAATGTACCTCCCACACCCTGGTATAAGCTTCCTGTCATGGGAGACGAGCAGTTCGGCCCCGGATTTGTAAACGACAGCCAAAACAAGGTTACATTGCCTGAAACTCAGGGAGAAACAGGAAATATCATTCCTCAGCTTGCGGAGCTTTATGCCGAGAACAGTGAGCTGGCAGGATGGATAACATTGCCTGGCACAGAATTCGGATACCCTGTTATGCTTTCTCCTAACGATCCTTATTACTATCAGCACCATACCTTTGACAAGAAGCAGGATGAGGTGGGTATTCCCTTTATGGGACCTTACTGCAACAAGGACAGTATGAATGTGCTTATCCACGGCCACAATATGCGTGATGTATCCCAGTTCGGATACATTTGGAACTACAGGTATCCTGAATTTTTAAAGAATAATCCTACCATAGACTTCAAGACTCTCACTGATGAAAACGGAAGCTATGATGTGATGGCTGTTTTCTTTGCTCCCGAGTATGCAGAGGGAACGGAAAATGTTTTCTGGTGGTATCGCTACACAGGAGATATGAATAAGGAGCAGTTTGACTATTATGTTCAGAATGTGAAGGCCTTATCTCTCTACGACACAGGTGTTACTGCAGAGTACGGAGACAAGCTGATCACCCTTGAGACCTGCGCCTCATCAAAGGACAGCACAAGACTTGTAGTAGTTGCAAGGAAGAGCAATGAACAGAAATAATGAAAATTCCGAGCTTTCCATAAGGATATTTGTCTGCAGATACTGCGGAAAGATAGTGGTATCCGGAGAGGACAGGGACGGAAGGGACAAACGGAGTATATTTTGCTGCTCTGATTGTGAAAAAAAGTTTTGGAAGAGAGGACCTGTGGCGAGAACAAAGAGGATACGGACAGCAGAGGAGAGATACGAGAAGCTCAAGGAATTCATAAACTCAAACAAGGAGAATCTCTGAAAATTAAAGGATAACTTACAGACCCGCAGCAAGCAGCTTATGCTTATGCGGGTCTTTTCGATAATTTAAAACCTTTTTCCGACTTACTGTATCTTCATAAGTGTAAGGAAGGATCACATGCTTGACTATAATTTCAGGCGGTGGTAAAAAGAATTTGAATGGAGGTATTGTACTTATGAAAAGAAAAGCTTTAAAAGGGAAGATATTAGCTGCGGCTCTTGCCGCCTTCTCAGGTATGACGAGCCTTGCCATGGGCTGGCAAATGGATGATACAGGCTGGTGGTGGCTCAGGGAGGACGGAACATGGCTCGCAAATACCTGGGCGTGGATCGACGGAGACGGAGACGGAACGGCAGAGTGCTATTACTTTGACCAAAACGGATATATGCTGGCCTCTACTACAACGCCTGACGGATACACAGTGGACGCAAACGGAGCGTAGACAGTGGACGGAGCTGTGCAGACTCAGACTGCAGGTGGAAGCACCGTATCAGGCTCTGAGCTCTCCTATGACAATGAAACCAATCGTCAGGCCC
>CALWLI010000036.1 GCA_944381485.1 uncultured Lachnospiraceae bacterium
CGAGTATAAGGAGCTGAGGGAAGCATTGAAGCTTGACAAGGATTCCAAGGTACTTCTGTTTTCCACAGAGGGAGACACGGATCCCGAGAGATGGAAGAACATCGTTTGGTACGGTATGGACAAATAAAAAATATTCAGGAGGACATTATGTCAGCGCTTACAAAGGAAGAATTCAACAAGATAAGAGAAAAGGCCGAGGATTATAAGGCAGATATGACCGCATTTTTAAGGAATATAGTCAAATACCCCGGAGAATCCTGTGATGAAAAGATGCATGTAAAGGTCATTGAGGATGAGATGAAAAGGCTTGGCTTTGATGAGGTCAGGACAGATGACATGGGAAATATAATGGGGTTTATGGGTAAGGGCGAAAAGCTTATTGCCTTTGATGCCCATATAGATACAGTAGGCATAGGAAACAGAGATAACTGGAACTTTGACCCCTATGAGGGCTTTGAGTCTGATACTGAGATAGGAGGCAGAGGAACCTCCGATCAGCTGGGAGGTATTGTCTCCTCTGTATATGGAGCAAAGATCATGAAGGATCTGGGGCTTTTGAATGATAAGTACAGAGTCATGGTAGTGGGAACCGTTCAGGAGGAGGATTGTGACGGACTCTGCTGGCAATACATTATAAATGAAGACGGTATACGCCCTGAGTTTGTAGTTTCCACCGAGCCTACGGACGGAGGTATATACAGAGGGCAGAGAGGACGTATGGAGATACGCATAGATGTAAAGGGTATCTCCTGTCATGGTTCCGCTCCTGAGAGAGGTGACAATGCTATCTATAAGATGGCCGATATTATTCAGAATGTCCGCTCTCTCAACGAAAACGATGCTGAGGATTCAACTGAGATAAAGGGCCTTGTAAAAATGTTGTCCGAAAAGTACAACCCCATGTGGAAGGAGGCCAATTTCCTTGGCAGAGGAACTGTCACTGTCTCACAGATCTTTTTCACCTCCCCCAGCCGCTGCGCTGTCGCGGACTCCTGCTCCATCTCCCTGGATCGAAGGATGACTGCCGGAGAGACCTGGGAGTCATGCCTTGAAGAAATAAGGGAGCTTCCAATGGTTAAAAAATACGGTGATGATGTAAAGGTGAGCATGTACGAGTATGCCCGCCCCTCATACAAGGGACTGACCTACCCCATAGAGTGCTACTTCCCCACTTGGGTAATACCTGAGGATCATGCTGTTACAAAGTCTGTGGAGGAGGCCTATACTGCCCTTTTCGGAAGTGAGCGCATAGGCGCTGAGGAGACTGAAGCCATGAGAAAGGCCCGCCCTCTCACAGATAAGTGGACCTTCTCCACGAACGGAGTTTCAATAATGGGAAGAAATAATATCCCCTGCATAGGCTTCGGACCCGGAGCCGAGGCTCAGGCCCATGCGCCTAATGAGAAGACCTGGAAGCAGGATCTTGTGACCTGTGCAGCCGTATACGCTGCTCTTCCCACATGCTACCTGAACAATATCTTAAAATAAATCATTTAAATTTTATGAGGTGAAAAAAATGTCGAAATTAAACGAGTATATCAAGGAACTTGACAGCTTGAATTTTAAAGATATGTACATGAATGATTTCTTTCTCACTTGGGAGAAGACAAGGGATGAGCTGATGGCAACATGGACTGTAGCCGATGCCCTCAGATATCTCAGAGAAAACAATATTTCCACCCGTGTGTTTGATTCAGGTTTGGGAATATCCATATTCAGAGACAACTCCACCCGCACACGTTTTTCATTTGCCTCCGCCTGCAACCTTCTCGGTCTTAAGCCCCAGGATCTCGATGAGAAAAAATCTCAGATAGCTCATGGGGAGACTGTGAGAGAGACAGCCAATATGGTCTCTTTTATGGCTGATGTCATAGGTATAAGAGATGATATGTACATCGGAAAGGGAAATAAATACATGCATGAGGTGGCTGATTCAGTAGATTCAGGATTTAAGGACGGTATTTTAGAGCAGAGGCCTACCCTCGTAAATCTTCAGTGCGACATAGATCACCCTACCCAGTGTATGGCCGACGCCCTTCACTGCGCCCATGAATTCGGCGGCTTTGAGAATCTCAAGGGCAAAAAGATTGCCATGACCTGGGCCTACTCTCCCTCCTACGGAAAGCCCTTGTCTGTGCCTCAGGGTGTTATAGGCCTCTTCACCCGCCTCGGATGTGAGGTCGTTCTCGCTCACCCTGAAGGATACGATGTAATGCCTGAAGTCGAGGAGGTTGCAAAGAAGAATGCAAAGGAGTCTGGAGGAAAGTTCATAAAGACCTCCTCCATGTCTGAGGCCTTCCGTGATGCCGATATAGTTTACCCTAAATCTTGGGCTCCCTTCGCTGCAATGGAGAAAAGGACAGAGCTGTACTCCGCAGGTGATTTTGACGGTATAGACAGGCTGGAAAAAGAGCTTCTCGCCCAAAATGCTCTCCACAAAGACTGGTGCTGCACTGAGGAGCTTATGAAGACCACCAAAAACGGAAAGGCCCTGTATCTTCACTGCCTTCCCGCCGACATAAACGGTGTAAGCTGCACAGACGGAGAAGTTGAGGCTTCTGTATTTGACCGCTACAGAGATCCTCTCTATAAGGAGGCGAGCTTCAAGCCCTATGTCATAGCTGCAATGATATTCCTTTCCAAATTCAAGGATCCTCAGGACATACTTAAAAAGCTTGAGGAAAGAGGCAGAAAAAGGATATTCGGATAGTAAAATATTTATGAGCTGAAGACTTGCGTCCTGAAGGTTCAATATGCACTTTCAGGGCGCCTTTTATATACAGGGGTGATTTTATGGATAAAAAGAAAAGGATCGTGGTAGCCCTTGGAGGCAATGCCCTGGGAAACAATCTCTCGGAGCAGATGAAGGCGGTAAAGATCACAGCCAAAGCCATAGTTGACCTTATTGAGGCAGGTAACGAGGTGGCTATAGTCCACGGCAACGGCCCTCAGGTAGGTGTCATAAACAATGCAATGACGGAGTATGCATCGGGAAAGGCTGACAGACAGCCTACACCTCTGTCTGTATGTGTTGCCATGAGTCAGGCCTATATAGGATATGATCTCCAAAACGCTCTGAGGGAAGAATTTCTGAACAGGGGTATGGCACCTCATAACAGCTGCACCATGATCACTCAGATAATAGTTGACAAAAATGATCCAGCCTTCAAGGATCCCACGAAGCCCATAGGAGTATTTATGAGCCATGACGAGGCCTGTAAAAAAGCCCTTGAGAACGGATGGGAAATGAGGGAGGACTCGGGCAGGGGCTACAGGAGGGTGGTTGCCTCTCCTGCTCCCGTGGAGATCGTTGAGATAAATGCCATAAAGGCCATGATAAACGACGGCAATCTCGTCATATGCTGCGGAGGCGGGGGAATACCTGTTATAAGATGTGAAAATAATCATCTGGCAGGGGCTCCTGCGGTTATCGACAAGGATCTGGCTGCTGAGCTGCTTGCGGAAAGCATAGATGCGGACATGTTGATGATACTCACAGCAGTCGAAAAGGTTGCCCTAAATTTCGGAAAGCCTGATGTCAAATACTTGTCCCACATGAGCACGGAGGAAGCACAAAAATACTGTGAGGAGGGTCAGTTTGCTCCGGGATCAATGCTCCCCAAGGTAAAGGCCGGGATCAAATTCGCTTCATCAAAAAGTGGAAGGACGGCTCTCATCGGTCTTCTGAAAAAGGCCGGAGACGTGCTGACAGCTGCCACAGGAACCACAATAAGCCTGTAGATCATAAATTTTCATATGGGGGTTTAAAAAATGAAAAATGATACTCGAGCTTCTGTGTTTGATTTCTATGGGATGCCAAAGCTTTCCCAAGCTCTTCCTCTTGCTCTGCAGCATGTGGTTGCCATGATCGTGGGGTGTGTGACACCTGCGATTATAGTTTCCAACTCTGCAGAACTTGATGCTGATGAAAAGGTCATACTTATTCAGGCATCTCTGGTATTTTCCGCCCTGTCAACCTTTCTTATGCTTTTTCCTGTAAAGCTGTCAAAAAGAACGCAGATCGGAGCCGGGCTTCCTGTAATAGTCGGAGTTAGCTTCTCCTATGTTTTAAGTATGCAGGCCATAGCCGAATCCTACAGCATATCAGCTATATTGGGGGCACAGATAGTCGGTGGCTTGATAGCCGTGGCGGTAGGTCTTTTCATAGATAAAATAAGGAAGTTTTTTCCTCCTTTAATAGCCGGAACTGTAGTTTTTACCATAGGCTTGTCTCTTTATCCTACAGCAATAAACTATATGGCGGGAGGAACCGGCAATGCAGGCTACGGTTCGTGGCAAAACTGGCTGATTTCAGGCTTCACTTTATTTACAGTTATTATTTTAAATCACTTTTCAAAAGGTTTTATCAAGCTTTCAAGTATACTTATCGCCATGTTTTGCGGGTATATACTGTCTTTCTTTTTCGGTATGATCAGCTTCGATGCGGTAGCTGAGGCAGCTGTTTTCGCACCTCCCAGGCTACTGTTTTTCGGCATTGAATTTGAGCCCTCTTCCTGTGTGGCTATAGGTACTCTCTTTGCTGTAAACTCCATTCAGGCAATAGGTGACTTTTCAGCTACCACAGTCGGGGCTATGGACAGAGTTCCTACAGACAAAGAGCTGAAAGGGGCTATAATAGGCTATGGTGTCGCAAACATATTCAGCGCCTTTTTCGGTGGTTTGCCCACAGCCACATACAGTCAAAATGTAGGCATAGTTACCTCTACAAAGGTAATAAACCGCTGTGTTTTAGGTCTTGCAGGAGCCCTCATACTGGCTGCCGGGCTTTCTCCAAAATTCTCGGCTTTGCTCTCTACTATTCCTTATGCTGTACTGGGAGGCGCTACAGTTTCCGTCTTCGCTTCCATAGCAATGACAGGGATCAAGCTTGTCATGTCTGAAAATCCCTCAGCCAGGGACACATCTATAGTAGGTCTGGCAGCCGCACTTGGAATGGGAATATCTCAGGCCTCCGGGTCCCTATCAGGTTTCCCTGATTGGGTAATGACTGTATTCGGAAAAAGTCCTGTGGTTATCGCAACTGTTGTGGCTATAATACTTAACATGTCCCTTCCCAAGGAAGAATAAATGCACAGGTTTTAACTGAAAAATGAGGGCCTTTCGGTCCTCATTTTTTATTGATCTGATCACAAAATTCTTCTATCTGTTTTTTAAACATTTTTTTCAGAGCTTTCGGCCCTTTTATCTTTACTCCCTTGCCAAGCCCGAATATCCATCCCAAAAGCTGAGGACTCAAAAAGGCGTCAAAACTTACCACGAACCTTCCCTCGGTCTTTGCAGGTCTCAGACTTACCTCCGATCCGAATCTGTCTATCATCACTCCTGCAAGACTGTTGTCACATTCAAGGCTTACCCTCTCAGCTATGCCTCCGAACATTCCGAAAGCCTTCTTTGAGTATTCAGCTATGTCAAAGCTCTTAAAGCTGTCCTCTCCCTCTCTTTTTCTCCTTGACATTATGCCTGTCTTGAGCATTTTGTCCACTCTGTAATGCTTGAGTATCCCCGAGTCGCTGTCATAGGCCACAAGGTAATAGTTCTCATCGTCCCAGACAAGGCCCCAAGGACTGACCTCGTACTTTTTTCCGTCCTTCCTTAGAACCCTCTCTTTCTTCTCATTTATGTAAAAATACTGAAAGCTTATCTTTCTGTCGGCTGCCATGGCCTCATATATCAGGTCCACATTGTAATATACATTTTCATTTGCAGCCTTTGATCTTCCTGTTACAAAGACCTGCCTCTGAAGCTTTGTGGCCTCATACCTGTCCGTAAGGCTCTCCAGCTTTTTTATCAGCTCTCTTGATTTTTTCTCCGTGATGAAGCGCGCTGACTGTACAGCATCAGTCAACAGCTTTAATTCCGCTGTCTCAAATTCTCTTTTTCCTATGTGGTAACAGTAGCTGCTGCCCCTCTTTCCTCCTATCACGTCCACACCGAACAGCCTCAAGACTTCAAGATCATCATATATGCTCTTTCTCTCAGCGGATATACCCAAATTGTCAAGCCTTTCTATCAGCTGTGGTATTGATATGCCGTGCTCGTCATTTGTCTCCTCCGTAAGGATCTTCAGTATGTATAAAAGCTTTATTTTTTGATTTGATGATTTAGGCATTTAAAATTTTCTCCAGGTGTCTTTGGCAAAGAGCAGCATTATGGGGAATATCTCCAGTCTTCCTATGAGCATGTCAAGGCTCAGTACCACCTTGCTCAAGTCTGAGAGACTTGAGTAATTGCCCATGGAGCCTATCACGTCGAATCCGGGGCCTATATTGTTGTAGGTGGCCGCGACAGCTGTAAAGGTGGTCACCCAGCTTTCACCGTCCATAGATACTATGAGCACTGATATACAGAAAATGACCAGATATACAAAAAGGTATGCACCGGTATTTCTGAGGACATTTTCCTCCACAGGCTTTCCGTCCATATGCACTTTCTTTACTATATCAGGGTGGAGGGCTACAGCCAGCTCCCTCTTGTAACTCTTTGCAAGGAGGATCACTCTCGATACCTTGAGTCCTCCTCCTGTAGAGCCTGCACAGGCTCCTATAAACATGAGAAGTACAAGTATTCCCTGAGATAGATTGGGCCATAAGTTAAGGTCTGTAGTGGCATAGCCGGTAGTCGTTATAATGGATCCCACATGGAAGGCCGCATCCTTAAGTGCTATAAGCGGTGATGTGTAGACCCCGTGAGAGCAGATGTTAACGGTTATGATAAGTATGGAGGCCAATATTATGCCTATATACCATCTTACCTCCTCTGACTTAAAGGCCAGCTTTGATCTCTTTATAAAGAGGAAGAAATAAAAGTTGAAATTGACTCCGAAGGCTATCATGGCTATAGTGATGACCACCTGCTGAGCCATGGTATAGCTTGCGCAGCCCGAATTAAGCACGCTGAAGCCTCCTGTTCCGGCTGCTCCGAAGGTTATACAGAGAGCGTCGAACACAGGCATTCTCAAGGCTATAAGTGCCAGGACCGTAACCACTGTGAGAGCTGTGTAGAGCTGATAGAGGACCTTCGCCGAATCTGCAGCTCTTGGAACCAGCTTTGATATGGAAGGTCCCGGGCTCTCAGCCTTCATGATGTTCATCTGAGTACCACCTGTGAAAGGTACAAGAGCCAGCATAAATACAAGTATTCCCATACCGCCTATCCAGTGCATAAAGCTTCTCCACATGAGGACTCCCTTGGGAAGGGCTTCCACATCAGTCAGGATACTTGCACCTGTTGTAGTATAGCCGGATACTGTCTCAAATACAGCATCGTAGACGCTGTCTATGGATCCGCTGAAAAGAAAAGGCAGCATTCCCGTAAAAGTAAGGCCTATCCAGGTAAGTCCTGTGGCAACATAACCCTCCTTTGAGAAAAGCGAGCCTGCAGCAGGTTTTACTCCGGTAAACGGGAAGGCCACAGCGAAGCAAACCGCAGCTGTAAGTATAAAAGGCATGATGCTCTCGCCGTAGATCAGAGCACAGATTACGGGAATGATGAGCAAGATCCCCTCTATGCTCAAAGCCATTCCCACAACATAAGCAATGATACTGATATCCATTTCCCCGTCCTCTCCTATTTCAATATCCCATGAAGAGCGGAAATTCCGTGATGGGTCGTCACAATGATAACAGAATCATTCTCTTTTATCATATTTTTACCTGAGGGTATTATAAAGCTTCCGTCCCTAACTATACATGCGATGATCATGTTGTCCTTAAGTCTCACTCCCAAAAGGGCAAGGGGTATATTGACTATGTCCTTGTCGTCTTTTGCCTTAAATTCAAGTATCTCTATCCTGTTATCCAGATAGCGGTACAGGGTCTCCACATTTCCTCCCACACCGTTGCTCTGGGCCCTTACATACTGGGCGATAATGTCAGCACATATGAACTTGGGAAATACGGCGGAGTCTATATGCAGCTCGTCCATGACATCGTTTAAGTCTGTCCTGCTGATCTTGGTTATCACCTTCGCGTCAGAGACATTTTTTGCAAATGTGGCTGTTATTATATTTTCCTCGTCAATTCCTGTAAGAGGTACAAAGGCATCCACCTTTCCAAGGCCCTGCTTCATGAGGAAGGCCTTGTCCGTTCCGTCTCCGTGTATGACCTCAGCCTCCGGAAAAACCTCGGAGAGCTTTTGACATTTATCTTCATTTATCTCCACTATTCGCACATGCATGCCCTTTTTCAGCAGCATATCAGTGAGATAGTGGGCTATAGTGCCCCCTCCTGTAATTATGCAGGATTGTGCGGCCTTGTTTTTCACCTTCAAAAACCTGAAAAGATTTTTCATCTCATCAAGAGTGCTGACTATGGATATGGCATCATCGTCCTCTATCACAAAATTACCTGAAGGGATTATGACCTCGCCTTTCCTCTCTACGGCACAGACAAGTATGTTACTTCCTGTGATGCCCCTGACCTCCTGCAGGCTCTTGCCCAAAAGAGGGTGTTCCGAGGTGATATGTACAGTAAAAATCACAACCTTTCCGTTGGCAAAGCTGTCCATCCTGGTAAGAGCAGGGTACTGAAGAAGCTTATATATCTCCAGAGCGGCTGCGTGCTCAGGGTTTATTATCTTGGAAAGTCCCAGCTTATTCTTCAAGAATTCCGTCTCCTTTGAATAGAGGGGGTTCCTGACTCTGGCAATGGTCTTTGCCGTGCTTATACTTCCCGCAATAACACAGGACAAAAGATTGAGTTCATCGGAGGGGCTGACAGCGATAAATATGTCCTTACTTTTAAGATCAGCCTCCTTCAAGGTGTTGATATCAGCTCCGTTTCCGCATATAGGCAGAATGTCAATGGCCTCTGCCGCCTGTTCCAGTGCTTTTTCATCATTATCAATGACAGTGACATCATGTCCGTCATTTACAAGTGTCTTTGCCAGCTCGGTACCCACCTTGCCGCATCCGACTATAACAGCGTTCATTATTCTATCCATCCTTAAAAATGATAAAAATGTGTATCACATCCAAAAGACACTATATCACTCTTTTGAAAATAATTCAGTACATTTTTAAGGAATTTGTATCCTTTTACATAAATGTCGGGAATAATGTACATTATTCCCGACGTAAATATATAATATCAATATGTTTCAAGGGGTGGCTTCACGCTGTCCGGAAGGGGGCAGCTGTATTTTCCTCCGTTTCTTTTCAGCACTTCCTTTTTTGCCTCACTGATAGTCTCCGGCCTCTTTGCTGTCCTTATAAGACTTAAGGCGAGTATCTTTGCCGCAGTGAGCATGCCTTTATGTGAGAGGCTACTTGAGGACTGAGCTGTCATCTGCCAGGTATGCCCCACATTTCCCAGGCACGCCGTAGCTACATTTATATTCAGAGTGGGTACGGCATAGCCCACATCCCCCACATCTGTGGAGCCTGCCTGCAGTCTTATTTTATCCTCCGAGAACGGATGCGTATCATCGTCAAGAGGTCTTTGAAGCTTTTCATCAAGTCTCTCCTCACCGAAGGTCTCCGCTATATCCTTCTTTGCCGAAGCCTTTACCTCATCGTTGTAGCTTTCAAAAAAGCTTTTTGCAAGCTCATAGTCCTCCTCAGACCACCTTGGCGCTCCTATCTCCTTCATGCACTCATCCGCCACAGCTGCAAGAGCAGTATTGGGTATATACTCTGTAAAGGCCATGGAGAGCTCACAGCTTACCGAAGTATCCGTCATCATTGCGGCTCCGTCTGCCACTCTCTTCACTCTCTCAAACAGCTCCTTGACCTGACTTACATAGGGAGCTCGCACCTCGTACCTTACCACCGCATGGTCCTGCACCACATTTGGAGCAGTGCCTCCCGCGTCTATGTAGGCGTAGTGTATTCGTGCCTCAGGGATGACATGCTCTCTCAGGTAATTACATCCGACGCTCATAAGCTCACAGGCATCCAGCGCACTCCTGCCAAGGTAGGGAGTCGCTCCCGCGTGGGATGATCTTCCTTCAAATATGAAATTGGCACCCATTATTGCATTTGAGTGTACCGATTCCACCATATTTTTAGTTGAGGGATGCCATGTGTATACAAAGTCAACGCCGTCAAATACTCCCGCCCTTGCCATAAACTGCTTTGAGCCCGCTCCCTCCTCAGCAGGGCATCCGAAGTATATGACAGTGCCGTCCATCTTGAATTCTTCCATGTAGCTTTTGACAGCCACAGCTGCCGCAAGGGAGCCTGCTCCCAGGGCGCAGTGGCCGCAGCCGTGTCCCGCTCCCCTTGGGATCAACTCGCTTTTTTCGGGAACTCCGGCCTTCTGGCTCAGTCCTGAGAGGGCATCAAACTCCCCTAAAAGTCCCATTACCGGCTTTCCGCTTCCAAAGCTGAAAGATCCCTTAAAGGCTGTAGGTATTCCTGCAAGGCCTGATTCCACCTTAAAGCCGTTTCTTTTAAGCTCGTCCTCGATCAGTTTTGCCGATTTGAATTCGTGAAAGGCAAGCTCTGCATACTCCCATATGCTGTCACTTATCTCAATAAACCTTCCGGAATTTTTTTCTATGTAATCATCTGTCCAAAGTCGATCCGTCATATATCCCTCCGAATTCTTGATTCCTGTAATGTCTTTCACAAAATTCCAAGCCTGATAGTTTATCACGCCTCACTGTATCTGAGCCTTGTCTCCATCCTCTCCATTATGTTCGAGAGTACTGTTGTAATAAAGAGATATATCACTCCTGCTATCAATATTGACTCTATAGGTCTGTAGGTGGCTGACAGTACTGTCTTGTAGGAGGTGGTCAGCTCATTAATAAAAAATACAGATGCAAGAGATGCCTGCTTTATCATATTGATGAATTCATTTCCCAAGGCAGGCAATATATTTTTTACCGCCTGAGGCAATACGACCTTTGTCATAGCCTGAGTCGAATTAAGTCCCAGACATCTGGCGGCCTCTGTCTGTCCCTTGTCCACAGCCTGTATGCCGGCCCTTATGATCTCCTCCACATAGGAACCGGAGTTTACTATCAGAGCTATGATTATGCAGGCTGTATCGGAAAGCTCGAAGGGAAGGACCCTGGGGAGGAATATCCAGAAGAAATACAGCTGTAAAAGTATAGGTGTTCCTCTCATTATCCATACATACAGTCTGACAAAGGCTTTAAAAGCTCTGTATCTCGAATAAATAAGCAGGGCGAGCAAAGTGCCTAAAACTGTTCCCGCAGACACGGTTATAAGAGCAAGGCATAGAGTTCCCAAAAGCCCCTGCAAATAAACCTGTCCGTATCTTTCAAGTATCCTTAAAGTCATTTCAAGCATCTGCTCCCCTCCTTTCTGAAGTTTATATATGATTAATCTGTAAATGTTTTAAAGTTTTGATCAGATTCCCAGACTTCCCGCATACTCGGAGTACTCCTCATACCATTCTTCGTATACTCCGCTTTCTGTCACCTCTGAGATTATTTCATTTACCGCATTAAGAAGCTCTGTCTCTCCCTTCTTTATGCCTATCCTTGTCCCCTGAGTCTCCTCATCTACCGTAAATGAGATCTCAGGAGCTATGATCATCTTGCAGTCGGGGTTTGCTTCCAGATAGAGCTCCGCTGTGGAGGTCGCTGTGATACAGGCATCTGCCTTTCCCTCCTGAACCATGAGAAAGCCGTCTGTGGTTGCTGAAACTCTCTTCAGCTCCCCGTATCCCTCCGGCAGCTGATCCATAGCGAAGCCTTCCTGTATGGATCCGCTCTGTACAACCACTACCTTGTCCTTAAGGTCCGATGTGCTTTTTATATCCTGAAGATCCTCGTCTCTTATAAGCAGTCCGTACTGAACCGCCTCGCCGCTGTAATAGTATCCGTCAGAAAGCTCCATAGCCTCAGCTCTCGCGGGAGAATAGGCAAGTGCCGATATTGCCATATCATATTTGCCTTCGGTGACACTGCTTAAAACAGCGGTAAAATCTAAAGGTACTATCCTCAGCTCAACTCCAAGAGAATCCGCAATATACCTTGCAAGCTCTATGTCGGCACCCACGTATTTTTCATCTCCGCTTTTTAAGGGATCAATGAATTCAAAGGGCGCAAAATATGGCTCTGTGGCCACCTCTATATAGCCCTGCTCTTTTATCTTTTCCAGTCTGCTTATTCCTGAGTCCTCACCCTCTCTTGAGGCAAGGGAGTAGGCCTCAAGGCTTTCCTGCCCGCTCTGAGTCGTCTCCTTAAATGTAGAGGCCTCCACCTCTGTGAGTACTGAGCATCCTGATGTCATCATCATTCCCGATATAAGTAACACAGCCATTGCCGCATAATTTTTCATATTTTTCATGATATCCTCCTGCTTATTATCCCTGTCGGAATATATACGTCAGCTTTTACAGTGTATCTGTTTATCTTAATATCACTTTATCTTGCTAATATGCTAAATTATAAGGCAAGTACTCCTCCCTGTCAACAACTTATTTTTATATTTTAAATATTCTTATATGGTCGATTGATTTTTGATATTCCTGATCCCACCGACCATAAGCACTAAAAGGACAGCCAGATAGGGAAGCATTTTTGTCAGCTGGGTAGGGTAGCCAAGAGAGGTCAAAGTCAATGTAAGGGCATCCGCATAGACAAATATCACAGCTATAGCCCCGCAAATAAGAGGGTTCCCATCTCCCACAAGGGTAGATGCAAAGGCTATAAATCCCCTGCCCGCTGTCATATTTTCAGAGAAAGAATTCAGACCGCTTAGGGAAAGATATGCGCCTGAAAAGCCGACTGACGCTCCCATTATGATAAGAGCCGCCCACTTATATCTCAGCACATTTATACCTGCAGTCTCAGCGGCAATGCTGTTTATCCCTATCCCTCTTATCCTCAGCCCGAAGCTTGTGCGATACATAAGTACAGCGGCGACAAAGACCATTACATAGGCAATATATACAAGTATGATATGATTTCCGAATATTTCTCCAAGGTAAGCAAGGCCTCCCTGTATGGGCAATTTTAAAGGCTTAAAGCTTATTATGTCAGGGCTTATAAAGGTACCTCTCACTCCCCATATTACAGTCAAAAGCAAAGTCGTCACCGCCCAAGCCCCGAGATTTAGGGCAATACTCACTATCATAGGATTGGCGTTCAAATGAAACACAAAAATCCCGAATACGGCGGCCAGGACTACTCCGCTTAGGGTAGCGCAGAGAGCTCCTACAGCGGGGCTTCCGGTAAGCCAACTTCCGTAGGCGGCAAAAAAGGCTCCGAACAGCATGAAGCACTCATATGCTATATTAAATGTCCCTATCTTATGAGAAAAGCAGCTCCCTACTGAGGCGATAAGTATTGGGGTGGCAAGCCTTACTGTCGCAGCCAAAGTCAATGTTCCGAAAAAAATTCTCAGCACTTCATTTCCTCCTGTCTCTTGAACTTTGCGGTGGCTTTACGTCTGTTGAATTCAGCGATCAATTTTTCATAGTCTATGGCCACAAAAAGGACAAAGAGCATTTGAATAATGTTTACACTCAGCCGATTCAGGGATGTCATCCTCTCCATCTGCATGGAGCCTGCCTTGAGGGCTCCCCATATCAGGGAGACAGCTATTACGGACAGAGGATTGTTTCCGGCTATCCTTGCTATCATTATCCCGTCCCAGCCTATATTTCCGCTGAAATTTATATTGAATCTTCCGTAAGAGCCGGTCACCTCAACTCCACCGCACAGCCCTGCAATAAATCCCGATATAAGGAAAACACCCAAGAACATTTTGGATGTGTTTACCCCTCCTGCCCTTGAAAAGGATAAGTTTTCTCCCATCTGCTTCATCTCATAGCCTATGACTGTATGCCTATAGACAAGACTTATGATTATAAGGACAGCTACTCCCAAAAAAAGCCCGTAGGATGTGGATGTACCCTGTATAAGCTTAGGTATCTCCGCTGTCTCAAGTATATTGGGTGAGGTGTTTGCCATTGATCTTGTGGCGTCCACCTTCTCTCCTATTATCATCCATATCACTATGTACTCTGTCAGATAAGTGGCTACAAAACAGAGCATAAGAGTCGTTATGAGCTCGTCCACCTTAAGATAGAGCTTCATAAGAGCCGGAATAAGCGCATAGAGCATACCCACGATACCTGCGGCAAGAATGCATATCGGCATGTGTAAAAACTTAGGCATAGGTAGTGCATATCCTATTATGGCTGCTATGAGCGCTCCTGTATAGACCTGTCCCTGTATACCGCAGTTCATGATGCCTGATTTGAAAGCAAGTGTCACTGCCGCACCTGTGAACATACAGGGCGTTGCCCAGCGCAGAGTGTTTGCGATTGCCGTAGGGCTTCCCACAGCTCCCTCAAGTATGTATTTTAATGCCTCAGTCGGGCTCTCACCCTGAGCCCTTATAAGTATCCCTCCAAGTATTACAGTAATTATCAGAGCCTGAGCATACTGAATACAAAGGATCCTTAAATCACGAGATCTTATTTTCATCCTGTCCGCCTCCTGTCATCAAAAGCCCAAGCTCCTCCTCTGTAAGCTGTGACGAATCTTCCGGTTCGATTATGTGCTTATCGTAAGCGACAAGTATCCTGTCCGAGAGCTGAATAACCTCGCTGAGCTCATGGCTTATAAGCAAGATCCCCACACCACTTTCGGATAAGGCTGCTATCTTTTTTCTTATAAGCTCTATTGCGCCCACGTCTATGCCCCTTGTAGGATCTTCTATTATAAGAAAAGATTTACCTTGAAGCATTTCTCTGCCTACTATAAGCTTTTGAATGTTTCCGCCGGAAAGCTCAAAGGCCCTGTCGCTTATATCCTGTATCTTGACAGAGTAATCCTCGACTACAGCCCTTGCAAATGAGCTTACATCTTTGAAGTCGATCAAAAATCCCTGTTTTCTTCCGTGCTCAAGGTGATACCCCATCATGGTGTTTTCCCATATGCTCCCCTTAAGGTTTACCCCATCCTTTATTCGGTTTTGCGGCACATATCCGAGCCCTCTTTTCCTTCTCTCCCCGATGGACATATGGCCCACCGGCTCTCCGCAGAGGAGTATCTCGGATCCCGGTTCAGGCCTTGTAATTCCGACTATGGCCTCTCCAAGCTCCTTCTGGCCCGCTCCGGCCACACCTGCTATGCCCACTATCTCTCCCGAGTGAACGGAAAATGAAGCCTTTTTAAGTCTCAGTATTCCCTTTCGGTCCTTCACTGTCAGATCCTTTACCAGAAGAACTTCTCTTCCGATACGGTTTTTCTTCCTTCTGATATCGTAGAGCACCTCTCTCCCCACCATGAGCTTTGCAAGCTCCCTCTCGCTCACATTTTCGTTTTTCATGTCCGCTGTGACCCTGCCGTCCTTCAACACAGTGATATGGTCCGCGATCTCCAGTACCTCTTTAAGCTTATGTGTGATGAAAAGTATCGTCTTCCCCTTGCCTGTCAATTCTCTCATAGCCTTGAAAAGGCCCCTTACTCCCTGGGGTGTCAGCACCGATGTGGGCTCATCAAATATTATCAGCTGTGCCTCCCTGTAGAGGACCTTTACTATCTCCACCTGCTGCAGCACAGATACCGGAAGCTCATCTATACGGCTTTTCAGCGGAAGTCTGAAATCATAGCTGTCGCATATCTCCTCCACTTTTTTAATATTCTTTTTCATATTTAAAAATCCGGCATCAGTCCTCTCACAGCCCATTATGATATTTTCAGCCACAGTCATTCCTTTATAGAGCATGAATTCCTGGTAGACCATGCCTATTCCGGACTCTGAGGCCTCCTTTGGAGAGTGAAAATCCACCGCCTTCCCGTTCATTATGATCCTTCCGGAATCCTGCTTTTTTATGCAGGTAAGTATGCTCATAAGAGTGCTCTTTCCCGCTCCGTTTTCTCCTATGATCGCATGCACGCTGCCTCTTCTCACCTTAAAGCTGATATGGTCGTTAGCTGTCAAATTGCCGAAGTGCTTGCATATGCCTTCAAGCTCCAATATATATTCTGTCCGATCCGGCATTTTACCTCCTGTGAAAAAGGGCAAAGCGTAAATCCTCGCCTTGCCCTGTCCCATATATTGTTTTAATAGTTTTTACAGTTTTTAGTAGTTGAGTCTGTACTCGTCGAAGCCCTCGTATACATCTATGTCTCCTGATTTTATGCCTGCTATAAGGTCTGTCACCTTTTGCTGCAGGTCTTTGGGAATGTTATCCCAGTCACGGTCATCATATACTCTTCCACCCGCGCTGAGATCGAAATTTATTGCCTTGGGGAATTCCCTTCCCTCACCCACATCTCTGAGTACCGACTCTACAGCTACATCCATGGCCTTTACAGCCGACCAGAAAACGCAGTCGTCTATGTCTCCCTGCCAGTCGTCAACTCCTATACATTTAATGCCGGCATCCGCGCAGGCGGCTATGACTCCTGTTCCTCCCAGGTAGTCACACTGATAAATTATATCTACAGGATTTTCTTTTATCATTGCTGTTGCAGTCTCCTGGCCCTTCACAGGGTCCTTATAGTCGCCTGTAAATGCTGTTACTACCTTTGTCCCGTTGTCAGCATAGTTTACTCCTGCAATAAACCCGTCTCTGAATCTCCAAATCTTCAGTATATCAGAGTGGCCTATCCATCCCACTGTGCCGGTCTCTGTCATGTTTGCCGCTATATATCCCGCCACAAAGGATGACTCAAAGGGATCCACAGATATGCTTGTGCAGTTGTCCTTTCCGTGGTCCATGTAGGTGTCCAGCATAAATATATGGAGGTCCGGATATTTTTCCTTAAGCTCGTCCGCCAGACTTACGGCCACATCGCTGACCTCGTCAAACATGGTGAATATTGCCGTGTAGCCCTGATCCGCCATAGCTCTTATCTGCTCGGCATATTCTCCCTCTTCGCTTACCTCGATGCTCTTCACCTCCCAGCCGTCACTCTCCATGGCCTTGAAGCCGTTCCATATGGAGTCCGTAAATTCGTTTCCCAGTGGTGAGTTTGTTATGTAGCATGCCTTTTTCGCTTTGCCGTCCTTGGTAAGATTCTCTTTTCCCTCAGGCTTTGCAGTGCTTTCTACAGTCGCCTTTGCCGAAGTCCCAGTCTCCTTCTCTGCAGTTTTTTTTGTTTCGTTTACTTTTGCACCTGCGCAGGCTGTAAGCGAAAATATCATAGCTGCGGCGCAGAGCGCGCTTATGAGTTTTTTTATCATATTGTGCCTCTCCTCCTTGTCGAAAAACTCTGAGCTCATATTAGCATTACAGGAAGATTTTTTCAACATTTTCCTATCATTCCTATATGCTTTTAAGAATTATTTTTCTTTAAATCCCCTACAGTGCTCCTCAGGCGGAAATATATTTATATACAAAAAATGACCGGGAAAAGACTGTTTCGACTTTTCCCGGTCACTATATGAGCATATATTCCGGATATATTATATATTCTGAGTCTTGGCGTCTCTTATATTATTCGTCGTCCAGCTTAAGGACAGACATGAAGGCCTGCTGAGGTATTACCACATTTCCTATCTGCCTCATGCGCTTCTTTCCTTCCTTCTGCTTCTCGAGAAGCTTCTTCTTTCTCGATATATCTCCTCCGTAACACTTGGCAAGGACGTCTTTTCTTAAGGCCTTTATGGTCTCCCTTGCGATTATCTTTCCGCCTATTGCCGCCTGAATGGGAATCTCAAAGAGCTGTCTGGGAATCTCCTCCTTAAGCTTCTCGCACATCCTCCTTCCTCTCTCGTAGGCAGAGTCTGCGTGGACTATAAATGAGAGGGCGTCGACCTCTTCTCTGTTCACAAGTATGTCAAGCTTTACAAGCTTTGACTGCTGATAACCCTTAAGGCTGTAATCGAAGGAGGCATAGCCTCTGCTCCTTGATTTGAGGGCATCGAAAAAGTCATAGATTATCTCGTTCAAAGGGAGCTCATACTTTAGGAGAGCTCTCGTCTCCTCCATATATTCCATCCCTTTATATACTCCTCGCCTCTCCTGACAGAGCTTCATTATGGCTCCGACAAATTCCGTTGTCACCATTATCTCCGCATCCACTATGGGCTCCTCCATATACTCAATTACTGAAGGGTCAGGAAGGTTTGTGGGATTTGTAAGGTCAATGACTTCACCGTTAGTCTTGTGTATCTTGTATACTACCGAGGGTGCTGTGGTGACCAGATCCAGATCATACTCTCTCTCCAGTCTTTCCTGAATTACATCAAGGTGCAGCAATCCCAAAAATCCGCATCTGAATCCGAAGCCCAGTGCCACAGAGGTCTCAGGCTCGAAGAACAGGGATGCGTCATTTAATTCAAGTTTCTCAAGTGCCTCTCTAAGATCAGGGTACTTGGCTCCATCCGCAGGATAAAGTCCGCAGTAAACCATGGGAGTCACCTTCTTATATCCGGGAAGGGGTTCCTTTGCCGGATTGTCCCTGCCTGTTACCGTGTCTCCTACCTCTGTAGTCTGTATGTTTTTGATGGAAGCGGTAATATATCCTACCATTCCTGCAGACAACTCGTCACAGGGTATGAACTGTCCCGGTCCGAAGTATCCCACCTCGACCACATCGTACTCAGCTCCTGTTGCCATCATCCTTATGGGCATTCCTTTTTTTACAGTGCCCTCCTTGATACGACAGAAAACTATTACTCCCTTGTAGGAATCATATACCGAGTCGAATATAAGAGCTCTTAAAGGTGCCTCGGGATCTCCTGTGGGGGCCGGTATCTTCTTTACGATGTCCTCCAGTACCTCCTCCACATTAAGGCCTGTCTTTGCCGATATCCTGGGGGCGTCCTCAGCCTCTATTCCTATGACATCCTCTATCTCCTTTGCCACCCTGTCGGGCTCGGCGCTGGGAAGGTCCACCTTGTTTATAACCGGAAAGACCTCCAGGTCATGGTCGAGAGCCAGGTATACATTGGCAAGGGTCTGGGCTTCTATGCCCTGAGCCGCATCCACCACAAGTATGGCGCCGTCGCAGGCAGCAAGAGATCTGGATACCTCGTAGTTAAAGTCCACATGTCCCGGTGTGTCTATAAGATTAAAAATATACTCCTTTCCATCCTGTGCCTTATAGACAGTGCGCACGGTCTGGGCTTTTATGGTTATCCCTCTCTCCCTCTCAAGGTCCATGTTGTCAAGGACCTGTGACTGCATCTCCCTCTTTGTGAGAAGGCCTGTCATCTCTATGATGCGATCTGCAAGAGTTGATTTTCCATGATCGATATGGGCTATTATACAAAAATTTCTTATTAAGCTTTTGTCTGTATTATTTAACATGAGGAAATAATAGCATTTTTTGGATTTGCTTGCAATATTTCTTTATTTAATTACTTGACATATAAATGAAGAACCTATAGAATAAATAAGAATGTTTACACCAAACTGTCCGTGTCCGGATTGATGGAAACAAATAATATTTGAAAAGGAGGTGTAACCCAATGGCAAATATTAAGTCAGCTAAGAAGAGGATCTTAGTTATCCAGACAAAGACCGAGCGCAATAAATCTATCAGATCAAAGGTTAAGACTTTCATAAAGAAGGTTGACGCTGCTATCGCGGCAAATGATAAGGCTGCAGCTCAGAGCGCTCTTTCAGTTGCTGTATCAGAGATCAGCAAGGCTCAGAGCAAGGGCGTTTATCACGCTAATACCGCTTCAAGAAAGATCGCAAGACTTTCAAAGGCAGTTTCAGCTATGAACTAATCAGAACCTGATATCTATTACTATAAAAGACATCTTAAAAGGCTTCAGGACTAACCCACCTGAAGCCTTTTTTATTTTTTGCGTTGGCTTATTTTTCGCCCACGGCCTTCATGCTGAGAGCTATCCTCTTCTTTGAGGCGTCCGCATCAAGCACTCTCACTTTAACTGTCTGCCCAAGCTTCACCACATCCTGAGGATGTCTTACATATTTTTCCGAAAGCTCCGATATATGCACAAGTCCGTCCTGATGCACTCCTATATCCACAAAGGCTCCGAAATCAGTTATGTTCCTTACAGTTCCCGTAAGGATCATGCCGGGCTTCAGATCAGTTATCTCCAGCACATCAGACCTCAGCAGAGGCTTGGGCATATCTTCTCTCGGGTCTCTCCCGGGCCTTTCCAGCTCTGTTATTATATCAGAAAGAGTGTATTCTCCTATGGAAAGCTCCTTTGAAAGGGCTGCTGCTCCCCCGGGGTATTCTCTTATCTTGGCTCTGATCTCCCCCTTCTCTCCCATAGCTATACCCAATTTTTTAAGGAGCTCTCTGCAGGCCTTATAGCTCTCCGGATGGACTGCAGTGGCATCAAGGGGTTCTTTGCCTCCCCTTATCCTCATAAAGCCTGCCGACTGCTCAAAGGCTTTAGGTCCCAGCTTTTTCACCTTCATAAGCTCTCTTCTGTCCCTGAAGGCACCCTTTTCCTGCCTGTAACTCACTATATTTTCAGCTATGGTCTTATTTATACCCGATACATATTCAAGCAGTGAAGCCGAAGCCGTGTTAAGATCCACTCCCACACTGTTCACACAATCCTCAACCACATTTTTCAGGGATTCTCCCAGCCTCTTTTTGTTGAGATCATGCTGATACTGCCCCACTCCTATTGACTCAGGCTCAATTTTTACAAGCTCAGACAGCGGATCCTGAAGTCTCCTGGCTATGGATACGGCGCTTCTTTGCCCCACATCAAACTCCGGGAACTCCTTAGCTCCCGTCTCGCTTGCGGAATAAACACTTGCTCCCGCCTCGTTTACTATGACGTAGGGTATTTTAAGCTTTGATATGACAAGCTCAGATTCTCGGGACGCTGTTCCGTTTCCCAGGGATATGACATCCACCTTATACTTTTTTATGATCTCCCTCAACACATCAAGCGACTCATCAACCTTATCTTGCGGCGCAGTGGGGAAGATCACAGTAGTATATAGCACACGCCCTGTACTGTCTGTCACAGCAAGCTTGCATCCCGTTCTGAAAGCGGGATCCCAACCCAAAACTGTTTTTCCCTCTATAGGCTGCTGCATCAAAAGCTGTTTTAAATTGTCCGCAAATATCTTAATTGCACCCTCCTGAGCCTTCTCCGTAAGCTCTCTCCTCACCTCATTCTCTACAGATGGAGCTATAAGCCTCTTAAAGGCATCCTCCACAGCCTCTGAAAGTGCGGCCTCAATATCCTCGGGAAGTGAGGTTTCCCCTGTACATTTCCTCCTGTTTTCCGCAGCCTTCTTTAGCACAGCCCTTTTCAAAAAGGAGATGCTGTCATCCTCTATGCCCTTCAGCTTTACCGCAAGTATCTTCTCCCTCTCTCCCCTGTCAATGGCAAGTATTCTGTGGCCTGCGAGTTTACTCACCGCTTCGCTGAAATCATAGTACATTCTGTAGACAGAGTCTTCGCTCTCATTTTTTGCCTTTACCTCTATAATGCCCTTATCCCAAGCAGTTTTCCTTATCTTTTCTCTGAATGCGGCATTGTCCGATATGCTCTCGGCAACTATATCCCTTGCCCCAAAGCAGGCGTCCTCAGCTGTAAGCACTTCATTTTCCGTGGAAATGTATTTTAAGGCCTCACTCATAAGTGAGCTTTTGCCGCCTCCCGAGAGTAAAATTTCAGCGAGAGGCTTAAGGCCCTTCTCCTCTGCCAGCATAGCCCTGGTCTTTCTCTTCTGCTTATAAGGCCTGTATATGTCTTCCAAGCTTACAAGGCTTCCCGCCTTTAGTATTTCTCCTTCAAGTTCGGCAGTCATTTTCCCTTGTTCGGATATACTGTCCATAACAGTCTTTTTCCTGTCCCAAAGGCCTCTCAGATAATTAAGTCTCTCCTCAAAGGCCCTGAGCACCTCATCATTCAGGTTTCCTGTGGCTTCCTTTCTGTATCTGGCTATGAAGGGAATGGTATTTCCCTCATCGATTAACTTTATCACCGCCTGAGCCTGAGTTCTCTTTATATTTAGCTCTTCGGCTATGGAACTCTCTATATCTTTTTCCGCCTTAATAAAAAAATCTTCCTTCATTACTTCCTTCATTGTAAAACCTTTTTTATCCGAATTCTGTTATTCGATCAGGAGAAGCTCCACTGCGATCCTGTCTTCTATATCCCCTGTCTTTACTTTTTCCTCCAGCTCTATGGAGCGCTCCAGGTACCTGCGGGCATCGGCTTTTCTGAGATTCCTCGACTGATCTCTCAGCTTTCTCAAAAGCCAGGGCTGTATCTCCATCTTTTTTGCCGCCTCCCCCTCGCTTATCCCTGAAGAGAGCAGTTCCTTAAGTATGTATACCTGATTAAACTGCCTCTCCAGCATAAAAAGTATCTTCATGGGAGCCGTCCTTACAGACAGCATTTCCTCATATAGCTTAAATGCCTTCTTCGTGTTTCCTGAGAGCTTTGCCGACAGCATGTCAAATACCCTGTCTGAAACTGTCTTGGAGCATACGGCCTCGATATCCTCCTCCTTGATCTCTCTGTCCGAGGACTCCCTTCCCTCTGTATAGCATATGAGCTTTTCAAGCTCATTGTGTATGTTAAAAAGATCATAGCCTGTAAGCATGAGAAGGTTGTTGAGATTTTTTCCCGATATTTCCCTTTCCTCTTCTTTAAGGTACTTCTTAACTCTCTCTCCTATTTTAAGCTGCTCAGCCTCAGCCTCCTTGTAGGACATGGAGTCTGTCTTTATAAACTTTGAAACCTCTCCCTTTTCCTTCACCAGCTTAAACAGCTTGTTTGTGGCATCTGTCTCAGACTCAAAAAATATCAGGACTGTTGTGCTGTTCAGCTCTCTCAGAAATTCTTCGAAGCGTTCATCCGAGGCTCCCTTAAAAAGGCCTGTGTCCGAGAGAAGTATCACTCTGTGTTCCTGCATAAAGGGCAAGGTATCCGCCAGATCTCTCAATTCTGAAATATCCTGATCTCTTCCTGAAAACTCATTAAAATTAATGCTTTCCTCAGCCCCGTACAGTCTCAAAAGTCGGTTTTTTTTCTCCAACTTGAGGAATTCCTCGTCCCCGCATATGAGATAAATATTAGTGCTTTTATCAGCCATGCGCCTTAGCCTCCTGCTCTGTGCTCTCCCTTTCGCATATAAAATAGGATAAACTTATACCGCTTTCCCGTCAACACTTAATAAAAACCTGATATCCATATCCTACTTCCGTCAGTGGATATCCTTATGGCCCCCTCCTCAGCAGTACAGAGCATTTTTATGCCTCTTTCCTTAAGCCTCGTTGTCACCTCCCGGCTCGGATGTCCGTAGCTGTTGTCTTTTCCGTAGGAGAGTATGGCGTAGTCAGGATCAAACATGTTTAAAAACTTGTCACAGCTTCCTGTCTTTGAGCCGTGGTGCCCTGCTTTAAGGACTGTTATCTTCTTTTTATCAATTCCGGATTCCCTCATGAGCTTTACGACCCTCATTTCCTCCTCCTTGGGAGCGTCTCCCGTAAAAAGCATGGAAAAATCTCCGTACTCCAAAAGTAAAAAAGGCGAGTGGGCATTTGTGTCCTCAGACGAACTGTTTCCCTCATATATGCAGCTCAGTCTTATTTCTTCAGAGATCCGGATCATGCTTCCCTCCCTCAAATATTCCGCCTTCTTATCTTCACCTGAAAAGTTATTTTTGAGATCCGAGTAAGCTTCACCTTCACGGGCAGCCACAGGAAGCAGGAGGTTTTCTATCTTTACTGACTGAGGATCATCCAAAAGATACTCTATTCCGTTTATGTGGTCCTCGTCTCCGTGGCTCACTATGACGCAGTCAAGTTTGTTTATTCCCTGAGACAGGAGGAAGGGTTCAAGTACATACTCTCCCAAGTTTTTTTCAGAGCTTGAGCCTGAATCTATCAAAATGCTATTTCCCCTGTATCTTATAAGAAAGCCGTCCCCCTGCCCCACATCTATGGCGGTGATCTCAAGCCGTGACGGTCCCTCTTTCACAAATATAAGGCCTGAAAGAAAAAAAGAAAAAAACAGTATTAAAGCCATGAGTCTGCTGTCTTTAATAAGCCTTTCCCCGCGGAATAGTCTCAGCTTGGATGTAAGAAGCATGGGCAGCGAAAATATAAGAGCATAGTATATAAGTATCTTTAAAGGCTCAGGTCTTCCCATAGGCAAGGAGTTTAAGGGGAGAGAGGCTGAAATGCGGCACAGCAGTTCATAAAAGCTGAGAAGATAGTGTCCCGGTCCCACAAAAAATACTGCCGCCTCTGTAAGTACAGCACCAATACCTAAAGCTGCAAGGCCTGAATACATTACATATATCATGAGGGGTATAACTATAAGATTTAAAAAGAAGGCATAGAGAGGAAATGAAAAGAAATGATACAGTAACACAGGAAGTGTAAATATTTGTATAAGCACTCCCGTACACAGAGTCCCTGTAATCGGGGATAGCCTGCATTTTATGAAAGCCTTTCTCTTTAACTCAGATAATGAGCCTTGGAAAGTCTCTCTTTTTTCTGACACAAAGCTCTCCCTCATATGCCTCTCTATACAGTCTGTCACATACTCCCCGAAAAAGCTTATCCCGAAGACTGCAGCAAAGGAAAGTTGAAATCCGCTCTGTAAAAGCATATAGGGAGCAGAGAATAAAAGCAGTATACCTGAGAAAGAAAGTGCCGAGAGATTGTCATAGCTTCTCCCCGACTTTGCTGCCGCAAACCTTGAGCTAAGCATTATGGCTGCCCTCATGACCGAGCCGGAGGCTCCCGTTAAGAGTCCGTAGCTCAGGACAAAAAATGCCGATACTGCCCCGGCCGTCCCAAGGCCTGCCCCGGCCTTCAGCATCAGCTCATAAAAGAGCATTCCTATGAGACTTATATGGAGACCTGAGACCGCCAGAATGTGGGCAATACCCTGAGTTTGGTAGAGTTTTATAAGCTCATCCTCCATATCCGATCTGTCCCCAAGTATTAAGGCCTTGTATATGCCTGAATCTCTCTCATCCATAGTCTCATCGAGTATCTCTTTGCATTTAAGCTTGAGTTTCCTGAGAAACTCCCTATAAGGTATGGGGGATCCCCCTGTGACGTACACTTTTTTGGCTGAAAGGCTGAGAGAAACGTTTAAGGATCTTAGATAAAATCTGTAGTCAAACTCCCCCGGATTGGAGTTTCTTTCAGGGGATTTAAGCTTGCCTTCAGCGGCGATCCTCATGCCGCAGCAAAGCTCCTCTACTTCCTTTTCAGGATAGTAATCATATATGTAAAGCTTTTTTCTGAGCTTTTCTCCTGAAGCTTCATCCTCCCCTTCCTCTGATGTCCCCCGAAGCTTAGCATCCTTCAGCACTATAAGCCTGTATTTGCCCTTATCCTCTATCCCTTCGATCTCTCCCTCGGCAATCACCGAAGCCCTCTCTGCAGTAATTTCCCCGAAGAGCTTTTCATCGCTCCGGAAGGCATAATGGGAGTTCAGAGAAATCATTATTCCCGCTAAAAACAAAAAGAGCGGGAAAATAACAGATCTCCCGCTCTTAAAATCCTTCTTTTCAGGTCCTCTTAAAAAAACATCCGCGAAAAGCAAAAGCAAAAAGGCTGCCAAAAAGGCTATCCTTATGCCAAAGACCAATTCAGGCATACCGCAAAGCTCTCCAAGCGCGAATACTGCCATAAGATACATCATCGGTCTTCGTGTATTCAATTTCTTATTTCCTTTGTGTTTTTTATCGGCCTATAGCCTTCAGGCCTTCTGCTATACGTCCTGCAATTTTTTCTCAACAGCAATGGCCAAGGCTCCGGGGCCTGTATGACAGGCGATTGCCAGGGCAAGCTCCTCTGTTACGACTTCTGCCTTGGGCCATCTCTTCCTTATCTCCTCTGCAAAGAGCTCAGCCTGCTCCCTGTTTTCGGAGTGCACGGAATATATTACGGAGGACTCCGCCTCAGGATCATTAAGCCTTTCCGTCAGAGCTGTCTGTGCGGCCTCCAGCATGATCTCACAGGCCTTTGTCACTGTTCTGGCCTTGGCGTAGGCGTCAAGCTTGTCCCCGTCTATGCTGAGGACCGGCTTTATCTTCAAAAGTGTTCCCAATGCGGCAGCCGCCGGAGTTATCCTGCCTCCCTTTTTGAGGTATTTCAAGGTAGGTACGGTTATGTATATCAGGTTTTCTCTTCTGTGCTCCTCGATTATGCGCTTTATGTCCGCTCCGCTGTAGCCCTTGTCTGCAAGCTTTTTGGCCTCCAGCGCCGCACTCTTTTCAGTTATGGAGACTCCCAGCTTGTCAACAGGAAAAACCCTGCCCTCGTATTTATCGTCCATAGACAGAGCCACCATGGTCTGATAGCCTCCTGAAAGGCCTGATGAGAGAGGTATTATGACTATCTCATCATATTTTTCAAGAAGCTCATCCCAAAGCTTAAGTATATCGGCCGGTGAGGACTGAGATGTGGATACATCCGCCCCCTCATCCAGCATTCGATAGAAGCTGTCGTGATCCAGATCTATGCCCTCGTAGTGCTGTTTTCCGTTTACCATGAAGGGGGCATTTATGAGATATATCCCCAGTTCCTTTGCCTCCTCATTATTTATACCGCTGTGTGTGTCAGTTACTACGGCAACCTTCATAACCGTCTCCAATCCGTCTGTTTATTTTGTCCTATTTCTCTATCAATAATGATTTCCCTGTCATCTCCTTGGGCTTTTCCATTCCCATGAGCTCCAAAAGTGTGGGAGCTATGTCCGCAAGCACACCGCCCTCTCTGAGCTTATACTTGGGATCCGCATTGTAGAGTATAAAGGGAACAGGGTTTGTGGTGTGAGCTGTGAAGGGCTCTCCTGTCTTCTCATCTATCATCTTGTCGCAGTTTCCATGATCCGCGCAGATAAACAGTACTCCCCCTGCATTCTTTACTGCCTCGCAAACCTTGCCTATGCAGGTATCCACTGTCTCAACAGCCTTTACCGCAGCAGGTATAACGCCTGTATGTCCCACCATGTCAGGGTTTGCGAAATTGCATATCACCACATCATATTTATCTGAGCTTATTGCCTCGCAGAGCTTCTCGCATACCATAGGAGCGCTCATCTCCGGCTTGAGGTCATAGGTAGGTACTTCCTTAGGTGAAGGGACAAGTATCCTGTCCTCTCCCTTGTTGGGAGTCTCCACACCGCCGTTGAAGAAGAAGGTCACATGGGCATACTTCTCAGTCTCCGCAACTCTGCACTGAGTCTTTCCGTTTTCAGCGAGATACTCCCCTAAGGTTTCAGTTATCTCCTCTTTCTTAAAGGCAACCTGCTTGTTTTCTATGGTCTCGTCGTAGTCTACGAAGCAGGTAAAGAGCACCTTCTTTCTCTCTCCTCTCTCAAAGCCTGTAAATTCGTCATCGCAGAAGGCCCTTGTCATCTCCCTGGCTCTGTCGGGTCTGAAATTAAAGAATATGACACTGTCCATATCCTTTATGGTGGCTGTAGGCTTTCCGTCCTTTTCTATGACAACAGGCACTACAAACTCATCGTATACCTTCTCCTTGTAGGAGTTTTCCATGGCCTCCTCTGCCGACTGAGCTTTATTTCCCTCTCCCTTTGTGAGAGCGTCATAGGCCTTCTCTATCCTATCCCAGTTCTTGTCTCTGTCCATAGCATAGTAGCGTCCGCTTATGGTGGCTATCTCCCCGGTGCCCAGCTCCTTCATTTTAGCCTCCAGCTCCTTTATGTATGAGAGGCCGCTGTCGGGAGGGGTATCCCTTCCGTCCATGAAGCAATGTACATAGACCTTTTTAAGTCCGCTTCTCTTTGCCAGCTCCAGAAGTCCGTAAATATGAGTGATGTGGCTGTGTACTCCTCCGTCCGATACCAGTCCCATCATATGAAGGGCAGAGTCATGCTCCTTGCAGTTTTCCACAGCACTTTTGAGCTCCGGTATCTCAAAAAAGTCTCCGTCATCAATGGACTTTGAGATGCGGGTAAGCTCCTGATATATGATACGTCCGGCTCCCATGTTAAGGTGTCCCACCTCGGAATTTCCCATCTGTCCGTCAGGAAGTCCTACAGCAAGTCCCGAGGCATAGCCCTTTACAAAGGGACACTCGGCCATGAGCCTGTCAAGGTTGGGCTTTTTCGCCATGTAGACAGCGTTTCCTTCCTTGGTATCGCTTAAGCCGAAGCCGTCCATTATAACTAAAACAACAGGTTTCTTTGACATATATTTGAATACCTCCGTTTCTGTAATAAACTTACGCAAGGCTCATTTTATCATAATTCTCAGGATATGGAAAGAGCTGTCAAGATATGATAAAATATTGATAGTATCGCTAAAGAGATGCTCAATTTTTACTATTCTGAAAGGTAAACATCATGGCAGATTTCGATTTGGTATCAGAATACTCTCCCACAGGAGATCAGCCTCAGGCTATAGCCGAGCTGGTAAAAGGCTTCAAGGAGGGCAACCAGTTTGAGACACTTCTTGGAGCTACCGGCTCCGGAAAGACCTTCACCATGGCAAATGTCATAAAGGAGCTGGGAAAGCCCACTCTTGTGATCGCCCACAACAAGACTCTTGCTGCACAGCTCTACTCCGAGATGAAGGAGTTTTTTCCGAACAATGCTGTGGAATATTTCGTGTCATACTACGATTATTATCAGCCTGAGGCCTATGTTCCCTCCACTGACACCTACATAGAGAAGGATTCCGCCATAAATGACGAGATCGATAAGCTGCGCCATTCGGCCACGGCGGCTCTCTCGGAGCGGGAAGACGTGATAATAGTGGCATCTGTATCCTGCATCTATGGTCTGGGTTCTCCCATAGATTATAAGAGCATGACCGTCTCACTGCGCCCGGGACAAGTCAGGGACAGGGATGAGATCATAAGAAAGCTTATAGATATGCAGTACACAAGAAATGACATGGATTTTAAGCGAGGCAGCTTCAGAGTCCACGGTGACGTATTGGAGATATACCCCTCCTACTCCGGAGGCGAGGCCTACAGGATAGAGTTTTTCGGAGACGAGGTGGACAGGATAAGCTCCATAGACTCCGTTGACGGAAAGCCCAAGGCCACATTAAACCACTGCATAGTCTTCCCTGCCTCCCACTATGTAGTTCCCAAGGACAAGATGCTCATAGCTGCAGACAATATCCTCAAGGAGATGGAGGAGAGGGTAAGGTACTTTAAATCCGAGGACAAGCTCATAGAGGCTCAGCGAATAGAGGAGAGGACTAATTTTGATGTTGAGATGATGAAGGAGACGGGCTTTTGCTCAGGCATAGAGAACTACTCCAGGCATCTCACAGGCTCCGCTCCGGGAGAGCCTCCCTATACTCTCATAGACTATTTCCCCAAGGACTTTCTCATAATAATAGACGAGTCCCATATCACGCTTCCCCAGATAAGAGGCATGTACTCGGGAGACCACAGCAGGAAGATGACCCTTGTGGATTACGGCTTCCGCCTGCCCTCGGCCCTTGACAACAGGCCTCTCAATTTCTCGGAGTTTGAATCAAAGATAGACCAGATGCTTTTTGTCTCCGCCACTCCATCGGAGTATGAGGAAAACCATGAGCTTCTGAGGGCCGAGCAGATAATAAGGCCTACAGGACTCCTTGACCCCAAGATCAGCGTCCGCCCTGTTGAGGGACAGATAGATGACCTTATATCCGAGGTGAACAGGGAGACCAAAAAGAAAAACAAGGTCCTTATAACCACTCTCACAAAGCGCATGGCTGAGGATCTCACAGACTATATGAAGGACATAGGCATAAGAGTGCGCTATCTCCATTCTGATATAGACACACTGGAAAGGGCCCAGATAATAAGAGATATGAGGCTTGACGTGTTCGATGTATTGGTAGGTATCAATCTTCTGAGAGAGGGTCTTGACATCCCGGAGGTATCATTAGTGGCCATACTGGATGCGGATAAGGAGGGCTTTTTGAGATCCGAGACCTCCCTCATACAGACCATAGGTCGAGCCGCAAGAAATGCCGAGGGACGTGTCATCATGTATGCGGATACCGTAACCGATTCCATGAGGAGGGCCATAGACGAGACCGAGAGGAGGCGCAGAGTTCAGGATGCCTACAACAGGGAACACGGCATCACTCCCACAACCATAAAGAAGGCTGTCAGAGACCTTATCGCCATATCAAAGACTGTTGAGGACGACTCCGGAAGGAATTCCAAGGATATAGAGTCCATGAACGAGAAGGAGCTTAAGGCCCTTGAGAAGGAGCTTACAAAGAAGATGCGCATTTGCGCCGCAGAGCTTAACTTTGAGGAGGCCGCCGTCATAAGAGACAGGCTGGTGGAGATAAGAAAGCTCATGTACGACGCAGGCTGATATTTCTCAAGTATTTATTATATTTATTAAGGAGGTTTTTCCATGATTCTTACTTTCGACTGTTACGGAACGCTTATTGACACCTCCCCTCTTCTTGAGGAGGTGGGAAAGATGGCCTCTGAGGCAGGGCTTTCCTCAGACCGGGCTAAGGAGCTCTTTCCTGTCTACGAGGCAAGGGCCATGTACGCGGAGCCATACTGCGACTATGACAAGGTGGTCCTTCATGCCCTTAAGTACCTTGACTTTGAGTTCTGCTCTAAAGTATTCGGAAAGCAATATGACAGGGCCATAGAATGCGTCAAAAATTACAAGGCCTTCCCCGAGGTAAAGGATACCCTCGCAAAAATGAAGGCTGAGGGACATAAGCTCTATCTCATGTCCAACTCAAAGAGAGAGCTTATGGACTGCCACTTAAAGGAGCTGGGACATCCCTTCGAGTACGAGATATTGGCGGACGAGACCCACTGCTACAAGCCTAACCTTGAATTTTTCAGGTATTCCGAGGATCTGCTGGGACTTAAGGAACTTCCGAAGGAGGGCCACTGTCACATAGCTGAGGGTTACTTCTGGGATATCATCCCTGCAACCTACTTCAGGTGGAATACCATATGGGTGAACAGAAGCCGTCAGCAGGGTGACGAGCGTGGTAAGGATTATATTGAGGTCCACGAGCTCACAGGAGCTTATGAAGCCCTTAAAAAGATCTGATAAGTAAAAATCTCTCGTTCTCAGTCAGGATCAGGCTTGATTCCTTCGAACGAGAGATTTTTTGTTCTATTTTTCCAATTCTTCTATGGCGGCTTTGAGCTGGTTGTCCACCTCCGGGTCAGGAGCCTTGGGATCCGCTCCCTTCTCAAGGAGCTCCTCGCTCGCCTCCACTGTGACATCAGGTTCAATGCCAACTCCATGTATCTCCGCACCCGAGGGAGTAAAGTAGGAGTCAGTGGTAAACTTTACGGCGGAACCGTCGGAAAGTGGCACTATACTCTGAACGATCCCCTTACCATAGGTTTTTGTTCCCACAACCTTGGCATATCCGTAATCCTTCAGAGCCCCTGTAAGTATCTCTGACGCGGAGGCTGAATTTCCGTTTACAAGAATGATCACCTCTTTGTCCATGCTGTGCTTGTCCGAGGAATAGTATGCGCTGTCCTTTCCCCTTATATTCTCAGTGTACAGAAGAAGGGTCCTTCCCCTGTACTCACCGTCATAGTCATGATCAGAGTATTCGGAAAGGTCATCCGGAAGTATATAATCGGCCATCATTACAGCAGAGTCCATAACTCCCCCGGGATTATCCCTCAGGTCTATTATTATTCCCTTATAATCCCCATTGTCAAAGGAGTCCAGCGCATTTCTGAACTGGTTCACCGTAGCCTTTTCAAAGCTGCTGACATTTATATAGCCTATCTTTTTTCCGTCAGCTGCATCTATGTTTGAGCTCCTTACTGTAGTGATCTCCACCTGTCGTCTCTCCACCTGAAAGTTCACGTCCTCTCCCTGTCTGTCAAAGCTCAGGTTCACATAGGTTCCTTCCTCACCCTTTATATATTCATCCACTATGGTCTCAAAGTCCAGTATGCTTATGTTCTCGTGGTTCACCTCTGTGAGCACATCTCCCTCAAGTATTCCCGCTTCCTCAGCAGGAGAGCCTTCATAGACCTCCACAACAGTTATAGTGTTTGTGGCTGCATTGTAGGTCATAAGGACTCCTATGCCACAGTAATTGCCCGATGAGTTGGCAGTCTCATCCTCAAACTCCTCCGGGCTGTAATAATCCGCATAGAGATCCCCAAGGCTGTACATAAAGCCCTTGAATATGCCTGACTCTATGGCCTCGGCATCTGTATCCTCCACATACAGATATTCGTCCTCTATAAGTTTTCCTATCCTCTTTAACTTTGAGTTTATATCGCCATAGTCAAGCTCAGCCACAGAGGGAGTTGCTTTGCCTTCAGAGCTGCCTCTCTTAAAAAATCCTCCTGTCACCGCAAGGAAAAGCACTGTAGCCACCGCCAAAGAAAAGACAGCGATGCCTATGCCTGACCATAATCCCTTCATGAAACAAGCTTTTTCTCTTTGTGAGGATACCTTGTCAGGCTTCTCACAGGCCTCGGTGTCCGGTTTGATATTGCTTTCAAAGTCCTTGTCATTTATGTTCATATTTATCTTATGTTCCCGTTTTTAAGTCATATCAGAAGGTTTACGGACTCACATAATTCAGAGGGTTCACATAGCTTCCGTTTACTCTCACTCCGAAGTGAAGGTGTGGTCCTGTTGAGTAGCCGGTAGAGCCCACATACCCTATGGTCTCTCCCATACCAACACTCTGTCCGCTTGATACAGCTATGCTTGACATATGCATATATACAGTATAAACGCCACCGCCATGATTTATCATCACATAGTTTCCGGCAGATTTCGAGTAGGTGGATATCACTACCGTGCCCGATGCCGCAGCCTTGATGGGGCTGCCCTCAGGCGCGCCTACATCAATTCCCTGGTGGTTGCTTGACGCTCCCTCCGTGGGCGAGCTCCTTCCGCCGAAATTGCTGGTGATCCTTGAGCTGGAAGGCAGGGGCCAGGTAAAGCTTATGCCGTCTATGGATTTCACCTCGTAGGTCTTTCCCGCCTCCTCGGCTTTCCTTCTGGCTTCCTCCTCCTGTCTCTTTATCTCTGCCTCAATAGCTGCAATGTTTGCCTCCTCGGCCTTTATAGCCTGCTGCATCTCATCTATCTCAGACTGAGCGTCAGCTATCTTTCTGTTGTACTCCTCCAATTCCTTCTTCTTGTCGGCCATGAGTACGTTTACCGAAGACTTCTTCGCCTCTGTCTCCTCCTTCATGCCTTCAAGCTCGGCATACTCTCCCTCAAGTCTCACTTCTGTAGCCGCTATCTCTTCCCTTGTCTCCACAAATTCATTGAGTTTGTTTCTGTCATAGTCTGAAACCTTTTGAATATACTCAGCTTTATTCAGCATATCAGAAAAGGATTCCGCTTCAAATATCAAGTCAAGGAAATTTGTCTCTCCCTTTTCGTACATGTATTTGATCCTGAGCTTCATGGATGAGTACTGCTTAGCCTCATCAGCCTTGGCCTCCTCAAGCTCAGCCTTTGTGGCATCTATCTCAGCCTGCTTGTCTGTCATCTCTCCTGAAAGCTCTGTGATCCTTACGCTTAAGGAGGTGAGCTCTCTGTCAAGCTCCTCTACATAATCTGCTGTGTTTGACTTCAGTGTCTCAAGCTCATTCAAGGTGTTTTCCACCTTTTCCTTTTCCTCCTCAAGGGCTGATATCTTCTCCTTGGAGTCCTCTATGCCTGCGCTAGTGGCATATACATTAAAAACCAAGGGAAGGCTTAAGGCGGCACTCATAAAAAGTGCCGCCGGCCTCATATATTTATTAATTTTATTTCTTCTGCTTCTTTTCATACTTAAACCTTTAAAATGTCCTGCTCTTCTGTATATAATATCAGCTCTCCTAGGGTTTGTGTAAAAATAAAATATTAAAAATTACAGTTTAAACCTTAAGATGCTTTCTTATGGTAAAGAAGCTTACGAGAAATCCCATTCCCACACCCAGGGTCATGGCAACTGCCACTATAGCGGGGAAGATCTCGTTTAGAGGTATCATCTCAAAAAGTCTTGTGTACTGAAGGTAGTGCTCTATCACATAAGCCGCAGCCCTCTTATATATGAAATACATGGCTGCCACAGGTATCAATGCCCCCACAAAGCCTATTATCACTCCCTCCACTACAAAGGGCGCCCTTATCATAAAATTTGTCGCTCCTATAAGCTTCATGATCTCATTTTCACGTTTCCTGAAAGCGGCCGCAACAGAGATAGTATTGCTTATGAGGAATATAGCTACAGCTATGAGAACTGCGATTATGGCTCCGCTCAGAATACTGATGATCCTGTTCATTCCGCTCATGGCTGAGACCACCGCATTGGAGTAATTTACCTCTCTTACTCCATCCAGCGACTCTATATATTGGACCATAGCCTGCTGATCGCTGATGTTTTCAAGAAATATCTCATAGTTGTCTGAAGTTGCAAGGGGGTTATCGTCGGCAAATGCCTCCGCCAGCTCCTCGGAGTCATCTCCGAAGTAATCTGTCTTAAAGCTGTCCCAGGCCTCCTCAGCAGAGATATAGCGCAGCTCCTTTATCCCCGGCTTCTCCTTTATCATATCCCCAATTGCGGATTTTTGCTCATCACTCAGGCCTTCATCGAAGAATACGGTTATTCCCACCGTAGTCTCCGCCTCTTTTGTGATATGCTGAACATTCATTACTATAGAGTAAAAGAGGCTGAAGAGAAAGATGCAGGCTGCGACCGTGGCTATGGACGCCATGGAGAAGAGTATGTTTCTCTTTATGCTCTTTAAGCCCTGCTTAAAGCAATACCAAAATGTATTAAATCCTGTCATCTGTGTTTTCGGGCCTCCTTCTGCTCTTTCCGCGGCTCCTTGAATTTCCCATTACAGGCATTACAGATACCGGCTTTTTCTCAGGGTATTCGTCGCTCACTATAAGACCTTTATCCATGGTTATGACACGTTTTTTCATCTCACTGACCATCTCCTTGGAGTGGGTTATTACAATAACTGTAGTTCCCATGGAATTTACAGTCTCCAGAAGCCTCATTATCTCGTGAGTGTTATAGCTGTCCAAATTTCCTGTGGGCTCATCCGCCAGAAGGACCTGAGGATGATTTATCAGAGCTCTGGCAATGGCCACCCTCTGCTGCTCTCCTCCTGAAAGATGATTGGGGTAGGATTTGTATTTAGCCCCAAGGCCTGTAAGCTTCAGCATCTCCGGAACATTCCTTTTTATCTCCGAGCCTGATGCTCCTATAACTCTCTGGGCAAAAGCCACATTTTCAAACACATTCCTGTCATAGAGGAGCCTGAAATCCTGGAACACCACTCCCAGAGTCCTCCTGTACTTGGGTATGTTTCTGCGCTTTATCTTGTTCAGGTCACAGCCGTTTACAATGATCTCTCCGGACGTAGCTTTAAGCTCCCTTGTGAGGAGCTTAAACAGTGTGGACTTTCCCGAGCCTGATTTTCCTACTATGAAAACAAACTCCCCGTCCCTTATATTCAAATTAATATTTCTTATCGCCTTGTTGCCTGTCTCATATGTCTTACATACGTTCTTCAGCTCTATCATCAGTAATCCATCTTCTCCATATAGTCCATATATTTCACTACCATAAGGGCGATCTTAAAGGTTATGGCGTCCTCGAACACTCTTAAATCGAGGCCGGTAAGCTTCTGGATCTTGTCAAGCCTGTATACAAGAGTGTTTCTGTGAATATAAAGCTGTCTGGAAGTCTCGGATACATTGAGGCTGTTTTCAAAGAACTTGTTGATGGTGGTTATGGTCTCCTCATCAAACTCATCCGGATTCTTGCCGTCAAATATCTCTCTTATGAACATGCGGCACAAAGGCATGGGAAGCTGATATATAAGTCTTCCTATTCCGAGAGCGTTATAGGCCACAATGTCATTTTCCGAGTAGAAGATCTTTCCCACATCAAGGGCCATCTTGGCCTCCTTGTATGACTTGCTGACCTCCTTGATCTCATTCACTATGGTGCCGTATGAGATCTTAACAGAAATTGATGCGGATCTCATGGCATCCATTATCTCGTTTGCGCACTCCGAAAGCTCGTCGTAACCCTCCTCCTTCTTTACTTCCTTGATTATGACTATATTGTTCTCATCAAGAGTTGTGATGAAGTCAGTCTGTTTACCTGAGAAGAGAGTTTTTACCACCTCAAGGGCATTTACATCCTTGCCTCCGGTCTCCACTATAAATACGGATCTCTTGGCCTCCGGATCTATGTGAAGCTTTTTTGTACGGTTATAGATGTCCACCAAGAGCAAATTGTCAAGGAGCAGGTTCTTGATAAAATTATCCTTGTCAAATCTCTCTTTGTAAGCTACAAGCAAGGTCTGAAGCTGATAAGCAATAAGCTTTGCCTGAGTATATGCGGCGTCATTGTCCCCCTTCACAATGACAACATACTCCGGCTCTCTCTCATCAAATACCTTAAAAAACCAACATCCTCCTGCCGTCTGAGAGTCCGCCTGAGATCGAGCAAAAGCAACTACAGCTCTCTCATCGGCCTCAAATCCCCCAATCGTGGACGCAAGTATCTTACCGTCTGTATCACATATACAAACATCTGTCCCCGTGATTTCTTTAAAACCGTCTATCGTGTTCTGAAGAATCTGATTCGAAACCATGTACTTCCTCCTCCTTTTAAGCCTAATTTTTTACAAAACCGCTTATTATTTGCCATTAATTTTAAGATAATTGACGAAAAAAAGCAAGTGAGTTTTGCCCACTTGCCCAATTTTTTCGATTTTTTTTGTGCAATTTTCATATAACTTATAGGGTTTATATAAGTTGAGGCGAGTTATTAAAATTTTGTTATCCTTCCCTCTGATATCTCCACCCTCTTTTCCTTCAAAAGCTTACCCAAAGCCCGTTTAAATTGAGCCTTGCTCATGTGGTAGATCTCCTTCACTTCCTCCGCACTTATGGACTTGTCGTCATAGGGAAGCTGTCCGCCGTTTTTCTCCAGCTCCTCCATAACTGTCTCCGCGTCCTCCTCCATCTGCTGATAGGCTTTTTTTCGGGGACTTAAATCAAGCTTGCCGTCATCTCTCCTGCTTATGACTCTGCACTCTACCCTGTCTCCCTCCTTATAGCCCTGATAGAGCTCCGAGGGCGGAATGAGTCCGAAGTATTTGTCGTCTACCGCCACAAAGGCTCCCAGCTTTTCACTTATCTCATATATAATTCCTTCCACTATATCGTCCTTCTCGTAGACGCTTTCAGCGGATAAGTGTGAGTATACCCTCATAGTGGCTGCAGGTCTTCCGGACTTGTCCTTGTATATATATACCAGAACATCCTCCCCGGGCTTCGGCCCGTAGGTCTGCTCCCTGAAAGGCAAAAGTATATCCTTCGGAAGACCTATGTCCAGGAATGCACCTATCTTGGTAAGCTCCTTGACCTTAAGTATTCCCACATCACCGATCTTTAAAAGTGCATTCTCTTCGTCAAATATATACTCTCTCTCATTATGTTCCTTGGAGGCATCAACGTGCATTACCCCGCCTCTTGTAAAGTTAGGCCTGCCGTTTCCGGATCGTTCCCTCTTGGAAAACTTCTCTGAAAAGCTCCCTCTTCCTCTTCTTCCGTTTTCTCCTCTGCTTCCTCTTCCGTATGAGCCGCCCTCGGCAGCTCTCCTCTCAAAAGGATAAAGCCTTTTTCCCTCAGAGCCCTGTTCTCTCCTATCTCCGGACTCCACCCTGTTATCAGGCTTTGCTTCCTCCTTTTTTTTCTTTATGACAACGGAAAATCTGCTGTTTCCTCCTCTTTTTTGGCTGTTATGCTCTCTCCCGTAATTATTCAGCTTAGAATCATCCATATCTCTGCTCATTTTTACTCCATCTGTATTTTATAGTTAAGCAATTATAGCATAAAAATAATTCAAAAAGTAAAGTACTTTAAATTTTTGATAAATTAATTTCGTGATAATATAAATCTTTTTTTATATATTGTTCACATTTCATTCAAAAGATTAGAGTATCATATAATATATACAAAATATCTTATGATTTTACTCGAATATTGTGAAAGGCACACAAAATATGAATGTATTGTTTTACTTGACCCCCAAGTGTGACGTAGCCTACATTGAAGAGGATGACACACTCCGCCAGACTCTTGAAAAGATGGAGCACAGGCGCTATTCAGCCGTACCTATGTTGAATAAGGATGGAAATTATGTGGGCACTATCACTGAGGGTGATTTATTGTGGGGTATCAAAAACATCTTTAATCTGGACCTCAGGGAAGCCGAAAGGATACCTGTGACAAGTATTCCGCGAATGAGAGATTATGTTCCCATCTCAGTCCGTTCTGATATGGATGATCTGATACGTATAGCTCTCAATCAAAACTTTGTTCCCGTTCTGGATGATGAGGGCAAATTCATCGGTATAGTAACTCGTAAGGACATTATGCAATACTATCTGGACTCAAAGTGCAAAGCCGATTCCGGATTATCCAAGGAAAAGCGAATGACAGTTGCATAAATCAGGCTGCATACTTCACCTCTAAGATGAAGGAATGCAGCCTTTATCATGTCCGCTTTATTTGTCCGGGATCAATTGAAGAATCCCTGCAATACCTCATTTACAAGCTTGCCGTCGGCCTTTCCCTTAAGTCTCGGCATAAGCGTCTTCATTATGGCTCCCTTGTCCTTTGCTGTGGGAGCCTCTATGGAAAGCTCGGAAAGCACTGTCTTTATCACCTCTGCTATCTGCTCCTCATTAAGGTCCTCAGGCACGAACTCCTTTATAACGTTCATCCTTACCTCGGCAGCATCCTTAATATCCTGTCTGGAGTCGGGAGCTGTGTCATAGCTCTCCTTCAACTGCTTAAGCTCCTTTTTGAGCACAGCAACCGCCTCATCCTCTGTAAGGGGTTCTCTCTTATCTATCTCAGCATTCTTGAGAACTGTAAGCATTGCGGAAAGAGCGTCCTTTCTGTCTTTATCCTTGGCCTTCATGGCCTTTACCATCTCAGCTCTCACTGTATCTGTCATGCTCATTTTTAAGATCCTCCTCTAAAATATGCTTTATAGCGGCCAAATCATAGTTTTTGATACCCGGGGGAGATGCCTGCTTTCCAACTCTCTTTACGGCCTCCTCATAGCTTATCCCCTCCCGCTTTACAGCTTCCTTTACGGTGATGTAAAAATACATCAGAAGGGTCATATCAAGCTTAGGCACCTCAGCTCTGAGTTTTCCCCTGATCTCTCTTCGCTGCTCCTCTCTGCCGGGGAAAACAAAAGCCTCAAACTCCCTCCTCTTGGCCTCTTTTTCTTCTTTTGATAATATATTGATTCCGAATAAATTATACATAGGTTTATTATACTTGTCTTTAAATGATAATGCAATGCAAAACCTCAGTCACGATATCCCATTCTATTTTCCGGACAGCCTCATATTTTTCTCCATACAGGCCGTGCAAGCCTTCATCACGGCGTTCTTAAGGCCCCACTCATACAGAGCTTCCACGCCCTCAATGGTGGTTCCTCCGGGCGAGCACACCTTGTTTTTAAGTATCTCCGGATGCTCTCCTGTCTGAAGCACCATGGCCGCAGCTCCCATAACAGCCTTTGCTGCTATCTTTTGTGCCTCTTCTCTCTTTATACCGTATTTGACTCCGGCATCCGCCAGAGCATCTATATACATGTATGTAAATGCCGGGGAGGATCCTGCAGTGACTCCGATCACGTCAAGCTGCTTCTCGCTTACCTCCGCGATCTCTCCGCAGGCCCTGAACATCTCCCTGATGCTCTCCTTGTCCTCCTCCGAAAAATTACCATTCTGTCCGAAGCAGATCGCAGTCATGCCCTCACCTATTGATGCGGGAGTGTTAGGCATCACTCTAGCAAGCTTCACATCCCCGCCCAAAAGCTCGGCCAGTCTTTCAAGGCTTACTCCCGCAGCAAGGGAGACTACTGTCATGCCTTCCGTGAGAAAGTCCTTTATCTCTGTGCACACCTTCGGCAGCACCTGGGGCTTTACCGCAAGCACAAGTATTTCCGAGCTTGATGCCACAGCCCTGTTTCTCACCGCGCTGTCTGTGCCCTCAGCCTCTTTTATTCCTGTTTTTTTCGAAATTTCTTTCATATTCTCCGATTTTTCCGAAGAAAATATAATATTTTCAGCTTTTTCTTCCTTGAGTATGCCCTTAAGTATGGCTTTACCCATATTACCCATTCCGATAAATCCGTATCTGTACATTTTATGCCTCCCTGTAAAAAGTTGCCTCTGTTTATCTCTTTATAATAAAGTCTTCCCCGCTGTTTATACTTCTTAGCTCTTTCTCATCTATCTCAAGCCTGTCCTCCTTCACAGTGCAGGGAAGCAGGATCTCATGGACTCCCGCCTCCTTGGCCTCCCTGAGCGCCTCTCCGAAAGCGGCATGGGTCTCTATATTCGGTCTTACCTCCCTTATCCCCTCCATCTGTATGACAAAGGCCACATAGGCCAGGTATCCCTCTTTTGCCGCCCGCTTAAGCTCGTTAAGGTGCTTTACACCTCTCTCTGTGGGAGCGTCAGGAAAATAACCTATTTTCTCTCTCTCAAGAGTGCAGCCCTTCACTTCCATGAGTATCCTCTTCCCCTCCTCCTCCATATAAAAGTCTATTCTGGACGATCCGTAGGTATACTCCGGCTTTATGAGCTCAATCCCCTTTTCTGCCAGCCATTCGCCCACTACACGGTTCGGAGCCTGGCTGTCGATATTTATAAGGCCTAAGCCTTCCTTATATACCGCAATGAGATCATAGGCCGTCTTTCTTTCGGGATTGTCGGAATGTTCAAGTATGACCTCAACTCCGGGGATAAGGAGCTCTCTGCACCTTCCGGTGTTTTTTACATGGACCTTCTCTCTCTTTCCCTCTATATCCACATATGCGATAAAGCGATTGGGCCTCGATACAAATTCAGCCCTCACGGTATTTGAGTAATTCATGATCTGTCTGTCCTTAAATCTGTTATTTCCAAGTATTTTTATCCTGTATTTTCAAGGCAGGACTCTAACCTTCCAAAAAGAGAGCTTTAAAGTCCCCGGCTATACTCCTTCCCTTCTCAATGAGCTCTTCCTCTATACCTTTAGCTCTGTACTCGGCATCCACGGCAAATTCCATGATCTGAGCAACAGGTCCCGCATAGCGAAGCTGCCTTTCTATCCTCATGTTGAGGACTCCCACAATGCGATCATCCTCCTCTGCCACCAGACAGTAATAATGCTGCCTGTCTTGGAGCTGTTCATTCATAATGTCATAAAATTTCTCGTATGAAAGCTCTCTTTTGACCATGTCGCATATGAGCTTATGAACCGCCCTGCTGTCTGATAAGCTTGCTTTCCTGTATAGCATATAGGCCACCTCCCTCATGGGCAGGGATCAATCCCCGATAAAAAAACAAAGTTACCTTAAAATAATTATAATCTGCCTTTTTACATACATCAACTTTTCTCATCCTTATTTTTCACTTAAATTTAAGCTTTGGGATATACTAAATTACACCTTTATGTATTATAATGCATTTCGAAACAGTAATATCCCAGGTGATTCGCTTTACTTATACAGGGTGTAAAATATGGATTCAAAGATATCTGAAGATCAAATAAAAAAGGCCGTTAAAGAACTCGGCGAGGAGATACTTTTATCCGAGGGTATGGCAGCTGAAAAGGGCTACCTGCAGCACGGATTCACCAGCGTATATGAGCATTCATTCTCTGTTGCCGCATACTGCCTTAAGCTTTCACGAATGCTCTCCCTGGATGTAGATGAGTCATCCCTGGTAAGAGGAGCTCTCCTGCACGACTATTTTTTGTATGACTGGCATGTACCTGATAAAAGCCACAGACTTCACGGCTTTACTCATCCTCAGGCAGCCCTCAGAAATGCGGAGCGGGACTTTTCCTTAAACCATATTGAGAGGAACATGATAAGCTCCCACATGTTTCCCCTTGGGATCTCTCTGCCCATATACCGGGAGAGTATTATTCTCTGTATCTCCGACAAAATATGCGCGACAGGAGAAACTGCAGCTTCTGTTTCAGCAGGCATAGAAAGGCTCGGCCTTTTGATCGCAGGCCTTAAGAGCAGTTTTCGTATATCCGATCTTCTGTAACCACTATGTCCATGGGATAGTCATGGCTTTCAAAAGGCAGCTTATCCGCAAGCTGTACTTCAAAGGCCGCCATTATTATGAAGGCATTTTTGCACTTCGGAAGGTATCTGTCATAGTACCCTCCGCCCATACCCAGTCTGTGGCAATCTGAGTCAAAGGCTGTGCCCGGGCATATAATAAGATCCAATTCTTCAGGTTTAAGCTCCCTTGACGACTGCCTTTCAGGCTCAAGTATGCCGAAGGGCCCCCTTTTCCACTTTCCCGGAATCATTGCCGTAAGCTCGGTCTTATTCTCACAGAGAGGATAGGCAAAGCTTTTCCCCTCTGACAGGGGATGCCTTACCAATCCCTCAAGAGACAGTTCCTTATTTATGTGATTATAAATAAGTATTGTCCTTGCCTTCAAAAAGTCCGGAAGGGCTGTGATCCTTTCCACAGCTCTGAGAGACCTCTCCTCAACCTCCTCTGCACTCAAGGATTCTCTTTTTCTTATGTATTCAAGCCTCATGTTTCGTCTTAGCTCTGTGTCATTTTCCTTGCTGTAAGTCATTTTATCAAGCCTTTCTTCTGCCGGATATCTAAAGTCTGTCTGCTTTTTCTTACTATCATCCATAAGATCGGATGCTTCAGATCTGACGCTACGGAAATATAATAGCATAAAAAGTATCGTAAATCATACTTAAAAGCCGGGAAGCCCGCTCTGTATGCGGCTTCCCGGCTCTATGTTTATTATTCCATCTCTATCGTTCCCGGGGGTTTGCTGGTGAGGTCATACATTACTCTGTTGACTCCCTTTACCTCGTTTACGATCCTTGTCATTACCCTCTGCAGTACCTCGTAGGGTATATCAGCAGCAGTTGCTGTCATAAAGTCCGAGGTCACTACCGCCCTCAGGGCAACTGCATAATCGTAGGTCCTGAAGTCCCCCATAACTCCCACGGAGCGCATATTTGTAAGCGCCGCAAAGTACTGGCTTATCTTCTTGTCAAGACCCGCTTTTTTGATCTCCTCCCTGTAGATGAAGTCGGCATCCTGAACCATCTTCACCTTCTCAGGGGTCACCTCTCCTATTATCCTTATGCCGAGTCCGGGACCGGGGAAGGGCTGTCTGAACACCAGATAGTCAGGTATGCCCAGCTCAAGGCCTGCCTTTCTCACCTCGTCCTTAAACAGCATTCTCAAGGGCTCTATTATCTCTTTGAAATCCACATGATCGGGGAGGCCACCCACATTGTGGTGAGACTTTATCACGGCGCTCTTTCCGAGGCCTGACTCTATAACGTCAGGATAGATGGTTCCCTGTACCAGATAATCCACAGCACCTATCTTTTTAGCCTCCTCCTCAAACACCTCTATAAACTCTGCGCCTATGATCTTTCTCTTTTTCTCAGGCTCCTCGATGCCCTTGAGCTTATTGTAGAAGCGCTCCTGAGCGTTGACTCTTATGAAATTGAGGTCGTAGGGACCGTCGGGACCGAATACAGCCTCAACCTCATCTCCCTCATTCTTTCTCAAAAGACCATGGTCTACAAAGACACAGGTAAGCTGTTTTCCCACTGCCTTTGAGAGCAGCACTGCAGCCACGGAGGAATCAACTCCTCCTGAAAGTGCACAGAGCACCTTGCCCTTTCCGACTTTTTCTCTTATTTCCTTTACGGTATTCTCGACAAAGGCATCCATCCTCCAGCTTCCGCTGCATCCGCACACATCCAGCACAAAGGCCTTCAGCATGTCGAAGCCGTGAACTGTATGGTTTACCTCCGGGTGGAACTGTGTGGCATATATCTTTCTCTCAGGGCATTCCATGGCGGCACAGGGGCATACCGGAGTATGGGCTGTGATCTTAAAGCCCTCCGGAGCTTCGGCAATATAGTCTGTGTGGCTCATCCAGACGATATCCTTTTCAGGCACATCCTTAAAAAGCACAGAGCCGTTGTCAAATTCCGTCTCTGTCATTCCGTACTCTGAGGTGGGAGCTGTAGCTACCTTTCCTCCAAGAGTGTAGGCTATGAGCTGGGAGCCGTAGCATATGCCAAGTATAGGTATTCCCATGTCAAATATAGCCTTGTCAATATGAGGTGATTCCTCAAGGTAAACGGAGTTGGGTCCGCCTGTAAAAATGATTCCCTTGGGGTTCATCTCTCTGATCTTGTCAAGTCCGAGGCTTGAGGGATGTACCTCGCAGTATACGTTGCACTCTCTCACGCGTCTTGCGATCAGCTGGTTGTACTGTCCGCCGAAGTCCAGGACTATGATCATCTCGTCAGTAGTGTTCTTACCCATTCTTCCTCCTGAAATTCTCATATTTGAATCAAAAAACTAAACTTTTTTAAAGTTTTCTCCGCACTATTCTATCAGCTTTTAGTGATGTTATCAATTGGAGATATTATTTAATTCTTCTTAAAACATACGGATCCCGAGGCTTAATGCTCCATATCTCCGTCTGTGGCATCCTCAAAGCCTTCCTCTCCCACGTCTCCGCTCATAAATTCTCTGGTGGAGACTCTGTTTCTCAGCCTCTCCTCCTCCACGGCAGCAGAGATCATCTCCTTCACATTCTCACTGTCCAAAATGTTTTTGAGCTCAAAGCACTCCAAGTCCTTGTCATTGCTGTCAATATGTACCGTGCCCATTCCGAATATCCTCTGAACTAGGCTTCTTGAGAGGCTTATATTCAGCACTCTGTAGAGTCTTACCTCCTTCTGTTTGAGGTTTAAGAGACCTGTCTCCACAAATATCCTGTCCTCACTCAGGCCGTACTTTGTGAAGGTCCAGGGCAGCCTGCACCAGAGGCGCTTCCTCGCATACCATTTAAGCTTGGTTCTATCCATTTATATTACCTCTACAATATAAAATATTTTTAAAACAAAAATTGAATATTATAAAAATATCTGTTATTAATTCTATAATAAATACTGATTAATGTCACCGGTTTTATTATATTACTGCAAACTGAATAGAAAAAGTCCGCTGTTCCCTCCGGCACAACGGACACTGCTTTTAGAATATTCAAATATCTAAACTCCCTTTGCTGTCAATATACCCTTTATTTTGTCAACACCTTTCCCAATGATTAAGGCATTTATCACTGTTCCTATCCCTATTCCTATTACTTCTCCCTTGAGCAGCACAGCCAATATAAGACTTATTGACACGCAGGAAATGTCAAATCCCGTTTTGAAATACTTAAAGGGTATAGAAAAATGTGAAGATATTTCCCTTGTAAACAGATCCTGCGGCATTATCGGCATATCTGATATCATAAGAAAAGAAACTCCTGTTATCAGTATTCCGGTACCTATAGCAAAATAGAACAGGCGAAATATGAATGATTCAGGCAGTAAACCCACGAGAAAACTGCAAAGGTCTAAAGTATATCCGAATATCACTCCTATCAAAAAAGAACATATATATGGTATTGAGCATTTTCTTATCAATACGCACATAAGCACAAATAGCCCAAATTGAAACAGATAACTCCACACCCCCAGTGTAAACTTCGGAAACAAGCAGCTCAAAGTATATGCAACTGAAGATACTGCAGATATACCGAAGTCGGATCTTACAGTGAAGGCCACACCCAAAGCATCAAGGATTATTCCGACAGCAAGAACAGATATATTTCTTTTTGTAAGCAATATTTTGCCCATAAAAAATCATCTCAGGAACTTTCTGTTGACACAATTAAAAGGTTCATTGCCAGACAGGACATTTACCACTTCCTCCGCCACCTTCCTTTGCAAAGTGCTAATGGCTGTCTCACTGTACCAAGCCGAGTGGGGCGTTGCGATCACATTTTCCATATGAAGCAGAGGATGATCCTTTCCTACAGGCTCATTTTCAAACACATCAACTCCTGCTCCCGCGATCCTTTTTTCTTCGAGAGCCTTTATCAATGCAGTCTCATCAACTATCCCGCCCCTTGCAGTATTGATTACAAATGCCTCAGGCTTCATCATAGCAATTTCTTTTTCGCCTATCATGTGCCACGTATCATTAGTCAACGGGCAATGCACTGAAACAAAGTCGGAGTTTTTGCAGATCTCATTCACTTCTGCTTTTTCGGCACCTTCTTTTCCCATAGCTTCAGCATCCACAAATGGATCATAAGCCATGACCTTCACTCCAAAGGCTTTTGCCTTTTTGCATACCATCCTTGGTATCCTTCCGAATCCGATAAGGCCAAGAGTGCACTCTGTAAATCTTTTGACAGGGACAATTCTGTCATAGCCCCACTCTCCGGTTTTAAATGCATTTTGAAGGATCTCCAATTTTTTTCCAAGAGCAAGGATCATCGTTACAGCATGATCTGAAACCTCATCGACTCCGTAATCAGGCACATTACATACATATATCCCCTTTGCCCCCGCGGCTTCACAGTCTATATTATTTACACCTATTCCGTATTTTATTATCATTTTACAATTCTGAAGTAAATCTATAACTTCCTTGTTTATTGTGGAATATTGCGTAACTATAGCGTCCGCATCTCTTACAAGAGGAATAAGCTTCGCAGGATCCTTTTCCTGATAATCCATAAGCTCAAATCCCGCACCTTCTAT
>CALWLI010000037.1 GCA_944381485.1 uncultured Lachnospiraceae bacterium
TTTCAAGAAAGGAGGACTTCTAAATGCCTAAGGAGTATAGGACGATACAAGAGGTTGCAGGTCCTCTGATGCTTGTAAAGGGCGTTGAGGGAGTAACATATGACGAGCTTGCTGAGATAGAGCTTCCTACAGGGGAAAGACGCCGCTGTAAGGTTCTTGAGATAGATGAGGGAAATGCCCTCGTTCAGCTGTTCGATGCATCTACAGGAATCAACCTTGAATCATCAAAGGTAAGATTTTTGGGAAGAAGCATGGAGCTCGGTGTTTCCGAGGACATGCTTGGAAGAATGTTTGACGGAATGGGACGCCCCATTGACGGAGGCCCCGAGATCCTTCCCGAGAAGAGGATGGACATAAACGGACTTCCCATAAACCCCGCAGCAAGAAGCTATCCCGAGGAGTTCATTCAGACAGGAGTTTCAGCTATCGACGGACTTAATACTCTTGTCCGCGGACAGAAACTTCCCATCTTCTCCTGTTCGGGACTTCCCCATGCGAATCTGGCAGCTCAGATAGCAAGACAGGCTAAGGTTAGAGGAACTACAGAGCCCTTCGCCGTTGTCTTTGCAGCAATGGGAATCACCTTCGAGGAGGCGAACTTCTTCATGAGCTCCTTCAGAGAGACAGGAGCTATAGACAGAGCGGTAATGTTCATCAACCTGGCAAACGACCCTGCCGTAGAGCGTACATCCACACCTAAGATGGCCCTCACAGCTGCGGAGTACCTTGCATTTGAGAAGGACATGCACGTTCTGGTAATACTTACAGATATCACCAACTATGCGGACGCTCTCCGTGAGATATCCGCAGCCCGCAAGGAGGTACCCGGACGTAGAGGATATCCCGGATACATGTACACAGACCTTGCCACCATGTACGAGAGAGCCGGACGTCAGACAGGCAAGAAGGGATCCATCACCATGATACCCATACTTACCATGCCTGAGGATGATAAGACTCACCCCATCCCTGACCTTACAGGATATATCACAGAGGGTCAGATCATCCTGAGCCGTGAGCTTTACAGAAAGAATATAGCTCCGCCCATAGATGTTCTTCCCTCACTGTCACGTCTTAAGGATAAGGGAATCGGTGAAGGAAAGACCAGAGCTGACCACGCTGACACCATGAACCAGCTGTTTGCGGCTTACTCAAGAGGTAAGGATGCCAAGGAGCTGATGGTGGTTCTCGGTGAGGCTGCCCTTACAGACATGGACAAGCTCTATGCAAAGTTTGCCGATGAATTCGAGAGACAGTATGTAAATCAGGGTTATGAGACCAACAGAGACATTGAGGAGACTCTTGATCTTGGATGGAAGCTTTTGGGAATACTTCCCAAGTCAGAGCTCAAGCGTATCAAGGACAGGTTCATAGAGCAGTACTATCATCCCTACGAGGATTGATGACAGACTCTGATACATACCGGAAGGAGAAAAAATGGCACAGGCACAAGTGAATCCTACCAGAATGGAGCTCACAAAGCTTAAAAACAAGCTTAAGACCGCTGTCCGCGGACATAAGCTCTTGAAGGACAAGCGAGACGAGCTTATGAGACAGTTCCTTATACTGGTAAGGGAAAACAAGGCCTTGAGAGAGAAGGTCGAAAACGAAATTAAAAACTGCAACAAGAATTTTGTGCTTGCCGGAGCAGGTATGAGCACAGAGGCTCTCAACGTTGCCCTCATGGCTCCCAAACAGGAGGTATATCTCGAAACCGGAGTGCAGAACGTTATGTCGGTAGAGATCCCTGTATTTGAGTACAAGACAAGAACATCAGACACAAATGACATATACTCTTACGGACTCGCCTTTACCTCGTCAGATCTTGACGGAGCGGTAAAGAGCATAGCTGACATACTTCCCGACATGCTCAGACTCGCCGAGTGTGAGAAATCCTGCCAGCTGATGGCCAAGGAGATAGAGAAGACCAGAAGAAGGGTCAATGCTCTTGAGCATGTAATGATACCTCAGACTCAGGAAAGCATAAAATATATTACCATGAAGCTTGACGAGAACGAGAGAAGCTCTCAGGTAAGGCTCATGAAGGTTAAGGATATGATGCTTGAGGAGGCACATCACTACTCTGAGAAGGATAGTGCCGGGGCCGTAAAGATAGAAGTGGAGGCCTTATGATAAAAACTACCTTAGTTATAATGGCAGCCGGCATCGGCTCCAGATATGGCGGAGGGATCAAGCAGCTTGCAAAGGTGGGACCTTCGGGGGAGATAATCATGGATTATTCCATCCATGACGCCCTTGAAGCCGGCTTTGACAAGACAGTTTTCATTATCCGAAAGGATATTGAGGACGACTTCAGAGAAATAATCGGAAAGAGAATAGAAAAGATCACAGATGTGGATTACGCTTTCCAGGACATAAATGATCTTCCCGAGGGGTACAAGGTCCCTTCGGGAAGGTCAAAGCCCTGGGGCACCGGTCAGGCGATTTTGAGCATAAGGGGCAAGGTGGATACTCCCTTTGCGGCTATCAACGCTGACGACTATTACGGAGTCCACTGCTTCAAGCATATTCACGACTATATGACAGGAAGCAGGGATATATCCTCATCAAAGCTTGACATATGCATGGCCGGATTCAGGCTGGGCAATACACTTTCCGATAACGGAACAGTGACCAGAGGAGTTTGCAAGGTTAAAAACGGAATACTGGAATCTGTTACAGAAACATTTGATATTTCTGAAAAAGCCGGTAAAATAGCAGGAAGAGATGCTTCGGGAAATGAAGTTACACTTTCGGCTGATGCTCCGGTCTCAATGAATATGTGGGGACTGCCTCCCGCCATACTTGATGAGCTTGAGGCGGGCTTCCCTGTATTTCTTGACAGCGTCAAGGAGGGCGATCTGAAGGCGGAGTATCTTCTGCCTGCAGTTATAGATAACCTTATCAAAGAAGGAAGGGCAGAGGTAAAAGTGCTTCCCACCGAGGACAAGTGGTTCGGCGTGACCTATATCGAGGATAAGGCCTACGTGGAAAAAGCTTTGAGAGATCTCGTAAGTAAGGGTATTTATAAGGAGAAGCTCTTTGGACAGCAGGAATATTAACAGAGAGAAAAGAAAAAGACAGTTAAGGTCAAGCATAGTAAATAGCCAAGAAGCTTCGTCTTCCGGGAGAATACCTCTCCCGAGGAGGCGAAAGGCCCTCTTGGCTATATTTGCTGTTTTGATAATAGCGGCTCTCGCAGGCTTCCTCTACCTTGATAACAAGCACTACACAGGATACTCTGTAGTGTGGGAGAAGGAGCTTGAGCAGGGAAACCCGGGGACTGAAAGCTTCAAGGGCTATCAGAGCTTTGGAGGAGGAGTGATCAGCTACTCCAAGGACGGAGCCTCCTACACCGACTCCTCAGGAAAGATAATATGGGAGAGAAGCTATGAGATGAGCAATCCCATCATATCCGTGTGCGGAGATTACGCTGCCATAGCCGACAGGGGCAGCCATAACATCTATATTTTTAACAAAGAGGTAAACACCGGAGCTGCGGAGGCGGTGCTTCCCATAACAAAGATATCTGTCTCCGGACAGGGCATAGTTTACGCTGTCCTGAGAGATTCTGAGGCTGACTATATAACAGCCTTCAACAATGACGGAAGCGCGGTGGTGCTCAGCATAAAGTCGGTGCTTACAGGAGACGGCTACCCCTTTGACATAGCTGTGTCCCCTGACGGCACCCAGCTCATATCCTCCTACTACAAGGTGGAGGGCAGCAATACCGTGTCGAGCGTAATTTTCAGAAACTTCGGAGATGTGGGACAGAGCACGGATGCCAGAAAGGTGGTAGGCGGCTTCAGCGAGGAGTTTAAAGGCCACATAGCAGGAAGAGTGAATTTTTCGGACAATACCTACTCTCAGGCTGTCTATGATGGGGGTATAGTCTTCTTTTCCACAAAGGTACTTACCTCCCCGGAGATAATAAAGAATGTAAGCTTTGAGGAGGAGATCAACTCCATAGCCTTCAGTGAAGACTACGTGGGAGTAATACTCAATCAGCAGTCTGCGGAAGCCCCCTACAGACTTGAAATATACAAAAAGAACGGGGCAAGACTTTCGACGGTGGAGTTGGACTTCCGGTATGACAGCTTTGACATAAGCGGCAATTATGTGTTCTTATATACGGCAAACAGCTGCAAGGTATTCACCGTGGGAGGGAAGGAAAAGTTTTCGACGGATTTTGATCTTCAGGTATCAAAGATGATCAAGGGCAAACTTCCCGGGGAGATAATGCTTGTGGGAAATAATGTAATGCAAAAAATCAAGATGCGATAAGCGAGGAAGCTGTATGAAATACTGCGTAGGTGTGGACGTTGGCGGAACCACCATAAAAAACGGCATATTTGAGGAGTCAGGAAAGCTTATAGTAAAATGGGCCATACCCACGAGAAAGGAAGACGGCAGCGCCCATATATTCGAGGATATAGCGGACAGCATAAGCACAAAGCTTACAGAGACCGGAATATCCAAGGCTGACGTACTGGGGATCGGCATGGGAGTGCCCGGGCCTGTACTTCCCGACGGATATGTGGAGGTATGTGTAAACCTGGGGCTCAATGAGAGGTTCCCCGCAAGAGAGCTCTCCGCCCTCATGGACGGAATGCCTGTGAAGATATCCAATGACGCAAATATAGCGGCATTGGGAGAAATGTGGCAGGGAGGCGGAAAGGGATATGAATCCATATGTATGGTCACCCTGGGCACAGGAGTCGGAGGCGGAATAATACACGACGAGAAGATAATAAACGGCTGTCACGGAATAGCCGGAGAGATAGGACATATGCATGTGACGGATGGCGAGGAGGAGAGCTGCAACTGTGGTGGTCACGGCTGCCTTGAGCAATATGCCTCAGCCACAGGCATAGTGAGAGTTGCAAAGCGCAAGCTCCTTGAAACTGATGTGAAATCCCTACTCAGAGAGAAGGAGGAGCGCTTCAGCGCCAAGGATGTATGTGACGCTGCAAAGGCGGGAGATGAGATCGCCCTCGAAACTCTTGAGTACAGCATGGGAAAGCTGGGACTTGTACTCTCATACATAGCCATGTGTTCGGATCCGGAGGTCTTTGTGATCGGAGGGGGAGTATCAAAGGCCGGAGAATTCCTCACCGCCATAATAGAGAGACATCTTAATTCTCATCTCAATATGATAAAAAAGAAAGAAAAGAATGTGGTCCTTGCAAGACTTGGTAATGATGCCGGAATCTACGGGGCCGCAAAGATGGTATTGGAATAGCTCATTAATAAAAAACAAGCCGAGGAGAAGGCCCGGGTCAGCCGGGGAAACTCTCTTCGGCATTTTTTATTCCTGAGTCTCGCCACAGGGCAGGGAGAATATAAACTCTGTCCCCACCTTCTCAGTGGATATTACGTCTATCTGCTCTCCGTGGGACTGGATTATCTCCTTTACTATGGCAAGGCCCAGGCCTGTGCCCTTCTTGTCCTTTCCCCTTGAGGCATCGGACTTATAAAATCTGTCCCATATCTTTTTGATGCTGTCCTTCGGTATGCCTATGCCGGTATCCTTCACGGAGACAAAGGTCTTCTTCTGCCTTATGGTGACCTGTATATAAATGACAGAGTCATTGTGGCTGAACTTTATGGCGTTATCCACCAGATTGTATAAAACCTGCTGTATCTTGGTGAAATCCGCAAACACAGGCTCCGACTCTTCGGCAAAGGTGAGATCAAAGCTTATGCCTCTCTCGCTGCATATGCCCTCAAAGGAGGTACACACATCCTTTATGACCGTGTTTATGTCAAAGACGGACCGGTTCAGGAAGCCCTTTGAATCCAGGGAGTTCAGTGTCAGCATACCCTGAGTCAGCTTGTTGAGCCTGTCGGTCTCGGATATGACTCTGCCTATATACTTTCCTGTCATCTCGGGAGGAATGGTGCCGTCAAGTATTGCCTCCAGGTATCCTCGTATGCTTGTGAGGGGAGATCTGAAATCATGGGACACATTGGCTATAAAATCCTTCTGATACTGCTCAAGATTGTTGAGCTCTCCGGCCATGTAGTTCAGGGTCTGGGCAAGGTAGCCCATCTCATCATGCTTACCCTCAAGGGGTATCTTGTAGGTGAGATTTCCCTTGGCATATTCATTGGCCCCGCCGGTTATCTTTTTAAGAGGTATGTACACGGTGAAGGTAAAAACCGGGATTATTATCAGGGACAAAAGAAAAATTATGGCCGCAGATATGTATATGATGTTTAAGAACTTGTCCGAGGAGGCAAGTATGGAGTTTATGGACTTGTGTATCAGTATATAGCCTGTGGTGGTGTAGCCTGAGATAAGGGGAGCCGAAACCGTAAGCATGTCTGTCTTGAACATGCCGCCGAAGGTCCCTGTGACATAAAGCCCCTGCCCTGAGGCGGGGTTAAAGTCGGGTATAGTGACACCGTTGAAGCTTCCCGAGTTGCTGTCAAGGACTATAAGCCCTGTATCATCGGCCACCCAGATATAGGAATCAAGATATTCGGCCACTATCTCTATCTGCGATGATACATTGTTCTCAATGTCGCCGTAGGAGTTAAAGATCTCGGAGTAGGTGTCCGCCATGAGAGAGGCCTCGTTATAGAGGTTCTCGGAGGTCTCTCTGAGCAAAAAATTGTAAGTCATGCGCGAAGAAATAAAGGCTACCGCGAGAAATCCCAGCAGCCCGAATACTATGTAGCCCAATATGAATTTTGTGTAGAGAGATCTTCTCATATTTCTCCCATAGAGTTTTCAGCTAAGAATTATTTTTTTACCTCAAATTTGTAGCCTATGCCCCAGACCGTGCTTATGGCCCAGCTGTTGTTGTCGCTGAGCTTTTCTCTCAGCCTCTTTATATGCACATCTACTGTTCTGGTGTCTCCCAGATATTCGTATCCCCAGATGTGATCAAGAAGCTGCTCCCTGGTAAAGACCTGGTTGGGTGAGGAGGCCAGAAAATATAAGAGCTCCAACTCCTTGGGAGGCATGTCCACAGTATGACCCTTATATATGACGGAATAATTGGTCAGGTTCACAATGAGATCGGGATACTCCACATAATCTCCCTGCCTTGTGGAGCTGTCGGAGGATTTCTGCGCACAGTTTGTATATCTCCTCAAAACAGCCTTAACCCTTGCCACCAGCTCCTTGGAGTCGAAGGGCTTTATGATGTAGTCGTCCGCTCCCAGCTCAAGGCCCAGGACCTTGTCGAAAACCTCCCCCTTTGCGCTCATCATTATAACAGGAGTGTCATACTCCATACGCATTTGACGGCATACCTGGTAGCCGTCTATTCCGGGAAGCATAAGGTCCAAAAGGACCAGGTTCGGCTTGTAGAGAGGGAGCTCCTTTAGGGCCTCCTCCCCGTCGCCGACTATTTTAGTGTCATAGCACTCCTTGTTGAGATAAAGGGATATGAGCTCAGCTATGCTGTAGTCATCATCCACTATCAAAATCTTTTGTCTGTCTGCCATTTCTATTCTCCGTAATATCAGTTATCCCTGAGGATAAACTCAAAAGCTATTTAAAGCTCACTATGGTGACTCCTGTATCTCCCTCTCCGAACTCTCCCAATCTGTAGCTCTTTATGTAATCCAGACGCTTCAAATGGTTGTGTACAGCCTTCTTCAGAGCTCCTGTTCCACGGCCGTGCACCACTCTTACGCTTGCAAGGTGAGCAAGGTATGCATCGTCCAAGTACTTGTCAAGAAGAGGTATGGCCTCGTCCGTGGTCATGCCTATGAGATTTATCTCAGGGCTTACCGAGAGGGACTTGGGAGAGAAGCCTCCCCGGGTGCTCTTTGAAGAGCTCTGCTTTGAGGAAAAGCCGGGGCCTGACACTGTGCTCTCGTTAAGGAGCTCTATATCTCTCGCATTCACCTTGGATTTCATGATGCCTATATTTACGAAGAGGTTTCCGTTTTTATCAGGTAGTGTTGCCACAGTACCTGTAATGTTATTCATAAGAGGAAGTCTGACCCCGTCGCCTATCTTAAGCTTTTTGGGGGAGGCGGGACGCTCAGGCCCCTTTACCTTTATGCCAAGGCCGGATTCGGTCTCCTTGAGCTTGTCCCTGAGCTTTTGACGCTCCGATTCCACGGCACCCTGAAAGCCTGAGCCCTCCGCCAGCTTGTTGATATTCCTCACTGTTTTGTCCGCCGTGTCTTTGGCGTCCTTTAAAATGCGCTGAGCCTCGCTGCGGGCATTTCTGAGGATCTTTTCGCGGCTCTCATCAATGCGGCTCTCCTTGTCCTTTATCCTTGCTCTGAGCTGCTCCACCTCTTTTTTGTAGCTCTCTATCTGAGCCCTGTCCTTTTCCATGCGAAGCCTGTCGGACTCGAGTTTTTGTATAACATCCTCAAAGCTCTCGGCCTCAGCCTTAATATGCCTTCTGGCATCATCAATTATGTAATCGGGAAGACCAAGGCGCTTTGATATGGCAAAGGCATTGGACTTTCCGGGTATGCCTATGAGGAGCCTGTAGGTAGGCCTCAAGGTGGCCACGTCAAACTCACAGCAGGCATTCTCCACGCCCTCCGTCTCCAAAGCATATATCTTCAGCTCGGAGTAGTGGGTGGTTGCCACAGTGCGGGTCTTCATATTGTGCAGAAAACTCAGCACGGCTATGGCGAGAGCCGCTCCCTCCGTGGGATCTGTCCCCGCTCCCAGCTCGTCAAAAAGACACAGAGAGTTGCTGTCCGCCTTCTTTAAGATGTCGACTATGTTGGTCATATGGGCGGAGAAGGTGGAGAGAGACTGCTCAATGCTCTGCTCATCTCCTATGTCCGCATACACTTCATCAAAGATACCAAGGCGGGACTTTTCATCGGCAGGGATCTGCAAACCGGACTGGCCCATGAGGGTAAAAAGCCCGGTGGTCTTTAAGGAGACAGTTTTTCCTCCGGTATTCGGTCCTGTTATTATAAGGAGATCATAGCCCTCCCCAAGACGGATATCTATGGGGACCACCCTGTCTTTGGGGATGAGAGGATGCCTTGCGGCCTTTATATCTATTATCTTTTTGTCGTTAAACAAAGGCCTTGAACCCTTGTAAGAAAGGGAGAGTGAGGCCTTGGCGAATATAACATCAAGGGCGGTGAGGACCCTAAGATTAACCATAAGCTCAGAGCTGTGGGGAGAAAGCTGCTCGCTGAGAGAGGCTAAAACAGCCTCCACCTCCTTCTTCTCCTCGGCAAAAAGCTCTCTGAGATCATTGTTGAGCTTTACCACCGACGAAGGCTCTATAAAGAGAGTCGAGCCTGTGGACGAGGCGTCATGGACCATGCCCTGTACCATAGATTTGTACTCCGCTTTAACAGGCAGGCAGTATCTGCCGTCCCTCTGAGTGATTATGGCATCCTGCAGATAGTTTCTGTAGGAGTTTAAGGCGGACTGCATGGCACTGTGTATTCGCTCGGAGTTGAGCCTTATCTGCCTTCTCACATGCCTGAGTCCGGGGGAGGCGTCGTCAGCTATCTCCTCCTCGGATATTATGCAGCGCTTTATCTCGTTGTTTACGGGAGTAAGAGGGGAGAGCTCCTCAAAAAGCTCCGAGAGGCTGTCCCTTTTTTCCTCCGAGTCGTCAGTTCTGTCATAGGCCTTTGCCCTTGCGGCTATGCTTAAAAGAGAGCTCACACAAAGAAGCTCATGAGCATTCAATGAGCTTCCCACCTCAAGTCTTTTTACGGACTCACCTATGTCCTTTACTCCGGAGAAGGAAAGGGAACTCCCCTTAAGCCTTATTCTGTCCAGAGCATCAGCTGTATTATTCTGGAGAGCCCGGATCTTTTCGGGCTCTGTGGAAGGGATTATCTTAAGGCATTCCTCCTTGCCCCTTGTGCTTGTGGCGTGGTCGGAGAGAAGCTTAAGTATCTTGTCATATTCCAATATTTTTAATGCTTTACTGTTCATGAAATCAATTATAGCATGTCAGGGTTTCCATTTCTATGTTTTTCTTGCACATAGGAATATTAAAAAGTATAATGTAGCTATGGCTGAAAACGGGAAAGATAAGAAAAAGTTTATCAGTGAAAAGATAGTGGGAAGGCCCATCACCTTAAAGCATGCGGGAAAAAGCCTGCTGCTCGCCTTGATCTGCGGCCTTGTTTTTGGCGTGTCCGCCTCTCTTGCCATAGTCCTTATAACAGGGTTCTCAGAGAACAGGGCACATGAGGAGCAGAGCCTGACTGCAGGAGACAAGGAGTCGGAGCTTACAGGTGAGAACTATGGGGAAACTGAGGAGCTTGAGGGGCCTGAGCCCGGTACAGTGGAGGAGACGGAGCCCATAGAGGATATAGTAAGGAGCGAGGTTGAGAACCACGAGTACAGCAGCAGTGATTTTGAGTCCATCATATCCAACATAGGGGCCATAACAAAGACTGTTGAAAAGAGTGTGGTCACAGTAAAGTCAGTATCCTCAGACAGGGGATGGTTCAATGATCCGGTGGACACTGTGGACAATTACTCCGGAATGATAATCCGCAGATCGGATGGCCTTATAGACATTCTCACTACAGAGAGGGCGGTCATAAATGCCGACAGCCTCCGTATAATATTCTCAAACGGGGCAAGGGCAGAGGCTGAGCCTGTCCAATCCTCCCACTATGACAATATTGCTGTGGTGAGAGTAAGGGAGAGCAGCATGTCCTCGGAAAACCTGACGGAGATAGAGCCCATTACCTGGGGAAACGCGGCGGCTGCAGAGCCGGGAGACTTTATAATAGCTGCGGGATCTCCCCTTGGAGTGGTGAACTCATATGACTACGGATATATAAACTTTATACATAACAATGCACCAGCGCCTGACGATGAGATAAAGAGGCTGTATTCCGATGTGCGGTCAAATACGGATATGGGCACCTTTGTGTTTGACGATTCAGGAAAGTTCATAGGCTTTGCCCAGACCTCAGACTCGGATATAGCGGCCACAGGTGTGGCATCTGCGTCAAACTATAAGAATGTCATTGAGAAGCTGGCGGAAGGAAGGCCCATTCCTTTTATAGGCATAGAGGGCCAGAGGGTCAGCGAGGAGATGCAGGATACCGGAATGCCCGAAGGAGTATATGTCACAGATGTGATCGGGGACAGCCCCGCCTATGCTTCAGGCATAAGGCGAGGTGACATAATCACCTCCATAGCGGATAAGGAGTGTGCGGACATATCGGAGTTTTCCGGGATACTCTCGGGACTTCAGTGCGAAAGCTCTGTGAAGCTTACGGTCTCGAGGGCGGGAGCCGCAGGAGAATATCAGGCCATGGAATTCAACATGGCTGTAGGGACAAGATAGAAGCTAAGGACAGCAGGAGAAACTAAATGAAATATATAGAGACACTAAGAGACGGAATGCATGTGAGCGGGGTATATCTCTGCAAGACAAAGACTATAGCCCTCACAAAAAACGGGAAGGAATACGGAAGCATCACGCTTCAGGACAAGACAGGGCAGCTGGACGGAAAGATATGGGACATAAATTCTCCTGCAATAGGGGACTTCGAGGCTATGGAATACATTCACGTAGACGGAAACGTGACTGTGTTCAACAACGCAAACCAGCTTAACATAAGCAGAGTGAGAAGAGCAGATGAGGGAGAGTATGTGACGGGAGATTATTTTCCCGTTACCTCCAAGGATCAGGGGAAAATGTACGAGGAGCTGAAAGGCTACATAATGTCCTTTAAGAACCCCTATCTGAAAAAGCTCATGACCTCCATGTTTATAGACGACCTTGAGTTCGCAAAGCTTTTCTGCGAGCACTCGGCGGCAAAGACCGTGCATCACGGTTTTATAGGAGGACTTTTGGAACACAGCTTAAGCGTGACAAAGCTGTGTGCAGACATGGCAGACCACTATCCTTTTCTTAACAGAGACCTGCTCTTGGCGGGGGCAATGTCCCACGATATAGGAAAGACAAAGGAGCTTTCGGCCTTTCCCATGAACGACTATACGGATGACGGACAGCTGCTGGGGCATATTATTATGGGAGTTCAGATGCTGGATGAGAAGATAAAGGAGATACCTGACTTTCCTCACAAGCTCAGAGGAGAGCTGTTGCATTTGGTGCTCTCTCATCACGGGGAGCTGGAGTTCGGATCTCCTAAAAAGCCGGCCCTTATGGAGGCCCTTGTTTTAAGCAGTGCGGACAATCTTGACGCAAAGCTTGAGACCATGTACGAGGCCCTGGAATCAAAGGCGCCTCAGAATGATGCGGGATGGGTAGGCTACAACAGGCTTTTGGATTCAAACATCAGAAGGACTTCCTCAGAGGAGAGATAAAGAAGTAAGAGCTTTATTCCGGGGAAAGACATAATAAAAGTTAAGTGAAGAGGGCTGCCGCAAAATCAAAGCCGGGTTTTGCGGCAGCATTTTTAAAACAGAGGAGACAGGCCCATAAAAGGCAGAGGATTGGCAATGATTAAAAAGAACGAGATATTTAAGACAGAGATCACAGATATGAGCGATGAGGGAGCAGGCATAGGAAGGACGGAAGACGGCTTTATCTGGTTTATAAAAAACACAGTGATAGGCGATGAGGTCGAGGCTCTTGCCATGAAGGTAAAGAAAAATTACGGCTTTGCAAGGCTTGTAAGCATAACAGAGCCCTCAAAGGATCGGGTTGATCCTCCCTGTCCTATAGCGGGAAGGTGCGGGGGATGTCAGCTTCAGGCCATGAGCTATGAGGCCCAGCTCAGCTTCAAAGAAAGGAAGGTAATCAATAACCTGAGAAGGATAGGCGGCTTTGAGGAGATGCCTGATCCTGAGAAGATATTAGGAGCAGAGGAAGGGGAGGTGCTTCGCTATAGAAACAAGGCCCAGTATCCTGTAGGAAGAGACAAAAAGGGAGATATAGCAGCCGGCTTTTATGCAGGTGGCACCCACAGCATAATAAACTGCAGAGACTGCCTTTTGGGAGCTCCCGAAAACAGAGACATACTGGAGTATGTCATTGACTGGATGAAAAAATATGACATAAGCCCCTATGACGAGACCACGGGAAAGGGCCTTTTAAGGCATCTGCTCATAAGAAAGGGCTTCAGGACAGGGGAGATCATGGTATGCCCTGTAATAAACGGTAGAAGGCTTCCCCATGAGAGAGAGTTTGTAGAGGGCCTTTTAGGCCTTAAGCTTCCGGAGAACTCACGCATCACAAGCATTTCCTACTCCTCCAACATGGAGAACACAAATGTGATAATGGGGAAGGAGGCTGTCAATATATATGGGAAGCCTTATATAGAGGATGTGATAAGAAGGCATTACTTTGGTGAAGAGCAGAGAGGCGAAAAAGAGGGGACTCAGGAAGGCGAAAAGGCGGATGAGATAAGGTTTAGGATATCAGCCCTCTCATTTTATCAGGTCAACCCCTATCAGATGGAAAAGCTCTATTCCAAAGCTCTTGAATACGCTGAGCTTACAGGAAATGAGACGGTCTGGGATCTATATTGCGGCACAGGGACCATATCCCTGTTTCTTGCAAGGAGGGCAAAAAAGGTCTATGGAGTGGAGATAATCCCTCAGGCCATAGAAAACGCTCAGGAGAATGGGAAGATAAACGGAATAGAAAACGCTGAATTTTTCGTGGGAAAGGCCGAGGAGGTGCTTCCCGCCTGGTATGAGAAAAACAGAGATGAGGCGGGGGCTCATCCTGACGTCATAGTTGTGGATCCTCCCAGAAAGGGCTGTGATGAGCGCTGCCTGGAGACTATAGTAAAGATGGCCCCGAAAAGGGTTGTATATGTCTCCTGCGATTCCGCAACCCTTGCAAGAGACCTCAGATATCTGTGCGACCGAGGGTATGAGTTAAAGAGAATCAGGGCCTGCGACATGTTCCCTATGACGGTGCACTGCGAATGTGTGGTGAAGCTGGAGAGGAAAGATCAATAAAGGATTCAGTTATTCAAAAATTTCGAATAACTGAAGAGAGAAGCATAATGAAGATAGATTTTTTGTCCAACTATTTGATTTTCGTCCAAAATACAGTATAATTGGATAAAAAATGTATTGGACGAAAGGGGATTTTATGAGATCCTTCGATTATGTAAAACTTGAAGAAAAATCATGGGATACAGATATACTTAACCTTGTCGGGAAGATCCATGAATGCAAAGGCAGACAGGATCTATTTATCAGGCAGAAGCCGATAGAATTGGACCGCCTTATCGAGATCGCCAAAATACAGAGTACGGAGGCATCTAATAAAATTGAGGGGATCGTTACAACCGGAACCCGGATGAAACAGCTCTTTGAGGAGAAGACAACTCCGAGAAATCGAGACGAAGATGAGATCATGGGTTACAGGGATGTTTTGAATACTATTCATGAGAGTAATGAGTACATACCCATCCGTCCATCATATATTCTTCAGCTTCACCGGGATCTTTTGAAGAGGACAGGCTTATCCTATGGCGGCCATTTTAAAAATGTTCAGAACTATATCAATGAAACAAAGGCTGATGGGACTGTAGTGACCAGGTTCGAGCCGGTTACCCCTTACGATACTCCGGAAGCAGTAGAAAATTTGTGTAATGCCTATGAGCAGGCTTCTGCAAATGAGAAGATAGATCCGTTGATCCTCATACCAACATTTATCTGCGACTTTCTTTGTATCCACCCATTTAATGATGGCAATGGAAGAATGAGCAGATTACTCACACTGCTATTATTGTATAAGAATGGATATAGCGTGGGGAAATACATCAGTATCGAAAAGCAGATAGAGAAAACAAAGGATCGGTATTACGATACCCTTGAAGAAGCTGATACAGGATGGCATGAAGAAAAAAATGATTCAACTCCGTTTATTAGATATATGCTGCAGGTGATCTTGGCCTGTTATATAGAATTTGAAGAACGGGTCGGATTAATGACTGAACGAGAAAACGGCAGCACGGCATATGATATTGTCAAAAGGTATACTGAAGAAAAAATAGGAAAGTTTACGGGGGCTGAAGTCGTGGCTCATTGCCCGAGCATAGGTAGATCATCTGTACTGGCTGCGTTAAAGAAGCTTACCGAGGAGGGAGCCGTCATCAGAGAAGGATCGGGCAGAAGCACTTATTATGTTCGTGCTGATGGCGAGAAGCTTTCCGCAAAGGTGTGATTCTGTTTTTCGGGAATCTGTTTCACAGCCTCAACACACTGTGAGACTGTGGTTTTATAGACCCAAAAACAAAAATGATATTGTATGCATCATACAGCGCATAGACAAAAGAAGATACTGCTGTGGCAAGGGCATAAATAAAGATATAATACGCAAAAAATGGAGAAATTATCGTGGAACTTCGTACACTTCGTTATTTTTTGGCGGCCGCTCTGGAAGAAAACATAACGCGGGCTGCGGATATCCTGCATGTCACTCAGCCTACCCTCAGCCGTCAGATCATTGACTTGGAACGAGAGCTTGGGGTCACGCTGACGATCCGCGGTAAAAACGGCCTTAAACTGACTGATGACGGTATATTTTTTCTACAGCGGGCACAGGAGATCGTAGAGTTGGCGGACCGACTGGAAAAGAATTTTGTCGAAAGACAAAATGACATCAGCGGTATGGTGGTGATAGGTGCATCTGAAGCGGTCGGAGGGCAGACGCTGGCTAAGCTCATCAAAGAGTTTTCCGAGAAGTATCCTGCGGTGCAGTTCACGCTTTACAATGAGACGGTTGGCAATATTAAAGACCGCTTGGATAAGGGGCTCGTGGATATTGGCCTTCTCCTGGAGCCTATAGACGTGACGAAATATGATTATGTCAGATTATCTCAGCAGGATACCTGGGGACTTCTTCTGCGGGACGATCACCCGCTGACCGAAAAAGAAAGCTTAACAGCAGACGATGTGGCTCCTTATCCGCTTATACTGCCCTTACGGGAAAATATCCGCGCAGAGATACTGAATTGGTTGGGTCGGGATGAAAAAGAGCTGAAGCTGCCATTATTTTATACCTTGCTTTCCAACGCCGCACTGATGGTGGCAGAGGGTCTTGGCTGTGCCTTCTGCATGGACGGTGCATTGGCGATCCGAAGTGATCCGAGGCTTCGTTTTATTCCGCTGGAGCCAAGACGTATGACCCACAGTGTGCTGGTATGGAAGAAAAATAATATGTTTTCTCCTGCCACATCCCTGTTTATACAGGAGATAAATATGCTCAGAGCTAAAATTGAATAACAGTTAAAATATATTTTTCTGGGGGATTCGATCCCTCGGAGTTTTTTTTATTACAATCAATGCGAAAAATGTATTGATAAAGATAAAATATAAGCATTAGACATTAAAAACCGATATTTTTATAATGAAAACTGAAAGCAAAACAATGTGTATTATCTTCAGAAAAAAAGGAGGCTGATCCAATGAAGAGGATATTATCTTTCCTGTTGACAATGGCAATGATTTTCTCACTTGCAGCCTGCGGTTCGGCCACCGACAGTGAGAGTTTTTCCTCAAGTGATCCCGGTCAATATAGAGCGGAAACAAAGGCAGAAAATACTGAGGAAGCAATCCTTTCAGAAGGAGCTGATCGGGAGGGAAAGGAACCGGGAACCGGCAATGTCCTTGTGGCATATTTCTCCTGGGCTGACAATGCCATACTTGCGGAGGATGTGGATGCGGTATCATCACCCAGCGTCCTTCCTCCCGGGAATGTACAGCAGTTGGCGGCTTGGGTCCGGGAGCAGACAGGAGGAGACATCTTCTCAATAAGAGTTACAGATCCTTACCCGAGCGATTGGGATGAATGCCTTGAGAGAGCGAACGAGGAACGTGGAGAAAATACAAGGCCTGAGCTTATAGAAAACGTTGCAAACCTCGACCGGTATGACGCAGTATTCCTGGGCTATCCGAATTGGTGGTACGGAGTTCCTATGGCTCTGCTCTCGTTTTTGGAGCAGAATGATCTTTCCGGAAAACAGGTATATCTGTTCTGCTCCCATGGCACCGGAGGTCTTGCAGGCAGCGTGGAGCAGATCACAGAAGTCGCGCCTGATGCTGTGATCTCAGATAACATTTTTGATTGTTATGAGGAAGAGGCGGCATCCTCAGAGGAAGCCATAAAAGCATGGATTGACGGACTTGGCTATGGCAGTCAGACAGATGCAGAACATGGTAGCCGGACGGAAGCGGAGGAGGAAGTTGCAGATATGTCAGAAAAACAGATATCAGTACAGTTCGGAGATACCGAAGTTATTTACGAACTCAACGGCAGCCCGGCAGCGGAGTCGCTTTATGAGATGCTTCCTTTCACTGTAGAGGTAGAGGATTACAGCACTAACGAAAAGATATTTTATCCTCCTGAAGAGCTTGCATGCGTGGAGACACCGCTTGCGTCATCAGATACAGGAGAAGGGACCTTGGCTTACTATGAGCCTTGGAGGGATGTGGTTATGTTTTATGCCGGTTTTAACGAGAACTCTTCTTTATATGAGTTAGGATATGCAGTCTCAGGCATAGAGAATATCAGCCGGATGCCAGGGACGATCACTATAGAAGCAATAGAATAGAGAAATAAAGGCTTATGTACAGAAGAAAAAATCATTTCTAAATAAAAAGAAGTAAGGAGGCTTTGGAATGAAGATAGTTGTTTTAGAGGGAAGCCCCAATAAAAACGGTTCCACTCACATTCTGGCGGACTGTTTCAGGCAGGGCGCCAAGGAGGCGGGCCACACCGTGGAGCTGACAGATGTGGCCCATGCTGATATCCGTCCCTGCATCGGGTGTATTCACTGCGGTTATGAAGGCCCCTGCGTGCAGAATGACGATGTGGAGATCATACGCAAAAAGATTTTGGATGCGGATATGCTGGTGTTTGCCACGCCTCTTTACTACTATGGCATGTCCGCCCAACTGAAAAAAATGGTCGACAGGTTCTGTGCCTTCAACAGTTCTATACAAAGAAAGCATTTGAAGTCGGCATTGCTTAGTGTGGCTTGGAACAGCGACAGTTGGACCTTCGATGCATTGGAGGCTCACTATAAGACTCTGGTGCGTTATCTGAACCTTCAGGATATGGGCACAGTGCTTGGCTATGGCTGCGTGACACCTTCCATGACAGAGCATTCCCGGTTTCCACAGCAGGCTTACCATCTGGGAAATTGTCTGAGATGATTGAGGAGGACGATTAGTATGAAAAAATTATTGACATTTATAGTATCATCAGCTCTTGCTTTGTCTCTTGTGGCCTGCAGCAGCCAAAGCACAGTGGAGGAAAGTGTAACTGCAGCAGCTGCGGAGACAGAGATTTCAGCTGATACAAATGCTTCCGAAGAGATAACAGCTCAGGAAGAAATTTCAGAAGGTAGTGTGTTAGTCGCCTATTTCTCGTGGTCAGGCAATACGGAGCAGATGGCCCGGATCATAGCAGGGGAGACAGGGGCGGATCTTTTTGAGATTGTGCCTGCCACGCCTTACACAGATGATTATGACGAGCTTTTGGACATCGCTCAGCAGGAGCAGGCAGATAACACTCGCCCTGAGCTTTCGGCTCATGTGGAAAATTGGGACAGCTATGACACAGTTTTTGTGGGGTATCCCAATTGGTGGAGTAATGCTCCGATGGCAGTTTATACGTTTCTGGAGAGCTGTGATTGGACGGGAAAGACACTAATTCCCTTTAATACCAGCGCCGGCGGAGGCTTTGGAAGAAGTCTTTCAGGAATAGAGGAAAGCGCTGAAGGAGCAGAGCTTTTGGAAGGACTCGCTCTTACGGAAAGCGAATTGACGGATGCACAGAACAGAGTCACTGAATGGCTGAAAGGCCTTGGCCTGAGCTTGTAAGTAGAGAAAGGAGGCGGCTTTGTGAAGCCGAAAGCGAGATTAAAACTCGGGATTGATATCCTGATGACATTCTTGCTGCTCTTTTTAATGGGTTATCAGTTCTGGGGAGATGAGGCTCATGAATGGGCAGGAGCAGGAATGTTCGCCTTATTCATCGTCCATCATCTGCTGAACGGAAATTGGCATAGAAATCTGCTTCGGGGGAAATATAATCCTACTCGCATCCTTACACTTGTCATAGACATCCTGCTGTTTGCCGATATGTCAGGCCTTATGATAAGCGCGCTCATGCTCTCAAACCATGTGTTTGCTTTTCTTGATATCAGTGGAGGGATATCTTTCGCAAGGCTTTTGCACATGCCTCCTCCTATTGGGGCTTTGTGCTGATGTCTCTCCATCTTGGACTTCATTGGGGGATGATCCTTGGAATGATAAGGAGGGCAGTAAACGTAGGAAAGGAAGCTTCGGGAGCAGTTAAGAAGCTTCTCCGCATCTGTGGAGTGGTGATAGCAGCCTATGGCATGACCGTATTTATCCGCAGGGATCTTCTCACCTATATGCTCATCCGCACCCGGTTCGTGTTTTTGGATTTTAATGAACCGGTGCCGCTGTTTTACATCGACTACCTTGCCATGATGGGAACATTCATATGGATCGCTTACCGGCTTTCGGCACTTACCCGCTGCAGACACAGCAAAATGAATGGAGGTTCAATTGGAAAATAGAAAAAAGATCGAGCCTTTCAAAGGAGAAAAGGGAAAATGACAGGTACTAAGGGTAGTCTGAACCCCCGGATTCTTATCGTTTCTTATTCATATTCCGGAAATACTCATCAAATCGCTAAAGGCATACAGGAAGCAACAGGGGGCGACAGATGTGAGATCTATCCGAGGCAGCCTTATCCCATGGCATTTTCAGAGCTCCTTAAACAGGTGAAAAAGGAAGTGGAGCATGGATATCATTCGCTCCTGCTTCCGGGGGTAAGCTCATCTGCATCCTATCGGGTTGTTTTTGTGGGCTCTCCAAACTGGTGCGGGAATATTGCACCGCCACTGGCCTCTTGGCTGTATAAAAATGATTTTTCCGGAAAGATCCTTCTTCCGTTTTATTCCCACTGCGGAGGTGTGGCAGCAGATTTCAGAAAAGATATTGCAAAGCTGTGCCCCAAAGCGGATGTAAGAGAGCCTCTTCAGGTAATTGGAGACGGATGAGATAAGCTTAAGGAACTGATAGGAAAATGGATCTCGGAAAACAAGATCAGGGAACCGGATTAAAACAATGGATAATAAGATCCGGATTTCAGAAGGGAGAAACGCAAAATGAAAAAGAAAGTTATGCTTTTGATCATCATGGCAATGAGTATCCTCATGTCCATGTCCGCCTTTGCAGGAGTATGGAGAACAGGAGCAGCGCCCAATGAGAATCGTTGGTGGTATGACAACGAAGATGGGACCTGGGCCTCAAACGGCTGGCAGTGGATCGACGGAAATGGAGACGGCACAGCGGAGTGCTATTATTTTGACAGTGAGGGCTGGATGGCGGCCGATACTATGACGCCTGACGGCTATCAGGTGAACGGAGATGGTGCATGGATAGAAAATGGTTTGGTAATGACGCTGGCTGTTTCTCTTCCTATATCTTCGACGAATACCGACAATGACAGTTCTCTGGTTGTCTTTTTTCCCGTACCGGAACCACAGAGGGAGCAGCCGAGAGGATACGGGAACTGACCGGAGCTGATCTCATAGAAATTGAAGCTACAGATCCTTATCCTGATTCCTACTCAGCTACGTTAAGCAGAGCGGAGCAGGAACTGGATCAGGATGCAAGGCCGGCAGTTACCACAACCATCGAAGATATGGCACAATATGATGTGGTTTATGTAGGTTATCCGATCTGGTTCGGCTATGCGCCCCGCCCTGTGCTGACCTTTTTGGAGGATTATGATTGGTCAGGAAAGACAGTGGTCCCCTTCTGTACCAGTGGGGGAAGCGGTATCTCAGCAAGCCGTGGAGAGATCCGAGAGAGATGTTCCGGAGCTAATGTAATGGAAGGCCGCAGAATAAATGACACTGGTTTTATAGAGGCGTGGCTGAGAAGCCTTGATCTCATCTGATGGACTTGAGTAAGAGGATTTGAGGCATATAACGTGTTTGAGTAAGAGAGCCTGATGACAGGAGAACAGATATATGAAATATACAAAATTAGGAAATTCAGATCTTAAGGTGTCCCGTATCTGTATGGGATGCATGGGCTTCGGAGATCCGAATAACGGACAGCACAGCTGGACTCTGGATGAGGAACATTCGAGGGAGATCATAAAGCGCGGACTGGAGCTGGGAGTAAACTTTTTTGATACCGCTGTGGGTTACCAGAGCGGTACAAGCGAGCAGTACCTGGGGCGTGCTGTCCGTGACTTTGCAAAGAGGGATGAGGTGGTGATCGCTACCAAATTTCTCCCCCGCACTCAGGAGGAGATCGCAGCAGGAATAAGTGGGCAGCAGCACATCCTGAACATGATAGATACCAGCCTCAGGAACCTGGGAACGGATTGTGTGGATCTTTACATTTACCATATGTGGGACTATGAAACACCCCTCTATGACATTATGGACGGACTTAATCGCATCGTGAAGGCCGGCAAGGTGCGTTACATCGGCATATCCAACTGCTTTGCATATCAACTCGCCAAGGCCAATGCATTGGCGGATAAAGAAGGTTTTGCCAAGTTTGTTTCCATCCAAGGCCATTACAATCTTATATTCAGAGAGGAGGAGCGGGAGATGGCAAAGCTCTGTGCCGAGGACAATATCGCCATGACGCCATACAGCGCTCTTGCGGGAGGCCGTCTTTCAAAGCATCCGGGAGAGACATCCAAACGTCTTGAAGAGGATAGCTATGCAAAGTTTAAATACGATGCTACAGCACGGCAGGATCAGTTGATAATAGACCGTGTATCAAAGCTTGCGGAAAAGCGAGGCGTATCCATGGCGGAGATATCCCTTGCCTGGTTGCTCACTAAGGTGACAGCTTCTGTAGTCGGTGTGACAAAGCTGCATCATATCGAAGGGGCTGCAAAAGCCGCGGAGCTTGAGCTTACGGGTGAAGAGATCGCCTATCTGGAGGAGCTTTACGTGCCTCATAAACTTGTGGGAGTCATGGCTCAAAATACTCCTCAGGCAGCCAAGGGGCAGCATGTGTGGAGCACAGGTAATCAGGAGATACAGAGAGGAACCTTCTGATTATCCTAAAGAAAAGAAATTTCAGTATGTTTTGGACATAATTTTTTGCTGATGATCCAAAGATAAAAGCAGGCACGTGGTAATAAAACCTACCGCTGCCTGCTTTATGCTTCCCAAATATCAATCCTATATCAAAAGCATTTTGCACATGCCGTCCTGCCGGAATTTATAGCGTCCTGAAGTGACATTTCTATGGGATCCTTCATAGTGCCGCAGGTCCTGTCCCTGTGGTACTTCTTGCCTGTGCGGGACACGAAGACCGTATCTCCTATAGGCTGACGGACAGTAT
>CALWLI010000038.1 GCA_944381485.1 uncultured Lachnospiraceae bacterium
GGGCTTGTGAGGGATTCTCAGGGAAGGAAGATGAGTAAGTCCCTCGGAAACGGAATAGATCCCCTGGAGGTAGTGGACAAGTACGGTGCCGATGCCCTGAGGGCGGCACTTCTCACAGGAAACTCTCCCGGAAATGATATGCGTTTTTATTGGGAGAAGGTGGAGAGCGAGAGGAATTTCGCCAACAAGGTATGGAACGCCACAAGATTCATAATGATGAATCTTGACAAGGCAAAGGATCCCGAGAGCCTCAAGGGAGACGGAAAGGGCCTTAAATTTACCATAGAGGACAAGTGGATAATCTCAAAGCTCAACTCTCTTGTGCAGAAGGTGACCGCCAACATGGAGGCCTTTGACCTGGGGATAGCTCTTGACAATGTAACAGGCTTTATATGGGATGAATTCTGTGACTGGTATATAGAGATGGTAAAGCCCAGACTTTACTCGGAGACCGACGAGACTAAGGACGCCGCTCTTTGGACTTTAAAGACCGTCCTCACAGACAGCTTGAAGCTACTTCATCCTTTTATGCCCTTCATAACCGAGGAGATATTTACGAATATTCAGGACGAGGAGGAGTCGATAGTGATTTCATCCTATCCTGTGTACAGAACCGAGCATGAGTTCAAGAAGGAGGAGGCTGAGATAGAGAGCATCAAGGAGGCGGTAAGAGCCATAAGGACAGTCCGCACAGACATGAACGTTCCTCCCTCAAAGAAGGCCACTGTATATATCGTATCCGAAAAAGATGAACTTATCGACACCTTTAAGAATACGACCAAGGTATTCGCCGTTTTGTGCGGCGCTTCAGAGGTGATCTGTCAGAAGGACAGGACAAATATAGAGGACAATGCCGTATCAGCTGTTATTGCAAACGCAACCATATACATGCCTCTTGCAGAGCTGGTGGATATAGAGAAAGAGTTGGAGAGACTTAAGAAGGAGGAGAAGCGCCTTGAGGGAGAGCTGAAGAGATCTCAAGGTATGCTTTCAAACGAGAAATTTATCTCCAAGGCTCCCGCCTCAAAGATCGAGGAGGAGAAGGCAAAGCTCACGAAATACGAGCAGATGATGAAGGAAGTAAAGGACAGGATAGCAAGCCTTAGGTAAAAGGCCTATATTTGCTATTCTGAAATATAAGGACAGCGTTTCCAAAGTCCATGTGGCCGAAGAAACGCTGTTTTTATAAAAAATCGGTAAATTCAGTGAGGTGTGAGACTGTGCTTAAGCTCATCAAGGGAAGCCCGAAATACAGAGATAAGATAACAGATATGCTTCGGGAGTGGACAGACTACAATAATGAGCATCCCGAGGCTAATACCTCTCCTTGGGCTATCTTTAAGGACGATTACAGAGATTTTGAACATTATATAGAGAACTTGGACCGCAGGGAGGCAAAGGACGGTTTCGTGCCTGATTCCACATGGTTTTGCCTTGATGAGGACAGGGATATATTAGTCGGGGCGGTAAATATCAGACATTATCTCAACGATTTTTTGCTGATGTACGGAGGCATATTGGAAAATGAGGTGGAACACGAGGGCGAGATATTGCAGAGGTATTGGATAGATATAAAGTGATGATCATTATATACAAGCATATTTACAGAGAGCCAAGCGCCAAGACGGTGCTAAAGCAATAACCCGGTTTTTGGAGACTATTAATGGAAGTACATGTGAGAAAAGCTAAGCAAAACAATAAAATTCAAATCGAAGGTGAAAGCTGTGAACAGAGAGGAACTTGGAACATATATTTCGGATACCTATGGCGTGGAGCCTGACATGCCTTGGGCGGATGAGCCGAGCTATGAGGTTTTCAGGCATGTAAACAACCGCAAGTGGTTTGCTGTGATCATGGACATTCCGAGAAACAGGCTGGGCCTTCCCGGAGATGAGATGACAGACATAGTAAACCTGAAATGCAATCCTGTGATCTTAGGATCCTTTCTTGCCGAACCCGGATTTTTCAGAGCTTACCACATGAACAAGGAAAACTGGATCACTGTGGCCCTTGACGGAAGCGCAGATGAGGAAAAGCTGAAGTTTATCTTGGATATGAGCTTTGAGCTGACTGCATCAAAGCTCAAAAGGAAAAAATAAAAGGCGGATCGAAAGGAGACAGACTATGGCTCAGCATGTGACGGTAAGAGAGTATGATCCTCTGTGGCCTATTAAATATCAGGAGGAAAGAACAAAGATAGAGGAAATATTGGGCGAAAATTGCCTCGCTATTTACCATATAGGAAGCACCTCGGTCCCGGGACTTTCGGCAAAGCCTGTGACGGACATCATGGCGGCTGTGAGGAGCCTTGAATATGTGGATGAAAAGGCCGAAGACTTTAAACATATAGGCTATGAATATATGGGGGAATTCGGTATAGAGGGCAGGCGTTATCTCAGAAAGGGAGGGGACGAGCGCACTCATCAGCTGCACATCTTTTCCGCTGAGGATACGGACAATATATGCCGTCACCTTGCCTTCAGAGCCTATCTGTGTGCCCATAAGGATGTGAGGGATGAGTATTCAAGGCTTAAAACAAAGCTTGCGGAGCTTTTTCCTTACGATATTGAGAGCTACTGCGACGGAAAGGTCGAGTTTGTTAAAAAAACGGAAAAGGCCGCTCTCGCCGAGTATGACAGCTCCTGGGACAAGCTTTATCTGGCGGCAAGAAGGGTTCAGGGAGAGAGAAAGCTCTCGGACTTTCTCGAGGCAGGCTCTGTGGCGGCGGCATTAATGACTGAAGCGGGAAATATATACGTGGGGGTGTGTATAGACACAGCCTGCTCCCTGGGCATGTGTGCGGAGAGAAACGCTGCCGCGAATATGATAACGAACGGGGAGAAGAGGATAAAAAAGCTGGTGGCGGTAATGCCGGACAAAAAGGCAGGACTTCCTTGCGGAGCCTGCATGGAATTTCTCATGCAGCTTGACGAAAAAAGTCCTGATATAGAGATACTTACAGATTATGAAAGGGGAGAAAAGCTGAGGCTTAAGGACATAATGCCCTCATGGTGGAGGAGAGAGACAGATACAAAGAGGAACGGCAGGTATGATAAGAAGATATGAGGACAAAGACAGGGACAGGCTCTGTGACATATGGCTTAAGTCAAACCTTGAGGCCCACAGCTTTATACCTGAGAAGTATTGGAGGGACAATCTCGGGTTTGTGAGAGAAAGCCTTCATGCCGCCGAGGTATATGTTTATGAGAATGATAAGATATGCGGCTTTATAGGCCTCTCCGACTTTCAGAACGAAAGCGGTGAGAGATCGGGGAAATATATAGAAGGGCTCTTTGTGAATGCAGCCGAGAGAAATAAGTCTATAGGGAAAAAGCTTCTTGATTTTGCAAAACAGAATAATGAACGCTTATTTTTGTCTGTATATGAAAAAAATAAAGGCGCACTGAGCTTTTATCTGAGAGAGGGCTTCAGGTCTGTGAAAGAAAACGAGGATGTAAATACCGGGGAAAAGGAGCTTTTTATGGAGTTTGTAAAAGACCCCTGCCCTCCCTCAAAGCTCACTTCGAACGAGGCGCTTCGGGTGGAAAAGATAGAACGGGATAAAAAACGCTTCCTTCATCTTCTTCTCATGGCGGATGAGGAGGAGCACATGGTGGATAAATACCTTGAGAGGGGAGATATGTATGTGCTCTTTTCCGGGAGCAAGACCCTGGGGGAGATCGTTGTCACAAGGGAAGCCCCGGATGTTTTGGAGATAAAAAATCTTGCGGTGGACCCTGATGAGCGTGGGAAGGGCTACGGCAGATATCTCATAGACTTTGTAGGCGCCAGGTATGAAGCAGAGAGCCGGGAAAAGCACCCCGTAAAACTCCTTGTGGGAACCGGAGACAGTCCCGCCACACTGCCTTTTTATGAGAAGTGCGGATTTTTATGCTCTCACGTCATAAAGGATTTCTTTACAGAGAATTATTCAAAACCCATATATGATGGCGGAGTGCTTCTTAAAGACATGGTTTACCTCAAGAAAAACATTTTATAAAAACTTAATACTCTCGGCTATTGAATTAATCAAACTGTTTTAATATTATTTAAGAGACAAAAATGATACCCTCTTTTTATGAGGGACATTTATGAAAAGTTTTAAACCTATCATTATAGCTGCAGCTTTTTTGTTGTCCGCAGCAGCTTACCTTTTTTTCAGTAGAGACAGCGGGGAACTGATAATAAATGCAGAGGAAAGCCGGGAGGAAGATGCAGATGAAGGAACTGAAACGGATCCCCCACCTGAGGAGGCATCTGTTTTGTACCGTGAGGCTGAGCTTGACGAGCTTAAACAGGAGCTGAGGCTTCTCAGAGAAGCCATAGAAATCCTGAGATCAGAGGGGATAAAGCTGAGTCTTAAAGATACAGGCTTGGAGGGGTCTGAGCTTCTCTTAAAACCTCAGGAGGCACAGGCGGAGGACTCGGGACTGATAAATATAAATACTGCCGACAAGGCCTCCCTTATGGAGCTTCCGGGCATAGGTGAGGCCAAGGCTGAGAGCATCATCGCCTACAGAGAAAACTACGGTGACTTTGAGAGCATAGAGGAGATAATGAACATAAGCGGCATTAAAGAGGCTGCCTTCGAAAAACTCAAGGAGCTGATCACGGTCTGAAAGGCCTGCCTTTGTAATATTACAGCTTCTTTACTATACTCTGCTCAGATGATATAATGAATAAAATTATGCATATTTATATAAATATTCAGGAGGTATGATATGGCTGATACAGAGAGAACCGAGAACCACGTTCTCTGCCAGGACGGGACGATGGGACAGATAAAGATTGCGGATGACGTGATAGCAGTCATAGCAGCTCTGGCTGCCACGGAGGTGGAGGGCGTGGACTCCATGGCCGGAAACATTACCCATGAGCTCATAAGGAAGCTGGGAATGAAGAATCTCCAAAAGGGAGTGAAGATAGAGCTTACGGATGAGGACGTAAGCTGTGCTCTTTCACTGAATGTGGCCTACGGATACAGCATTCCCGAAATATCCGAACAGGTTCAGGAAAAGGTAAAGACAACTATAGAGAATATGACCGGACTCCATGTGACAGATATAAATGTCAACATAGCCGGAGTAAATACTAATGTAAACAGGTAAAAAAATGAGTATAAGCAGACATGAACTGAGAGAGCAGACCTTCAAGATGCTCTTCGGAGTGGAGTTTCACGACGGAGAGGATAAGAGGGAGGTACTGGACAACTACATGGACATTACCATAGACAGGGAGCTTAAGCCCAAGGAGCGTCAGGAGATCATTGACAGAGTCCTTGCTGTCGACTCGAAGAGAGAGGAGCTTGACAGTCTTATCAACAAGGTGGCAAAGGGCTGGAGGACCTCCAGAATGGGAAGAGCAGAGCTCAACCTTATAAGGCTTGCCCTCTACGAGATGAGATATGACGACACGGTGCCTTTAAAGGTTGCCATAAACGAGGCTGTTGAGCTGGGAAAGGAATACGGTGACGACGACGCGCCTTCATTTATAAACGGTATATTGGCAAGGCTCACAGAGGTCGATAAAGAGGAGTTTTCCGAATAGGAAAACTCTTTTAGTCACGTGCTTTAAAACGGAATGGCGGCTATGGCAGGAGTATATACAGTAACAGAAATAAATACGTATATAAAAAATATGTTCACAAGAGATTACGCCCTCTCAAACATATGTATAAAGGGAGAGGTCAGCAATCTCAAATATCACAGCTCCGGGCATATCTATTTTACACTTAAGGATGCGGGAGCTGCCATAAACGCGGTAATGTTTGCCTCAAGGCGAGAGGGGCTTACCTTTATTATGAAGGAGGGCCAGAGCGTCGAGGCGAGAGGACAGATAGCGGTCTATGAGAAGGCGGGAACATATCAGCTGTATGCGAGGGAGATAAGGCTCTCCGGAAGAGGAGAGCTCTATGAGCGCTATGAAAAGCTGAAGCGAGAGCTCTACGAGATGGGAATGTTTGACGAGGGCTATAAAAAGCCCATTCCCCGCTATGCAAAGAGAATAGGCATAGTGACCTCGGCCACAGGAGCCGCCATAAGAGATATTATGAATATCTCCTACAGGAGAAATCCCTATGTAAAGCTCTTTCTCTACCCCGCAACAGTTCAGGGAGAGAGTGCAAAGTACAGCATAGTAAAGGGTATAGAAAAGCTGGACAGCATGGGGCTTGACCTGATAATAGTGGGAAGAGGCGGAGGCTCCATAGAGGATCTTTGGGCCTTTAATGAGGAACTTGTGGCGAGGGCTGTGTTTAATGCCCGAACTCCAATAATATCGGCTGTGGGCCACGAGGTGGATACTACCATAACAGACTATGTGGCGGACTTGAGAGCCCCCACACCTTCGGCTGCGGCAGAGCTTGCAGTATTCGACTATGAAGCCTTCTGTGAGGAGCTGTCCTCCTTGGAGACTGAGCTTAAGAGGAGACTCGGAGAAAAGCTTGAAAAGAAAAAAGCTGTCCTCAGGGAAAAGAAACTCAGACTTTCTCTGAAAAGTCCCGAGCGCATTTTAAAGGAAAAAAAGGACAGGCTTTCAAAGATCGAAGAAGAGCTGAGAGATATAGTTGAGGACAGGATAAAAAGAGCTGCGGACAGATTGTCCGAGGCAAAGCTCCGGATGCATACACACGCGGAAAGGGCTGCGGAAAGGAGCAGAAACAGGCTGAGGCTTGCCGCAGACAGACTTGAACTTTTGTCGCCCCTGAAGCGCCTTGGAGGCGGCTATGGATACGTGGAGAACAGAGATAAAAAAGCTGTGCTTTCAGTGGAGGAGCTGTCACCCGGAGACAGGATAAAAACTTATTTTAAGGACGGAACGGTTTTAAGCCTTGTGGAACGAACAGAAAAAATGTAAGGCTTTTTATAAAGGATGGAGACAGATATGGCTGCTGAAGGAAAAAAGAAAAAGAGCATAGAAGAAAACTTTTCCGAGCTGGATTCAATCCTTGAGGATATGGACAGGGAGGATTGCCCTCTGGAGAAGAGCTTTGAGCTCTATGAGAGGGGAATAAAGCTGGTAAAAGAGCTCAATGACAGTATAGAAAAAGTAGAAGAAAAGCTTAAGATAATAGGGGAGGAGGCCCCCGATACGGAGGAGTAGCGGTAAATGAGTGTCAGGCAGGACTTTACATCTCAGCTGGAACTGAGAGTCAAATATACAGACAAGGCTATCGGCAGGTATCTTCCTGAGGAGAAAGGAAGGCAGAAGACTGTCTTTGAGGCCTGCAATTACAGCATTTTAAACGGAGGCAAAAGGATAAGGCCCATACTTATGCAGTCGGCCTATATACTTTGTCTGGGAGAGGATACTTCAGGAAAAAGCTTTGAGGATATCATAAGCTTGGAGGGATACAATGAAGACCTGCTTCTCCCCTTTATGGCTGCCATAGAGATGATACACTCCTCATCCCTTGTGCACGATGATCTTCCCTGCATGGATAATGACAGGCTCAGAAGGGGAAAGCCCTCAACCTGGGCAAAATTCGGTGAGGACATGGGAGTCCTTGCAGGAGACGGACTTATGATCTATGCCTTTGAGACTGCCTGCAAGGCCAAAGAAGGCATAAGAGGAAAGGAATCAAAGCTTCTCTCCGGCATCCTTGACTCCCTTTTTATACTTGCACAAAAAACAGGGATATACGGAATGATAGGCGGACAGACTGTAGATGTGGAATTGACGGGGAAGAAGACCGACGAGGACAGCCTTGATTTTATTTACAGGCTCAAGACAGGGGCCTTGTTGGAGGCCTCTTTCATGATAGGGGCAAGTCTTGCCGGAGCCTCCTCGGAAACCGTGGCCATACTTGAGAGGGCAGCCGGCAGGCTGGGAATGGCCTTCCAGATACAGGATGACATTTTGGACGAGATCTCAAGCGAGGAGGTTTTGGGAAAACCGGTACATTCCGATGAGAGGAACTTAAAGCATACCTATGTAAGCTTCAAGGGAATGGAGGGCTCAAAGAAAGCTGTGGCCGAGCTTACGGAGGAGGCAAAGGAGCTGATCCGCAGCGTCGGAAACTACGATTTCCTGACAGAGCTGTGCGATTTTCTTATCAGCAGAAAAAGCTGAGGCAGGTAACAACAGATGATTCTTGAAAAAATAGAGGGGCCTAAGGACCTGAAAAAACTCTCAAAGAAAGAGCTCTATATGCTCTGCGGAGAGATACGACGATTTATAATAGAAAAGACAGCCCATACAGGGGGACATTTGGCATCAAACCTGGGAGTGGTGGAGCTGACTGTGGCCCTGTATCTGGCTCTGGATCTTCCCAAGGATAAGATAATTTGGGACGTGGGGCACCAATCCTACACCCACAAGATATTGTCGGGAAGAAAGGACGGATTTGACGGACTCAGACAGCTGGGAGGACTCAGCGGATTCCCCAAGGTGACGGAGAGCCCTTACGACTGCTTCGATACAGGGCACTCATCCACCTCCATATCCGCAGGGCTCGGAATGTCTCTGGGGAGAGATATGAGGGGGGAGGACTACAAGGTGGTCTCCGTAATAGGAGACGGAGCCCTCACAGGAGGAATGGCCTATGAGGCCCTTAACAACGCCTCCCATATCAAGAAGAATTTTATAATCATATTGAACGACAACAACATGTCGATCTCCGAGAACGTGGGGGGCATGTCAAATTATTTAAACGGCCTGAGAACAGATAAGGGCTACAACAAGCTTAAAAAGAATATAGAGCAGGGCCTTAGGGCTGTGCCCGCAGTTGGAGACCGTTTGGCGGACAAGGCAAAGCGTATGAAGGACGGCATAAAACAGCTTATCATCCCCGGCATGCTCTTTGAAAATATGGGGATAACCTATCTCGGACCGGTGGACGGACATGACATTTTCGCCGTAAAGAGGGCTGTGGAGGATGCAAAGAAGCTTGACCATGCCGTAATAATCCATGTCATAACAAAAAAAGGAAAGGGATACAGGCCGGCGGAGGAGCATCCGGAGAAGTTTCACGGAGTCGAGCCCTTTAATATAAGGACGGGAAAAAGTCTTGTACAAAAGAAGCCTGACAGCTACACGGATATCTTTTCAAAGAAGCTCTGTGAGCTGGCGGAAAAGAATAAAAAGATAGTGGCTATAACAGCGGCTATGCCTGACGGCACAGGACTTTCAAGGTTCAAAAAGCTGTACCCTGAAAGATTTTTGGATGTGGGAATAGCCGAAGCCCATGCTGTGACCTGTGCCGCGGGAATGGCGGCAGCCGGCATGAGGCCTGTGGTTGCCGTATATTCCTCTTTCCTTCAGAGAGGCTTTGACCAGATAGTGCATGATGTCTGTCTTCAAAATCTTCCTGTAGTGTTTGCCATAGACAGGGCAGGCCTTGTGGGAGCGGACGGAGAGACCCATCAGGGCATATTTGACCTGTCATATTTGAGCCTTATCCCCAATATGACTGTCATGGCTCCCAAAAACAGCGAGGAGCTTAAGGCTATGCTGGAGTGGGCCTTTACTCAGTCCGGGCCTGTGGCCATAAGGTATCCCAGGGGAGCGGCATACGAGGGAGCGGGGCAGAATTTAAGCGAGATAAAAAAGGGCAGGGGAGAGCTGATACATGAGGGAAGAGACATAGCGTTTTTTGCCTTGGGATCCATGGTCAGCACTGCAGAGCATATATGCGAAAAGCTGAGAATGAGAGGTTACGACCCGAGCCTTGCCAATGCAAGATTTGCAAAGCCTGTTGACACAGAGCTGATAGAAAGGCTTGCAAAAAATCACAGTACCATAGTTACACTTGAGGAAAACGTGGAGAGGGGTGGAATAGGACTCTGTGTTGACGCCTTCATTGAGAGAAATGGCCTTAAGACAAAGGTCCTTAACATAAACATACCCGACGCCTATGTGGAGCACGGAGACGTGACTGCCTTAAGGAGCATATTGAAGATAGACTCCGACTCTGTCATAGAGCGGATGGAGGAGGAAGGAATAATAGAGAGGAAATCCGGGGATTGATCTATGAAGAAGAGGCTGGATATACTTTTGACAGAGAGAGGTCTTTGCCAAAGCAGGGAGAAGGCGAAGACTGTTATAATGAGCGGCATAGTATACGTGGACGGTCAGAAGGAGGACAAGGCGGGCGCCTCCTTCTCTGAGGAAGCAAAGATAGAGATAAGGGGAAATACTCTTCCCTACGTCAGCAGGGGAGGACTTAAGCTGGAGAAGGCTTTAAAGGAGTTCGATTTCTGTCCGGAAGGACTTATATGCATGGATATAGGGGCATCGACAGGCGGGTTTACAGACTGTATGCTTCAAAACGGTGCCATTAAGGTTTATTCCGTAGATGTGGGACACGGACAGCTTGACTGGAAGCTGAGAAATGACGACAGAGTAGTATGCATGGAAAAGACAAATATCAGATATGTAAAGCCCGAGGATATTGGAGAGCCCATAGACTTTGCCTCGGTGGATGTGTCCTTTATATCCCTGGATAAGGTAATACCTCCCGCAAAGGAGCTCCTTAGCCCCAAAGGGCGCATGGTCTGTCTTATAAAGCCCCAGTTTGAGGCCGGAAGGGAGCAGGTGGGAAAGCACGGAGTTGTCAGGGACAAGAATGTCCATGAGGCCGTCATAAAAAAGACGGTAGAGCTCTGTCTGAAGGAGGGCTTTACTGTAAAGGGACTTACCTACTCACCGATAAAGGGGCCTGAGGGAAACATAGAATATCTGATATATATTGAGAAACAGCCCTCTGATCTGAAGGAAGAGAGCTCATGGGCATACAGCGAAGAATATATACGAGAAACTGTTGAGAGCGCACACGGAGAGTTGTCATGAGGAATTTTTTTATAATCGTAAATATGGACAAAGCCCTTGCCGTAGGGACAAAAGACTCCATAGTAAGCATCCTGTCCTCCTATGGCAATGATGTGAGCTGTCATGTGTGGGACGGAGCTCCTCAGGAACACTATGACCTTCCTGAGGGAACAGACTGCATAATCACCATAGGCGGAGACGGAACACTTATACAGGCTGCCAGAGCCACGGTGAAGACAGGCATACCCATAATAGGCATTAACAGGGGACATATGGGCTATCTCACTCAGCTGACCGGTGAGGAGGATATAAAGCCGGCATTAAAAAGGCTTATCGAGGATGACTACAGCATAGACGAGAGGATGATGCTCAAGGCCTCCATCCTGCAGGACGGGAAGAGGGTGTTTAAGGATGTGGCCTTAAACGAAGTGCTGCTTACAAGACATGACTCCATTAGGACCATGCATTTTTCCGTCTATGTAAATGAGGTGTTCCTGAACTCCTACAGCGCTGACGGACTTATAATAGCCACACCTACAGGCTCAACAGCCTACAGCCTGTCTGCAGGGGGCCCTATTGCCGAGCCCAAGGCAAAGCTTATGATAATGACTCCCATATGTTCTCACACTATAAACGGCAGGAGCCTTGTGCTCTCCCCTGAGGACAAGATAAAGGTGAGGGTCGGTTCGGAAAAACAGCTGGTGGCATGTGACGGAGACTCCATGTTCTTTTTGAACTATGGAGACGAGATACATGTGTCAAAGTCGAAATATGTGACAAGGCTGGTAAAGTTTAAGGAAGAGTCCTTCCTTGAGACTTTGAGAGACAAGATGAATTTTGTTTAGTATACAGAGAGAGGTTGGGACAATGAAAGTCGGAAGACATGCAAAAATAGTTGAGCTCATAGGCAGATATGACATAGAGACCCAGGAGGAGCTGGCTGCTCTCTTGAATACCGAGGGCTATAACGTGACTCAGGCTACAGTATCCAGGGATATAAGGGAGCTGAAGCTTACCAAGGTGACGAATGCCGACGGCAAGCAGTGCTACAGAGTCCTTCAGGGGCAGACCGGCTTCACTCAAAAATACATAAATATATTGAGAGACGGATTTTTATCCATGGATATGGCCCAAAACATATTGGTGGTAAAAACTGTGTCGGGAATGGCCATGGCTGTGGCGGCATCCATAGATGCCTTGGATTACCATGAGATCGTTGGGTCCATAGCAGGAGACGACACCATAATGCTTGCCATAAGAACAGTGGATGACTGCCTTACGGTCATGGAGAGGATAAGAGACATAGTAAACGGATAGAGGGAGATATAAATGCTTGTCGAGCTTACAGTAAAGGACCTTGCTCTTATAAAGCATGCCAAGGTGGAATTCGGAGAAGGCCTTAATATACTTACGGGAGAGACCGGAGCGGGAAAGTCAGTGATAATAGGCTCCATAGCTCTGGCTCTTGGAGCCAAAGCCAAAAGCGATATTATAAGGTCAGGAGCTGATTCGGCATATATTGAACTTGTTTTTTCTGTTAAAGACGAAAAAACAATCGAAAAATTGAGAGCTTTGGAGGTGGAGCCCGATGAAGAAGGCACTCTGATAATCTCCAGAAGGATAGGGGCTTCCAGAAGTACAAGCAAGATCAATGATGAGACCGTGACTCTTGCAAGGCTTAGAGAGGTCACCTCCGGGCTTATAGACATACACGGCCAGCATGAGCATGAGTCCCTCCTTGATGCAAATAAGCACATAGAAATCCTTGATGAATATATAAAAGAGGATATATCAGGTCTTAAACAGGAGATCCGTGATGCGTGGAACGCATATCACAGGGACTTAAAGAGACTTGAGAGCTTTGACATGGATCCTGAGAGGCTTTTAAGAGAATGTGATTTTCTCAGGTTTGAGATAGAGGAGATAGAGGAAGCTGCCGTAAAACCCGGGGAGGAGGAGGAACTGGCACAGAGATACAGAAACTACTCTCACAGGAAGGACATAGCTGAGTATGTATCGGAGGCCTATGAGGCTTTGGAGAACACCGGGGTCTCAACAGCTCTTTCAAAACTGGAGGAAGCCTCAGGCTTTGACAGAGAGCTTATCCCTTTAAAGGACCAGCTTTATGATGCGGAGAGTATAATAAGCGATTCGTTAAGGAGCCTTTCCTCCTACGCGGATAACATGGAGTTTGACGAGGAGGAATTTGCCGCAATAGAGGAGAGACTTGACCTTGTAAGAAATATAGGAGCCAAGTACGGAGACACAGCTGAAAAGCTTGAGAACTTTCTCAGAGAAAAAAGGGAGAGGCTATCGGAGCTTACGGATTACGAGGAGAACAAGAAGAGATACGAGAGGGAGAAGGATGAGAGCTTTGCAAGGCTTACCGAGCTTTCGGAGGAGCTGAGCAAAAGAAGAAAGGCAGGGGCAAGACGGCTTACCGAGAAGATAAGCTTACATCTCAAAGATCTGGGATTTAATTCCGTCATTGCGGACATGGCCTTTGAGAGAAAGGATAAGCCTGATGCAAAGGGCTTCGACAAAGCTGTGTTTACAGTTGCACTTAATCCCGGTGAGGCTGTAAGACCGTTGAATGAGGTGGCGTCAGGCGGAGAGCTGTCCAGGGTAATGCTTGCCATAAAGACTGTTCTGGCGGATACCGATGACATACCTACCCTCATCTTTGACGAGATAGACACGGGGATCAGCGGAAGAACAGCACAGAAGGTGTCGGAAAAGCTGGTACTTATAGCTGCAAAAAGACAGGTGATATGTATAACCCATCTGCCTCAGATAGCCGCAATGGCGGATATACATTTTGCCATAAAGAAGACGGAGACAGAGGGCAGAAATGTCACCTCCATAGACAGACTTTCAGAGGAGGAAAGCCTTGAGGAGCTTTCCAGACTTTTGGGAGGGGCAAGGATAACAGAGGCCGTGAGGCAGAATGCAGGTGAAATGAAGAAACTTGCCAAAGAGGCCAAAGATAGAGTATACTGATAGAAGGAATTTTTCATGAGGGGACTGTCCCGCAGGGCAGTACCGAAGGGGGTCAAAATGAAAAATATATTACTTATAGCAAGCGAAGCGGTGCCTTTTATAAAGACCGGCGGTCTTGCCGATGTAGTGGGCAGTCTGCCTAAAAACCTCAATAAAGATGAGTTCGACTGCAGGGTGATCATTCCGAAGTATCTCTGCATGAAACAGGAGTTTGCTCAAAAGCTTGAGTATGTGACTCACTTTTATATGAACTATCTCGGTGTCAGCAGATATGCCGGGGTGCTTAAGACCGAGTACGAGGGTATAACCTTTTATTTTATAGACAATGAATACTATTTCGGGGGACCTGCCCCCTACGGCGATTGGCTCTGGGATCTACAGAAATTCTGCTTTTTCCAGAAGGCTGCCCTGAATGCTCTTCCCCTTATAGGATTTAAGCCGGATCTTATCCACTGCCATGACTGGCAGACAGGATTGATACCTGTTTACCTTAAGGATGCCTACCACGGAGGGGATTTCTACAGAGACATAAAATCTGTTTTTACCATACACAATTTGAAGTTCCAGGGTGTGTGGGATCTGAAGACGATAAAATGGCTTTCCGAGCTTCCGGATTACTACTTTACTCCGGACAAGCTGGAGGCATACAAAAACGGAAATATGTTGAAGGGCGGAGTAGTCTATGCCGATGCCGTCACAACAGTTTCTGACACCTACTCTCAGGAGATAAGAACTCCGTTTTACGGTGAGGGGCTCGACGGACTTTTGAGGGCCAGATCCGGAGACCTGAGAGGTATAGTTAACGGAATCGACTATGTGGAGTTCGACCCTGAGACAGACAAATATATACCTGCCCACTATAACGCCAAGAACTTCAGAAAACTTAAGGTGAAGAATAAGACAGCTCTTCAAGAGAGACTGGGGCTTCCCAAGGACGAGGGAAAGTTCCTGATAGGTATAGTCTCAAGACTTACGGATCAGAAGGGACTTGACCTGGTTCAGTGCGTCATGGAGGACATCTGCAACGACGATCTTCAGTTTGTAGTATTGGGAACGGGAGATGAGAAATACGAAAATATGTTCAGGCACTATGACTGGAAGTACCATGACAGAGTCTCTGCCCAGATCTATTACTCGGATGAGCTTGCCCACTATATCTATGCGGGCTGTGACGCCTACCTTATGCCTTCATTGTTTGAGCCCTGCGGACTTTCACAGCTCATAGCCTTGAGATACGGCACCATACCTATAGTGAGGGAGACCGGAGGACTTAAGGATACAGTGGAGCCCTACAATGAGTTTGCAGGTACAGGAACAGGCTTCTCCTTTGCCAACTACAATGCTCATGAGATGCTTTCCATAATAAACTATGCCAAGGATGTATACTACAACAGGAAGAGAGAGTGGAACAAGATAATAGACAGGGCAATGGCGAGAGATTTCTCCTGGAGGGCCTCGGCAAAGAAATATGAAGAGCTCTATTCATGGCTCACTTCTTTTTAACAGAGGCTTAAGTATCGCAAAGCACAAAACATCGGGGACTTTATAATGACAGTATTTGAGGAACTACTGAATAACAGGATATTGATCTGCGCTGTGGTCGCTTGGGCCATAGCGCAGTTTCTGAAAACGATCATCGATTTCAGAGTGTATAAGACCTTCCATCCGGACAGACTGGTGGGCTCGGGAGGAATGCCCAGCTCCCACTCGGCCTTTGTCTGCGCTCTGGCCACAACAGCTCTCATGGAGTACGGTCTCTCCTCCTTTCAATTTTCCATATCCTTTGCCCTGGCGGCTATAGTGATGTATGATGCCACAGGAGTCAGGAGAGAGACCGGAAAGCAGGCAAAGATACTCAATCGCATACTGCACGAAAACCTCTTTGAGTGGAAGGGGCAGGTTCTGGAGGAGAAGCTTAAGGAGTATGTGGGACATACCCCCCTTCAGGTGTTTGCCGGGGCTGTGCTGGGAATAGTCATAGCACTTCTGGCAAATGCGTTCTTTTAAGCTGATCATACTGTTAGGGAAACTTTATTGATGACATTTAATAAAATTAAAAAAGAAAAGGTAAAAAAGAGAGGAGCAAAGCTTGATCTGCTCCTTCTTATATTGTCCTTGATATCTCTTTTTGCTGTCTCCTGCAGAGGTATAGAGCTGGAGAATAAGACCATGGAGGTGGAGGGCTATACAGAGCCCCAGGCCATGATCATTGTGGCAAATGAGCGTAACAGATACCAAAATGTTTACACAGATGCCATATGGAATATAGAGGTGGATGGGGACGTAACATTTGACAAATATCTCATAAGCTCGGTCAAAAGCTTTATGGAGCAGATAAAGCTTATAAATATGATGGCCGAGGAGAGGGGCGTCACCGTAACCAGCAAGGAGAGAGACAAGATAAGGCAGCTTTCGGAGAGGTATATGGAGGGACTGACAGAGGCGGACAGAGCCTACATTGGTGCCGACACAGATGACGTGAACAAGGTCTACACAGACTATTTCCTTGCCAACAAGATGGCCGAGCTCTTGACCTCCTCCGCGGATTCTGAGATCAGTGATTCAGAGGCAAAGATCATACATGTACAGCAGATAGTGACCGCCTCGGAGAAAAAGGCCATGGCTCTTTTAAAGATGATAAAGATTGACGGGGACGACTTTGAGACCATGGCAAGGCGCTACTCGGAGGATGAGACCATTGACAGGGAGCTCATGAGAGACAGGGAGGATGACATATACGAGAAGACGGCCTTCTCCCTTGATGAGGGAGAGATCTCAAACATAGTGGAGATGGACGGGAAATACTATATCATCAAATGTACCGACGGCTATGACGAGCAGGCTACCTTGGAGCGCAAGGACAAGCTCAGGAAGGCTATACTCAACAAGGCCTTTCAGGAGACCTACAGCAGCTTTAAGGCGGAAAACAATATAAGATTCGGTGAAAGATTCTGGAACAAGATAGACTTTTCCGAAGGGAAGGATTCCCACGTCATGAATTTCTTCGACCTCTATGACGAAGAATTTCCGGATTAAAAATTTATAAAACTTTTATGATTGTTAGCACTCTTTTAATAAGAGTGCTATTGACTTTAATTGGGAGTATTTCTATAATTAAAGGCTGAGAGCTAAAAAAAGAGCTTATTTTTGAGAGATCAATAATTTAGTGATACAGAAGGAGTGACGGATATGGCAAAGGGAGAATTCAAGGAGATGAAGGGAAGCCTCACTATCAACAGTGAGAATATATTTCCCATCATCAAAAAGTGGCTTTATCAGGATCATGATATTTTTTACAGAGAGCTGATATCAAACGGCTGTGATGCTGTTACCAAGCTCAAGAAGCTTGCCCTTATAGGTGAGTATGATAAAAAGGATGAGAAGTACAGGATAGATGTATATGTGGATCCGGATGAAAAGACTATAACAGTCTGTGACAACGGATTGGGAATGACAGCTGAGGAGGTGGATCAGTACATCAATCAGGTGGCCTTTTCAGGTGCTGCTGATTTCCTCAGCAAATACAAGGACAAGGCAAACAGCGATCAGATAATAGGACATTTCGGACTCGGATTTTACTCGGCCTTTATGGTAGCGGACAGAGTAAGCATCGACAGCCTCTCATACAAGACTGATGCCGTGCCTGTACATTGGGAATCCGACGGAGGAACAGAGTACAGCATGACCGAGGGCAGCAGGGACAGCCACGGAACCACGGTCAAGCTCTATGTAAACGAGGACAGCCTTGAGTTTTGCAACAGATATAAGGCCTACGAGGTAATTGAAAAATACTGCGGATTCATGCCTGTGGAGATATACCTTCACGATGTGAAGGAGGAAGCCGAGAAGGCAAAGAAGGCCGAGGAGAGTGAAGCCGAGGGAAATAAACCTGCTGAGGAGAAGACTGAGGAAGAAAAACCTATAAACGATACCAATCCCTTATGGAACGAGAATCCCTCAAAGGTGACAAAGGAGCAGTATACAGATTTCTACCGAAAAGTGTTCCACGACTACAAGGAACCTCTCTTTTGGATACACTTAAATATGGACTATCCCTTTAACCTTAAGGGAATACTGTATTTCCCCAAGATAAACACAAAGTACGACAACCTGGAGGGAACCATAAAGCTTTACAATACTCAGGTATTTATAGCCGACAATATAAAGGAGGTAATCCCCGAGTACCTTATGCTCCTTAAAGGAACCATAGACTGCCCGGATCTCCCCTTAAACGTCTCCAGATCAGCCCTTCAGAATGACGGCTTTGTAAAGAAGATATCGGATTATATCACCAAGAAGGTGGCCGAGAAGCTTTCAGGCATGTTTAAGGTAAGCCGAGAGGATTATGAGAAATACTGGGATGACATAAGCCCCTTCATAAAGTACGGATGCATAAAAGATGAAAAATTCGGGGATAAGATGAAAGATTCCATTATATTCAAGGATCTTTCCGGCAAGTATCTTACCCTGCCTGAGTATTTAGGGGACGAAGATAAGGATTCAAAGGAGGAATGCCCCGAGGAAGAAAAGGAGAAAAAGGCTGAGGACGGAAATAAGGAGCCCGAAAACCGGGATTCGGAAGCGAAGGAGCCTGAGAAGAAGCCTGTATATTATGTCACAGATGAAAAGGAGCAGGCTCAGTACATAAATATGTTTAAGGCTGAGGGACTTAACGCCCTGATCCTTGATCAGATAATCGACACTCCCTTTATAGGCTTTGAGGAAGAAAAGCACGAAAACGTAAATTTTGTCCGCATAGATGCGGACCTCACAGAGGCGGTAAAGGACAATGGATCTGTGAGCGAGGAGGACAAAAAGAGGGACGACAAGCTCTGTGAGCTCTTCAGGAAGGTTTTGAGGGATGACAAGCTCAATGTAAAAGTCGAGAGCCTTAAAAATGAAGAGATAGCTTCGATGATGACCATGTCAGAAGAGGGAAGGCGCATGCAGGAGATGATGAAGATGTACGCTATGTACGGAATGCCTGCGGAGGATCTGTCGGAAAAAGACCTGACACTTGTCTTAAACAAGAAAAATGCCCTTGTAAAGAGACTGACTGAAGATAAGGAGTCGGATATTACGGATATGATAGTGAAACAGCTTTACGATCTGGCCTTCCTCTACCACGGAAGCCTTTCACCGGAGAGAATGACAGAATTCATAAAGAGAAGCCAGGAGCTTATGATGAAGCTTTAATAAGAAAAGAAAGAATTTGCCGAAGTACCTTTCTCCATCCTTAAAAAAGGAGGGGGAAAGGTCTTTTTGTACACAAAAACCGGGCTTTATGCTATAATGGCGAAGAAATATCTTATTAACATCCGGAGGGAAGCCTTTATGAATATTGAAGAGAGCCGCAGCTTTCTCGAAACTGCGGAGGGAATGAAAAAACTGTCCCGAATTTACGGGCAGGACGGGGAAAAAGAAAAAGAGAGATATGAAAAGGTCCTTTTGGGATACAGGGACAGCTTCGGAGACAATGAGGTCCGTCTTTTCACCTCCCCCGGAAGGACTGAGGTATGCGGAAATCATACCGATCACAACCACGGAAAGGTGCTGGCAGGCTCCATAAATCTGGACTGTGTCTGCGCTGCCGGAAAGAACGGCTCCACAAAAGTAAATATAGTATCAGTGGATTTCAACCAGAAGTTTACCATAGACATATCAGATCTTGCGGAGGGCAACAGACATACAGGCACTGTAGAGCTCACAAAGGGAATATTCAAAGCCTTTGAGAACGAGGGCTTTTCGGTGGGAGGCTTTGACGCTTATATAACGGGAAATGTCATTCCCTCTGCGGGAGTAAGCTCCAGCGCTTCATATGAGATGCTCATATGCTCCATAGTAAACGAGCTTTTTAACGACGGAAAAATAGACGTGGTCAGATACGCTCACATGGGCAAATTTTCCGAGAACGTATACTGGAAGAAGGCATCGGGACTTATGGACCAGATGGCCTGTGCCGTAGGGGGACTTATTGCTCTCGATTTTGAGGACCCGGAGTCGCCCAAGGTTTCAGCTGTGGACTTTGATTTTCAGTCACAGGGCTATGACATGGTAATGGTCCAAACCGGAAAGGGCCATGCGGACCTTTCTGAGGAATACTCATCCATACCTTCAGAGATGAAGAAGGTGGCGGAATTTTTCGGAAAGTCCTACCTGAGGGAGCTCTGCGAGGAGGAACTTACGGAGCACATCCCTGAAGTGAGGAAATTTGCCGGAGACAGAGCTGTACTCAGAGCCCTGCACTTTTTTGAGGAGAACAAGAAGGTGGAGGCTGCTGTCAAGGCCCTCTCCGACAATGACTTCTCCGCGGCATTGGACATAATAACAGCTTCGGGCAACTCTTCCTGGAAGTGGCTACAGAATGTCTATGTGACAGGAGCAAAGGATGAACAGGGGATATGCGTTGCCTTAGCCCTCACGGAGATATTCCTCAACAGGCTTGGAAGAGGTGCCTGCAGAGTAAACGGCGGAGGCTTTGCCGGAGTCATACAGGCCTTCATCCCCCATGAGAACACGGCGGAGTATGTGGAATATATTGACAAAGCTATGGGAGAAGGGTCAGCCCATGTCATGAAGATAAGAAATGTGGGAGCTGTATGCCTTGACAGGATATAAGGAAAAATTACATACAAAAATAATAAGGGTATTGATCCCGCTCTTCGTCTATATACCTGTAAGCTTGCTGAGCGCCGTGAGCTTTACGATCGCACTCACGCTTCTTTCCTCCGTCCTTAAGGCGGCGGGGCTGTCAGGTATTTCAGAGGCCGATATGCTGATGTGGGTCAACGCCCTGTCCTCTCTGCCGGTATGTCTGATATCGGCAGTGCTCTATATAAATGACAACAAAAAGAGGAAGTACAGGTGGGCCTATGATGAGGGCGCTGCAAGGACTTTCCTTCCCCATAAGGGCCTTATAGTTCTTTCGGGGATACTTATATGCGTCTTCGGAAACTATCTCATAAATCTTTTTCCCTTGGAAGAGATGTCCGAGGGCTTTAAGGAGGTAAATGAGGCCATAAACAACTCCGGTATTCTTACTGCGCTTGTGTCCACCGCTGTGGTGGCACCTGTCTGTGAGGAGCTTCTTATGAGAGGCCTTCTGTACAGAAGACTGAGAGATTACACCGGCTTTATGACATCAGCCCTCTTGTCATCCCTTCTTTTCGGGATCATACATATGAATATAGTGCAGTTTATATATGCTTTTTTGGCAGGCATGGTCTTTGCCTATATATATGAGAGGTATCAGTCGGTGAAGGCCTCCATCATTTGCCACAGTGTCGCAAACATCAGCTCTTTCCTTCTCGGCATACTTTTTGCGCTTACGGGAGAAGAGGGGCCCAAGGTGACAGCGGTAATAGTTATCTCATTTATCATGCTGGGCCTTACTATGGCTGCAATATACCGAGTGGTGGAGTACAGAGAGATCGTATACTGCGGTTGTGGAGATCAAAAACCGGATCAAACATAAACAACAGGGCCGAGGGTCGGGCCCCGATAATAAGGAGAGAAAAATGAAATTACTTAGTGTAGCTGTTCCCTGCTATAATTCCGCGGCCTATATGAGGCGCTGCATAGACAGCATACTCACAGGTGGAGACAGAGTTGAGATAATCATTGTGGATGACGGCTCGACGAAGGATGAAACTCTTGAGATAGCAAGAGAGTATGAGAGGAGATATCCTACCATATGTAAGGCTGTACATCAGGAAAACGGAGGACATGGAGAAGCCGTAAACACAGGGCTTAAAAACTCCTCGGGAGTATATTTTAAGGTGGTGGACTCTGACGACAGACTGGACGAGAATGTCCTTGGCCATGTTTTGGACAAGCTGGAGGAGTTTGTGTATGGACCTGAAAAGGTTGATATGCTGTGCTGCAATTTTGTCTATGACAAGCAGGGAGTCGAGAGGAAAAAAGTTATGTCCTACAAGACAGCCTTCCCCATAGACGAGGTGTTCGAGTGGAAGGATGTGAAGTTCTTTATGCTGGGACAGTATCTTCTCATGCACAGTGTGATATACAGGACAGAGCTTTTAAAGAGCTGCGGACTTGAGCTTCCCAAGCATACTTTCTATGTGGACAATATATATGTGTACTATCCTCTTCCCTATGTGAAGAAGATGTATTATATGAACGAAAATCTTTACCGCTATTTTATAGGCAGAGAGGATCAGTCTGTAAATGAGAGCATTATGATAGGGCGTATAGACCAGCAGATAAGGGTCACAAAGATCATGATAGACAGCTATGACGTGCTTAAGATACAGCCGAGAAAGCTCAGGAAGTATATGATGAGCTATCTGAATATAATGATGACGGTCTCTTCCATATTGGCTATAAGGAGCGGAAGCGAGGAAAATATGGAGAAAAAGAGAGAGCTGTGGAACTATCTCAAGGAGAAGAACTTCCGCCTGTGGTTAAGCCTCAGATCAAGCTTTTTGGGCCAGGGCATGAATATGCACACAAAATTCGGAAATAAGCTTACAGAGCTGGGGTACACTGTGTCCAGGAAATTCTACGGATTTAACTAGGGAGAAAAGGCAAAGTCCGAAAAAACACAGGTATAAAAAATATTTAAGTGATTAAAAAAATCTCTTGACAATTCTCATGTTATTTTTTATAATGTACAAGCGTTGTTAAGAGACGTTGGGGTCTTAGCTCAGCTGGGAGAGCATCTGCCTTACAAGCAGAGGGTCATAGGTTCGAGCCCTATAGGCCCCATTTCAATGTTAAATTTAAGGTATCACGCGTCAGCGTGTTTACATATATGGCGGGATAGCTCAGTTGGCTAGAGCATACGGTTCATACCCGTAGTGTCGAGGGTTCAAATCCCCCTCCCGCTACTCAAGGCCTTGTAGGTTGACCTATAAGGCCTGTTTTTTTGAAAAATTATCAGATTATTAAATTAATATTAAATAAAAACATCTTCTGTTTACTTGAAAAAAGACCGATGCTATAATTAACAAAAATTTAACGGAGGGAATTTAAAGCCCTGATCGGACTTACTCTGATATGATGGGATTTTTAAGCTTTAACATAAAAAAATACAGAAGGGAGCTGGCGGTCCTTTTATGTTCGGCCATATATCTTGTCTGGTTCTTCATCTTGGAAAATACGGTGACTGATAATTACCACATTATCCATGCTGCTCTGGACAACTATATACCCTTCTGCGAATACTTTATAGTGCCTTACCTTTTTTGGTTCTTTTATGTGGGATTTGTCCTGTTTTATTTATACAGAAAGGACAGGCCTCTGTTTTTCAGAGCCTGCACCTTCCTGTTTACAGGAATGTTTATTAGCCTTTTTATATGTACCTTTTATCCCAACGGCACCAACTTCAGGCCTTCACCGGATCCGGACAAAAATATTTTTTCAGCCTTGGTGGCGGCTCTCTACAGCGCGGACACATGCACCAATGTGCTTCCAAGCATACATGTATATAACTCAATAGGAATACAGATAGCCGTGACAAAGGCGGAATCTCTGAGACAAAGGAAATACTTAAGGTTTGCCTCTCTTCTTGTATGCATAAGCATATGCATGGCCACAGTTTTCCTGAAGCAGCACAGCATAGTCGATGTGGTGGCGGCATGTATAATGTCCTATGTGGTTTACGATGTGGTTTATGAGCCTGTTGGAGACGGGGAACCTGTCAGGAGAAAGAGAAAGCTTACGAAGGCTGCGGATGCCATTGACTGACGGTTTACTTTATACATTTTTCATTTTTATTTGATATGCGGTTATGATATAATCCTCTCATAGGCTTATGAGAGGATTTTTATGTACTATTTTATTGTAAATCCCAATTCCGGCAACGGAAAAGGGCTTAGAAATTGGAATTCGATCTTAAGATATCTTAATAAAAAGCATATAGGCTACAATGCCTTCCTGACAGCGGCTCCCGGGGAAGCGGGACTTAAGGCTGCCGAGCTTACCCGCAACGGTGGGGAAGAGCTGACTATAATAGTGGTTGGTGGAGACGGCACTGTAAACGAGGTCATTAACGGACTCTCAATGGATGCAAGACCGGTGATAGGCATAATCCCGTCGGGCTCAGGAAATGATCTTGCAAAGAGCCTTAAGATCCCGAAAAACACAAAAAAATGTATAAAGATGATACTTTCCTCAAGTCCCGGCTGTATAGACTACGGAGTGGTATCCTACGGTTCGGAGGAGAATTTCAACAGGCGCTTCATCATAAGCTCGGGTATAGGCTTTGATGCGGCTGTCTGTCACGGACTTCTGGACAGCAAGGTCAAGGATGCACTGAACAGACTTCATATAGGAAAGACGGCTTACTTTATAAAGGGAGTGAAGGAGTTCCTGCTCAGCTCTCCCGTAAAGGGTTATATAGTGCTTGACGGCTGCAAAAGAGTGGAATTTACAAACATTCTTTTTGTGTCAGCTCACATAATGCCCTATGAGGGGGGAGGCTATATGTTTGCGCCCTGTGCCGACTGCAGGGACGGAAAGCTGGAGATATGTGTGGTAAGCTCGGGAAACCGCCTGAAACTGATACCCTCTGTATTTTCTGCAAAGCACAGGCCTCTCGGATTCAAAAGAGGAATAAGACTTTATGAGTGTCGCGAGGCTCACATACACACAGAACAGCCTTTGGCGGTACATGCGGACGGAGAGTCCTGCAAGTTCCAGACTGACATATATGTGCGCTGTGTGGAGAGAAGATTGAGATTTATATACTGATAATAAAAAACGGCATAAGCCGAAGGAGTCAGAGATGCGCATAGGACAGGGTTATGATGTCCACAGACTCACACCCGGGAGGAAACTCATACTGGGAGGAGTGGAGATAGAATATGAATACGGACTTTTGGGTCATTCGGATGCGGATGTGCTTACCCATGCCGTGATGGATGCTCTTTTGGGGGCGGCAGGAATGGATGATATAGGCACTCATTTTCCTGATACGGATGAAAGATATAAGGGGGCGGACAGTATAGAGCTGCTGAAAAAGGTCCTCGGAAAACTCGGGGAGGGCGGCTTCAGGCCTGTAAACATAGACTGCACGGTCATAGCCCAGAGGCCTAAGCTTAAACCATATATACCTGAGATGAGAGAAAACTTATCAAGGGCTCTGGGGCTTTCCCCCGGAGAGGTGAATGTAAAGGCCACTACGGAGGAGGGCCTGGGATTTACCGGAAGCGGTGAAGGTATAGCTGCTCAGGCTGTTTGCCTTATAGATACCATATAATAAAAATGATAATACACACTTGCCCGGACTGTGGTAAGTGTGTTATTTTATAAGTACCGCATTAAAGCGGAAAATATCTTACTGAAAGGAGAGGTTATGAAAATATTCGATACTATGAAGAGACAGAAAGTCGAGCTTGAGACCATCGAGCCGGGAAAGGTAAGAATGTATGTCTGTGGACCTACAGTTTACAACCTTATTCACATCGGCAATGCTCGTCCTATGATAGTTTTTGACACTTTCAGAAGATATCTTGAGTATAAGGGATATGATGTAAATTATGTGTCAAACTTCACTGACGTGGATGATAAAATAATCAAGGCGGCTAACGAGGAGGGAGTTCCCTCGGAGGTGATATCGGAGCGCTATATCAAGGAGTGCAAGAGGGATATGGCGGATATGAATATAGAGCCTGCGACGGTACATCCTCAGGCCACAAAAGAGATAGACGGAATGATAGAGATGATAACAAAGCTTATCAACAACGGCCACGCCTATGTGGCGGAGGACGGAACAGTCTATTTCAGCGTGGATTCCGATCCGGATTACGGAAAGCTGTCTCACAAAAACATGGATGAGCTGCAGTCGGGATTCAGAGAGATAAAGGTGACAGGAGAGGAGGGAAAGAAAAACCCTGCCGACTTCGTGCTTTGGAAGCCCAAGAAGGAAGGAGAGCCCTACTGGGATTCACCTTGGTGCAAGGGGCGCCCCGGCTGGCATATAGAGTGCTCGGTAATGAGCAGCAAGTATCTGGGAGAGACCATAGACATACATGCGGGAGGAGAGGACCTTATATTCCCCCATCACGAGAATGAGATAGCTCAGTCGGAGGGGGCTTCAGGAAAGACCTTCTGCAATTATTGGATGCACAATGCCTTCCTCAATATCAACGGAAAGAAGATGAGTAAATCCGAGGGCAATTTCTTTACAGTGAGAGACATAACAGCTCAGTTCGACCCTATGGTATTGAGGCTCTTCATGCTTTCAGCCCAGTACCGCACCCCTCTCAATTTCTCGAGAGAGCTTATGGAGCAGGCAAAAAATGCCTATGAGAGGATACTCAACTGCACGGATAAGCTTGCGGAGCTCAAAGAGAAGGCTGAGGGAGACGAGCTGACACCGTCCGAGGCTGAGAACAAAAAACAGGTTGAGGAATTCGTAAAGAGCTTTGAGGAAGCTATGGATGACGACTGCAATACTGCCAACGCTTCCACTGCTGTATTTGAGATAGTGAGACTGGCAAACGCCACGACAGATGAGAACTCCACAAAGGCTTATGTGCTTTACCTGGAGGAGATCATCAAAAAACTCTGCGACGGAGTTTTGGGAGTCAGGACGGAGAGAAAGAAGGAGACTCTGGATGCGGATATAGAGGCGCTCATTGCGGAGAGACAGGCTGCCCGCAAGGCAAAAGACTTTGCAAAGGCCGATGAGATAAGAGACAAGCTCACAAGTATGGGAATAATCCTTGAAGATACCAGAGAGGGCGTAAAGTGGAAGAGAGCATAGATAAGGCTGTGTTTGAAGGCTTCTCTGACGGCCTTGAGGCGGATGAGCTGTCGCCGGTTGTGCTGGCCTACCTGGGAGACTCGGTGTATGAGATGCTTGTAAGGCTATATGTACTCTCTCACGGCTCAAAACAGCCTGACAGGATACACAGACATACAACGGGGCTTGTAAATGCCGCCTCCCAGGCCCGAATGTTTTATGCTGTTGAGGAGATGCTGACGGAGGAGGAGCTCCATATTTACAAGAGGGGGCGCAATGCGAGCAAGCTGTCCTATGCCAAGAACCAGAGTGTGGGAGACTACAGGAAGGCCACAGGCTTTGAGGCGTTGATAGGCTGGCTCTATCTGAAAAAAAGATATTCAAGGATAGAGGAGCTTGTGAGAAGAGGGATCAGTGTGATCTCGGGAGTATGACAGTGATCAAAGGTCTTTGCAGGAAGACAAGGTAAGACTTTCCTTGTATTCCTGTGAAGGCCTTGTTTTTTATCGGGGGTTCTATCATATGACAAGGGAAGAGATTTTTAAAAAGCTTTATGATGAGGATGAGGTATACAGATCTCCCATAGAGAGCGGAAGCGCTCTCTTGGAGGTGACAAAAGGCTGCAGTTGGGGCAAATGTCTTTTCTGTGACTTTATAAGGGACAAGAAAGAACTGCTGCCTCCTGAGAGGATAGAGGAGAAGATCGAGCTTCTCTCAAAGGTAATAGACAAAAATGAGAGGCTCTATTTTTTGGGCTGCAACCCCTTTTGCTTGGACAGCGGGATATTGATGTACATAATGGATCTGGTACACAGAAACCTGCCATCGGTAAAGACAGTTTCAATGTATGCCAGAGCGGATGACGTAAACAGAAAAAGCGACGAGGAGCTTATCATGCTCAACAGAGCGGGAATAAGGGAACTGCACATAGGCATAGAGAGCGGAAGCGACAGGATATTAAAGTTTCATAATAAGGGGGAGACGGCTGAGGAGCTTAAGACAGCCTTTGACAGGCTTGACCGCTTCGGCTATTTTTACCATGTGACAGTGATCCCGGGCTTGGGAGGAAGGAAGCTTTCCCATGAGCATGCGGTAATGACTGCAAAACTTTTGTCCTCAATAAATCCTGTTAGCATTTGGTGCATCATGCTGAAGCTTTGGCCGGGGACTCCTCTTTACAGCATATGGGAGAGGGGTGGCTTTGATCAGATGACACCCGGGGAAGTGCTCCTTGAAGAGAGGGAGATGCTTACACTTATGGACATGAAAAATCCCTGCCTCTATACGGACTCCACAGTACTGAACAAGTACACTATACTGGGTGAACTGCCGGAGCAGAAGGATATACTAATAAAGAGTATAGACAAGCTGCTTTCGGAGGAGGATGTATTGAATAAGAAACATAACTGATAATTATAATATTGATATATGATAGGAAATCAAGTTATATTTTATATGTAAAAATTGAAACTTCTTGACATCTTGCGTACCGAAGTGCTTTAATAATACTAATTTTTTTTACCCAAAAGGGGAGGTCTTCTATGGAAAAACAGGAATACAAAAGAATGACAGGAGCCGAGATACTTATAGAGACTCTTATAGAGCAGGGAGTGACAGACGTATTCGGTTATCCCGGAGGCCAGGTGCTTAATATCTATGATGAGCTCTACAAGGCGAGTGACAGGATAAACCATTATCTTACGGCCCACGAGCAGGGAGCTGCCCATGCGGCTGACGGGTATTCCAGGGTCACCGGCAAGGTGGGAGTTGTCATAGCCACATCAGGCCCCGGAGCTACGAACCTGGTTACGGGAATAGCCACCGCCATGTTGGATTCTATACCCATGGTGGCTATAACAGGCAATGTGCCCACCTCACTTATAGGCCGAGACAGCTTTCAGGAGATAAATATTACAGGTATCACTCTCCCCATAACAAAGCACAATTACTTTGTCACAGATGTAAAGGATCTGGCGGATACTGTGAGGGAGGCTTTTCAGTTGGCGAAATCCGGAAGGCCCGGAGTGGTCTTGGTGGATATCCCCAAGGATGTGCAGACAGCTATATGTGAATTCAGGCCAAAGGGAGTAGTGCCCTACTATGAGGAGGATATCGCCTCCGATGAGGAAGTGAACAGAGCTGTAGAGCTTTTGAATGAGGCCGAGCGCCCCTATATTTATATAGGCGGGGGAGCGGCAGGAGCCGGGCTTCAGGAGGAGATAAAGGCTCTGGCGGAGAAGACAGATGCCTATATAGGATGCACCTTCATGGGACTTTCAGCCCTTCCCAACTCCTATGACAGATTTTTGGGTATGCAGGGAATGCATGGACATTATGCTTCATCCATGGCAAACAAAGAGGCGGATCTCATACTGGGAGTAGGCGTAAGATTCAGCGACAGAGCTACAGGAAACACAGAAAAATATGCGAGAAATGCAAAGATAATACAGCTTGACACGGATCTGTCCGAGATAAATAAAAATATCAAGACAGATGTGGGACTCATGGGAAATATAGGCTCATCTTTAAAGCGCATCCTTGAAAGATGCGGGGAGAGAAGGCATCCCGAGTGGGAGAAGACCATAAACGAGCTTAAGGCTGAGGAGAAGAGGATCAGCGAGAAGGAGGAGGCGGCAGACAACAACGCCCTTACACCCAAGAAGTTTTTCGATATATTAAACGCTGTAAAGGATAAGGACACGGTTATTGCCACCGATGTGGGACAGCACCAGATGTGGGCTGCTCAGTATGTGGATTTTGAGCGTCCCAGAAGGATAGCTTCAAGCGGAGGTTTGGGAACCATGGGATACGGCCTGGGAGCCGCCATAGGAGCTCAGATAGCCAGTGGAGACCGCACGGTGCTTATCACAGGGGACGGAAGCTTCGGAATGAACTTGAATGAGCTTGCCACAGCCGTTACCTACAACATACCTGTGACTGTCATCATAATGGATAACGGAGTGCTGGGAATGGTCAGACAGTGGCAGACCCTGTTCTACGGAAAGAGATATTCAAATACAGTGCTGGGGAGAAAGACAGATTTTGTAAAGCTTGCCGAGGCCTTCGGCGCAAAGGGTGAGAGGGTCTACGATCCCAATGAATTTGAACAGGCTTTAAGAAGGGCTCTTGACCATGACGGACCCTATCTCATTGACGCCGTTATAGATAAGGATGAGTTTGTGCTTCCCATGCTTCCCCCGGGGGGATCCATAGACGATATCATTGTATCCAGAGAGGAGACGGATGGAGAATGAAACGTTTTGTGATCGCAGTATATGTTGAGAATAAATACGGTGTCCTTGCGAGAGTTGCAGGCCTGTTTATGAGAAGAGGATTTAATATAGACTCACTGACTGTGGGAGAGACCGAGGATCCTGCCTATTCAAGGATCACTCTCACCATGGCGGGGGACGACAATGACAGAGATCAGCTGGTGACTCAGCTGCAAAAGCTCCACAATGTAAAAAATGTTAAGCCTCTTGAGGCGAGTTCCATGGTGGAGAGGGAGATAATGCTGATAAAGCTCAAAAACACTCCTGAAAACCGCAGCGAAGTCATGGCTGCGGCAGAGATATACAGAGCAAAGATCATAGATTACAACCCCAACACTCTCTGTGTTGAGGTTACAGGAGAACCCTCAAAGCTCAATGCCTTCATAGAGGTGATGAAACCCATAGGTATCATAGAGCTGTGCAGGACAGGAGCCGTCGCTCTGGAGAGAAACAAAACAATCACAGATAAAAAATAATTAAAATAAAGTCTGACATAAAAAGGAGATGGAGATTATGCAAAAAATCTATTATCAGCACGACTGTAACTTGGCAAAGCTTGAGGGAAAGACTGTCGCTATCATAGGCTACGGATCTCAGGGACATGCCCATGCTCTCAATTTAAAGGAGTCAGGGGTAGATGTAATAGTAGGACTTTATGAGGGCAGCAAGAGCTGGGAAAAGGCGGAGAAGGCCGGCCTTAAAGTAATGACCGCAGCCGAGGCCGCAAAAAATGCCGATATAATCATGATACTTATAAATGATGAGAAGCAGGCAAAGCTCTATAAGGAGAGCATAGAGCCAAACCTCACAGAGGGAAAGACCCTTGCCTTTGCCCACGGCTTCAACATCCACTTCGGCTGCATCAAGCCTCCAAAGGATGTCAACGTAATAATGATAGCCCCCAAGGGACCGGGTCACACAGTAAGGAGCGAGTATCAGGCGGGAAAGGGAGTTCCCTGTCTCGTTGCAGTTGAGCAGGATGCCACAGGAGATGCCCTTGATCTGGCCCTCGCATATGCTCTCGCCATAGGAGGAGCAAGAGCCGGAGTGCTTGAGACCACCTTCAGGACCGAGACAGAGACAGACCTCTTCGGAGAGCAGGCTGTTCTTTGCGGAGGAGTATGCGCCCTCATGCAGGCAGGGTTTGAGACTCTTGTTGAGGCGGGCTATGATGAGAGAAACGCATATTTCGAGTGTATTCATGAGATGAAGCTCATAGTCGATCTTATTTACCAGAGCGGCTTTGAGGGAATGAGATATTCTATCTCCAACACAGCCGAGTACGGAGATTACATCTCAGGACCCAAGATAATCACAGAGGATACCAAGAAGGCTATGAAGAAGATCCTTGCGGACATTCAGGACGGAAGCTTTGCAAAGGAATTCCTTCTTGACATGTCGGATGCAGGCTCTCAGGTACACTTCAATGCCATGAGAAAGAGGGCTGCGGAGCATCCCTCAGAGATAGTCGGAAAAGAGATAAGAAAGCTTTACAGCTGGAGCGACGAGGACAAGCTCATAAATAATTAAAACAATAAAGCATACACGGAAGGCGGTAGATATAAATGGTTAGAGAAGAGATAGTGGACGGATTCCACAATGCACCCCACCGCTCCCTTTATCATGCATTGGGGCTCACAAAAGAGGAATTGGAGAGACCCCTTATCGGAATAGTCAGCTCATATAATGAGATAGTTCCGGGCCATATGAACCTGGACAAGATAACCGATGCCGTAAAGACAGGAGTTGCCATGGCAGGAGGAACACCTGTGGTATTCCCCGCAATTGCGGTCTGTGACGGAATAGCAATGGGACACAAGGGCATGCGCTACTCCCTTATTACAAGAGATATAATTGCCGACTCCACGGAGGCGATGGTGCTTGCCCACGGCTTTGACGGCCTGGTGATGATACCCAACTGCGACAAGAATGTTCCGGGGCTTTTGATGGCGGCCGCCCGTCTCAACATTCCCACTATATTCGTCAGCGGAGGCCCTATGCTGGCGGGAAGAGTGAACGGAAAGAAAACCAGCCTCTCAAGCATGTTTGAGGCTGTGGGAGCCTACAAGGCGGGAAAGCTTTCGGAGGAGGGCTTAAGGACCTGCGAAGAGCGCACCTGCCCTACCTGCGGTTCCTGCTCGGGAATGTATACGGCAAACTCAATGAACTGCCTCACCGAGGTACTGGGGATGGGGCTTGGCGGAAACGGAACCATACCCGCGGTGTATTCGGCAAGGATAGAGCTGGCAAAGCATGCCGGCATGCAGGTCATGGAGCTTGTAAAAAAGAATATACGTCCGAGAGATATAATGACCGAGGCCGCTATAAGAAACGCTCTTACGGCGGACATGGCTCTGGGATGCTCTACAAACAGTATGCTTCACCTCCCTGCCATTGCAAATGAGTGCGGAGTAAAGTGGAGCCTTGACATGGCCAACGAGATAAGCGAGAAGACACCTAATCTCTGTCATCTTGCACCGGCAGGCCCTACATACATAGAGGACCTCAATGAGGCGGGGGGCATATATGCCGTGCTAAAGGAGATATCGAAGCTCGGACTCCTTGACACCTCTGTAATGACCTGTACCGGAAAGACCCTTGGAGAGAATATAGCGAACGCCGTAAACAGAGACGAAGAGGTCATAAGACCTGTTGACAGACCTTATTCAAAGACCGGAGGGATCGCGGTACTTAAGGGAAATCTCGCCCCCGACGGCTGTGTGGTAAAGAGAAGTGCCGTCGCCCCCGAGATGCTTGTCCATGAGGGACCCGCCAAGGTGTTTGACAGCGAGGAGGAGGCCATAAAGTCCATATACGCGGGAGAGATAGAAAAGGGCGATGTGGTGGTTATCAGATACGAGGGTCCTTCAGGAGGTCCGGGAATGAGAGAGATGCTCTCACCCACCTCAGCAATTGCAGGAATGGGACTTGACAAGGATGTGGCCCTCATTACAGACGGAAGATTTTCAGGTGCCACCAGAGGAGCGGCTATAGGCCACGTATCTCCCGAGGCTGTAAGAGGCGGACTCATAGCTTATGTTGAGGACGGAGACATTATATCAATAAATATACCTGAGTATTCAGTGGAGCTTAAGCTAAGCCCTGAGGAGATAGAAAAGAGGAAGGCGTCCGTCGAGCTCAAGGTCAAGAAGGACATAAAGGGCTGTCTTGCCCGCTACGCAAAGCTTGTGAGCTCTGCTGATAAGGGTGCCATAATCAACGAATTTTAAAGGGGAAGACCGTATCAAATGACACAGAAGGATCTTGAAAATTTAGCCTGCGAGTTGTCACTTATAAATGTGTTCAGAGGGATAAGGAAGCTTAAGCCCATGTCGGAGCTTTTTCGCTTTCTCAAAAGCGATTCAGGACTGCCTGAAAGGATGGATGCCTTCGGAGAGTTTGTAATGTCTCTCTCGGATCACGACATGAGCCTTTCGGGCTTTCTGAAAAAAGCTGTGTTGGAGGATGAAAATGCTTACATAGCAGGGCGGGCTCACAACAGGACACTGCCGGAGGCACTCATAAAAAACGCCGAGAGTGAATTGGAGCTTTTTTCAAGGCTTACAAGGCTTGATGCAAAAGAGCTCTGTGAGGCTGCAGGATATGGTGGTAAGGTTCCGGAGTTTGAAAACGAAGCTACAGACTTCGGCTCGCTTATTTCTGAAAGGATGAAAGACATAGGAAAATACGGCTACGGCATATTCTCATCTTCCGGAATGTTCAGAGTAAGCGACGGAGAGATCATACCTGTGGAGGCAGCAGACGACATAAGCCCTGATGACTTTATAGGCTACGAGGCTGAGAGAAAAAAGGTCTTTGACAATACAAGAGCCCTCATTGAGGGTAAAAGTGCCGCCAACATTCTCCTTTACGGAGATGCGGGCACGGGAAAATCTTCCACGGTAAAGGCCTGCGCAAACTTCTTTTACAGTGAGGGAGTGCGGCTTATAGAACTCAGGAAGGATCAGCTTATGAGCCTTTCACCGGTGATGGGAAGGATAGCTGATAACCCCCTTAAATTTATAATATTTATCGATGACCTTTCCTTTAACAGGGATGACGATAATTTCAGTATGCTGAAGGCAGCCCTGGAAGGGTCGGCATCGGCAAAGGCAAAAAATGCTGTCATCTACGCCACAAGCAACAGAAGACACATTATAAAGGAGAGCTTTTCCGACAGGGACAGCTCTGACGATGTGCATCGCACAGACACGGTTCAGGAGCTTATGAGCCTTTCCGACAGGTTCGGCCTTAAGGTATATTTCAGAAGACCGGACAAGGCTCTCTACCTGCACATAGTTAAGACTTTAGCTGATAAGGCAGGCATAGAGATGGATGAGGGTGAGCTTACAAGAAGGGCTGAGGCCTTTGCTCTTGACAGAGGCAGCAGATCCCCGAGAGCTGCCGAACAGTTTGTGGGAACACTCGCGAGATAGGAGGAAAATATTTATGAAAAAAAATCGAAAAAAATTATTGGCATTTATAGCCGCAGGTCTGATGGCGGCTGCCATATCAGGCTGCAGCGCCTCTGAGGGTGAAAGCGGGGCCGGAACTGCGGCAGCTGAAACTTCCGCACAGGAAGAGGCCGCAGCTGACAGTGAGGGACAAAACACCGCCCTTCCCGTGTCAGCCTCAGTGCCTGAAGTCCCTGAGGGAGAATCCGTATCTCAGGAGACAGATGTGGTGGGAGCCATGCAGACAGACTTTATAACAATGGATCCCCTGGATACTTCAGACACACTTTCAGGCGGAATACAGAGACTTATAATGGATGGACTTTTCGGCTTTGACGATGATATGAAGATCATACCCATGCTTGCGGAGAGCTATGAGGCTAATGAGGACGCCACAGAGTTTACCATAAAGCTCAGACAGGGAATATCTTTTACCGACGGAACTCCCTTTGACGCCGAGGCCGCAAAGGCCAACTTTGACCGCTGGGGAGACGACAGCCTCGGACTTAAGAGGACCACACTCCTCTGCAACATCATTGATTCCACAGAGGTGGTTGACGAGTATACTGTAAAGGTTACTTTGACAGAGCCCTTCGGAGCTTTCATTTCAACTCTGGCTCACCCCGCCTGCGTGCTTATGAGTCCCAAGGTCATAGCTGAGGGAAGCGAGGCCTGCGCCGAGCATCCTGTAGGAACCGGACAGTATGAATTTGTGGAGTGGATAGCGGGCGATCACGCTACAGTTACACTCAACAAGGATTGGTGGGGCTATGATCCTGAGATCTGCGGAGGGGAGGCCCTTGCGGAGCCGGATGCAGGATTCAAGAGCATAACCTTCAGGCCTGTAACAGAAAATGCCAGCCGTGTTGCCATGCTTCAGGCAGGGGATGCTGACTTCATTTGGCCTGTTCCCACAGAGAGCATGCAGCTTTTGGCTGAGGATCCTGACATCTATGTTGACGCCGGAGAGGGAATCGTTGTGCGCTGGCTCTTCCTCAACACTCAGAAGGAGCCCTTCAACGACGTGAGAGTGAGACAGGCAATGAACTACGGCATAGACAAGGACGGATATATAGCTGTTGTAAAGAACGGACTTGCCACAAAGGCAACTTCGGTACTTGGACCTTCAGTACAGCACTACAAGGGAAATGATCCCTATCCCTATGACCCTGAGAAGGCTAAGGAGCTGCTTGCAGAGGCCGGCTATCCCGACGGATTTGACACAACTGTCATCTGCAGAAGCACTACAGCAGATCTCAAACAGGCGGAATTTTTGCAGCAGCAGCTGGCTCAGATAGGAGTCAATATGGAGATCAAGGCTTATGAGGGAGCAATAGTCAGTGAGATGGTAGAGGGCGCTGAGGGCCCCGGCTCAGAGGCTGAGGTAGATACCTATATCAGCGGTTGGTCCACATCAACAGGAGATGCCGACTGGGGTATCCGTCCCCTTTTGGCTAAGGAATCCGAGCCCCCTGCAAGCTTTAACATAAGCTATTTTGAAAATGATGAGCTTGACGATCTTCTCTATGCAGCCCTGGGAACAGCCGATGAGAGCGAGCGTGCAGGATATTATGCTGACGCTCAGGACATCATTTGGGAGGAGTGCCCTATGGTATTTTTGGCTGTGGATTCAAACACCTGGGGAAGCACATCAAATATAGAAAATGTTAAGATATATCCCGACGGCTGTCTCAACATCCGCAATGCGAGAATGGCGGCTGAATAAAAAGTCAACTTAAGGGGAGAATGAAGGGAGAGTGAAAAAGTTGAGCTCTATGACGCTTGACAATGTTTATAAGGCCAGATATGTCCTTCGTGACGTGATAAGGCCTACAGATGTTATATATGCACCGAAGCTGAAGCCCGGTACCGAATTATATTTAAAGACTGAGAATCTTCAGGTGACAGGGTCCTTTAAGGTAAGAGGGGCCTACTACAAAATATCAACTCTCAGTGATGAGGAAAAGAAACGAGGAGTTATCGCCTGCTCTGCAGGAAATCATGCCCAGGGAGTAGCCCTTGCGGCACAAAAAAACGGCATAAAGGCAGTTATATGTCTTCCTGACGGAGCTCCCATATCAAAGGTGGAAGCCACAAGAAGCTATGGGGCGGAGATATGCCTTGTGGAGGGCGTATATGATGACGCCTATAACCGGGCTCTGGAGCTCAGAGATGAGAAGGGCTACACCTTCATTCATCCCTTTGACGATCCTGATGTTATAGCAGGCCAGGGCACTATAGCACTGGAATTGGCGGAGCAGGTGCCTGACATGGACGCTGTGATAGTTCCCATAGGAGGCGGCGGACTTATCTCCGGAATAGCCTACACCATAAAGAACCTTAACCCCAAGGTAAAGGTATATGGAGTCCAGGCTGCGGGAGCCCCTTCCATGTTCAATTCAGTCCACGACAAGCAGATAGAGGAGCTGGATTCAGTGTTTACCATAGCTGACGGCATAGCAGTCAAGAAGCCCGGGGACATCACCTACGACATCTGCTCAAAGTATGTGGACAAGATAGTTACGGTGACTGATGATGAGATATCTGCTGCCATACTTGCCCTCATGGAACAGCATAAGCTTGTGACAGAGGGAGCGGGAGCTGTGGCTGTGGCAGCGGCTATGTTCGGAAAGGTTGACCTTGAGGGAAAGAAGACGGTATGCCTTCTCTCCGGAGGAAATATAGACGTTACCATCCTCTCAAGAGTCATTACAAGAGGACTCATAATGTCAGGAAGGAGCTGCCAGCTTAATATTGAGCTGGTGGACAAGCCGGGACAGCTCCTTGCGGTATCAAAGATAATCGCGGAGCACGGAGGAAATGTCACCGCAGTTCATCACGAGCACTCAAACGAGGGCTCCGATGTAAACGGCTGCTATCTGAGAGTATCTCTTGAGACCAGGAATTTTGAGCACATAAATGCCATAAAGAAGGCCTTGACAGAGGCAGGACTTAAGATCTTGGAATAAAGCATTTGAAAATCAAGGAAGGATTTTATTTAAATCCTCAGAATAATAAAAAACATTATGGTATAAACCAAAGAATGAATCCCGTATACAGGACAGGCCTACAGCCACAGTCCGGTATGCGGGATTTTTGTGTACCATAATTGTAAAAGCATGGCTTTGACAGTATATTTAATATATAACAAAAAAAGCTACTGACGGGAATCGGACCCGTGACCTCCGCACTACCAATGCGACGCACTACCGACTGTGCTACAGTAGCTTATAATTAAAGCTTAATTAATATAACATAAGGGAAAAAGCTTGTCAACTTTGATTTGCCAATGTTTTACAATTTTGCTATACTCAAAGCAAAAAGAGAGATTTTAAAACCGCGGTGACGGCGGGAATTATATGCAGAAGGAGCAAAACATATTACTATGCACAGCAGTGAGACCATAATAGAAGGAAGAAATGCCGTATTGGAGGCCCTCCGTTCCGGAAAATCTGTGGATAAGGTATTTGTGCTTGCGGGATCCAATGACGGACCCCTTTCAGCTATTGTAAAGGAAGCAAAAAAGCACAGAGAGACCAGAGTGGATTTTGTAAAAAAGGAGAGGCTTGACGAGCTCTCGGAGACAGGAAAGCATCAGGGTGTCATAGCCTACTCGGCGGCATATGATTACAGCGAGGTATCGGACATATTGGCGGCGGCAAGGGAAAAGAATGAGGACCCTTTTATATTCATACTTGACGGGATAGAGGACCCTCACAATCTGGGAGCCATTATAAGGACGGCAAATCTCTGCGGTGCCCATGGCGTTATAATAAGGATGAACAGGGCCGTGGGACTTACGGCTACAGTTGCAAAGGCCTCGGCGGGAGCTCTCAATTATACTCCTGTGGCTAAGGTCACAAATATTTCTGAGACCATAGAAAGCCTTAAGAAGGAAGGCCTTTGGTTTGTCTGTGGGGACATGGGCGGTGAGCTTATGTACAGGCTTAACTTAAAGGGGCCCATAGGACTTGTTATCGGAAATGAGGGCTCCGGAGTTTCCAGGCTGGTGAGAGAAAAGTGTGACATGACAGCAGCTATCCCCATGAAGGGAGATATAGATTCGCTGAACGCTTCCGTGGCGGCGGGAGTACTTGCCTATGAGATAGTAAGGCAGCGCATGAGTTAAATGGGGCGGAAGGCCGAATATAACAGACAAATATAAAGCAACATATAAAAGAAGACACACGAAAATAAAAAACAATTCAAATAAATAATCTGCAATTGCAGAATTCAAAGGAGGCATTTTATGGCTGAGATCAATGATTTATCACATTCAAGCGGAATACCCACACCCCATATAAGCTGCGGAGACAGATCAGAGATAGCTGAGACTGTACTCCTTCCGGGAGATCCCTTAAGAGCTAAGTTCATAGCGGATACCTTCTTCGAGAATGTAAAGCAGTTCAACTCCACAAGAAACATGCTGGGCTTTACAGGAGAGTATAAGGGAAAGAGAGTTTCTGTAATGGGAACGGGAATGGGCTGCCCCTCCATAGGTATTTATTCATATGAGCTCATGACTTTTTATGGGGTAAAGAACCTTATAAGAGTGGGAACAGCAGGAGCATTAAGTCCAAAGCTCAAGGTAAGAGACATAGTATTCGGAATGGGAGCATGCACCACATCAAGCTATGTAAGGCTTTTCGGCCTTCCTGGAGATTTCGCTCCTATCTGCTCCTATGACCTCTTGTCAAAGGGGGTAAAGGCTGCTGAGGAGAAGGGCTTCAGATACCATGTGGGAAATGTTTTGAGCTCCGATATGTTCTACAGCTATGACCTTCCTTCAGCAAATACATGGACTGAGATGGGCGTGCTTGCTGTAGAGATGGAGGCTGCCGCTCTCTACGCAAATGCGGCAAAGGCGGGAGCAAATGCTCTGGCTATCCTTACCATTTCAGACACAAACGATGAGGTGACAACAGCGGAGGAGAGACAGCAGAGCTTTACCAACATGATGGAGGTGGCTCTTGAGATAGCCTAAAGCTTAAATATCCTTTGCGTTATGCCTTACCCGGAGGAATTCTCAAGGACAACATAGCTCAAGGACAACATAGTTTAAACGAATGTTTTTATAAGGACGACATGGGAGACAAAATCCCGGCCGTCCTTATATATTTACCGATAATTTCACAAATCCTTCCGAAAATGCATGAAAAATCAACACAAATGAGGAGTAAGGCTGATAAATTCCTTTGCGTATACAAGATACTATGATATAATTAAAACCAAATTTGTCTTATTTTTTAAGGATTATAAGGAGCTTTGCTATGGCAGAAGAGAAAAAGATAAACGAAGTTGTTACAGAAGAAAATTCAGAGACAGTGTCAAAGAATTTTATTGAGCAGGAGATA
>CALWLI010000039.1 GCA_944381485.1 uncultured Lachnospiraceae bacterium
CTTATTGTGCCTTCGGATTGTAAGGAAAAGATACTCGTGCAGCTTGACACTCTTGGAGTAAATGAGCAGAGGCTTTTCCCTGATATAGAGCATCAGTTGAAGTATGTTTGGGAGAAGTATGCGGCTACTTCTTGTTGATATACCTCCACAGTGTTGTCCTGGATATCCCCAGCTTCTTTGCGGTGATGCTTTGATTGCCGTTATTTGCAAGAAGGGCCTGACGCACAAGCTCTGAGGTCATTTCATTTAAGCTTTTATTTTTTTCTACTTGAAAATAGTTGTTTAAAGTTGATGTTTCTGTCAAACTTGAGAACGTAAGTCTTTCCTTTTCGAGGATTTCTTTTACGGATCTTGTTTTAACATATGGGGTTTCAGTCATTACTGCAAGCTCGTTCATCACACGCCTCAGCTGGGTATAATTGCCCGGCCAGGCGTATTTTTTTATTTCCTCCATGCCTTCAGGCTCCACGCCTATGATCTGACGGCTGAGCTCAAGATTTAAGTTTGCCAGATACAGCCCTGCAATTGCGGGTATATCATCGCGGCAGTCCCTCAATGCGCGGGTGTGTACTCTCATGCAGGAGAGCTCTTTAATAATTTTTATGCATGTCTCAGGCATGAGCTCATTTTCCCCCATCTCGCATGAAAAAAGCAGTCTGCACCTATGGGAGAGGTTGTTATTCGCTATATAGCTTAAAAGCTTGGCACACATATGCTGAGAGAGATTTTGTACGTTTTTAAAATATATAGTATTGTTTTCTGAGTTCACAGGTGAGTCATATCTTTCCAACAGATGATCAAGTACATCCGGTGATAAGACCTTAAGGTCAAGAGTCATCATAGGGTAGTGATTCTTCGGACTGTGAGTATATATCCGGCAAGCAGCCTCGTCACGCCCGGTTCCCTTTTCACCATAGATCATTACAGGGAATCCTGTCCGGTACAGAGGCTCCAACAGATTTTTTATGCTCTCCATTGCGTTTGTTATGCTGTAAATGCTGTTAAAGAACTTTTTCTCGGCTTCCTTGGCATTGGTGAAGAATATCCCGCCCTTGCCTGTGTTTTCGGGTACATATTCTCTGTGTATGTGAAATATGGTGTAAGAACCTAATGACAGCGGAGCGGCCATGCATTTGATAGAGTAGAGATGGTCATCTATCATATGATAGCTCTTTTTTGTGCTCCCTTCCATAGCCTCAGGTATCCTGCGACGCAGATGATCCAGTACGGTTTCGTTTTCGCCTATTGTATTAAAACATATCTCCTGATTCTCGTTGAATATGACAACGTCTCCATCTCCATACCTCAAAGCTTCTTCAAGAAGCACTTTATTTTCTTTAATTAAGGCATATCCTGAGCAAAGCTTTATAGCTCTTTGAAACGCATTCTCGATACTTTCACTACCTGAAGTCACCAATATGGAGTTTAATCCCAGTCTCTTGGCTGTAGTGTTGGAGATCATATCACATATGATTACCTGATACCTGTCCTTTATTATGCTGTTGAGCACAGGCTCCACCTGATTTTCGTCAGTCAATGTAACTATTCGGGTATTGTATTGAAGCAGATCACACAGAAGCTTTGCGCTTTTTGTGAGAGAGGAAAACCCAACTATGGCAAAACGACTGTAATAATTTTCCGCCAGTTTTATAGCTCTCAAAATGTCATATACTGAAAGCTCGATCTCTATGACCGGTATGGGAGATATTTTTTCTATCATCTCAGCTGTACCGCCCCTGGAAATGATCACATCGTAATGCTCTTGAATATTTTTGTGTACTATTCCCACGCCCTTGGACAGATCTCCAACATATACATCAAGATCGATCAAAGGTTCGTTTTTTGCCAGCTTTTCCATCATATATTTCATTGACTCATAGGGTGAGATCGCCAAGGCTTTTATTCTGGAAACGTTCATTGTTTACCTCGCTGTATAAATTTGAAATTATTGTATCATATTTGAACAAAAAATATCAACTTTCAAAAAATAGTTTCAAGACTGAACACAAAAATGTAAAAATATTCTCTTTTAAAATCAAATTTTTTGTTAGAATAATACAAAGAAAACCCAGGGCATTGATTTAGCAATGTCCAATAATGAAAAAGGGGGACGCATCTGTGCTGAGCTTACTGATTATTGCTGATGATTTCACAGGGGCATTGGACACAGGAGTACAGTTTGCTCAAGCAGGAGCAAGAGTTCGTGTCGTAACAAATATTTCTTATGATTACAAGGCTCTTAATGAGGATATCCGGGTGTTGGTGATGGATGCGGAAACCCGACATCTTAAGCCTGATGAGGCCTATGAAAGAACCTACCGAATAACCAAAGATGCTGTGGACAATCATGTGCCTTATATTTATAAAAAGACTGACTCTGCCCTCAGAGGTAATATTGGAAGCGAACTGACTGCAGTGCTTGAGGCCTCGGGGATAAATGAGCTTCCGTTTTTACCTTCCTTCCCACAAATGGGAAGAGTCACGAGAGACGGCATACATTACATAGACGGGGTGCCTGTGGCTGAAAGTGTATTCGGCACGGATCCTTTTGAACCTGTTAAGTTTTCATATATACCGGACATAATAGCAGAGCAGAGCGGGGTAGAAGTTCATGTTGAGAAAGAGGGAAGCAAAAGTGAAACTGAATTTAGCTCAGCCTCAATAACCGTATATGATTCCGAAAACTATAATGAGCTTGAGGCTTTGGGTAGAAAGCTTTTCAGGGAAAACAAGCTTTCAGTAATGGCGGGATGCGCGGGCTTTGCCTCAGTCCTTCCTGATATTTTAGGACTTGGGGGAGGAAAAAAAGGAGAGATCAGCCTTTCTTCTCCGCTTTTGGTGGTATCCGGAAGCCTCAATCCCATAACTGCAGAGCAAATAAGACATGCACATGAGAGAGGATTTATAAGGATATGTCTTGAGCCTGCCCAGAAGCTTAGCCCGAAATACTGGGAATCGGAGGAAGGATCTGAGTTTCTTGAGAGCAGACTTAGGGACTGCATTAATCTGTATGACTGTATAATTGACAGCGGAGGTGACACGGGAACATCTGAATATGGAAGAGATATGGGGATAGACAGCGAAGAAATCAGAAAAACCGTTACTCTTTCTATAGGAACAATGTTCAAGGAACTGATTGATAAAGGCTTTGCCGGCACCGCTCTGGTGATAGGTGGTGATACTATAAGAGGCATCATGAATAAGATGGGAATGCATGAGATCGAGCCTGTATGTGAGCTGGCACCGGGAACAGTACTATCAGTATTTCGCTATAAAAACGAAAGCAAAAATATAATCTCCAAATCGGGAGGCTTCGGAAGTCCTGAGCTGTTGGAGAAGATATCTGAGATCGTAAATAAGAAAGAGGAGACAGAATATGTTAAAGCAGTATGAGCTAAAGCTGCCGGGAGCTGTGTACAGTGGAGAATCGGCCTTAGACTATATCAGAGAGATTTGTAAAGGACGCTATAAGAAGTCACTGATATTTACGGATAGAGGAGTTTCGGGAGCAGGGCTTATTGACAGGCCATTGAAACTTCTTGATGAGGCCGGAGTGGAATATCACATATTGGAGGATCTTCCGTCGGAACCGAGCTGTGACGAGGCTCAGTCTGTCATAGACAAAGGCAGAGGATTCGGGCCGGATATTATCATTGCTATAGGCGGAGGCAGTGTGATGGACATTGCAAAGCTTGCCTCACTGCTGATATATAGCGAGCATACGGTGAGAGAGCTGCTTGAAAGCCCTGAGATCGCAAAAAAGACTGTAGCTTCGATCATGATACCTACTACAGCGGGAACCGGATCTGAGGCAACGCCTAACAGCATAGTAGCGGTACCGGAGAAGGACCTCAAGGTTGGAATAGTAAATGACGAGATGATAGCTGACTATGTGATATTGGACGGAGAAATGATAAAAAAACTGCCTCGCAGGATAGCTGCCTCCACAGGGCTTGACGCTCTGTGCCACGCTATAGAATGCTATACATCAAAAAAGGCAAATCCCTTCAGCGATACCTTTGCCTTGGAAGCACTGGAATTGATAATAAACAATATAGAGAGAGCTTGTGACGATCCTGATGCATCAGATGCCAAAAACTCTATGATGATAGCCGCATTTTATGCAGGTATTGCCATAACAGCCTCAGGAACAACAGCAGTGCATGCCCTCTCGTACCCTTTGGGAGGAAAATATCACATTGCCCACGGAGTCGCAAATGCCATGCTTCTCATGCCTGTGATGAGATTTAATGAGAGTTCTTGCAGGGAGAGGCTGGGGCTTATATACGACAGGATATGCAAGTGCGGAACGGCAGCAAGTGAGAAGGAAAAGTCGGCTTGGGTACTGGATAGGATAGAAGGTATAGTGGAACACTTGGATATTCCTAAAGACTTAAAGGAATTTGGGGTGGGAAGAGAAGATCTCGATGATTTGGCAGCCGCAGGAATGGATGTAAAGAGACTTCTTGTAAACAATATGAGAGAACTGAGCATTTCGGATGCAAAAAAAATATACCTTGAGATCATGTGAACCGTAAAAGGAGAGACATAGGTATGGAGCATGTGGAGATAAAAGGAATAATACCACCGATCATAACACCGATGCATGAAGATGAATCCGTTAATTATGAGGAGCTTAGAAATCAGACAGAACGACTTATAGAGTCGGGAGTACACGGAATATTTGCTCTTGGAACAAACGGTGAGGGGTACATACTCACAAGGGATGAAAAAAAGAAGGTGTTGGAAACTGTCATAGACCAAGTAAATGGGAGGATCCCTGTATATGCAGGCACAGGCTGCATAAGCACGAGAGAGACAGTGGAGCTTTCTCGGGAGGCAAAAGCTATAGGTGCGGATGTATTGTCTGTAATCACACCGTCTTTTGCAGCTGCAGGACAGGAGGAGCTTTATATTCATTATGAGACCTTGGCAATGTCGGTAGACCTGCCGATAGTTATGTACAATATCCCTGCAAGGACCGGGAATGCCCTGGAAAGATCTACAGTGGAAAGATTGGCAAAGATAGAAAATATAGTGGGAATAAAGGATTCCTCCGGTGATTTTGACAACATGCTCGAATATATTTCGGCAGGCAGAGGAGAGAACTTCTCGGTGCTGTCAGGAAATGATTCTTTGATAATAAGAAATCTTCTCGCAGGAGGAACAGGAGGGATAGCAGGATGTGCAAATGTATTCCCTAAGACTATGGTATCCATATATGAGCTTTTTGTGGAGGGAGATACAGAGAAGGCAAAAGCCGTAAATGAGAGCATAGGAGAATTCAGAGCATGCTTTAAGTATGGAAATCCGAATACTATAGTGAAGCTTGCTGTGTCCATGTTGGGCTATAATGTGGGGAATTGCAGGGCACCGTTTAATCTGGTTTCGCCTGAGGGAAAAACAGCAATTAAAAGGGTACTTGAGGTGTGTAAAGAGAAAGGAATGTGCTGATGAAAGATCTGAACCAAAGGCCTTTGATTGGGATAACTATGGGAGACCCGGGAAGCATAGGGCCGGAAATAAGCCTTAAGCTTTTGGCAAAGGAGAAGCTGTATGAAAAATGTCGACCGCTGATAATAGGAGATGCCGGATGCCTTGAGAGGGCAAAGAGCTTTGTAGATCTTGATAATCTCTGCATTAATCCTGTTGAAAGTCCTGAGGAAGGTACCTATAAGTGGGGAACAGTTGATGTGCTGGATATGAAAAATGTTGATCTCAAAAGCTTGAGAGTAGGTGAGATAGACAGGGATTCAGGAGAGGCTGCCTTCCAATATGTTGATAAAGTTATAGAGCTTGCTTTATCAGGGCAGGTGGATGCCACTGTCACTAATGCTATCAGCAAGGAAGCTATAAATCTTGCAGGACATCATTATTCCGGTCATACCGAGATATACGCGGAAAAGACAGGGACAGAAAAATATACTATGATGCTGGCCTTTAAAAACTTGAGAGTTGTACATGTGTCCACTCACTGTTCCCTCAGGGAGGCCTGTGACAGGGTAAAAAAGGATAGAGTATCGGATGTGATAAGGATAGCTCATGAAGCCTGTATCGCCTTGGGGATAGAGAAGCCTCGAATCGCTGTTGCAGGACTTAATCCCCACAGCGGAGAGCATGGAATGTTCGGAAGAGAAGAGATAGACGAGATAACTCCTGCTATAGACGAGGCGGTTGCAACAGGGATAAATGCCGAGGGACCTATACCTCCCGACACGGTTTTTTCCAAGGCTTTTGGAGGAATGTATGACATGGTGGTAGCGATGTACCACGATCAGGGCCATATACCTCTTAAGGTTTTAGGCTTTGTATATGATGATAAAGTCGGAAAGTGGAAGGCGGTTGAGGGGGTAAATATAACCTTGGGCTTGCCGATAATAAGAGTGTCGGTGGATCACGGCACCGCGTTTGATCAAGCCGGAACAGGGTTGGCAAATGAACTCAGTCTTAAGAATGCTGTCGACTATGCTGTGAGGCTTGCAAATAACAGAAAAAAGGAATAAATCCCCTAGGGGTTGAAAAAAGGAGGATAAAAAATGAAAAAACGATTAGGCGCTATAGTAATGTTGATTTCAGCTGTCGCTTTGGTGGGTTGCGGCAGCAGAGAGACTGCGGAGACGACAGCGAGCGAGACCACTGCGGCCGCTTCCGAGGCGGAGGCTGACAGCAGCGAAGCTGAGGCTGCATCAGGAGAGAAGACTGTGAAAAGAGCACTGGTTTCAAATATGATGAAGCCCTTATCATGGATGGACAGTGATGGAGTCGTTTCAGGCTATGAGTATGACATAATGGTAGAGCTCAATAACAGACTGGAGAATTACACCTTGGAGATCGAGCCTGTTTCAGAGGAGGTTCAGGATCTGGCAATGGAGACAGGGGATGCGGATATCTCCGCAGGAGGATATATTCCTAATGAGAACAGGGAGAAAATGTATAACATCCCTGATACTCCTACAGCGGCCTCATCAATGATGATATATATCCGTGGTGAGGATGCAGATAAGATAAAGAATCTTGCTGATGCAGTTGAGAACGGATATGAGCTGTGTCCTGTTGCACCTAACGGAGGAGTTTACAGAGCATTGGTTGAGTGGAACGAGGCAAACGGAAACATAATGGAGGAGATACCCACTCAGGAGGGACTTAACACAGCTGAGAAGCTTCAGGCCGTTGCTGACGGACAGTATGACATGTACATTAACCCTAATGTGTATGACACCATGATAGTTGCAGAGGAGATGGGACTTGATATACATGAGGTGGAAGAACCCATAAGTGTAGACCCCATTGTGCTCCTCCTTACAAAGGGAGATGATGAGTTTTTTGCCGAGGTAAATGATGCCCTGGCTTCTATGGAGGAAGACGGGACCATGGCAGAAATTTCTGAAAAATATTACGGATATAATATAAAAGATACTCTAAACGAGTAATAGAATTAAGTTATGACACAAATTTAAATGATTTTATAGAGAGGGGTGTAAAACTGAGTTGTTTGAATTATTCAAGGTAGTTGAGTTTTTCCCCAAAATGTTGGAAACATTTGTCTACACGATTTGGGTGGTGATAGGATCGGTCTTTATAAGCTTTGCCTTGGCTGTTCCCATAGCTGTTATAAGGATAAAAAAGATACCTCTTATCTCGCAGTTCTGTGAGGTCTGGCTGTCCTTTATAAGAAGCATGCCGGGAATTTTGGAGCTGTTTCTCGCATACTTTGTACTTCCGGGTATGCTTGACAAGGTGGGCATAGACACATCCGATTGGTCAGGAACGACCTTTGTATTAATAGCAATGGTCTTTCACTATGCTCCTTTTATATCGGAGATCCTGAGACCTGCATATCTTTCAGTGGATATCGGGCAGCATGAGGCAGCCGCTTCCATAGGATTGACAGGATTTCAAACCTTTGTGAAGATCATAGCACCACAGACGCTCCCCGTGGCATTGCCTCTGCTTTGCAATGCTGCCATCGACACAGTCAAGGACACCTCTCTTTTGTTTACTATAGGAGTCATAGACTTGATGGGCAAGGCGGATCTCATTATAGCGGACAGCTATGGTATGTCAAAAATGGAGGCCTATCTCACTGTTGCCATATACTACTGGATACTGACGGTAGGAGTTATCGCTATTTTCAGGCAGTGGGAGAAATACTTCAAAAAGTATAAGCTGTCAACAGGGATCAAACTTAAATCATAGGAGGGCAATCAATGTATCCGGATATTTTAATTGGCGCATTTTGGGCCATATTGGAGGCGGTGCCGACTACGCTTTTGATGGCATTGATAATTTTGGCTTCAGGAATATCTTTGGGGGCATTATTTGCTTTCGTGAGGATAAAGAAGACCAAAGTGTTAAGCCAATTTGTAAGCGTTCTGGTTGCATACGTTCGCGGTACTCCCATGATCGTCCAGCTGTTTCTTGTGAATTACAGTCTGCCGAATTTGATTGCATGGTTCTCGAACTCTTTTTTGGGAACAGACATGAAGCCTTTTGACGTTTCAAGTCTTATAGTGATCTACTTTGCCTATATATTAAATACGTCAGGCTACCAGTGTGAGGTAATAAGAGGTGCTCTGCAGTCGGTTGAACACGGACAGATGGAAGCGGGATATTCTATAGGAATGACTGAATGGCAGACGATGATGAGAATAATATTTCCACAGGCTTTGGCTGTGGCGATCCCCAGCTTTCTCAGCTATTATATGTCACTCATAAAACTTTTGTCGCTGGCGTTTACTCTGCAGGTGATTGATATAATGGCCGCATCGAAGCTCTATTCGGCTCTGACAGACAGATACACAGAGAGCTATGTGGCGGCAGCACTGGTTTACTGGATAATAGGTATAGGCCTTACCTTTATCTTTAATAAATGGGAGATATTCAGCAAAAAGAAGTTAGGGGTTTCTGTATAATGTGGAGGAGATTTTGATGGATAGGATGACCAAATTTGAAAGATTAAAAGCGGCTATAGCCGGAAAAGAAGTTGACAGAGTCCCTGTAGCCCTGTGGAGACATTTTTCAGTAGTGGATCAGGATCCTGTGAGCCTTGCCGAGGCCCAGTACAATGATGCTGTGAAATATGACTATGACTTTATAAAATTAATGCCCTTCGGTCTTTACAGCATACAGCCCTGGGGAGCTCAGATCAGATTTACCTGTAAGGTGAATCAACCCCCTGAAGTTACCGAATATGGAATAAAAGCTGTCTCGGATTGGAAGAATATAGATAAAGTACCGGCTTACTTCGGAAGCTACGGAAAACAGATAGAGCTGGCAAGGCATGTGAGTAGGCTGAGCAAAGGAAGTGTTCCCTTTATTCAAACTCTTTTTTCTCCTCTCACATCCGCAAGAAAGCTTGCGGGAGACAGAGTATTTTCTGACATGAGAAGTGAACCTGAAATAATAAAAGCTGCTCTTCAGGCAATAACTGATACTACTTTGGATTTTATAAGAGAAAATATAAATGCGGGAGTATCCGGTTTCTTTCTTGCTACCCAATGCTGCAATAAAGATCAGATAAGTGAAGAAGAGTATCACGAGTTTGAAGAGCCGTATATGCTTCAGGTGATTAATTCATTCAAGGATGAAACATTTTTAAATATCGGACATTTGCACGGTGACAACGGTATGTTTGAAGACTTTGCAGATTTACCTTTTACCGCAATCAACTGGCATGACCGATGGACATGGCCGTCTCTGGGAGAGGCAAGGAAGCTGACAGACAAGTGCTTGGTAGGCGGAATGAGGGAGATACCCTACTATGATAAAACAGGAAAGAAGATAAAAGAGAGTCCGCTAATGTCAGAAAATGTCATTGAGATAACCGAGCATATACATGAATCTATAGCGGCAGTAAACGGAAGAGGCCTGATAATTGCTCCCGGATGTTGTGTGGATCAGAGCATTTCCGAGATGAGTCAATTTGCGATAAGGGCGGCTGTGGAACCATAATCGTGAGGAGGGTATGTATCAAATGACAAGAGAAGAGAGAATAAAAGCAGCTTTGAATTTTCAGGAGACAGATAAGATCCCTGTAAGCATTTGGATGCATTATTCAGCAATTGATCAGGATCCTCTTACGCTGGCAAAAGCACAGGTCGAGGTTGCGGAAAAATATAATCATGATTTCATTAAACTGATGCCCTTCGGACTGTATGGAGTTCAGGACTGGGGAACAAAGATCCATATTTACTCTACTCAGGGAAAGCCTCCTATAGTTGCAGAGTATGCAATAAAAAAGGCAGATGATTGGAGGAAGCTTGAGCCTTTGCCGGGAAATTACGGTACATATGGAAATCAGGTGTTGTTGGCACAATATGTTTCAAAGCTTACAAAGGGAGAGATACCGTTCATACAGACAATATTCAGCCCTCTGACGACTGCAAGGAAAATGGCCGGAGACAGGATATTGCTTGACATGAAGGAGGAGCCTGAAGCTTTGAAACAGGGCCTTGAGGTCATTACCGAAACCACAATTAACTTTATAAAAGAAAACATAAATGCGGGCGTAAGCGGATTCTTTTTTGCCACCCAGTGCTGCAACAGCAGTTTTATGACTGAAGATGAATACAGGGAATTCGGAATATATTATGACAGACAGGTGATAGATTCCTATAAGGATATTACCTATCTTAATGTGGGCCATTTGCATGGAAATCATGGCATGTTCAAGCTTTTTGATGAGTTGGACAATAATGTTATCAACTGGCATGACAGATGGTCGGATCTCAACATGGGAGAAGCCAGAAAGCTGAGCCGGAAATGCTTTATGGGCGGAATAAGGGAAAAACCTTATTGGGATGACAGGGGAAATGTTGTAAAGGAGAGTCCTCTGGAAACAGGCTCCGATGAGGAGATATTCGCTCACGTAAAAGAGGTTATAGATGAGGTGGGGACAAGAGGACTGATATTCAGCCCGGGATGCTGCGCAAGCCAGTTTGTAGGAGAAAAACAAATGTATGCCCTTTCTGCAGCTGTTGAAAAACTGAGCAAAAAAGATTGATTACATAGAAAGGAAGATCTAAATGGGGGAGCCGTTTGTTAAAATAAGAGATATTCATAAATCCTTTGGGAAAACTCAAGTCTTAAAGGGAGTTGACTTGGATGTGGAGAAAGGGGACGTTGTCACTCTGATGGGGCCCAGTGGTACAGGAAAGACGACACTGTTAAGATGCATAAATCTGTTGGAGAGACCTGAGCAGGGAAGCATCACTATAGGTGATGAGACCATAGAGTGTGGAAAACTGACAAAAAAGGCAATGGTCAGCTTCAGGAGAAATACAACTATGGTCTTCCAAAATTACAACCTGTTCAAGAACAAGACTGTCCTGGAGAATGTCATGGAGGGCCTCGTATCTGTCCAAAAGAAAAGTAAAGAAGAGGCCAGAGAGATAGCCATGGAGGAGTTGGTCAAGGTAAATATGGAAGATAAGATCAACGCCTATCCCTCAGAGATCTCGGGAGGACAGCAGCAGAGAGCAGGTATAGCAAGAGCACTGGCTTTAAAACCCAAGGTAATACTGTTGGATGAGCCCACATCAGCTTTGGATCCTGAGCTTGTCGGAGGAGTACTTGATATTATTAAAGACATAGCAAAAACAGGAATTACAATGATAATCGTCACTCATGAAATGAGATTTGCAAGAAAGATTTCAACAAAAGTTGTCTTTATGGATGGCGGTTATATAGTCGAGACAGGTGCTCCTGACGAATTATTTGAGAATCCTAAAGAAGAAAGAACAAAGAAATTCTTGGAAAAGATAATGCACTGATCTTTGGGAAGGAGAATAGAATGAAAAAATTATCAGGTGTTACTGTCGCTATGGTGACACCTATAGATGAACAGGATAAGCCTGATATTTGCGGGCTAAAGGAACTGACCGATTTTTTGATTGAATCAGGAGTTGACTGTCTCTATCCATGTGGAACCACGGGAGAGATGCTTAAGCTTTCCACTGAAGAACGCATGGAAGTTGCGGAGGCTGTAGTACAAGCGGCCGGAAACAGAGTGCCTGTATTTGTACACTGCGGCGCTTTGAGAGAAGATGACACAATAAGGCTTTTGGAGCATGCCCGATCTGTAGGGGCGGACGGAGCAGGGGTAGTTACTCCCATATTTTTCGGCACTGATGAGAGAGCCATGGTAGCTTACTATGAGAGGCTGGCAAAGCATATGGAGGGATTTCCCATATATCTGTACTCCATACCTCAATGTGCGGCAAATTCTATAAGTACAGCATCTGCTAAGGCCATAGCGGCAAATTGTCCGAATATTATAGGAATCAAGTACAGCTACCCTGATGTAAACCAAACTGCAGAGTATCTTTCTGTCAATGAAGGTAATTTTTCGGTGCTTCATGGCTGTGATAAGGCTATGGTAGGCTTCATGGCTTTGGGATGTGACGGAACGGTCTCAGGTGTTGCAGGAGTATTTCCTGAGCCCTTTGTCAAAGCCTGCAGAGCCTTTAAGTCCGGCGATATGGAAAATGCAGTGAAATGGCAGAGAGTGTGCGCGAAATTCTGCAATACGCTACATAATGGTGGGGATCTGTCTTATTTTAAAGAGGCTTTGAAGCTGAGGGGGATCAGAGCAGGTTTTGTAAGGAAACCTCAGCTGGATCTTCAAGAAAAGGATATAGACAATCTGAAAGAAGAGTTGGAAAGCTTATGTAAAGAATATGGTATAAGCCTTATCCTGTAATGGATATAACAGAACGAGATATGTAATTATAAAGAGGAGCGTTTCATACACTCCTTTTTATTTGTGCATTATCCGGTTTTATCTGTCATATGCAATAGGAGAATGGCATTATTGTTGAAAAAATACTCCTACAGAAGTATAATACAAATGGAGAAAATACTTTATGGAGCAGCATATGATTAAAAGGATATATCACGGTTCTTCCAAAATAATCGAGAGGCCTATATTCGGATATGGGAAAAGATATAATGACTATGGCCAGGGATTTTACTGTACCGAGAGTATAGAGATGGCAAAGGAATGGGGGGCCGACAAATACAGCGACGGATATGCAAACTGCTATGAAATAGAATGTGACGGGCTGACAATACTGAATTTAACTTCTTCCGATTACTGTATACTTCACTGGCTTACGGTATTATTGCAGAACAGAGAATTTGATGTACCTTCAGCTCTTGCGCTGGAGGCAAAGGAGTATTTGCTTGCAAATTTTAATATTGATTATGAGAGCTTCGACATAATTACAGGGTATCGTGCCGATGACAGTTATTTTTCTTTTGCCCAGGACTTTATAAACGGCGCGATTTCTTATCGTCAGTTGCGCAATGCCATGTATCTTGGAAAGCTTGGAATGCAATTTGTGCTTAAAAGTGAAACCGCTTTTGAGAATATTAAATTTATCGGTAGTGAGCCGGCTGAGAGCAGTGAGTGGTATGCGAGAAAAATGATCAGGGATAAAAATGCGCGAAGAGATTATTTTGATATTGAGCGCAACAGACGACAGAAGGGAGACATTTATATTACTCAGATCATAGATGAGGAGATGAGATACGATGATCCACGCTTACGATAAGGTGTATCTTGAGAAAGCGCGCATATCTGTTGGAAGGATGTTGGATTTCTCGGTAAATGACCTGCATTATGATATTGGAGACTTTTTTGAGCTCTTTATTAAAACGGGCATTGCAGAACGGGTTGAAAGAGGAGATTTTACCCTTATTGCAGGGATGTCCGGGGTAGAACTTGCATATGTGGTTTTTGAAAAAGCAGGGATAGCCATAGAGAGGGTAAAGCCAAGGTATACATCAGATCGCAGTAAGGAATTCTGGACCGGATGGGCACTGGCATATTATCAATGGTATACCTCAGAGAGCTTTGCTGAAATTACAAAATATATTCCTATAAAGGATATAGTGGCTTTATATTCACCCTATCATGAGATGGATATAAGGCAATTTGTGGACAAGATGAATGAGCTTTACAGGAAGGCAAAACCGGAAACGAATCTTAAGCTAAGGAGAAAGAGAGCAGGACTCAGCCAGAGAGAGCTTGCGGAACAGACCGGTATATCAGTGCGAACTATTCAACAATATGAACAAAGACAAAAAAGTATTAACAAAGCACAAGGAGAATATCTTGCTCTGCTTGCAAAAGCACTGTGCTGCAATGTGGAAGATCTGATTGAGAAAATACAGTGATTTTTACACCGCAGAATATATTTGCCGGAATAAGATAAAAATGGATTTTATACCATTATCATTAAAACAACTTATAATGGAGGTCAAACCATGTCGAAAACAGCCAACAAGGGAGAATGGAGTGAGATATACGCGGCCCTTCGCATTCTGGGAGAGGGAAAGCTCTATATGGCTGATGCCGAGGGAAATAAGGATCCGAATGAGTGGATGGATGTGCAGGAGCTTATCAGGCATGAAGCCGCAAACAGGATAATTACATACAGTACAGATAAAGAAAATTCTCATATTGATATAGCTGTAAACAACATACATAAGACCTCTGTGGCCGCATCCGAGTTTTCCCTTATGGCTGACAGGCTGGGTGAGGAGATAAGGATGGGAAAGGGCCGCTCCTTTACAATCTCTTCTGAATTGGAGGAATTTCTTTCAAGGGTGGAGATAGAAAAAACCAAGGCCAAAAGTGTGGATAAGAGTGACATCTTTCTCTCCGCCAGAGACCCCAGATCTTCTGTAATAAGGAAGAATATCGGCTTTTCTATAAAGTCAGAATTCGGACAAAACCCTACACTTTTTAATACGGCAAAGGCCTCCGCAGTAGTCTATAAGGTCCATGGAATGAATGATGGCCTTATGGAAAAGATAAACAGTCTCTATGACTCTAAGGATCATGTGGCTGTGTCCGATCGCTGTGAGGCATTGAAAAGAAATTGTTGCAGCCTTGAGTTTGTGGGCTTTCCTGTGGTTTCACGCTCAAAGGAAAAGGTGGCGGCCTTTGAGGAAAACCTTGACATGATAAATCCGAGGCTTCCGAAAGTGATAGAGTGCATGCTGTGGCATCACTTTTTTGAGGGCGAGACAAAAAAGCCCTACCTTGACATAGTTACAAGGAGGGTGGCTGAGAAAAATCCCTGCAAGGTCTCCCGACCTGAAGAAAAATATGAGTATATGATCAAAGCTTTTATATATGCGGCATACTGCGGTATGACAGCCTCAAAGCTTTGGGACGGAAACAGCAAGGTGAACGGCAGCTTTATAAAGATAGACGGTGAGGGAGAGGTGGCGGCTCACTATGCTCTGGAATCCGATGCATTTAAATCCTATCTCTTTAAGAATTGCTATCTTGAGTTTCCCTCCACTGACGAGGGCCACGGAAACTATGCCAAGGTATACAAAGAGGTAGATGAGTATTACTTCCGTCTGAATTTTCAGATAAGGTATAAATAGCGAGCATTTTTAGGCATAAAATATTTTTATCAGAATAGGGGTCAATTTTATGCGCAGTATATTTAACGGTTTTATCAATATTCTTAAGCAGGGATTTGCAGCCGCAGGCTTCGTATGGACTTTGGCAGAGATTATCGAGGGCATATTTCCGGATTTTAATATTGAAACAGAGAGCATCAGATTTGTCATCATTATGGCTTTTTCAGCAGTCATTGTATTTCAATTGGCAAGCCTGGCAGCAGGATTCTTATTTTTCGGCTGTGATATAAAAAACAGAGAAGGAAGGATAAAGATAAGGATAGGAGATATATTAAATAAGAAAAATGGATCCAAAGTTATAGGCATAAATGACAAACTGCAGAACAGTATCGATACAATAGGACCAAACAGCCTTCACAGTCAATTTTTAAGGAGATACCCGCAAAATGATCTTGACCGTATGTTCTCAGAGGCTCTTTCTTCAGAGGCAGAGAATGGGCGGGTAAGCATGGGGAAAACCTTCAGATGTCCAATGGGAGATGAGGAGTATTTGTTTTTGGTAATGTCTGAACTTGAGGCGGAGAAAGCGCCTTCTACAGAAAGGCGTTATCTGAGGACGGCTCTTGAGAGCTTTTTCAGAAATCAGAGTAAATTTGAGATAAAGGACAAGAGACTATACATCCCTGTCTTGGGCAAGGGTTCGGCTGCCATGAGAAATCTGGATTATTTTGATACGGTAAAAATGATAGCCGGTGAATACGTTTATTCTCAGTGCATATACCCCAACAGTGCAAACAGGATAGAAGAACTGGTTATTGTACTGCAGCTTCAAGATCTTTTCAGAATGGGCTGTATGAGCTTTGTAAAGATGAAAAAGCTGCAGAGCGACATAAGACATATGTCAGAGCTATGCAGCGATTGCCTGATGGTTCATGAGGCATAAAAACCTCTATAATGCAGTTGTAAGATATCTTGCATAAGGGGTCAGATCAGTTCCTTTTTCAGCAAGGGATGAGATCATTTCCTCACCGAAATACTCTATGATCTCAGCAAAGCCCTGTACTCTTGTTCCCTCATACAAGTAATTATCATTGAGAAGAGAATTTATGTCGGCCCATACAAATATGCTGGCTTGCTTCAGCACTGAACGAGAGGCTTCGGAGTTTTCAACCAGCTTTTTTGAGTGCATGTTCAGAGCGTATAACAATTCACAGAAGCCTTTGGCCTGCTCTTCTCTGAGCCTCAATGAAAACACGCTTATATTGTAATTACAGATTCGACTTACACCTCCTTGGCTGCCTGAACTCAAATGGGTGGTTGAGAAGGTGTCGAGATATCTGTAACTGAAAGCGTCGCTTACTTTTTCTGAAAATCTTTCTGTCACGGCAAACTTTGCCGTATTCTCATCTTCCGGATTTAATATTCCCGATATTCTCTCAAGGCCTTTTGACGGTATCTGCAGTTTTCCTGCAAAGCTGTCATACCGCAGAAGAATATATTTTTTTCCTTTTATCTCACAAAAAATCATCAGATCACATACGTTTCGGATACCGGAAACTTTTGAGAGCTTGTAGGAAAGCAAGGTTGCAAGTGCAGCGTGATCATCAAATGCGGCATTTTGCAATCTGAAAAGATCATCCTCTTTGTTAAGAAGAAGAATATCTGATTTCCATGCACCATCACCTGCAGCACTGAATGCGACGTCCTCTGATATGCTGTAGTCAGAAAGAACTTTAGTGAGAGCAAGAGTTTTTTCGCTGTGAGTGTTGAGCGGGGCCTGCCTGTTTATAAAACCGAGCACATCCAATAAAGAGTAGAATATCTGGGTGCTCTCCTCAGAGTATCCGTTGAGCTTTGAGGGAAAGTCTGACTGCCCTGATTTTATATAAGCTGCCATTTCATGCAGAGGAAGCGTGGTAAATACATACCGCTGAATTATGTGGAGCAGATCACAGACGGCTCCCAGGCATGACCCTTTAAGCTTGTTAATGCTTGAAAGCGGAAGCCATTGGATCCTTTCCACAGAATCTTCAGGCCTTATATCTGTTACTTTTTCATTTGACATATATACAAAGAGGTGAAGCCTCATAAGCACATTCGGATTATCGCCCAAAGAGTTCCTGGTGATATTAGTGATATACTTTACACGTGAGGGATCAATCTTTATACCAAGCTCCTCATAAACCTCTCTTATTACAGTTTGGCAATTATTTTCTCCGCCGTCCTTTTTTCCTCCCGGAAGCTGCCAAAGTCCTGGCCCTATATTTTGACCGGAGCTCCTTTTTGTGAGAAGCACTTTGTTTTTCCATACAATAGCCAGATAACAGGACTCCTTTTGAAATTGGAATTTTTGACGGCCGTCATTCAATATATAGTCCTTTATTATCGGTTTTACAGCTTTAGAACGACTGTTGAAGTCAAGCACAGCCATACTTAGCTGATCAAAAAGCATATCTTTAAATTCTTGAGGCTCCGAAAACGAATATGCCAGCACCCCATCACTGAAAACTCGGCTTTTAAATGAGTCGACAAGCTTAAGCTCGGCAGGATCTGTTGCTTTTGCAGAGCTTAGGCTGTCTTTAAAAAACATCATAACTATCGTTTCGGGATTAAACAGATGCCTGCTGAGAGCAGCTTCATACTCCTCCACTGTACCTGAAAGGCTGCGCCTTGTGGGGGTGCCGAGCCTGTCCCATATAATACCGATAAAAATATCATAGTCTTTTTTTAACTGACGGTTTATCACAGCCTGGCCGTCAGTATCGATATCTGAATAAAAAGATGTCTCCCAGGACAAAAGATTGAGCTGTATACCGAGCTTTGATCCTATTGTCCTATTAATATGGCTTGACACTTCACGTGCATATTGTCTTTCGATTTCAAGTCCTGTGGGAGATGCGAGAAATACGTTTATGCTTCGTCCGATCATGGAAGGGCCCCTTAATTTTTTTATAAAAGAATTATAACTAATAAACAACCCCGGGGCAAGGGAATGTAAGACAAAACATAAAAGCAAAAATTTTATTGCCTCCACTATATATTTATTTTATACTTAAATCGTGTTTTATGTGTAACCCCGAGTCTCTGAGACATAAATTAGAGCTTCAAAGGAAAGGAGAAAACGAGGTTGATATATGAAAAAAATAAAATTATTCTGTTTATCTGCAGCTTTAATCGTACTTTTGGCCTCCTGTGCTTCTGAAGAGGCACAGAGTGAGGAAAGTATTGATGTAACTGCCGCCTCTGAACAGGACATACAGAATGAGGAGCCGGATCTTAATTCCCTCAATCCGGAGGACATGTATACAGAGCTTTTTGCCATGAGAGTTGCCCCTGAGAAGTATGAGGGCAGGCTCATAAGCATGGAGGGACTTTTCACTGTTTATCAGGAGGACCCTGAGAAGGACTACAAATTCATGGTAGTCACAGATGAGATCGAAGCGTGCTGCGGGCAGGGGCTTGAATTTATCCCGGCGGGAGACCCTGATTTTCCTGAGGACTATCCTGATCCCGGGACCCCTGTAAGAGTCACAGGCAGATTTGAGATCTATGACGACGAGGGAGATACGGTAGGCAGGCTCACAGACGCAAAGCTTTCAGAGTAAACAATAAAGGCTGACCTGTACATATACAGATCAGCCTTTTATCTTTTGAGTCATTTTAATGGCATTTCCTGTCCTCACTGTGTCCGCATCTTAAGTAGTGGGCATAGTATTCTTTTACCTCGTCTCCGTAGAGCTCTTGAAGATCAGGATTTGAATCCATGTACACATGAATGTCAAAGGCTTCGCATCCCCGCCTTTTCTCATCCATGCCGTGCTCCACAAAGTGTCTGAGAAGGACTGCGGCATCAGTTCCATACTCTTCCGCCACATCAGGATTGTTCTCTGCATAGTACTCAGGATCAAATATGAGAGAGTAGTCGAGAGCATCGGAACTATCATAGAAAGGGCAATCCTCATGGTGATATCCATATCCTTCACATCCGTAGGGACAGGTATTGTGGTGAGGACGATCCTCATAATATCTGTGGCCGTGATAGCCGTGATGGCCTCCTTGCCGGGCCTGTGCTGTGATCAATGAAGAACTGTTTGCCGCAAAGGGCAACTGAACTTGAGTGGTGACTGCGGCCAAAGCCAAGGCGGCGACAGTAAGCTTTAATATACCTTTCATGGCAAAGCCTCCTTTAATTCATAATGTATTTATAGATTGATTATAGCACATAAGAGATATATGGATTGAAAAAAATTATAATGATATAATAGCATCAACAGGAACATAGGAGGAGAGTATATGTTAGCTTATACCTACTTAAGACAAGGCAAATTTAAGCTTATAGAGAAGCCTGAGCCTGTGATAAAGGATCCCAAGGACGCTATAGTCAGAGTGACTTTGGCAAGCATCTGTACCAGTGACCTGCATATCAAGCACGGCTCTGTACCCCGAGCTGTGCCCGGTATCACTGTGGGACATGAGATGGTGGGGATAGTTGAGGAAGTCGGAGCTGAGGTAAAGAAGGTGAAGCCCGGAGACAGGGTCGCTGTGAATGTGGAGACCTACTGCGGAGAGTGCTTCTTTTGCAAGCACGGATATGTCAATAACTGTACAGACAAAAACGGTGGATGGGCTCTGGGCTGCCGCATAGACGGGGGTCAGGCAAAGTATGTCAGAGTTCCTTATGCAGACACCGGGTTAAACGTAATCGATGAAAGCGTAAGTGACAGGCAGGCATTGTTTACAGGAGACATTTTAGCCACAGGCTACTGGGCGGCAAAGATAGGAGATATAGGAAAGGAAGACACAGTCCTCATTATAGGTGCCGGCCCCACAGGAATATGCACTCTTATAAGCGTAATGCTGAAGGAGCCGAGAAAGATAATAGTCAGCGAGACAGATCCCCTTCGCAGGGAGTTTGTGAGAAAGCATTATCCTGAGGTGACGGTTTTTGATCCAAAAGAAAACGATGACGAGGAATTTGTGAAAGCCTGCAGCGAGCATGGAGGAGCGGATGTAGTCATGGAGGTGGCGGGAGCAGAGGGAAGCTTTGAAGCTGCCTGGAGATGTGCAAGGCCTAATGCCACAGTGGTCGTAGTGGCTCTATATGATAAGGCTCAGATACTTCCTTTGCCTGATATGTACGGCAAAAACTTGACATTTAAGACAGGCGGCGTGGACGGCTGCGACTGCGATGAGATACTTAAGCTCATAAAGGATGGAAAAATCGACACCACTCCCCTTATCACACATACCTTCCCCCTCTCGGAGATCGAGAAGGCATATGAGCTGTTTGAGAACAAAAGGGATGGGGTGATAAAAGTGGCGATAGAGCCGTAACTGTGTTCTGTACAGGAGAGAGCCTGATAATATAATAAAAGTATAAAATTTTTCATACTTTCTTTATCTCACCTCTCTTTTACGCTATAATTATATTATACAAAAGACAGCAGCGAGGTAATAAATGGACTGGCAAAAGCTCCTAAGCTCAGACAGGGCTTACATGAAAAAAAGGCAGGCCCAAGGCGACGAAAACGACAGGGCAGCTCGTCCTGTGACAGACTTGAGGAATGAATTCGAGAAGGACTATCACAGGATAATAGGAAGTGCATCCTTCAGGCGCCTGCAGGATAAGACTCAGGTGTTTCCTCTGGACAGATCTGATTTTGTAAGGACCAGACTGACCCACACGCTTGAGGTGTCCTCCTTTGCCAACTCTCTGGGACAGAGCATAGCCAGAAGCATATCGGAAAACATAAAGGATCCTGATTTTAAGGATGAGTACAAGTCCTACATCAACAATATACTCCTCTGCGCAGGTCTCCTCCACGACATAGGGAATCCGCCCTTCGGACATTTCGGGGAGACCTCTGTAAGGAACTGGTTTGAGAAAAATCTTTCGGAACTAAGATTTTACGGAGTCCCTCTCTCTAATGTGCTCACTGAGCAGATGAGGGAGGATTTTTATCACTTTGAGGGTAATGCTCAGGCCCTGAGGCTGGTCACAAAGCTTCACTTTCTCATAGGCGACAAGGGAATGAACCTGACAAAGGCCCTTCTGGGAACCATAATAAAGTATCCCATAGCTTCAAACGAGGCGGGACACCCGGGGAAATACAAAAAAATGGGATATTTCTATGCGGACAGGGACATATTTGAGGATATAGAGGAGAGCCTTGGCCTTGGAGGCTGCAGGCATCCCCTGACTTTCATCCTTGAGGCTGCCGACGATATAGCCTACAGGACGGCGGACATTGAGGATGCGGTAAAGAAGGGCTGCATCTCCTACAGAGAACTTCTCTCGGAGCTGAGAGCTGTGGAGAAGGAAAGAGCTGCGGGAAATGAAAGGTACAGTCAGCAGGTCGACAAGCTGGAGGAGCTCTATGGGAGAGCTCTCAGGGATGGTATTTCAGGCCCTGAGCTCTACGCCGTACAAAACTGGATAGTCAACACCCAGGGCAAATTTATATCAGCGGCCATATACGGCTTTACCGCCCACTATAACGAGATCATGGAGGGAAGCTACAGAGAGGATCTTTTCTTCGGCACTGACATGGAGCCCTTGGTTTGGGCTCTGGGGGACATTGCCTACAGATATGTTTTCACCTCAAAGCCTATATATAAGCTTGAGATCGCTGCAGAGGTCATTATTTCAAATCTTTTGGATAAGTTCATAAACGCTGTTCTCTACTTTGACACGGATGAACATTCAAAGGAGAGGCTTCTTGAAGAACTGAAGGATGAAGCCCTTCTTGAGGGATTGAAAGAGAGAAAGGACAGCGGGGATAAAAACGAAAAGAGACCCGGGATGAGCGCCGTGGATGAAAAGCTCATTTCACTGATCTCGGAAAATTACATGAATGTTTACAAGCGCTGCTCAGAAGGAAAGAGCGAATCGGAAAAGCTCTACCTGAGACTTATGCTTGTCACAGATTATATTTGCGGAATGACGGACAGCTTTGCCAAGACTCTTTATCAGGAATTGAATGCTGTAATTTAGCTGCTAAGATATGCAGCATTTTATAAGGAGGCGATTTTATGAGGATAGGCTGTGCAAAAGAGATCAAAAACAGGGAGTACAGAGTCGGGCTCACACCTGACAATGTAAAGAGCTATGTGAGAGCGGGACATGAGGTCTTCATTGAAAAAGGCGCAGGCCTGGGCTCCGGGTTTACAGATGAGGAGTACGAGAGGGCAGGAGCAAAGCTCTGTGCTACAGCTGCTGAGACCTGGGGCAATTCAGACATGATGGTGAAGGTCAAGGAACCCTTAAAGGAGGAGTACGGCTATTTCCGTGAGGGTATGATCATATTCACCTATCTTCACCTTGCGGCGGACAGGGAGCTTACGGATGCCATGCTGGAGTCAAAGGTGGCGGGATTTGCCTATGAGACTCTGATCGAGAAGGACAGAAGTATCCCTATGCTCATTCCCATGAGCCAGATCGCGGGAAGACTCAGCATACAGGAGGGAGCCAAGTACCTGGAAAAGACCTTCGGCGGTGAGGGCGTGCTTCTTGCGGGAGTTCCCGGAACCCCGAAAGCCAAGATAGTTATAGTCGGAGGCGGAACCGTTGGTACTAACGCCTGCAAGATAGCTGTAGGTATGGGAGCTGATGTCACTGTGCTTGACATAGATATGAACAGGCTTTCCTATCTGGATGACATTTTCGGTGCGCGCATACAGACTCTTGTAAGCACGGATACAAATATAGAAAATTCCCTTAAAGAGGCTGATCTCACAGTAGGATCGGTGCTTATCCCCGGAAAGGCTGCTCCCAAGCTTATAAAGAGGGAGTACTTAAAGGAGATGAAGAGAGGAAGCGTAATAGTTGATGTGGCGGTCGATCAGGGCGGATGCTGTGAGACCACGAAGATGACCAGCCATGACGACCCCATTTTCGAGGTGGACGGAGTGGTTCACTATTGCGTCGGCAATATGCCGGGAGCAGTTCCCAGGACCTCCACTATAGCTCTTACAAATGCCACTTTGAAGTACGGTCTTAAGCTTGCATCAAAGGGACTTGAGGCTGCCTGCAAAAATGATCCCGTAATGTCTTCGGGAGTGAATACTTACGCAGGCAAGCTCACCTGTAAGAATGTGGCGGACAGCTTCGGAATGGAGTATACAGAGCTCTCAGAGCTGATCTGATACATGAAAGACAAAATAAATCACAGAAATAAATAAGCGGAGGGAGGACATTTATCCTCCCTCTGCTTTATATTTCTTAATCTTTTATGCTGTGATATCAGCCTTCCAAAGTCCGTGGAGATTGCAGTACTCGTACACCTCCACATTGCCCTTGTAGCCGTTTAAGCAGAACTCGGCGACGGGCTTATCCTCCGGAGTGAGCTCCTTTCTCATCACAATGTCCCCTGCCTTTGCGATGATGAATGCGATGTGATGCTCCTTTGTCATGGGATGCTCAACGCTTCCCACCTGAACAAAGAGTTTTCCGTCTTTTATCTCACATGCGGGAACATGCTTTTCCTGAGCCGCATCGGTCACTCCTGCTTTAAGCTCATCCATGGGCTTGCCGCAGCAGGATACAGGTGCTGATGAATCATAGAGCTTTTCAATTACGTTTCCACATACTGAACACTTGTAAAATTTCATGATAAATACCTCCGTATAATTTTGTAATCAAACGGCCTTAGCCGTCCCCTTAGATTATTATACCATTATTATACCGGAAGTATACTTGTAATTCCGTTGTTCTGACAACGGGATAAGAAATTTTAGCCTATTGTCAGGGAAGGCGCTGCGTAGGTCCTTGCCTGCATTTCCTGATCCAGGAGATAGAGAGCCTTTGCGTCACCTCCGAAGAGCTCCATCTTTTGGATATTGCTTCTGGAGTTGTCCTCCTCCTCGGCCTGCTCCTTTATAAACCAATCCAAAAACTGCATGCAGCGGAAATCTTTCTCCTCTGAAGCGGCAGCATAGATGTTGTGGATGAGAGCTGTAACATACTTCTCATGCTTCAGGCTCTCTTTAAGGGGATCCATGAGCTCCTTGAGCTTTGCCGAGGGCTTGTCTATTGCCTCAAGACTCACCTTCATATCATTCTGATGCATATAGGCTATAAACAGCAGGGCGTGATCCCTCTCCTCCTGAGCCTGGATGTTGAACCAGTTTGCAAAGCCCTTAAGTCCCTTGTCCTCGTAGAAATTTGCGAAGTCAAGATAGAGATAGGCTGAGTAGAATTCTTTATTTACCTGTTCGTTTAAAAGTTCTGCAACTTTTGATCTTTCTGATGACATATCGATTCCTCCTCTTTCTTAATATTAAATGTCATATCCGATATTTGTTTTGAATTTAGGTTTTATATAACTAACCGTTACATATATCTTAGCATGTTTTTCCGAATAGTAAAGGGCAAAAACAGCAAAAAAACGACTCTTATTATTAAATTTTTCTAAAATCAGATAGGAAATAAAGAGAATGACAAAAACAATGTTTGAGTATATAATAATATGATCGTATTTTCAGATACGTCACCAAATTGAAGCTGAAAGGAGGGCACCCTAAAAACAGGGTGCGGCCGAAAATGATAAACTTGAATACTATAGCGGGAGTGATGATACCCTTTGTGGGGACCTCTCTGGGATCTGCCATGGTTTTTTTCTTGAAGGACAAGATAAATGATAAGGTACAGAAGGCACTGCTGGGCTTTGCCGCAGGGGTGATGATGGCGGCCTCGGTATGGTCACTGCTCCTTCCCTCCATGGACATGAGTGGGGAAGCGGGCATGGGAAAGCTGTCCTTCCTACCTGCAGTGGTGGGCCTTGCCATAGGAGTTTTCTTTCTCTTATTTATGGACAGGCACATTCCCCATCTCCATCTGGATTCCGAAAGCCCTGAGGGCCCTTCTACCTCTCTGGGTAAGACAGCCATGATGATACTTGCGGTCGTGATCCACAACGTACCGGAGGGCATGGCTGTGGGCGTGGTCTTTGCAGGCCTGGGTGAGGCCAACAGCATGACCCTGGCGGGAGCCTTTGCCCTGTCGCTGGGAATAGCCATACAGAACTTCCCTGAGGGGGCCATCATCTCTATGCCCTTAAAGGCCAACGCCGGAATGAAAAAGGGGAAGGCTTTCATATACGGTGTGCTTTCCGGGGCCGTGGAGCCCATAGGAGCAATACTTACCATACTTATCTCAGGCATACTGATACCGATCCTTCCCTACCTCTTAAGCTTTGCGGCGGGAGCCATGATATATGTGGTGGTGGAGGAGCTGATACCGGAGTCAGCGGAGGGAGAGCACTCAAATATCGGCACCATAGGCTTTGCTCTCGGTTTTGCGGTAATGATGATCCTGGATGTGGCTCTGGGTTAGGCAAATATTAAGAAAAGGGTAATTGTTTTAAAGCCGCCTCTATGCTAACATAAAAAGGATAATATGTATTAGAAGAGGTAAGCTGATATATGGAACAGGAAAATATCTATGAGGATGAGATAGACTTAAAGGAGCTTCTCTATGTGATCTTTAAAAAGTGGAGAGGACTTATAGTCTGTGCCCTCTTCTTCGCTGCGCTTGCGGGGGGCTATAAGTTCATGTCATTTTCAAGGAGCGATGCCGAGGAGACCGCAAGGGAGGAGTATGAGAAGACTCTTGAGGACACTGACAGGCAGAAAAACGATCTGGAAGCCCAGATCAACTCTGACGAGACCATGCTGGAGATAATAGAGGAATACATAGCCAACGTGAACACAAAGAGAGTCTCTGCCGAGGACCTGGCCCTCATATCGGACAACATGCTTTCTGTGCAGAACAGACTTAAGTCCAATACTCAGGCTCTCGAGGACCTGATGGATCAGGAAGAGCCGGAGCTTGTTATACCCTCATCCGGCGCGGCAAAGTATACTGTCTTGGGCTTTGTGCTGGGAGGATTTCTCGGAGTCTTCGCCGTCTGTGTCGCATATCTTATGAGCGACAAGGTCAGAAATCTCAAGGAGCTTCAGAGAAGATTCAAGCTCAAAGCTCTGGGAAATTTTGATAGCTCAAAGAAGAGGAGCTTTCCTGTGGACAAGCTTATAGATCATATATTCGGAGTCAAGGAGGCCCGCCCCTACGAGGAGATCTGCGGTATGGTGGCTGCAAACACCGCCAACTATCTGGGCAGAGATTCGAGAAGGGTCATGGTCACAGGAAGCGCATCTGCAGAGGACATTAAAAAGACTGCTGAGATACTCAGCTCTCAGTCTGAGGGAACAGGCTTTCTCAATGTTCAGCACAAGCCTGACTTTATCTGCGGAGAGCTCATAAGCGATCCGAGAACAGTGAAGGCCCTTGCAAGCTGTGACGAGGTCATACTGGTGGAGAAAAAGCTTGTATCATCCATGTCTGATGTGGAGGATGAGCTCACTCTGTTAAAGAATCTCGGAAAGCCTGTCACCGGTATAGTATTGTTCTGATGATTTTTTGAAGAATATATGGAGGGTGCCGCTGAGTCCTTACGGGGCTTGGGACACCCTCTTAAAAGTATAGGGAGGAATTACAAAAAAATGAAGGCAGTCATAATGGCAGGGGGAAAGGGAACCAGGATAAGAGAGGTGGCGGCCGATATTCCTAAACCCATGATAAGAGTAAAGGGAAAGCCTGTGCTTGAATACCAGCTCCTTAACTTAAAGGAGAACGGCATAAGAGATATCATCCTTGTGGTGGGCTATCTCTCCGACAGCATAAAGGCTTACTTCGGCGACGGAAGTCAACTGGGGCTCAATATAGAATATATCAATGAGGATGAGCCTCTCGGAACTGCCGGGGCCCTCTTTTTCCTCAGAGGGAAGATAAAGGAGGACTTCCTTCTACTTATGGGGGACCTTATTACCGGAGTGGATTTCAACAGGTTCATGGACTTCCACATAAGAGGCGGGAAGACGGCCACTCTTTTCGTCCACCCCAACAGTCACCCCTATGACAGCGACATAATAGTGGCGGACAAAGATGGGGTGGTAAAGGAAGTGCTCTCAAAAAACGGGGTCAGAAGCTCTTACTACAGAAACAGGGTAAATGCCGGCATATACGCTTTTTCCGAGAAGATATTGGAGCTTATACCGGAAAAGAAAAAGACCGACCTTGACAAGGAACTTATAAGGCCTCTGATAGAAAAGGGGCAGGTAGACGCTTACAGCTCAGGGGAATATGTGAAGGATATGGGCACTCCTGACAGGTATGAGGCAGTGATCTCCGATATAGAAAATGGAATTATTTCTGCCAGAAACTTAAATAATAAACAAAAATGTATCTTTTTAGATCGAGATGGAACTATTAATGAGTTAAGCGGTTTTGTAAGGAGACCGGAGGACTTAAGAGTCATGGAGGGCGTTCCGGAGGCCATAAGGCGGATAAACTCCTCTGAATACCTCTGCATAGTTGTGACCAACCAGCCGGTAATAGCAAGGGGAGAGTGCAGCTTCGAGACTATGGATGAGATAAATGCGAAGCTGGAGACAGTGCTTGGGGAGAAGGGTGCCTACATAGATGATCTTTTCCTATGCCCTCACCATCCCGACAAGGGCTTTGAGGGGGAGATCCCGGAGCTTAAGACTGACTGCGAGTGCAGGAAACCCAAGCCCGGCATGCTCTTAAAGGCCGCAAAAAAGTACAATATAGATCTTTCGGGATCCTATATGATAGGTGACATGACCCAGGACATACTCTGCGGGAAAAACGCGGGGGCTTCCACCATACTTGTAAAGACCGGAAAGGGCGGGGAGGATAAGAAATATGATGTGATCCCGGATCGCGTGTGCAGGGATCTTTCTGAGGCGGTGGACATCATACTTAAACAGGAGCTTAAATAGGCCTTGCCCCTAATGTTTCCCCTAAGGTGGGATAAACTGATGACTGTTGCAGTAAAGCTTAATATATGCTAATATTAGCAAAAATATATTTTTTCAGGAGGTTCTTTTTATTATGGACGGCGACCCACAGGCGGGTAATATAGTTTTTCAGTTGGCGGTGCTTGTAGTACTCACCCTTATAAACGCATTTTTCTCCGGCTCGGAGATGGCGGTCGTATCGGTAAACAAGATCAAGATACACAATCTTGCGGAAAACGGAAACAAGAAGGCGAAGATGATAGAGTCCTTGACTGACGACTCTACAAAATTTCTCTCCACCATACAGGTTGCAATAACTCTGGCGGGATTTGCATCATCGGCCTTCGCTGCCAACAGTATATCCCAGGTGCTTGCCTCAAAGCTCACGGAGCTGGGCATACCCTACAGCCTTTCGATATCAAACGTTGTCATCACGGTTATACTTGCATATTTCAACCTTGTGTTCGGTGAGCTGGTTCCCAAGAGGATAGCTCTGCAGTTCAGCGAGGCTTTCTCACTTTTATGCGTAAGCCCCATATGGACACTCAGCAGGATACTCTCACCCTTCATAAAGCTTCTCTCTGTATCCACCAACGGATTCTTAAAGCTTATAGGAATGCATCACGACAGACTTGAGCAGGATGTGTCCGAGGAAGAGATAAAATCCATGCTGGAGACAGGAACGGAGACAGGTGTTTTCAACGACATTGAGAAGGAGATGATCACAAGCATCTTTTCCTTTGATGACAAGAAGGTGAGAGAGGTCATGGTCACCAGACAGGATATGGTGGCTGTTGATATAAATGAACCTGTAAACGACTATATAGATGAGATCATGGAGTCTCACCACAACAGAATACCTGTATACGAGGAAAATATAGACAATATACTCGGAATACTCTGCATGAAGGACTATGTTATAGCGGCCAAGAAGGCGGGATCCTTCTACAATGTGGACATCAGAAAGCTTCTGAAAAAGCCTTTTATCGCCACTGAGATGCAAAAGACAGATGCGGTATTTAAGGAGATGCAGGAAAACGGCGAGAAGCTTGCCATAATCGTAGATGAGTACGGCGGAGTAAGCGGAATGCTCACCATGGAGGATCTGGTGGAGGAGATAGTCGGAGACATACATGACGAGTATGAGCAGGAAGAGCCGGACATCAGAAAGATAACTGACGAGGTATTTGAGATAAAGGGAAGCACTCTCATATCCGACATAAATGAGGAGCTGCACATGCATATAGAGAGTGAGTGCGATACCCTCTCAGGCTATATGATAGAGCTTCTGGACTATATACCAAAGAGCAAGAATCTTCCAATAGAGGTTTCCGACAGTGAGGCGGTCTATGTCATCAGAGAGATGGACGACAGAGTCATAAGCAAGGTAAAGCTCACTAAAAAGCCTGAGGAAAATACAAAGGAAAACGGCGAGGAAGAGTAGATGAGACTCTATATAATGAGACATGGAGAGACGGACAGCAACAGAGCCAAGAGACTTCAGGGCAGAGCCGACAATCCTTTAAACGAGAACGGAATAAGGCTCGCCCGGGAAGTGGGAGAGAGGCTTGCGGATATAAAGTTTTCCCTCTGGATAAGCAGCCCCCTAAAAAGGGCTGTGGAGACCGGGGAGGCGGTGCTTTCCCAAAATCGGGTGTCAGGTACAGTGCCATTTGAGAGAGATGAGAGGATAGTTGAGATATCCTTCGGCTCCTGGGAGGGCCTGGGCTGCGGAAGAGATAACTTTGAACTTGACTGCGACAATTTTTCGGATTTTTACAGAGATCCTGAGCTTGTAAGCTTTCCCTCTGATGCGGAGAGCGTAAGCTCCGTAAAGAAGCGCACTCTGGATTTCTTGAGGAGCACGGTCCTCAGAGAGGATTTTAAGACAGGGGAGGACGGACTTGAGAAAAACATTCTCATAACGACTCACGGCTTTGCCATGAGAGCCCTCTTAAACAGTCTCTATGAGAACAAAGGAGATTTCTGGCAGGGGAGAGTTCCTGCAAACTGTGCGGTCAACATAGTGGAGGCCGACAATTTCGGAAACACGGAGCTTTCGGCAAGAGATCTTATACTCTATGACAGCAGAGAATTGAAGGATTACTTCAGACCTTAGGGAAGTGATCCTTCTTTTTTATATTGTAGAAACTCAGGCTTTCAGATATATGAAAGCCGCTTTTTTTGTACAGCTTAAGGGCCGGTATATTCTCCGAGGACACCTGAAGTATTATCCTCTCGACGTTGGAGAAATTTTTCCCGAGGACAGTCTCGGCCTTCGGAGATGAAAGCAGGGCGATCACCCTCCTCATAAATTCAGAGCCGTAGCCCTTACCCTGATATTTGGCGTAGGTGAGCATTCCGTAGAGATAGACAGTGGCTTCTCCGTAGCTCATGAGAGAGCACTCGCAAAATCGGGAGGATATGAGAAGATCGGACTCCGACAGGACTTCGATTTTTATATCCCTATCAGATTTTACATCTCCATTAGGGCACTCTCTTCCGGAGGGCAGAGCATCCGAGGCTTTGTCAGGATACAGCTCATCTGCAGCTCTATTAGGCCCCGGTCCATCCGCAGCTTTTTCAAGCTTTCTCTCCATAAAATGCTCGTCATGGTCCTTTTCGGCGGATAAAGCCTTAAGAGCCCCCGCCGTGTCCTCAGGACCCTCGTACACAGGAAACACAAGCACATCTCTTAATATAGGAGAGATGTAGGAGAGGAGAGAGGAAAACACAGCCTGCCTTCTGAAGAGGGGATCTGTGAAGCAGTAGAGCTCATCCGCCTCCTTGCCGTCTTTTGTAGAGCCTATTCTGTAGACACAGACGGCCCCTATTATCCTGCCCTCACGGACAGCGAGAGCATAGGCGTCTGCGTCCTGTGGGGTGCTGTAGACCGTGCCGTCATGGAGATTGCAGCTTTCCACAAGCTCTTTAAGCTGTGAGGCCTCTCTGTCACTGAGGCAGTCCCTGTACACTGTTTCCATTTGTGCTCTTTCCTCCTTAATTATTTTTTAAAGAATAACACATATCTCTTAATTTATCACTAAATAAGGACACAAATCTTTACCCTCGGGATTATCTATGCTAAAATAATCCGGATATGATCAGGAACACCACCAAAAATCAAAAGCTCTGTTGGCTTATCTTTATTCTCTATCTGGTAGGCCTCACATACTTTATGTTTTTTGCTGAGAACCTCGGAAGAGGGGGGCAGGATGAGGAAGCGGTCTCAAGAGGCTACAACCTTGTTCCCTTTTTGGAGATAAAAAGATTCATAATTTACAGGGATATACTGGGGATAAAGGCTGTCATTCTCAACATTTTCGGGAATATAATAGCCTTTATTCCATGCGGTTTTTTGCTGCCTGTCATAAGCCGAAGATGCAAGCTTATGGCAAACAGTATTCTGGTGGGGTTCTTTATAAGTCTGCTCATAGAGATGACCCAGTTTGTATTCAGGGTGGGAAGCTTTGATGTGGACGATATGATCTTGAACACTCTCGGCGCGGCCATAGGAGCTGTGATGTACACTCTTGTGCAGCGCTATCGCATAAAAAGGAAAAAGAGATACCTATGAAAGCGTTTTCCTCAGGGAAAGAAAAAAAGAAATATTCCTATATAAAGAAAAAATTTGCAGTAGGGGGGTTCTATGCTTTGGGAGTCACCCTTATCTCTCTTTTACTGCTTTTTTTTGCCCTGCTTCAAGGAATAAGCACGGCCGGAAACGCGGGGGTAAATATAGGAGCCCTGGGAATATCCAGTATACTTATGGCACTTATGTCCTTAAAATTTGCTGTTGAGGCCAGGAGAGAGGAAAACAGAAATTATATATTTGCACTGATTTCAGGGGGAGCTGACATAACAGTCATTCTGCTGTGGACAGCCATAATAATTGCAGGCTTCAGAAGCTGAGGAGAGATATGAGGGAAAGATTTGACTGCGCAAGGGAGAGGATAGAAAATATGTCTCTGGATCAGGATGTCATACCTGCATACAGGGACTATTTCAATAAACTTGCAGATTTCATACTGGGTGCGGCCTCGGAGTTTGACCGTGAGCTTAAGTCGGATGAGCTAATGGAGCTTAACGGAAGGCTTTACAGCGACATATCAGAGGAAAATTACGGACACTCCTATGCCGAGCCCTGCTATGCCGCGGAAAAGCTTGGAAAGGATATGGCCCCGATACTCAGCATGTTTTATGTTGAGCTTTTGGGTCTTCCCGCTTTCGGGAGAGAGAAAAATATGGAGGCCTTCACCATCTTGATGGAGACCTTCATTCAGGTCTACAACCTTTTTGAGGAGGAGGAAGCTCCTTCGGAGAAGGAGGTCAGGGACGTAATATATTCCTATATATATGATTACTGCGCTGACTTTGTAAGGGGGGATATATATGAGGGCCTTGCGGTAGGGAAAAGCCCGGCTCTAAACATAGTGAAAAACGCGGATCTCTCTGATTCCCGCTATTTATACCTTTTCGGAGAGCCGGTCAGCTCCTCTGAGCTTGAGACCGCAAAGTTCATGGCTTCACTGCCGGAAGAGAAGGTGAAGCTCATGGCGGATGCATTTACAGAGGGATATATAAGAGGCTTTGCCGTAACCGGAAGAGACATAAGGAAAAAACAGAGTGTAAGGCTGACCATGCCCCTGGGCTACGAGAGGATGTTCAGGGAGGCTGTGAAGAACTTCGAGAAGGCAGGCCTTCAGGTTATTATACCGAGGCGGCCCTTGAGGCTCATAAACAAAAGACTCTCGGGCGGATCCCCTGTGGGATTTTACGGACATATAAACAGGGAGCTTGAGTTTGATCACAGGAATGATATGGCCCTCTTCTGGGGAGACAGGCTTATGGAGCACAAGCTGGAGGCTCTGAGAAACGCCTATGAGGAGCTGGGAAAAGAGGCCTCAAAGCTTTCCGGAAGGGCTTTTGCAGAGACCTTCGGAGAGAAGAGCTTTGAGCCTGAGATCAAGGAGATGACTCCTTCCTACTCAGAGTATCAGGACGGACTGAGAGACAGGTACAACCATGAGGCTATGGAGCTTATACAAAAATACATTCCTGAGGAGGAGACGAGCTTTACCATAATAGCTTGGCCACGGCCTGATATAGGAGAGAGATTTCCTGAGGTCTTTGAGGAGGTAATAAAGATAAACACCCTCCCCGAGGCCAGGTACAGGCTTATACAGGAGAGGCTTATAGAGGCCCTTGACGAGGCTGAACATATCGAGATAAAAGGCCTTGGGGAAAATGACACGGATATGAAAGTCTTCCTGCATGAACTTAAGGACAGGGATAGGGAGACCTGTTTTGAAAACTGCCTGGCGGATGTAAACATACCTCTTGGAGAAGTATTTACCTCGCCTGTACTTAAGGGGACGGAGGGCAGGCTTAAGGTGAGCCTTGTCTACATAGGAGACATACTTTTTAAAGACCTCACCATAGATTTTAAGGACGGCAGAGTTGCTGATTACAGCTGTGAAAACTTCCCTGGAGACAGACAGGCGGGAAGAAAGCTTATAGAGGACATCATCTTCAAAAACAAGAAAGAGCTTCCCCTTGGGGAGTTTGCCATAGGAACGAACACCACAGCCTATGCCGCAGGCAGGAGGCTTGGAATAACAGACAAGCTTCCTATACTTATAGCGGAGAAGATGGGGCCTCACTTTGCTGTCGGAGACACCTGCTACTCCCATGCCGAGGACTTTAAGGTATATAATCCTGACGGAAAAGAGATAATAGCCCGCTCAAATGAGTGTGCTGATCTGAGAGAGGAGAGCCCTGATAAGGCCTACTTTAATGTCCACTGTGACATTACCCTGCCCTATGATGAGACAGGGCTTATTGCCGCCGTGAGAAAAGACGGCAGCAAGACAGAGATAATAAGGGACGGATATTTCGTGCTTCCGGGTACGGAGGAGCTCAATATCCCTCTTAAGGAAATTTAAAATACGGAGAGTTTTATATTTATGAGATCTATATACAGAAGAGAATTGCTGATACCGGCTTTTATACTTGCGGCATCAATGGCTTTGTCAGCCTGCGGAAATAAAGAGGAAAAGAGCGTCGAGACAAGCACGGAGGTGACTACCGTAGAGGCTACAGGTGAGACCTACCCTGGGACAGTGGAAGCTACCGACTCCACAGGCTCTGTCTCCGGAAATTTCGGCATCATGCATGCCACGGTGCTGGGCATCCAGCCGGATGAGACCGAGGGCATAGATATTTACAATCTTCAGGACAAAAACGATACGGAGAATATGTGGTCCATACCTGCGGACCAGATAGGCTCAATAGACGCTGACATGTCTGTGGGCAGCGAGGTGGCAGTGGCATTTAAGGGGGACATGATAAACGACTATGAGAACGTGGAGTTTATTGCTGTGATACCTGCGGGAAACTACATGATATCGTCGGTGGAAGGCACTACCCTTGTAAACGTCATGAGCACCTTTTCGATAAAAGCTGATGACGGTACGGAGATGACCTTTTTGAAGGACAACTGCGAGATAGAGGAGGACGCCATGACCGGAGACAGCGGGGAGAGAGTATGCGTATACTACGCCGGATCCTCGGATGGAATAAATTATCCCCTGGCTGTCTACAAGGGCGAGTGATCCCTGATCAGGCCCAAAGGCGCTGAGCACAGGCTTTATAAATGAAAGGAAGAGACACGATATGGAAGGCTTCAGATTTGTAAACGATGATTTCAGCCCCGCAGTCATAGGGGAGAGCGGACAGTGCTTCAGAATGGTGACTGTGGAGGAGGGCGTCACAGAGCTGGTTGCCCTTGGAGAATGCTTAAGGCTCAGGGAGGAAGAGGACGGAAGTGTTTTGTTTTCCTGCTCTGAGGAGGATTTTAACAATAAGTGGAAGCATTATTTTGACTTGGACAATGACTATGAAAAATACAGGGCCATAGCTCTTCCGGACGACAGCTACCTGAGGGAGGCGGTCAGCTTCGGCAGGGGTATAAGGATACTTAACCAGGAGAGCTGGGAGATGCTCATAAGCTTTATCATCTCTCAGAGAAAGTCTGTGCCTGCCATAAGGACAGCGGTAGAGCGGCTTTCCCGAAGCTTCGGGAGGCCCTTTGAGACAGAGTTTGGAATGAGGTATGCCTTTCCGGAGCCTGAGAGGCTTGCGGCGGCAGACCCGGAGGAGCTTGCGGCCTGCAGTCTGGGCTACAGAGTGCCCTACATTCTTGAGACGGCCCGTGATGTATGTGAGGGCAGACTTGAGCTTACGACTCTTGAAAGCCTTTCCACAGAGGAGCTTATAGAATGCCTGCTCAAGGAAAAGGGTGTCGGTATAAAGGTGGCAAGCTGCGTCGCTCTCTTCGGATATCACAGGCTGGATGTAGTGCCTGTGGATGTGTGGATGAAGAGAGTTATCGAAAATGTTTACGGGGGAGAGCTTCCCCGGGAGTACAAGCCCTATGCAGGGGTAATTCAACAGTACCTTTTTAACTATGCAAGACTTAAAGGATTGAATCAGGGTCAGTGATGATATTAAAAGAGGGTATAAAAAGAATAATGTCCTTGGCGGCCGTTATTGTATATACGGTTTCTCTTATACTATTTACATTGACCCTTGGGGCGGGGGAGAGCTACGGGGCTGTAAGCTGGCCTTCTCTTTCTCAGTCCGTGAATGCGGGGGCCGCCATATGCATGGATGCTGATACGGAGGCTATCCTTTACGGCAAAAATATAAATTCCAAAATGTACCCTGCAAGTATTACAAAGATAATGACGGCCATACTGGTCCTTGAGAACTGCGACATGGATGAGGAGGTCACATTTTCACAGACCGCCTTAAACAGCCTGGAGCCGGGGGCAGTGACGGCACGGACCTCAGTGGGAGATGTGCTCACAGTAAGAGACTGTATGTATGCCATGCTCTACAGGTCGGCAAACGAGGTTGCCAATGCACTTGCCGAGCATGTGGCGGGAAGCATATCCGCCTTTGCCGACATGATGAATGCAAAGGCCCGTGAGCTGGGCTGCACCAACACCCACTTTGTAAATCCCTCAGGGCTTCACGACAGCGAGCATTATACTACCGCCCACGATATGGCCCTGATAGCAAAGGCTGCCATGAACGATCCCCGCTTTCTTGAGCTGGAGGATGATGAGAACTACAGGATAGGCCCTACACAGGAAGTACCTCAGGGCATGCTGGTGACCATAGGCCACAAGATGCTGAGGTCCTCCGGGGGCTACACGGACAGCAGAGTTGTGGGAGGAAAGACCGGATATACCTCGGCTGCCGGAAACACACTTGTCACCATGGCTGAGGATGACGGCAGAAGGCTGGTGGCCGTTGTCCTTGCGGACAGGAATCCTGCCCACTATACGGATACAAAGGCCATGCTCGATCTGGGATTTTCATCCTTTACTAATGTGAGTGCCGAGGGACTTCTTGACATTGACGCTCTTGAACAGAGATTTGTCACGGACGGGGTTATCCCCGAGAGCGCAAACAATCTTAAGACTGACAGGCCTCTCTATCTGACAGTTCCCACAGGGACGACCACAGACGGAGTCACCACGGATTTTGAGTACAATGTCTCACAAAACGCTCCCGAGGGGGCTGTGGCAAAGGTGGATTTTCTTATGGGAGATCACACCGCCGGATCCTATTTTATATTGAATGAGAGGGAGTCCTCTCTCTCCATCCTGGATGTGTCCACCGGAACAAAGGTGGCCGTAATATCAGTGAGCCTTGCAACCATAGGTGGAATCGCCGCCTTCCTTCTTCTTGGAGGAGGAACAGCCTACCATGCTCACAATGTAAGCCTTGAGAAGAAAAAGCTTCAGAGGATGAAGGAGAACCGCAGAAGAAGGCTGGAGTCCATGGGCATAAGCGAGGACGAGTTCAGGAGGCTTGTGGAGAACAGGAAAAAGACTCAGGACTTAAACCGCACAAGGGACAGACAGAGAAACAAGACGACAAACTTCAGAGGCAAGGGGAGGCCGAGAAACAAGGGTTAGACATGAGGATCATGGACAGGATAAAGAACATACTGTTTAACAGGGAGCTTATCGCATATATAATCATAGGCGTTCTTACAACGTTGGTAAATCTTATTGTTTTTGCCGCTGTGAACGAGTACGCAAAAAGCCTGGGATTTTCGGTGAGCTTTGCCTCGAAGGCGGCATATGTGCTGGCGTTTATAGCCGCAGTACTGTTTGCCTACTGGACAAACAAGCTCATAGTATTCAGAAGCTTCCGCATGAAGCCCTCCTATCTTCTCAAGGAGTTCGGGGGATTTGTGTCTGCCAGGATAATAAGCGGTGTCATAACCTTTATTCTAATGGCTGTATGTGTGGACTTAATTAAAATGAATGAATATTTGGCCTGGCTCCTAACCTCTATCTTCAATGTGGTGTTCAACTATGTGGCCGGCAAGTTTTATATATTCAAGAATGAATGATTAATGATCTCAGAACCATAAGGGGAGGGACCGGTTAAAGCTATGAATATAAGAAGTAAAAAATCATATCATACAGGAAGCCTTGGGGGCAGTCTTTGGACGGACAACGCCCTCAAGGCCGCATTTTTTATTCCTGTAGTCATAATGGTTATCATATTTTTTGCAAGAGGCATCTTTCCCTTCGGCGAGGAGACCTTCCTGAGGACTGATATGTATCATCAGTACGCTCCCTTTTTCTCGGAGTTTCAGTATAAGCTTCAAAACGGAGGGAGCCTTTTGTACAGCTGGGACATAGGCATGGGAGTGAACTTTGCCGCCCTCTATGCCTACTACCTGGCAAGCCCCTTAAACTGGCTGATTATATTAGTGCCCAAGGCCTATATCCTGGAGTTTATGACCTACATGATAGTGTTAAAGATAGGCTTAAGCTCCCTCTCCATGGCTTGGTACCTGAGAAAGAGCCTTGGTACAAGAGATTTCGGAGTGGCCGCCTTCGGCATATTTTACGGCCTTTCAGGCTACATGGCTGCCTACTCATGGAATATAATGTGGCTTGACTGCATACTTTTGTTCCCCCTTGTCATATACGGACTGGAAAAGCTGGTAAAGGAAGGCAGGGGGCTTATGTACAGCCTGTGCCTGGGGCTCTGCATACTGTCAAACTATTATATTTCCTATATGATATGCATATTCATGGTAATATATTTTGTTGCCATGCAGATAATACTAAGGCCCTATGACTTCAGAGAGTTTACAGGAAGAATCTTAAGATTTGCCCTTTTCTCTCTGCTTGCCGGAGGCTTTGCCGCAGTTACCCTCATACCGGAGGCCATGGCTCTGCAGTCCACCGCCTCCGCCTCGGTGAATTTCCCTCAGACCTTCACAAGATATTTTACGGTGATAGATATGTTCGCAAGGCATATGGTAAATGTGGAGACCGAGCAGGGACTTAACCACTGGCCTAATATATACTGCGGCGTCGCGGTAATAATGCTCTTTGCCGTGTATATGCTTACAAAAAAGATAAGTGTCAGGGAGAAGGCCGTATACTGCAGTATGCTCTTTATATTCTTTGTGAGCTTTGCTGTAAATGTGCTGAACTTCATATGGCACGGATTTCATTATCCCAACAGCCTGCCCTGCAGGCAGTCCTTCATATATATATTCCTGATGCTCTATATGTGCTACAGAGTATATATGAACCTTGGGGATATATCCATGAGAAACATAGGGGCAGGCTATCTCTTCTCCATAGCCTTCGTGCTTATCTGTGAAAAGACAGTTACGGCAAAGCATTTTCACTTTTCTGTCTTCTATCTCAGCATAGTTTTTATCAGCCTTTATGCCCTTCTGATCTACCTGTGGAAGCGTAGAAGGATAGGGATAAATACGGCAATTATTTTGCTTATAAGCTTTATAACTATAGAAAATACAATTAATACGGCTGTAACCAGTATAACAACCACTTCCAGAACGGCATACACGGAGGATAATAAGGATGTCATCACTCTTGTGGACAGCCTTGTACCCTCATCGGAATTTTTCAGGGTCGAGAAGAATCCTGTCAAGACAAAGAACGACGGAGCCTGGATGAATTACCCCTCGGTCTCACTTTTTTCGTCAGTGGCAAATGCGGATATAACAGACTTCTTCAAGGCTGTGGGCTGTGAGGGCTCTACAAATGCCTACGCTCTCACAGGCTCCACGCCTCTCATGAACATGCTTTTTTCCGTGAAGTACTCCATATATGACGCGCCTCAAAATGACGGCGAGGGAAAAAGATTTCTGGAGAGCATAGGGAATACCTGGCTCTACGAGAACAATTACTCTCTCTCGGTAGGCTTCATGATGCCTCAGGGCATGAGCGGCTGGGCGCTGGACTTTGATGATCCTGCCCTTGTACAGGACGATCTGTGCAGAGCCCTGGGGACGGATGCCGTCCTGGTGCCCAACGAGACTCTCGGGGATGAAAACGGAGGCACCTATACCGTGACCATAGGTGATGCCGGGGAGTACTATACCTACATAAAGAATCCCGGAGTAAAGGACGTAAGCGTCGAGAAGGACGGAGTGAGCACCAAGGTCGAGAACGTGGACAGGGGATACTTTGTGGAGCTGGGTGAGTGCAGCAGGGGAGAGGTGATCACTATAAGATCCGAGACAGACGGGCAGGATATTATGGCGGAGACCTACAGATTCGATTATGGAGCCCTGAAGCAGGTGTACTCAAAGCTCTCTCAAAATGAACTGCAGCTGACATCCTGGACAGACAGCAGCCTCAGAGGGAATATCGACGCGGGAGTAGGGGGGATCATGTTCACCTCCATACCCTATGATGAGGGCTGGAAGGTGCTGGTGGACGGAGAGGAGGTCATTCCCCAGAAGATTTTTGACAGCTTTATGGGCATAGCCCTCACCTCCGGGGAACATTATATAGAGCTTTCTTATATGCCTGAGGGCCTTTTGGAGGGAGCTGTAATAAGTCTTATCTCCGTGGGAATAATGCTGATCATTTTCCTTGTGGGTATCATAAGAAGAAGATCTGAGGATGACTATGACTACGATGATCCTTATCAGGATCCTGAGCTTGAGAAAGGCTTCTTTGATGAGCTTTCCGATGAACCGGACCTTGAGAAAGAGGCGATTGATACAGAAGATGTAGAAAAAACGGATACCGGGACAAAAGCCGGTGAGCCGAAAAACGGTGAAAAAAAATCTTCAGGGATATTGGACGAGCTTTCGGAGGAGCTTGGCTTTGACTTTTCAAAAACCAAGAATGAGCTTATGGACAGGCTGGAATCCATGGAGGACATTGACGAGCCTGAAAAGGGCTTTGACGGGCGGGAGAAGGCCGAGCCTGAAGCTTTCACAAATTCAAAGTATCCGCGGGAAAGCCGGGAGCATAGTCTTAATACAGACGAGATAATCGAGAGATTTATGGAAGAGAAAAGTAAATTTTCAGAGGATATAAGCCCTGAGGGAAGTACCTCTGATGAGCTGAGTGAACTTACGGGAAAGCTTTCCCGTAAGGGGAGGGATCAGGCATGAATATAGAAAATATGACGATAGGGGGGTTTGCAAAAAGTCTGGCATCCTCAGCCCCTGTTCCGGGAGGAGGAGCCACATCCTCCCTTGCGGGAGCACTGGGGGCCTCGCTGGGCTCTATGGTCGCTCATCTCACTGCAGGCAAAAAAAAATATGCCGACTTTGAGGAGAGAGTACAGGAGCTCATACCTGAGCTGGAGGAGATAAGAGAGAGGTTTTTAAGGCTTTCCGAGGAGGACGAGATAAACTTTCTGCCCCTCTCCAAAGCCTACAAGCTTCCGAGGAATACTCCGGAGGAGAAGGCTCAAAGGGAAGAGGTCATGGAAGCTGCCCTTAAGCTTGCCTGCGAGGCGCCCTTTAAGAGCCTGGAGCTGGCCCTCCATACCATAGAGATACTGGCGGAGCTTAAGGACAGGGGCTCCAGGCTTGCCGTAAGCGATACCGGCTCAGGCCTTAAGCTTATGGAGGCAGCCCTGTCGGCCTCCCTTCTGAATATCTTTGTCAACACCAATATGATGAAGAACAGGGAGTATGCCAAGGGATTGAACGACAGAGCCCTGGATATTTACAGGAGAGGCAGAGAGGACTGCGTAAGGATATATGCAGAGATAGTGGAGGAGCTGTCGAGATGATAGAGATGAGAGGAAAGGCGGTGTCCGACCGCATAAAGGAAGACATAGCCGAGAGCTTAGACGCAGTCATAAAAGCTCTCGGCAGGAAGCCGAGGCTTGAGATCATAAGGGTCGGAACAAACGAGGCCGACGCCTCCTATGGGAGATCCGCGATAAAAAAGGCGGAGGCTTTCGGCATGTCTGCAGGGCTTACTTCTTTTCCTTCAGACATATCTTACGAGAGCTTTGAGGAGCACATAAGAAAGAAGAGCAGGGATGAGGATGTGGACGGTATACTTGTGTTAAGGCCTCTTCCCCCTGAGCTTCTTGAAGCCGCAGAGAGAGGACTTTCACCTGATAAGGACCTTGACGGTATGACAGACATAAATATGTCAAGACTCTTTCAGGGACAGGAGGGAGGCTTTGCCCCCTGCACCGCCATGGCGGTCATGAGGCTCCTTGACTTTTACGGGGCGGATACTCACGGAAAGCATGTGGTTATAATAGGAAGAAGTCCTGTTGTGGGAAAGCCTCTGGCAATGCTCATGCTGTCAAGAGATGCCACTGTAACCGTATGCCATTCAAAGACCGGTGAGGATATTTTGAGGGAGCAGCTCAGCTCTGCTGATATAATATGCACCGCCGTGGGAAAGGCTGAATTTTTGGGCCCCGAGTACATAAAGGAGGGAGCTGTAATAGTGGACTGCGGCATAAATGTGTCCGAGGAGGGAAAGCTCTGCGGCGATGTGGACTATGAAGCTGTAAAGGAAAAATGTCTTATGATAAGCCCTGTGCCGGGAGGCCTTGGAGCCGTGACCACCGCCGTGCTTTGCGAGAACCTTTTTAAGGCTGCCCGAATAAAGGTGGGCAAATGATTTTTTTCTTGCCCGGAGTCAGCGCATTTGATATACTGTATAAGGTTTTTTGACAAAAACAATATTAATATTCAGATATAAGGAGATATAAAAATGACTTTACTTGAGAATTGGAGAGAGAAGGCATACGGAGAGGGTATGGACAGGAAGGCCCAGGAAAAGCTCTGGACAGATTATTTTATGACCGAGAAGGGCATATATGAGAAGCTTCTTTCCGAGCCTGAGACTGTTGTCGAGGGAAGCGTAAAGGAGCTTGCCGAGAAGTACGGAACAGATATTCAGACCATGACAGGTTTCCTGGACGGAATAAACGAGTCTTTAAAGGGATATGAGAACCCTATCGAGACCATGGACGAGGATACCGTGGTAAAGATAGAGATAGATCCCGAGAAGCTCTACTACAACATGGTAGATGCAAAGGCCAACTGGCTCTATGAGCTTCCCCAGTGGAAGGACATCCTTTCAGATGAGAAGAGGGAGGAGCTCTACAAAAAGTGCAAGGCTTCAGGAACCGTGAGAAGAGTGGGAAGAAAGGTTTACCCCAACGATCCCTGCCCTTGCGGAAGCGGCAAGAAGTACAAAAAGTGCTGCGGAAAGAACGCTTAAAAAGAATGCCTGATAAGGGAGAAAAGATGTCTGCCGATACAAACAGAGATTATATCATAAGGGCCACTGCGGCTGAGGGAGAGATAAGAGCCTTTGCTCTCACCGCGGCCGATACAGTGGAGGAGGCAAGGAGAGCCCACAACACATCTCCGGTGGCCACTGCAGCTCTGGGAAGGCTTATGATGGCTGCGGTGATGATGGGAGTTGATATGAAGGGGGATAAGGACCTTATCACTCTCAAGATAAATTGCGACGGTCCCATAGGAGGACTGCTTGCGACAGCTGACTCAAAGGGCCATGTAAAGGGCTATGTAAACAATCCTGAGGTGCTTCTTCCCGCAAACGAGCTGGGAAAGCTTGATGTTGGAGGAGCCCTTTCCGGCGGAGTCTTAAATGTCATAAAGGATATAGGCTTAAAGGAGCCCTATGTGGGGCAGACTATGCTCACAACAGGAGAGATAGCAGAGGATCTCACCTACTATTTTGCAGCTTCGGAGCAGGTGCCCTCTGCGGTTGCTCTTGGGGTGCTCATGAACAGGGAGAACACCGTAAGGCGGGCAGGAGGATTTATCATACAGCTCCTTCCGGGGGCTTCCGATGAGATAGCCCAAAAGCTTGAGGACAGGCTTAAACACATATCTTCCATAACTTCCATGCTGGATGAGGGGATGAGCCCTGAGGATATACTGAGGCTGGTGCTTGAAGGCTTTGGCCCTGAGATAAACTCAAGGACAGACTGCAGCTTCCTGTGCAACTGCTCAAAGGAGAGAGTGGAGAAAGCCCTCATAAGCATAGGCAAAAAGGATATTGAAGAGATGATATCCGACGGAAAGCCTGTGGAGGTGAGCTGCCATTTCTGCGGAAAGAAGTATGAGTTTTCACTGACGGAGCTCAAAGCGCTCTATGACAGGGCAAAATAGAGGCGGGTATTTATCAATTTAATACATAAAGCTTCAGTTTTCGACTTGATATTTGTTTAACAAGGTACTTGAAAAAATACAAAATAGAAGGTAAGATAATAGCTGACTGTAAACGATAATTATTTTAGTCCATAGAGGAGGAAATAAAAAATGGCAGTTAAAGTTGCAATTAACGGATTCGGACGTATCGGACGTCTTGCATTTCGTCAGATGTTCGAGGCTGAGGGAACAGACATCGTAGCTATCAACGATCTCACAGATCCCAAGATGCTTGCAAATTTGCTTAAGTATGATTCATCACAGGGAAGATACGCACTCTGCGACAAGGTATCTGCAGGTGAGGACAGCATCACTGTTGACGGAAAGACAATAAAGATCTATAAGGAGCCCGATGCTTCAAAGCTTCCTTGGGGAGAGCTTGGAGTTGACGTTGTTCTTGAGTGTACAGGTTTCTACTGCTCAAAGGCAAAGGCACAGGCTCATATCGATGCCGGAGCAAAGAAGGTAGTTATCTCAGCTCCCGCAGGAAATGACCTTCCCACCATAGTTTACAATGTAAACCATGAGACTCTCACAGAGAATGACAACATCATCTCAGCTGCATCATGCACAACAAACTGCCTCGCACCTATGGCTAAGGCACTCAACGATTTCGCTCCCATCCAATCCGGAATCATGGCTACTATCCATGCATACACAGGAGACCAGATGGTTCTCGACGGACCCCACAGAAAGGGTGATCTCAGAAGAGCAAGAGCTGCCGCTGTAAATATAGTTCCCAACTCAACAGGAGCTGCAAAGGCTATCGGACTTGTTATTCCCGAGCTTGCAGGAAAGCTTATCGGAGCTGCACAGAGAGTACCTGTTCCCACAGGTTCAACAACTCTCCTCTTCGCTGTAGTTAAAGGAAACGGCAAGGAGATCACAGTTGACTCCATCAATGCCGCTATGAAGGCTGCTTCAGAGAAGATCCCCGAGACTTACGGATACAATGAGGATATGATCGTATCTTCAGACGTTATCGGAATGACCTACGGATCACTCTTTGACGCTACTCAGACCATGGTATCAAAGGTTGCTGATGACCTCTATGAGGTTCAGGTGGTTTCATGGTACGACAATGAGAACTCCTACACATCACAGATGGTAAGGACTATCAAGTACTTCGAGAAGTTTGTAAAGTAATCATAGACAAATAATACGAGTTTTTTCAGGGCTCGGGGCCTTCGGGCTTCGAGCCCTTTTTTCAGGATAATAAAATTAAGGCGCCCCGGGCGGTGCCTGAAAAAGAGATCCGAAGGGAGATACAAAAATGGCAAAGTTAAATAAAAAATCAGTAGACGACCTCAATGTAAAGGGCAAGAGAGTCCTTGTAAGATGCGACTTCAATGTTCCCTTAAAGGAGGGAAAGATCACAGATGAGAACCGTATAGTTGCGGCTCTTCCCACAATAAAGAAGCTTATAAATGACGGCGGAAAGGTGATCCTCTGCTCACACCTGGGAAAACCCAAGGGAGAGCCCAAGCCCGAGCTTTCACTTGCTCCCGTAGCTGTAAGGCTTTCAGAGCTTCTGGGAAAGGAAGTAAAGTTTGCTGCCGACAACGAGGTGGTAGGACCCAATGCCAAGGCTGCGGTTGCCGCTATGAATGACGGTGATGTAGTTCTTCTTGAGAACACACGTTACAGAAAAGAGGAGACAAAGAACGAGGACAATTTCTCAGAGGAGCTGGCTTCGCTCTGCGATGTCTATGTTGACGATGCCTTCGGAACAGCTCACAGGGCACACTGCTCAAATGTGGGTGTTACAAAGTTTGTGAAGGAGTCAGCTGTGGGCTACCTTATGCAGAAGGAGATAGAGTTCTTGGGAAATGCTGTTGAGAACCCTGAGAGACCCTTTGTTGCAATCCTCGGAGGAGCAAAGGTTGCGGACAAGCTGAACGTTATCTCCAACCTTCTTGAGAAGTGTGATACTCTCATAATCGGCGGAGGAATGGCATTTACCTTCCTCAAGGCCAAGGGCTACAATGTGGGAACATCCCTTGTTGACGACACAAAGATCGACTACTGCAAGGAGATGATGGAGAAGGCTGAGAAGCTTGGAAAGAAGCTCCTTCTCCCCGTTGACGCTGTAGTGGCAAAGGCCTTCCCCGATCCCATTGATGCGGCTATAGAGACTGCCGTATATGGGGCTGACAAAATGCCTGAGGGTGAGATGGGACTTGACATCGGACCTGAGACCATGAAGCTCTATGCCGAGGCTGTAAAGAGCGCAAAGACAGTTGTATGGAACGGACCTATGGGCGTGTTTGAGAATCCCGAGCTGGCAAAGGGTACCATCGCTGTGGCAAAGGCTCTTGCAGAGACAGATGCCACCACCATCATAGGCGGCGGAGATTCGGCTGCAGCTGTAAATACTCTGGGCTTCGGAGACAAGATGACTCACATCTCCACAGGCGGAGGAGCATCACTTGAGTTCCTTGAGGGAAAAGAGATGCCGGGCGTTGCAGCTGTAAACGATAAATAATAATATTAATGTCCGATATGAAAAACTCCTTTGTTCGGCTCGGCTTACCGCTTCGCTGAAAGCCTCTCCGAGCTAAAGGAGATTTTCCTTGTGAGTAGGAATTCTATAGAAGACAAATTCATGAAATTATCAGGAGAGAGAAGATGAGAAGAAAGATTATTGCGGGCAACTGGAAGATGAACATGACTCCCTCGGAGGCGGTAAAGCTTGTTGAGGAGCTTAAGCCCCTTGTGAAAAATGAGGAGGCGGACGTTGTATTCTGCGTTCCCGCTATAGACATAGTGCCTGTGGTTGAGGCTGTGAAGGGCTCAAACATAGAGGTCGGAGCTGAAAATATGTACTTTGAGGAGAAGGGAGCCTACACAGGCGAGATCTCTCCCGCAATGCTTACAGACGCAGGAGTAAAGTACGTTATTCTAGGCCATTCCGAGAGAAGAGAGTACTTCCATGAGACTGACGAGGACATCAACAAGAAGATGAAGAAGGCTTTTGAGCACGGACTTACCCCCATCATGTGCTGCGGAGAGAGCCTTACCCAGAGGGAGCAGGGCATCACCATCGATTGGATAAGACAGCAGGTAAAGATAGGATTTCAGGGAATACCTGCAGCAGACGCCGCCAAGGCTGTCATAGCCTATGAGCCTATCTGGGCAATAGGAACAGGAAAGACTGCTACTACAGAGCAGGCCGAGGAGGTCTGCAAGGCTATCCGCGAGTGCATAGCTGAGGTTTATGATGAGGCAACCGCAGAGGCCATCCGTATCCAGTACGGCGGTTCCGTAAATGCCGGAAACGCTGCAGAGCTTTTCGCTCAGCCTGATATCGACGGCGGCCTTGTAGGCGGAGCTTCCCTTAAGGCGGACTTCGGCAAGGTGGTCTGCTATAAATAGTAAAATATAAATCATAATATATAAAGTAAAATACAAACAGTAAAATACAAACAGTAAAATATAAAAAGACCCGTTGTAAGTAAAACTGATATATACCCTCTTTGCCGGACAACCGGCAAGGAGGGTTTTGTCATATGCGGTATTCATATGAGTATAAGACTTACGGCGGGCTTTTTTTACTTGTCAAATTGACGCTTTGGCGGGATCAATGCAGTGACAAAATTTAGATGGTGGGGCCAATATTATTAAATGATTAACATAGTTGTGAAAAATATATCAAAAATATCGTTATTTTTTATATAAAATAGTGCATTTTATACATATAGATGTTATATTGTATTAAGATAAATGCAATATTAATATGAGAAAGGGGGATATTTAGGTGAAATATATTATTGCTGAATCTGTGGATGACGTGCTCAAGGCCTTTTCGGAGACCGAAGGAAAGGCAATGGTACTTGCAGGAGGAACAGATCTGGTTCTGGACGCCGAATCCGGCAAGAAGCCTTCGGATGCATGGATCGATATAATGCGCATACCTGAATTGAGAGAGATCAGGGAGGAAGGCGGAAAGATCATCATCGGCTCTGCGGTTACTCTCACAGAGATAGCCCGATCAGAGCTTATCCGCAAGTACTATCCTTCTTTGGCCAAGGGGGCGGGGACAGTAGGTTCTCTGCAGATAAGAAATGCCGCTACTCTCACCGGAAACATCATAAGCGCACAGCCGGCAGCTGACGCCGCCATGGCTCTGGCACCCCTTGACCCGGAAATAGTTGTTGTGAGCGCTGAGGGAGAAAAGATACTCAATATGGAGGAGGCCTATGCGGGCTTCGGAAAGAGTGCCATAGACAGCTCAAAGGAGCTGGTGAAGGAGGTAAGGATAAGGATACCGGAGGAGAATGAGAAGGCATCCTTTATACGTCTTGAGCTCAGAAAATCTCTTTCACTTCCCATGCTTAATGCCGCGGCTATGGCAAAGGTTGAGAACGGAGTCATAAAGTACATAAGGATAAATATGGCTCCTGTAGGAGTGGGCCCCAAGAGAGCGAGAGCCGCAGAGGAGTTCCTCACAGGAAAGGAGCTCAATGAGGCAAACGCCAAGGAAGCCGGACAGCTTGCCTTGAAGGATGCCAATCCCAGAAGCAATCCTCTGAGGGGAAGCAAGGAGTACAGGGAGGCTACACTTCCTGTAATAGTAGAGAGAGCTGTTATGGAAGTAGGATCACAGCTTGGACTTGTGTAGTTTCAAAAATTCAGATACAGGGGGATAGAAATGTCAGAGATATTGAAATGTATCATAAATGGTGAAGAGATAGAAGCCTGTGTTGATCCCGAAATGAGGCTGGTGGATTTCATAAGAGAGAGGATGCATCTTACGGGAACAAAGATAGGCTGTAAAAAGGGTGAGTGCGGAGCCTGCACCATAATCATGGACGGCAACGCCGTAAACTCCTGCCTTCTTCCTGTTATGAGGGCTGAGGGCACAGTAATACAGACCATAGAGGGAGTGGAGAAGGACGGAAGGCTCCATGTGATCCAGGAGGAATTCATAAACAAGGGAGCCATACAGTGCGGATTCTGTACTCCGGGAATGATAATGTCTTCAAAGGCGCTGCTTGATAAGAATCCTTCGCCTACTACAGACGAGGTAAAGGAAGCCCTTGGTGGAAATATTTGCAGATGCACAGGCTACAAGAAGATCGAGGAGGCTGTAATGTCTGCCGCAAAGCGCTTGAGAGAGGAGGCATAGAATGGAGAAATATGTAGGAAAAGATATACCGAGAAATGACGGTTATGACAAGGCTACAGGAAGAGGCCTGTTCACACACGATATCTTTCTGCCCCATATGCTTTATGCCAAGGTTTTGAGAAGCCCCTATGCTCACGCAAGGGTAGTATCCATAGATACCTCAGAGGCGGAGAAGATGAAGGGCGTAAGAGCTGTTTGTACCTTTGAGAACACTACCTCAAAACTTTTTAACACTTCTGCGACCATGGTTACTACGAACCCCGGAGCGGAGCCTGTGAGAGACCAGACCGTATTTACCGGAGAGCCCAAATACATCGGAGATGAGATAGCGGCTGTGGCTGCGGATACGGAGAAGATAGCTGAGGAGGCTGTCAAGAAGATAAAGGTGGAGTATGAGGAGCTTCCCTATGTCCTCGATCCCCTTGAGGCTATAAAGGACGATGCTCCCGATGTACAGCCGGAGCTTGCTCACAAGAAAAATATTTGCGGAGAGGTCATAGAGATCAACTTCGGAGATGTAAACAAGGGCTTTGAGGACGCCGAGGTCGTGGTTGACGCCTTTGTAAAGCTTCCCAGAGTAAAACAAGCCCAGATGGAGACTCATGCGGCAGTGGCAAGCTATAAGTCTGACGGCACCTTGGAGGTATACTCCACCACACAGACGCCTCATCCCACAAAGATGATAATCGCATATACCTTTGACCTTCCGGAGAGCAAGGTCCATGTAAAGAATCCTCCCTATGTAGGCGGAGGCTTCGGAGTAAGGATAGGTATAAGCGGAAAGGCCGAGATGATAGCTACGGCTCTCACCATGAGGGCAAAGAGGCCTGTAAAATTTGTGTACACAAGAGCGGAGGATTTCCTCTACAGCGACACAAGACACGGCGGATACCTTAAGGGAAGACTTGGAGCAAAGAAGGACGGAACCTTCGTGGCTCTCGATACTACAGCATGGCTCAATACAGGAGCGTATGCGACCTTCGGAGTAGAGCTTCTGGGAGTTTGCGGAGCCTGCGGAACAGCGGGAACCTACCATGTGCCCAACCTTCACTATTCAGGCTATCCTGTATATACAAATCAGGAGACAGCGGGAGCCTTCAGAGGCTTCGGAACTCCTCAGGGAACCTTCATAGTTGAGACTCTTGTGGATGCCATGGCAAAAAAGCTTGACATGGATCCCATAGAGCTTAGAAAGATGAACACTATGAAGGAGACTGATGACAACTGGTTCCCCTTCAGCCTTGGCTCCATAGGAGTAAACGAGTGCCTTGACAAGGCCGCCGCAGAGATAGGCTGGAAGGAGAAGAGGGGCAAGTGCAAGGAAGGAAAGATAAGGCGAGGCGTAGGTATTGCCTGCGGAACTCATGTAAGTAACGCCGCTCCTTTCTGTGTCGACTACAATGCCGTTACTTTGAGGATAGAGCAGGACGGCTCCATGGTGGTTCAGTCGGGAATACCCGAGATAGGTCCCGGATCCACTACAGCTCTCCTTCAGGTCACAGCTGACGAGATGGGAATAGACTTTGACAAGATCACCATGCAGTTCGGTGATACCAAGGCCGGTCCCTTTGATATAGGAAGCCATGCTACCCGTACACTCTACACAGTCAGCCAGGTAATAGACAAGGCTGCAAAGAAGCTTAAGGCGGATATCTTCGACTACACTGCTGAGCTTATGAAGATGGACAGAGAAGGCATGTATATGGAGGGCGGAGTGATAATCTCCGGAGACAAGAAGGTAGCTTTGAAGGATCTGGCATATGAGGCCCACCTCAGAGGAAAGCAGTTCATAGAGTCAGACAGCATGGTTCCTCCCAACTCCCTTCCCTGGTACGCTCAGGCTGCAGAGGTTGAGGTCGACATGGAGACAGGTATGGTCAAGGTCCTCAAGGTTGCAGCGGCTCACGATGTAGGAAAGGTGGTAAATCCCAGACTGGCAGAAGGCCAGATCGAGGGAGGCGTCATTCAGGGTGTAGGCTATGCCTGCCGTGAGGAGATGACTTATGTGGACGGAAAGGGCTTCTACAACAGCGGTTTCCACAACTACATGCTTCCCACTGCCGACGATGTTCCCGAGGTGGTATCCATCCTTGTGGAGAGCAACGACCCTAAGGGGATTTACGGCATAAAGGGAATAGGAGAGGTTGGTGTCTGCCCTACAGCTCCCGCCATAGTATCAGCGGTGGAGGATGCAACAGGCATAAGATTCCACGAGATACCTATGACTCCCGGAAGAGTTCTTAAGGCCATAAAGGAGAAAGAGCAGGAGAGCGCATAAGGCTTGACGGCTGCAGATGATAATTATTCCGGACGGATCAAGTCTCTGTGTTGAAATAAACAAAAAGAAATGATAGTATAAAAAGCAGCTCACTTATGTGAGTTGCTTTTTTGTACGTAAAAGCTTTAAGTATGGGATATTGAAAAAGTGATATGTGAGGGTCAGAGATGTCCGATGCGGTAAAGAAAAAGAAAAGAACAGTAGACCTTTTGGAGGGAGCCATATTGCCCTCCCTGTCAAAGCTCGCTCTGCCGATAATGGCCACGGCCTTTGTGCAGATGGCATATAATCTCACCGATATGGCCTGGATAGGCCTTCTCGGAAGCGGCCCGGTTGCTGCGGTGGGAGCAGCCGGAATGTTTACCTGGTTTTCTCAGGGACTTGTAAACATAGCCAAAATGGGAGGACAGGTCACGGTGGCCCAGTCTGTGGGAGCAGGCCGGGAGGAGGATGCCAAGACTTATCTTTCGGGATGTCTGAGACTGACCTTATTTCTTGCGGTAGCCTTTGCCGCCGTATGCCTTGTCTTTACGGAGGCGATGATAGGCTTTTTTAACCTCAGCAGCCCGGAGACCTTTCGCGAGGCGGTTGTATACATGAGGATAACCTGCGGCCTTATCATCTTCGCCTTTTTGAATCAGACTCTCACGGGAATATACACTTCCGTGGGGGACTCGAAAACTCCGTTTTTTGCAAACTGCATAGGCCTTGTGGGAAACATGATATTTGACCCTGTGCTCATATTCGGAGTTGGACCTTTCCCCGAGATGGGAGTGGCGGGAGCAGCCACAGCCACAGTCGGAGCTCAAGCCGTAGTCACGGCAGTGCTTTTAAGCATGAGAAAAAGGAGCGGAAGCTCTGTTGTGGAGGAGATGGATATACTGAGGCCTGTTCCGGGAGAACACATGGGAAGGATAGTAAGGATAGGCTTTCCATCCTCGGTGCAGACCATGGTCTACAGCAGCATTTCCATGGTGCTCACCAGAATGGCGGCTGCCTGGGGAGACACGGCCATTGCTGTCCAGAGAGTGGGTTCCCAGATAGAATCCCTTGCCTGGATGACAGGAGAGGGCTTCGGCTCGGCTGTAAATGCCTTTGTGGCTCAAAATCTGGGAGCGCGGAACTTTGACAGAATAAAAAACTGCTACAAATCTTCACTTTTTATTATGTTTATATGGGGAAGCCTCTCCACAGCTATACTCTATTTCGGAGCGGAGCCCCTGTTCACCCTCTTTATTCATGAAGAGGAGATAGTCCCTGAGGGAGTGAACTATCTCAGGATAATATCCTACGGAGAGATGTTCATGTGCCTTGAGCTTATGACTGTCGGAGCCCTTTCGGGGCTGGGAAGGACAGGAGTATGTTCTGTCATAAGCATGACTCTCACAGGAGCCCGCATACCCATAGCCGCATTTTTGAGTTCGACAGCGCTGGGGCTTAACGGCATATGGTGGGCCTTCACCGTCTCGAGCATTATAAAGGGAATAGCCTTTACTCTGGCATTCCTTGAGATATTCAGAAATACAAAAAAAAGATATGCCCTATCGTAAGGTTAAATTAATAATTAACAGCCCCTGTGTATGCTAAAATATAAGGAGACAAAATGGCCATAGATAACGACTGGCTCACGCCCCTCTCGGAGGAGTTCGCGAAGCCCTACTATAAAAAGCTCTATGATACTGTAAAAAGAGAATATGAGACTCAGAGAGTATACCCTGAAAGCGGAGATATTTTTAACGCCTTTGAGCTTACTCCCTTAAAAGAGGTGAAGGCTGTCATACTGGGTCAGGATCCCTACCACAATCAGGGCCAGGCCCATGGCTTGTCCTTTTCGGTAAAGCCGGGAGTCTCTGTACCCCCATCTCTTCAGAATATCTATACGGAGCTGCACAATGATGTGGGCACATATATTCCGGACAACGGCTTTCTTGAGAAATGGGCGAGGGAGGGAGTTCTGATGCTCAACACAGTTCTCACTGTAAGAGCCCACAGGCCTTTAAGCCACAGGAATATAGGCTGGGAGGAATTTACGGATGCGGCCATAAGGGCTGTGAACCGGGAGGACAGGCCTATAGTTTTTATGCTGTGGGGCAGGGCTGCAAAGGAGAAGAAGCTTATGCTGAATAACCCTCGGCATCTGGTGCTCACCGCAGCTCATCCAAGTCCCTTCTCGGCAAATTCGGGCTTCTTCGGCTGCAGACACTTCAGCAAGTGCAATGCCTTTCTTGAAGCCAATGGAGTTGAACCCATAGACTGGCAGATAGAAAATATACAGGGGAAACTCGATTTTAATTAGAGTATAATAAAAATAAACATAATTTTGGAGTAAAAGTATGGATATATTGGAAATATTAAAGGTTATAGTCTACGGACTTGTGGAGGGCTACACAGAATGGCTTCCCATAAGCAGCACAGGCCATCTTATACTTGTGGAGGAATTGATCCCTTTAAGCCAGCCGGAGAGCTTTATGACCGTATTCAGAGTGGTCATACAGCTGGGAGCCATATTGGCTGTGGTGGTAATGTTTTGGAATAAGCTCTGGCCCTTCTTTATGGTTGGGAAGAGATCCTTTATGGAGGATGACGAGGAGGCTGTGGGCCCTGTAGGAGTGAGGATAAGCACACTGGCTCTGTGGATAAAGATAGTCATAGCCTGTCTTCCGGCAGCCATAGTGGGCATACCTCTCGATGATTTTCTGGATGAGCATCTCTACAATGCATTTGTGGTGGCGCTGATGCTGATAGTCTACGGTGTCATCTTCATTTGGATAGAGAGAAGGAATGAGGGGGTAAGCTTCCCTGTGGACAGGCTCTCAAGGATAGACATAAGGACAGCTCTCTACATAGGACTTTTCCAGTGCCTTTCTCTTATTCCCGGAACCTCAAGATCAGGGGCCACTATAATCGGAGCCATGCTTCTCGGATGTTCAAGGCCGGTTGCGGCGGAGTTTTCCTTCTTTTTGGGCATACCCGTCATGTTCGGAGCAAGTCTCTTAAAGATATTAAAGCATGGCCTGGCCTTCAACGGGCAGCAGTGGATCATACTCCTGTTGGGAATGGCTGTCTCCTTTGTTGTGGCTCTCTATGCCGTAAAGTTCCTCATGGAATATGTGAGGAAAAACAATTTTGCGGTTTTCGGATACTACAGGATAGTTTTGGGAGCCATAGTCCTCATATACTTCGGAGTGAGGGCGATCGCAGGTATATAGGGATAAGGCCTCAGGCTTTAATCAGGCCTTAATTCGGACATTTGAGTCAGGCAGAAAAAAGTGAGGAAGTAATATGAAGGTATGTATAGGACTGTCCGGGGGAGTGGACTCTTCAGTGGCAGCACATATATTGTTGGAGAAGGGCTATGAACTCATAGGCTGTACTATGAGGACCTTTGACACGGACAGAGCGGAGAGGGAGAGAGAGGATGCAAGAGCTGTGGCCAAGGCTCTCGGCATCCCCTTTTACGTGGAGGATCGCAGGGAGGATTTTGAGCGAGATGTCATCAAATATTTTACTGATGAGTACACCTGCGGAAGGACTCCCAATCCCTGTATCATCTGTAACAGAAAGGTAAAGTGGGAGGCTCTCATGAGCTGCGGGGCCAAGCACGGAGCTGAGAAAGTGGCTACCGGGCACTACGCAAGGATAGAAAGAGACGAGGCCACGGGAAGATACGCCATAAGAAAGGCCGTCACTCTTCAGAAGGACCAGAGCTATGCCCTCTTTAATCTGAGTCAGGAACAGCTGAAGGCCACTTTGCTTCCGGTGGGAGAATTCAGCAAGGAGGAGATCAGGGAAACTGCAAGGCGCATCGGCCTTTTTACGGCGGAAAAGCCGGATTCCCAGGAGATATGCTTTATACCTGACAAGGACTATGCGGGCTTCATAGGAAGATATCTTGGTATTGATATCGCTGTGCCGGGGAACTATGTGGACGAGAAGGGAAATATCCTGGGACGCCACAGCGGCATAGTAAATTATACTATAGGACAGAGAAAGGGCCTTGGAATAGCCCTGGGAAAGAGGACCTTTGTCAAGGAGATAAGACCCGACAAAAACGAGGTGGTGCTGGCGGACGACGACAGCGTTTGGACAGACAGACTTGAATTCACGGACTTTAACGGACAGCTTGTGGAGGAGGCGGAGCTTGACAGAGGCCTCTGTGCCAACATAAAGATAAGATACGGAGACAAGGGCTGCGAGGGTTTTGTAAAAAGCCGGGAAGAGGCAGGGAAAGATAAGACGGGTAAGGTATATGAGATAAGCTTCAAAGACCCCGTAAGGGCAGTCACCCCCGGCCAGGCTGCTGTGCTCTACGATTCCCGGGACAGAATACTTGGGGGAGGAATAATAATCTGAGATCCTAAAGGAGAAAAGCCATGAGATATAAGAATCCATATAAGAGAAAATTACACATAGCTGCGGCTCTTTCAGGGGCGGCGATATTGTCTCTGCAGGGCTGCGGCACATACACAGTGATAGGTGATACAGGATTGGCCGCCTCAGCCGAGGATCAGGGAGAGCTTCAGACGGAGGCGGAATGCACTGACGGAACATGCCCTGACACGACGGAGGGTGAGATACTAAGCCAAAGTCCGGAGGAATTTAAGGCCTTTGAAAAAAGCGAGCCGGAATTTGAGTCAAGGGATGAGACCGTATACGTGCAGAAAGACGAGGTAAATGTGAGAAGCGGCCCTGTGATAATAACAGGTGAGAGCTCAAATGTGGTCTTTACGGCAAACACGGGAGATGAGTTCAGAAGGACCGGCTACAGAGATGACTTTTCCAGGGTTGTGAAGGATGATCTCGTCTTTTACATATCCTCCGATTATCTGTCGGTAAATAAGCCTGAAATGCCCGAGACCGAGGCCGAGGCTGAAAGCTCCTCCTATGAGGACGGGGCAGAGATAGGCCTTGACAGCTCGTGGAAGTATGCGGACTTTTCCGCAATAAACTCAGGAAAGGCGGTACTCTATAAGGCTCAGTCTGACAGAAAGGGAATAACTGTGGCGGTGAATGCCGGCCACGGAACCTCGGGAGGAAGCTCTGTAAAGACCTGGTGCCACCCTGACAAGACGCCGAAGGTGACAGGAGGGACCACCTCCGCAGGCAGCACCAAGGCAGTGGCTGTATCCACAGGTATGAATTTTAATGACGGCACGCCGGAGGCAAAGGTAACACTGAAGGCGGCAAAGATGCTTAAGGATAAGCTTCTCCCAAAGGGCTACGATGTTCTCATGCTAAGGGACGGAGATGATGTGCAGCTCGATAATGTGGCAAGGACAGTGATAGCCAACAACGCGGCAGACTGTCATATAGCTATCCACTGGGATGGAGACGGGCTTAGCTCGGACAAGGGCTGCTTTTACATGTCCACTCCTGATGGGCTTAAATCCATGGAGCCTGTGGCCTCCAATTGGCAGAAGCATCACGCTCTGGGAGACAGCCTTATATCAGGACTTAAGGAGTCGGGGGCAAAGATCTGGGGCTCAAACCCCCTTCCCATGGATCTGACCCAGACCTCCTTCTCCACTGTTGCATCGGTGGACATTGAGCTTGGAAACCAGGCCTCGGATCACTCTGACAGCACACTGGACAGGCTTACGGAGGGGCTCTCAAGGGGAGTGGATATTTATTTCGGACAGTAGGATGAGCTTATGATAAAACTGAAGGGAAGGGCGGTCTCGGAGGGGATAGCCATAGGAAGGCCCGTCTTCATAGAGACCGGAGATATAAAAGTAAAAAGGGAAAAGGCGGAGGACAGTCTTGTAGAGTGGCGGAGAGTCAATGAAGCTCTCGGTAAAGCTGTGAGTGAGCTGGATGCCCTCTCATCAGAAGCAAAGGACAGCTTGGGAGAGGCGGAGGCCGGAGTCTTTTCGGCCCACAGGGCTATACTCGAGGACAGCACCTTTCTGGATTTCATAAAGGATATGATAGAGACTGAAAAGGTCAGCGGCGAATACGCTGTCGCTAGAGCCGGGGAAAATTTTTCTGAGACTTTTTTGGCCATGGAGGATGAGTACATAAGGGAGAGGGCTGCCGATGTAAAGGATGCGGCGGGAAGGCTTTTGAGTATACTTACAGAGAGAAAGACCTGGGGAAGCCGCCATATTCCTGAAGGCTCTGTAGTCTTTGCCCATGAGCTCACCCCCACCGACACCCTGCAGATGAACAGGAAAAACGTTGCGGCCTTTGTCACAAGTCTTGGCTCAACAAATTCTCATGCAGCCATATTGGCGAGGTCCATGGGAATACCGGCTGTCACAGGCATAGATCCGGAGGCTGTGGGGAAGACAAGCACAGTCATTGCAGACGGATATGAGGGCCTTGTTTATATCGACCCTGAAGAGGATGTTATCGAAGAGTACAGGAAAAGGCAGAAGGAGCTTCTGAGGGAAAAAGAGGAGCTTGAAAGTCTGAAGGGAAAACCGGCTGTCACAGGCTCGGGAAAAAGGGTATTGCTTTACGCAAATATAGGAGGCCCTTCAGACCTTGAGGCGGTCAAGGCGAATGACGCTGAGGGCATAGGTCTTCTAAGGAGCGAGTTTTTGTATCTCTCAAGGGAGGATTATCCCTCGGAGGAGGAACTGTTTCAGGTATACAGGACTGTGCTTGAAAGTATGGCAGGGAAAAAAGTGATCATAAGGACCCTGGACATAGGCTCCGACAAGAAGGCCGATTATTTCAATATAGCTGAGGAGGAAAATCCCGCCTTGGGCTTCAGAGCCATAAGGATATGCCTCAAGAGACCTGAGATATTTAAGATCCAGCTCAGAGCCATAATGAGGGCCGGTGCATACGGAAACGCTGCTGTAATGTACCCCATGATCACCTCTCTCAGGGAGGTAAGGGAGATAAAGCGGATAGCGGAGGAGGTAAAGTCGGAGCTTGAGGCTGAAGGCATAGAGTTTAAGAGAGATATAGAGCAGGGAATAATGATAGAGACTCCTGCGGCGGCGATCATAAGTGATCTTTTGGCCGGGGAGGTGGACTTTTTCAGCATAGGAACAAATGATCTGACCCAGTATACACTTGCGGCGGACAGACAAAATACTGATATTTCCGAGTTTTATGACCCCTGTAATGAGGCGGTATTGAGGCTTATAGATATGGCCATAAAAAATGCTCACACTGCAGGCATAAAGGCAGGGATCTGCGGTGAGCTTGCAGCGGATCCACGACTTACGGAGACCTTTGTGAACATGGGTGCGGATGAGCTTTCCATGTCGCCCCGCTATATACTACCCATAAGAAGGATCATCAGAAGTATGTAAAACATACGATGATATAGATATTTAAGAAATTGAGAGGAGAAACATTATGAAAAAGATGAAACTCGCAGCTGTGCTTATTGCCATCATTGTGCTTGGCACAGCCTGCGCAGGAAAGGCTGAGGAGACTTCTGCAGCCGCAGAGACCGAGGCTGTGATAGAGGCTACAGAGGAAGCTGAGACTTCGGAGGAAGAGGATAAGGCAGCTGAGGAGAGCCAAGAGGCTGCAGACACAGCTTCAGAGGATGAGGACGAGGCTCTTGCCGAGGAGACTGCAAGGGTACTTGCAAAGGCCCTCAAGGAGAGCATTGACGAGATCACTCCCGAAGATCTGGCAATAGCCGTGGCTTACCCTTGCTATGTAGGTGTGGGTAAGGACGGAGAGACCGTTAAAAATGAGGAGGAGTTCCTTGCAATAGATCCTTCACAGTATCTTACAGAGGAGCTTAAGGAGGCCATAAAGGCTGCAGACACGGACAGCATCGAGTGGACAGAGGCAGGCCTTGTTGTGGGAGCTCCCGAGGGAACACCCAATGTTGTATTCGGGCTCTCTGCAGACGGCACCGTAGGGATCACAGGAATAAATCCTTGATCGCAATAAGAGCACAAATTTAAAATCGCACATTCGTAAAGTGAAACCTCCCTTGGTACAATGACGGTATCAAAGGAGGTTTTTCAGTATTTCCAATCATAGAAAAAAATAGTCAATCATAATTTACCAAATCGTACTTGACCAATTTTGCTTTTGAGTTATACTGTATTTAGTTATACTATGAGCGCGTGTTGCTGAGATGGGAGGATGTAATACATGTTTATCGGGAGAGAGCGTGAACTTGCGGCCCTGAATAAGCTTTACGAATCAGACAAGTTTGAATTCGTAGTGATCTACGGCCGCCGCCGTGTCGGAAAAACGGCGCTGATCAGCCGTTTTATTGACGATAAAGATGCAATTTATTTTATGGGTGTCGAGAGCAACGCCAAGCAGAATCTTGAAAATTTCAGTAAAAGTATTCTGAACTATCACACAGGAATGGAGTCCGAAACCTCTTTCCTGTCTTTTCAGGCGGCCTTGGAATATGTGTTCAAGCTGTCAGAAAAGGAGCGGATCATCCTTGCCATTGACGAATACCCTTATGTTGCCCGCTCGTCGAAAAGCCTCGCTTCCACCATTCAGCTTTTGATCGACCAATATAAGGAAACTTCTAAACTGATGCTGATTCTCTGCGGCTCTTCCATGTCCTATATGGAAGACCATGTCCTCGCCTACAAAGCACCGCTTTATGGCAGACGGACGGCGCAGATGAAAATTCTGCCCTTTGATTTTGCGGAGACCTGTCGCTATTTCCAAAACTTCACGTCAGAAGAAAAAGCTTATGTATACGGTATCGTCGGAGGTACGCCTCAGTATCTGCTTCAGATGAGTGACGAGCTGAGTATTGCGGACAATATTAAAAACACATTTCTTAACCCCAACTCCGCCCTGTATGAAGAACCTGAGAACCTGCTCAAGCAGGAGGTACGAGAGCCGGCACTCTATAATGCAATAATCACAGCGATTGCAACCGGGGCTTCCCGTATGTCGGAGATATCAGGAAAGGTCGGGGAAAGCACAAATACTTGCTCTGCTTATGTAAAAAATCTGATCTCTCTAGGGATTATCGAAAAGGAAACTCCCTATGGTGAAAAGACATCTCGGAAAGTGATTTACTCTATTTCGGACAATATGTTTCGTTTTTGGTATCGTTTTGTACCTGAAAATAACTCGATCATCGCCCGTGGCGCTGCCGATACGGCCTACAGGCGCATTGAGCCGTATCTGTCCGACTATATGGGCAAGGTGTTTGAGGAGATCTGCAAGCAGTATCTCTGGAGGCTGATGCTCTCCGGCGGATGCCCGGTGGAGTTTTCCTCGCTCGGTCGCTGGTGGGGCAATGATCCCAAGGAAAAACGTCAGGTGGAGATCGACATCATCGCCGAGCAGGATAAAAACACGGCCCTTTTCGGGGAGTGCAAATGGACGAATGAAAAAGTCGATCTCGGCGTTTTGGAAAAACTCGTAAAGCGCAGCGAACTTTTCACTTACAAAAACGTTCACTACTACATATTCACCAAAACCGGCTTTACCAAAGGCTGCGTAGAGCGGGCAAAGGAGATGGGGAATGTGACACCGGTGAGGTATGAGGATATTGTTGGCATATAGATTATAGATTGTACATTCGCAAAGCAGAGCCTCCCTTGGTACAATGACGGTATCAAGGGAGGCTTTCTATAGGACTATTATACAAAAAAGATCCGGGAGCCTGCATGGCTGCCGAATCCTTCACTGACGGAGACGGAGGGATTCGAACCCTCGTGCCGGTTGCCCGACAAACTGATTTCGAGTCAGCCCCGTTATGACCACTTCGATACGTCTCCTTACAAACATTCCATATTTTAAGGGATTGAAATAAAAAAATCAAGTTGAAATATGGAATTACCGCTCCCAAGCGGAATCGAACCGCTATCTACAGCTCCGGAGGCTATCGTTCTATCCATTATACTATGGGAGCAATAAGCTTATATAATATAGCATATGAGAGGGGAAATTATAAGGCCTTTGGCAAATTTAATGAAAAATTCATTCTTGGCTTTATGCCTTGTAAGCCTGTTTTGCATATGCTATAATTTTTCAGTTATATTAATTTAAGATACGAGGAGTCCGACGAAATGAGTTTAAAGACAGCGGCAGCCGCAGGCGGAGCCGCCCTTTTGGCGGCAGCTTTTTTCCTTAGATCGGAGTTTGAGAAAAAAAAGATAAAGACCGAGTACTACAGCTTAAGGACAGACAAGCTTAGGGGAAAGACGAGGCTTGTCTTTATAAGCGACCTCCACTCCCATGTGTTCGGGAAGGACAATGAGGAGCTTGTAAGGAGGATAAAGGAGCTCTCCCCTGATGCGGTCTTAATAGGCGGTGACATGATGACCTGCGGAAAGAAGACAGAGGAGCCTCCTCGTATGGAGACAGTGAACAGGCTTTTGGACAGGCTCTTTGAGGAGGGCTTTGAGGTCTTCTATGCCGAGGGAAACCATGAGACGAGAATGTTTGAGCGCTTTGCAGGGACCTATGAAAAGTGGAAACTCAAATATAACGACAGCATAAACCCCAAAATGCACTATCTTGATGACGCCTATGCCTTCATCCGTCTGCCGGAGACCGGAGAGCGGATAAGAGTGTTCGGCATAACCCTTGGCATGGAGTACTATGAGAGGCAAAAGCCCGGTTTCGGCAACAGACATGAAATGCCTGAGGACTACATCAGCGGAAAGATAGGGGAAAATAGACAGGATGAGTTCACTCTTCTTATGATGCACAGCCCCCTGTATATGAGGGAGGCCCACAAATGGGGAGCGGACCTTGTGATTTCAGGGCATTTTCACGGGGGAACGGTGCGCATACCTTTTGCAGGGGGACTTATGACTCCCCAGCTGCAGTTTTTCGTCAGGGAGTGCGCCGGGCTGCACCGCCTTGGGGATACGGTCATGATCGTAAACAGGGGTCTGGGGACTCACAGCATAAAAATAAGGTTCAACGACCTGCCGGAGATATCCTGCATAGATATAGTGGGAGAAAAGAAATAAGATATGGAAATAAGGTATAAGCTTGAGCACTTTGAAGGCCCTCTTGACCTTCTGCTTCATCTTATAGACAAGAACAAGGTGGATATCTATGATATCCCCATAGTGGAGATAACAAGGCAGTATCTGGAATATGTGAGGAACATGGAGAGGGAGGACCTCAATATAGTCTCGGATTTTCTGGTCATGGCTGCCACTCTTCTCGACATAAAAGCAAGGATGCTCCTTCCGAGAGAGATAAACGAGGAGGGGGAGGAGGAAGACCCCAGGGCTGAGCTGGTGGAAAGGCTCCTTGAATACAAGAGATTCAAATACATGGCCTCAGAGCTTTCGGACATGGAGGATGAGGCCGTCAAATTTTGCTATAATCAGGAGAACATACCTGAGGAGGTGGCAAAATATATCCCTCCCACAGACCTTGATGAGCTTCTTTCAGGGGTGGATGTGGAAAAGCTCAATCGCATCTTCCTTGAGGTCATGAAGCGCAGGGAGGAGAAGACGGATCCCATACGCTCAAATTTCGGAGTAATAAAGAGAGAGAGGATATCCCTCAGCTCAAAGATAGTAAATGTCATAGATTACGCAAGGCACCACAAAAAATTTTCCTTCAGGCAGATGCTGGAGAGGGAGGCGGAGAAGATGGATGTGGTGGTCACCTTCCTTGCTGTGCTTGAGCTTATGAAGATGGGAAAGATAAAGCTTGTGCAGGAAAAGGCCTTTTCAGATATAGAGATAGAGGCTTCCGACTCTTTGGAGGAGACAAAGAGCCTTGATCTCTCCGATATCACGGACAGATAGAGAGAGTATTTAAGATGGAAGAAAAAGAACTTATAAAACAGGAATCGCCATACTGCAAAGGACATGAGCTCCCGTCTGAAGAAGACCCGAGAAGGGAGGAGGACATAGTGATCGCAGTCCTCTTTTCTCTCGGGAGAGCGGTGACAGCGAGAGAGATGGCAAAGGCTCTTGATACGGATGCAGACAGGGCAAGAAAGGTCTGTGACAGGGTCATTGACAGGTATGAGAGGGAAGACGGGGCTCTCATAGTCAGGAGGCTTGAGGGTAAATATCAGATATGTACGAATCCGAAGTATTATCCTGAGCTTACAAAGCTTGTAAAAACTCCTCAAAAGCCTGTGCTGACGGATGTAGTGCTGGAGACCCTGGCCATAATCGCCTACAAGGCTCCGGTGACAAAGGTCATGATAGAGAAGATAAGGGGCGTGAAATCCGACCATGCTGTGAACAAGCTGATAGAGTACGGCTTGGTGGAGGAGACAGGGAGGCTTGATGCTCCCGGAAGGCCGGCTCTCTTTGCCCCCACAGATGAGTTTTACAGGCGCTTCGGCGTGAGCGGGAAGGACGAGCTTCCGGGAGTGGATCCCGAGACGGAGGATATCATAGAGGAAGAGGTAAAGGAGGAGGTCCGTGAGGCCTTTTCAGGAGGCGTTGAGCTTGCGCCTGAGGAAGATAAGGATTGACAGGAGATAAGAGTATATGGAGAGGATAGCTCGGTTTTTTAAGGTTTCCGAAAACAGATTCAAAGAGGATATGAAGGATTTTGAGGCGGAGAGGGACAGCTCGGAGATATACAGGGAGCTGATACTTCCCAAAAGAGCGACAAAGGGCTCTGCGGGATATGACTTTTTTTCGCCTGTTGATATAGAGCTTGCGCCCGGAGAGAGCATAAAGATCCCTACAGGGATGCGGGCAAAGATGGCCGAGGGCTGGGTGCTTATGATATTTCCCAGAAGCTCTCTCGGCTTCAAGTACAAGCTTCAGCTCAACAATACTGTAGGTATAGTTGACAGCGATTATTTTTACTCCGACAACGAGGGCCACATCTTTATAAAGATCATAAATGACAACAATGAGGGCAAGAAGGTAAAGATAGGAAAAAACACAGCCTTTGCCCAGGGGATATTCCTGCCCTTCGGAGTAACCGAGGACGACGAGGCCGATGGGGAGAGAAACGGAGGCTTCGGAAGCACGGACAGGCAGCATCAGATCCGGGAGGTAAAAGCGGATGCCTTTTGATATGAAAAGGGAAAATATAATAAGGGTAGCGGCGGTGGCAGGCTTTCTGGCTGCTGTCTCCGTAGGCGGATGCTCAAGGATGTCCACAGAGGAGCTCAGGCTCTCAGGGATAGAACAGCTGGAAAACGGAGACTATGAGGCTGCGTCGAGATCCTTTGCAGAGGCCCTGGAGGCCTGCAGAGGAGAGGTGGGAGAGCTTCAGTACGATATTTTAAAGTACAGGGCAGAGGCTTCCTTTATGCTTGAGGACTATGAGAGGGCCTCCGAAACCTGGGAGAAGCTTATGATACTTGACGAGGATCCCGAAAATCAGATGGAGTACAACAAGAGGCTTATGGCCTGCAATGCGGCCAAGGCGAACCTGAGAGGAAAGGAACTCATGGAAGAAGGGGATTATGAGGCTGCCCTCTCTGAATTTGAGAAAGGACTTGCCACAGGGGATGAGAGCATGAGCAGAGTGCTCAGATTCAACCGGGCCTGCTGCTATGAATTCATGGGTGAATATGAGAAGGCCCTGGAGGAATTCAGCTCATACATCAGCGAGTTTCCGGATGATGAGGCGGCCTTTAAGGAGTACAATTTTTTGAAAACCAGAGTTTAGTTTCGACTCGGGCCGAAAGATGTAAAAGTCAAGTCCAAAACCTTACCTTGGAGGTAAAATTTAGCCTCGTCAGAGCTAATACGATTTGGTAAAGATTTACAATATATTGGATGTACAATAAAAATACAAACCAATATATTGTGTAACAAAAATACAGGTGCTATAATTTTAAGCACGAACGCATATGAACGGTCTTTCTTCCGTGGGCATTACGTTTGGGGGAGAAGGCCGTATTATTTATACTTTAATTTATAGGGGAGATTTGCGATGATTGAGGTAATTAAGAGAGACGGGAAGGTCGTTGATTTTGACCTTTCAAAGATCACTGACGCCATGAAGAAGGCATTTAAGGCTACGGGGAATATCTACAACAATGATATCATGGAGCTGCTTTCTTTGAGAGTGACCTCCGATTTCCAGCCCAAGATGAAGGACGGAAAGATAGGGGTGGAGGACATACAGGACAGCGTCGAGCATACTTTGGAGCAGGCAGGCTATACTGACGTGGCTAAGGCCTACATCCTTTACAGAAAACAGCGAGAGAATGTGCGTAATGTCTCCAAGACCATGCTTGATTACAAGTCGGTAATAGACAATTACCTTAAGATAAACGACTGGAGAGTGAAGGAGAATTCAACTGTCACCTACTCTGTAGGAGGACTCATACTCTCAAACTCAGGAGCCGTGACCGCAAACTACTGGCTCTCCGAGATATATGACAAGGAGATAGCTGAGGCCCACAGGAATGCGGATATACACCTTCATGACCTTTCCATGCTCACAGGCTACTGCGCCGGATGGTCACTGAAGCAGCTTATACAGGAGGGCTTGGGAGGAATACCGGGAAAGATAACCTCTTCTCCCGCAAGGCACCTCTCCACACTCTGCAACCAGATGGTAAACTTCCTGGGAATAATGCAGAATGAGTGGGCGGGAGCTCAGGCCTTTTCTTCCTTCGACACCTATCTTGCTCCCTTTGTGAAGGTGGACAACTTAAGCTACAAGGAAGTCAAGCAGTGCATACAGTCCTTCATATACGGAGTAAACACTCCTTCAAGATGGGGAACTCAGGCTCCCTTCACAAATGTCACTCTTGACTGGACAGTACCCGCCGATCTTGCGGAGCAGAACTGCATCATAGGCGGAAAAGAGGTGGACTTCAAGTACAAGGACTGCGTAAAAGAGATGGCCATGGTCAACAAGGCCTTTATAGAGATAATGATAGAGGGAGATGCCAACGGCAGAGGCTTCCAGTATCCCATACCCACCTACAGCATAACAAGGGATTTTGACTGGTCCGAGACAGAAAACAACAAGCTTCTTTTCGAGATGACGGCCAAGTACGGAACACCCTATTTCTCAAACTATATAAACTCTGATATGGAGCCCTCGGATGTGCGCTCCATGTGCTGCAGACTGAGGCTTGACTTGAGAGAGCTCAGAAAGAAGTCCGGAGGATACTTCGGATCAGGAGAGAGCACAGGCTCTGTGGGAGTTGTCACCATAAACCTTCCCAGGATAGCATATCTTTCAAAGGACAAGGATGACTTCTACAAGAGACTTGGCAGGATGATGGACCTCTCAGCCCGCTCCTTGAAAACAAAGAGACAGGTAATAACAAAGCTTCTTGATCAGGGACTCTATCCCTACACCAAGAGATATCTCGGAACCTTCAACAACCACTTCTCCACCATAGGAATAGTGGGAATGAATGAGGCAGGCCTCAACGCCAACTGGCTCAGGAAGGATCTCACTCACAAGGAGACCCAGGATTTTGCGAAGGAAGTCCTCAACCACATGAGGGAGAAGCTTTCAGACTATCAGGAGATGTACGGAGACCTCTACAATCTGGAGGCCACACCGGCAGAGTCCACAGCCTACAGGCTTGCAAAGCATGACAAGGAGAGATACCCTGATATAATCACCGCAAATGAGTGCAGCGGAGTTCCCTATTACACCAACTCCTCTCATCTGCCTGTGGGATATACTTCAGACATATTTGATGCCCTTGACGTTCAGGATGAGCTGCAGACACTCTACACCTCGGGAACCGTATTCCACGCATTCCTGGGAGAGAAGCTTCCTGATTGGAAGGCTGCAGCAAAACTGGTAAAGACTATAGCGGAGAATTACAAGCTCCCCTACTATACCATCTCTCCCACCTACTCGGTATGCAAGGACCACGGCTACCTCAACGGAGAGCACTTTACCTGCCCCGTATGCGGACAGAAGTCTGAGGTCTACAGCAGGATAACAGGATATTATCGCCCGGTTCAGAACTGGAATGACGGAAAGAGCCAGGAGTATAAGGACCGCAAGGAGTACGATGTAAACGACTCATACTCAAGACACAAGCACAGCACGAAAGAGGCTGAGGAGATAGTAAGGGACTTAAAGAAGGCTGAGCCCATATGTGAATCCGATGCAACCGAGCTTTTGGAGGAGGGCACCTACCTCTTTACAACAAGCACCTGCCCCAACTGCGTGACAGCAAAGAAGCACCTTGACGAGAGCGGCATAGCTTATAAGCTTATAAATGCGGAGGAGAACAGGGAACTGGCAAAAAGCCTTAAGGTGGTACAGGCCCCCACTCTCGTAACTGTGAGAAACAAAGAGGTATATAAGACCGCAGGACTTACAGACATAGAAAAATTATGTGCTGATTATGTGGTAAATGAGGCAAAATAGGTTTATAATGTATCTATAATTTCGGGAAATATCCCGCAAGGGGTATTTCCCTGATATTTTCGGAGGGATTATATTATGAAAGCGTATGATATGCACGAGAACAAGGAGATAGAGGTTACTTACGATGACCTTATCGACTTCCTCAACAACAACCGTCAGATAGACCTGACACTCAAGGCTCCCGTTACAGATGCGGACGGATACCTTACCTGGGACAAGGAGAACTGGATCAACATAGACGGACGCAAGTACCAGAGAAATTATTTCCTGGGAGACAGAGCTCTCAGAGATTATACTCATCACAATATTTATGATCTGAAGAACTCCTTCAAGCCCGAGGAGGCACTCAAGATAGAGATAAACTAAGGCCGGGCCTATATAAGCCTGAGGCAGTGCTCATATGAGCAGGCCAGGTAAGACGGGAAAATAAAGAGACACTCTTAAAAGGGAAGTGAGCGTATACTGAGATCCCTTTTTGAGAGTGTCTTTTTTGTTCATAAAAAGCTGAAAACTTTACGGCAAGTCTACTCGTTTATAACATCTATCTGGCACATCTTCATGGCCTCAAGAGCGTTCCTATGGCTTGCGGGAGTTACTCCTGCGCACAGGGAGGCGTCCACTATTATCTCCTTTTCGGGGAAATAGGTCTTAAGGAGCAGGGCGTTTGTGATAACGCATATGTCGGTGCACAGACCTATGATAGTCATCTCATCACATCTCTGGACGGCCAGAGGGAGGGCGGAGGAACCGAAGGTATGCTTTTCCAGTATATCGTCCTTATCCTTTGCAAAGGGCTTTATGCTGTCTGAGAGCTCATGCCCCCAGCTGCCCTTTATGCAGTGGCGCACAGGAAGCTTTCTTCCCTCCTGAGTGGACATATAGTCCTCTCCATGGGTATCCATGGTAAAAAGTACCCTTTCCCCGGACTCCAAGGCCTTCTCTATGCGCTCCTTGACCTTGGGAACTATGGCTACAGCCTCAGGGGTCCCCAGAGATCCGTCAATGAAATCGTTTTGCATATCAACAACTATCAAAACCTTACTGCTCATCTTAATATCCTCCGCAAAGAATGATCTTTATTTCTATGTTATAACACACAGAAGGAGATTTTCAAACCCGGGCAGGAAGAAAGGGGAGAGATTGTGCGGATAAATATCCTTGCAGTATGGCCCTCGGGGAAGTATTATTAAAGAAAACATTAAAAACAGCTTTCGGGGAGACAGATATGATACTTGCTGTAGATATGGGAAATTCCAACATAAAGATAGGAGTTGTATCCGAAGACAGGATAATAGAGGAGAGAGTCACCACGGCTCTTGACAAGACCAGCATGGAGTACGCCATGGATATTCTGGCCATACTGGCATTTCACAGTGTGGACAAAAAGGATATAGAGGGAGCGGTCATATCCTCGGTAGTGCCTCCCCTTACAGGCACCATAAGCTCCGCTGTAAAAAAAGTTCTGGGCTTTGCGCCTCTCATAATATCCCACAGGCTGAATATGAAGATAAGCCTCAGAAGGATGCAGTATCCTGAGAAGGTGGGAGCGGACCTTATAGTGGGAGCGGAGGCCGCATGGACCCATTTTAAGGCTCCTATTATAATAATAAATATGGGTACAGCCACTACGGTCACAGTCGTAAACAGAGATGCTGAATATCTGGGAGGTGCTATACTCCCCGGGCTTAAGGTGTCCTTGAGCTCGCTGTCCACAAAGACAGCGCAGCTGCCATCCATAAGTCTTGAGCCCCCGGGAAAGGTAATAGCAAACAATACTGTAGACAGCATGAGAAGCGGAATACTATATGGGAATGCCGGACAACTGGACGGAATCATAGACAGGATGGAGGAGGAACTGGGAGAAAGCTGCAGTATAGTGGCTACAGGAGGCCTTGCAAGGTTTGTAGTGCCTCTTTGCAGACATGACATAGTTTTGGACAGGGAGCTTCTTATGAAGGGACTTCTGGAGCTCTATAAGCTTAATTGCCGGTAAACATTGGGGACAGGTTAAAACAGGAGGTAAGTATGCTTTCAGGAAAAAAGATCATTATAGGAGTAAGCGGCGGAATAGCCGCATATAAGAGCGCAGCGCTGGTGTCAGCCCTGAAACAGGCCGGAGCGGATGTGCAGGTGCTGATGACTGAGAATGCGGAAAAATTTGTCGGGAGGATCACCTTTGAGGCCCTCTCGGGACACAGGGTGATAACAGACACCTTTGACTCTGAGGAGTACATCATCCCCCACATTGCCGTGGCAAAGACAGCAGACATTTTTATGGTGGCCCCGGCGACTGCTGATATTATAGCAAAGCTGGCAAACGGAATAGCGGATGACATGCTCACATCCTGCTTTATTGCGTCGGACTGCCCCAAGGTGATAGTGCCTGCAATGAACGTAAAGATGTACGAAAATCCTGCCACCCGGGAGAATATAGAGAAGCTTAAGAGACATGGCATAACAGTACTTGATCCTGACGAGGGACATCTTGCGGAGGGAATATCAGCAAAGGGTAAGATGCCTGAGCCCTCTGTGCTTTACAGATACATAGAGTATCTTGTCTCCTACGGCAAGGACCTTGTGGGAAAGAAGGTAGTTATAACGGCAGGCCCCACAAGGGAGAGCTTGGATCCTGTGAGATTTATCACCAACCGCTCTACAGGTAAAATGGGCTATGCCCTGGCAAAGGTTGCGGCTGCAAGGGGCGCAGAGACAGTGCTCATAAGCGGACATGTAAATGAGCTGTCCGACGGGGTAAACAATGCTGTGCTTACGGGTACAGGAGCTTCCGACGGGGTCATAACTCCTGTGGGGGTGAGAAGGATAGATGTGGAGAGCGCTGAGGATATGCTTAAGGCTGTGAAGGCGGAGTACAAGAATGCGGACTGCGTCATAATGGCGGCGGCGGTGGCAGACTTCAGGCCCTTGGCTGCGGCGAAGGACAAGATAAAGAAGGACGAGCTCCCTGAAGAGGAGGACGAAAAAGGAAGAAAGCAGTACATACTCTCCCTGGAGAGGACAGAGGACATCCTTCTATGGCTGGGAAAGCACAAAAAGAAAGCTCAAAAGCTGGTGGGATTTTCCATGGAGACAAGGGACCTCATAGAGAATTCTGAAAAGAAGCTTACAAAGAAAAATGCCGACATGATAATAGCAAACGACCTCAACACAAAGGGAGCAGGCTTCGGCACAGATACAAATGTCATTACCATAATAAAGGAGGACAGCATAACAGAACTGCCTATAATGACAAAGGAGGAGGCTGCGGCAGAGATATTGGACGAGGTCTTCGGATAGGAAGATTTGAGATAATTTATTGACAGAACAAAAGGTTAATGTTATATTTTTGTTAAATTTGGGTTAAAAATAAGCAAGTTAGAATAAATCGGCGGGGGGAAGATGAAATCCGGAAATGCGATTTGTATGATTGAAATTATGCAAGAGAGATTTTCACTTCAACCGCCTTATTTTTGTGTTTAAAAATAAAAAAAAGGAGCTTATATGATTTCATTTTCCGAATTTTTCACCGAGGTCATCTCCAACCCTGTACTGATGATCACTGTGGCCTTGACATTGGGGGTAATCTTTGTAAACGGATGGACTGACGCTCCCAATGCCATAGCGACCTGCGTCACCACAAGATGTATGAGGGCAAAAAGCGCCATACTCATGAGTGCGGTTTTCAACTTTGCAGGCGTTCTCGTCATGACCAGGATCAACAGCTCTGTGGCATCCACCATCAGTAACATGGTGGACTTCGGAGGAGACACAAACACCGCCCTTATCGCTCTGTGTGCAGCGCTGTTCTCCATAGTTGTCTACAGTGTGGCAGCCTCTCAGTTCGGTATTCCCACCAGCGAGAGCCACAGCCTTATTGCGGGACTCACAGGAGCCGCCATTGCCATAAGAAACGGCGTGGAGGGTATCAATTTTAACGAGTGGGTAAAAGTCCTCTACGGACTTGTTTTAAGCCTTGCCCTGGGCTTTTTCATGGGCTGGGTCATATGCAAGTTTATTATGGTTTTGTGCGCAGGTGTAGACAGGAGAAAGGCCAATGACTTCTTCAAGCCGGCCCAGATATTCGGAGCCGCCTTCATGAGCTTTATGCACGGAGCTCAGGACGGACAGAAGTTTATAGGTGTCCTGTTTTTGGGACTGGCCTTCTGCAACGGTCAGGACAGCGTACAGGGCATGACCATACCTGTGTGGCTTATGATACTCTGCAGTACGGTGATGGGACTCGGAACCAGTGTGGGTGGAGAAAAGATCATAAAGTCAGTGGGAATGGACATGGTCAAGCTGGAAAAATATCAGGGATTTTCGGCAGACCTGGCAGGAGCCATATGTCTCTTGCTCTCCAGCGTTTTCGGAATTCCTGTGTCAACTACCCACACAAAGACCAGCGCCATCATGGGTGTGGGCGCTGTAAAAAGGATATCAGCTATCAACTTCGGAGTGGTGAGGGATATGATGCTTACATGGATATTTACCTTTCCGGGCTGCGGGCTTATCAGCTATGTAATGGCAAAGCTTTTCATGGCTCTGTTCTAAGAAGGAGACCGATTCAAAGCTTAAAGCCTATTTAACGATTGATTTGGAGGATCTGGAAATGTCAAAAAAGCAGGATGCATACTATTTCAACAACTTTGTCGCATGCGCTGAGGAATCATGCAGAGCGGCTCACCTGTTGAAGGATGTCTTGGAGAACTTTAAACCCGAGGAGCTTTCTCAACACCTGGAGGCCATACATAAGATAGAGAACAGCGGTGATATGAAAAAGCATGAAATGCTTGACAAGCTTGCAAAGGAGTTTATTCCCCCTATAGAGAGGGAGGACATAGTCCTTCTCAGCCAGGATATAGACGATATCACAGACAAGATCGAGGACGTGCTTATGAGAGTATACACCAACAATGTGGACTCCATAGAGCCGGATGCCTTAAAGATGACGGAAGTTGTCATTCAGTGCTGTGAGGGAGTTGCAGGACTCTTGAAGGAGTTTGCCGACTTCAAGCATTCCAAGGAGCTCAAAAAGCTTATCATAGAGATAAATGATCTGGAGGAGAAATCCGACAAGCTGTTCATAGACAGCATGAGAAGGCTCCACACAGAGAGCAGTGATCCTCTTCACATAATAGCATGGAGAGAGATATACGCCTATCTCGAGAAGTGCGCCGATGCCTGCGAGCATGCGGCGGATGTAATAGAGAGCGTTGTGATGAAAAACTCATAATAAATTTTCATTGAAATATGAAAACAGGACGGGAAACCGGACTTGTGTAAGGCAGGCCTTAAGTGGCCTGTCTTTATATTTTGATAAGATAAAATCAGGCTTTTTAATTTATGTTGAATATTTGAACCGGTGGGATTAGAATGAAATAAGAGGTCATAATTATGACCGAAATACAATAATAACAACAGGAGAGGTGAGCTTAAATGAAGTATGATTTTACGAGTGTGATCGAGAGAAAGGGAAGGGACGCCATAGCCGTAGATGCGGTGCCCGGAAATATGGTCTCAGCAGTTGGAAGAGACATCAAGGTCAGAGAGGGATTTGACATAATACCCATGTGGATAGCGGATATGAATTTTGCCACCGTGCCTACAGTGGCGGAGGCCATGATAGAGAGGGCAAAGCATCCCTTGTACGGATATTTTGCTCCCAGAGACGAATACTTTGATGGGATCATAGAGTGGCAGAAAAGAAGAAATAATGTGGAGGGCCTTGAGAGAGAGAATATAGGATACGAGAACGGTGTTCTTGGAGGAGTCTCCTCAGCTCTTTCAGTGCTCTGCTCAAAGGGAGACAATGTGCTTGTAAATTCTCCCACCTACCTGGGATTTACCAATGTGCTCAACAACAACGGATATCATATAGTCCACAGCCCTCTTAAAAAGGACGAAAAGAATGTGTGGCGCATGGACTATGAGGACATGGAAAAAAAGATAATCGACAACAAGATACACTGTGCCATATTCTGCTCGCCCCACAATCCTACAGGGCGTGTGTGGGAGAAAGAGGAGATAGAAAAGGCCATGGACATATTCAAAAAGCACGATGTATATGTTATCTCCGATGAGATATGGTCTGATATGATACTCTACGGAAATCACCATATCCCCACTCAATCCGTGTCCGAAGACGCCAAGAACCGCACTATAGCTCTGTATGCTCCCTCAAAGACCTTCAATCTGGCAGGACTTATAGGAAGCTATCACATAATTTACAACAGGACTTTAAATGACAGGCTCCTTAAGGAGAGCTCCCTGTCCCACTACAACAGCATGAACCTTATGTCCATGTATGCCCTTATAGGGGCCTACAAGAAGGAGGGCTATGAGTGGCTTGACGAGCTCCTGACAGTTCTGGGAGAAAACATAAGCTACGGCTGCGACTTTATAGAAAAGAATTTGAAGGGAGTAAAGGTCTCAAAGCCTCAGGGAACCTATATGCTGTTTATAGACTGTGAAGAGTACTGCAGAGAACATGGAAAGAGCCTGGAGGATGTATTGCATGCAGGCTATGAGGTCGGAGTATTCTGGCAGACAGGAAAGGCCTTCAACGGGCCCTGGAACATAAGGATGAATCTGGCTCTGCCCCTTGAGAGGGTGAAGGAGGCCTTTGACAGGCTGCAGAAGTATGTATTTTGCTAAGGACATGTTTCTGTAAGCTTACGGCAGACTGAGGAGTATATTTCAGGAATTATATAAAACATAACTTTCTTTTATGAAAGTTATGTTTTATATTACTTATTTTAATAATATAAAAGTATTAGCTTGCCATATCTTCACTCTGTCGTATAATCAATTTAACATTTTCATAAATAAACCTTTAGGTATGTGTGAGTGAAAGGAAGAGGAAGCTTATGAGAGAGCTTAAGGATTTGGATTGGAAGAATTTGGGATTTATTTACAGGCCCTGCGATTGGAGATATGTGGCTGAGTACAAGGAGGGGAAATGGCAGGAGGGACACATGTCGGATGACCCCGAGGTAAGGATAAACGAGTGCGCAGGCATACTCCAGTACTGCCAGGAATGCTTTGAGGGACTTAAGGCCTATGAGACAGTAAATGGAGATATAGTATGCTTCAGGCCTGATCTCAATGCGGAGAGAATGTACAATACGGCTAAGTATCTCTGCATGCCTCCTTTTCCCAAAGATAAATTTTTGGAGGTGCTTGAGGAGACAGTTAAGGCAAATATAGGCTACGTTCCCCCCTACGGAAGCGGGGCATCCCTCTATATAAGACCTTATATGTTTGCCTCCGGCCCTGTGATTGGAGTGAAGCCTTCTGATGAGTACATATTCAGAATGATAGTTATGCCTGTAGGACCTTACTACAAGGGCGGAGCAAAGCCTGTGGCTATAATGGTAAGTGACTTTGACAGGGCAGCTCCCAAAGGCTCAGGCCATGTAAAGGCAGGACTCAACTATGCCATGAGCATGCACGCTCACGAGGAGGCTGCCTCACGGGGATATGCGGATAATCTTTTCCTTGATCCTGCCGAGAGAAAGTATGTGGAGGAGTCGGGAGGAGCAAACTTCTACTTCATTACCGAGGATAAAAAGACTCTTGTGACCCCCAAATCCGACAGTATACTTCCCTCAATTACAAGGCGCTCCATAGTCTATGTGGCAGAGCATATGCTTGGACTTAAGGTGGAGGAGAGGAAGGTCGAATTCGCTGAGCTTGAGAACTTCTCGGAGTGCGGAATGTGCGGAACCGCAGCGGTGATCTCGCCGGTGGGAGTCATAAACGACCATGGAAGAGACATAGTTTTCGGAAAGGGCCTTGAGGAGGCAGGTCCTGTAACCAAAAAACTCTATGATACCCTCACAGGAATACAGCTTGGCACTGTAGAGGCTCCCGAGGGATGGATATATAAGATAGCGTAACCTGATCTTACGATCTCAGTGCCTTTTTGTAAACGACATATGAGACCGGGGCGGTGACAGCCTCAGTAAGAAGAAAGGCCTGCCATACACCTGAAGGGCCTGAAACGGAACTTAAAAGAAAGGCTGCGGGGAGGATAACAACTGTGTATCTGCACAGGGATATGATGAGGGAGGCGAACCCCTTCCCTATACCTTCCAAAGCTCCGGATGAGGTTACGGATACAGACGATATTATAAAACCTGCACTTATTATGCGGAGGGCCTTGGCGCCCTCCGCTATCGTTTCCGGGCTTCCTGTGAAAAATGACATGAGTGCTTCGGGAACAAATTGACATATGGCTGTGCCTATAAGCATGATCACACCGCTAAACAGAAGCACTGTATCATATATTCTCTCTACTCTTTTCTTTTCTCCGGCGCCATAATTGAAGCCTATGAGAGGGCGCATTCCCTGAACCAGTCCGTTTGCAGGCATATAAAGAAAGGTCTGAAGCTTATAATAAATTCCGAGTATCAGTATATAGACGCTTGAAAATGCTGCCAGAATACCATTCAGTGCGGCTATCAATACTGAGGGAAGGGCTATGTTAAGTATGGCGGGTATCCCTATAGAGTACAGCCTTCCGGGTATTGATGAGGAACTGAACATCAGCTCTCTTTTGATCTTTACAGGTATGCCAAGCTTAAAGTAGGCTGCTGAATATATAAAAAAGGTCAGAGTCTGTCCCAAGCCTGTGGCAAGTGCCGCACCCTCTATTCCCAGCTTGGGAAAGGGCCCCAAGCCGAAGATAAGTATGGGATCAAGAATGATATTTGCAATACACCCGAGAAGGAGTCCTGCCATAGTTATCTTCATCCTTCCCACGGCCTGAAATATCTTTTCAAGGGCCATGCTTAGGCTGATGATCACAGAGAAGGAGAAGGCTATCAGGGAATATTTTAAACCAAGACTTATAACTTCGGCATCGGAGGTAAAGGACCTGAGAAAAGCGGGCATAAGAATAATTGAGCATACAGTCAACAGGATGCCGTGAAGAAATGACAGAGCCATACCTGCAGATGCGGCCTCATCAGCCCTGAACTTATTGCCTGCGCCAAGATTTACGGCGATCACCGAGCTTATACCTACTCCGAAACCTATTCCCACCGCATTTATAAAATTCTGCACAGGATAGATAAGGGACAGGGCTGTCATTGCCTCATCACTTATGCGGGCCACAAAAAGGCTGTCCACGATATTGTAAAGTGAGTTTATCAGCATGGAGAGTACCATAGGCATGGACAGTGAAAATATAAGTCCGGTCACAGGCTTTTCTCTCATAAAATTCTCATTCATAAAACACCTCTCAAAAAAAGCATAAAAAAACCACCGGGTCACAGACAGTAACCGAGTGGCGAAAAAGTGATCAAATGTCAGGAAAAATCCACACGCAATTTTCAACTGTTATATTAACTTAACCCCCGGGGTTTTGTCAATCTCTTTGCAGGCATATTAGAAATACCTTGTTAAACTCAGGCTAATGTTGTAAAATTATTTTTCGGCAAAAAACATCAGAAAAATTGAATCATACAGGTCAGGCTCACGAGGCGAGCCACGAGAACAGAGGAAATATGGATAACGAAAAGGAAATCAGAGGACAGATAGAAAAAAGGCGTACCTTCGCCATCATATCCCACCCGGATGCGGGAAAGACTACACTTACGGAGAAGTTCCTTCTCTACGGAGGGGCAATAAACCTGGCGGGAACCGTGAAGGGAAGGAAGGCCGCAAAGCATGCCGTCTCCGACTGGATGGAGATAGAGAAGGAGAGAGGTATCTCCGTCACCTCCTCGGCTATGCAGTTTAACTACGGCGGTTATTGCATAAACATATTGGACACACCGGGACACCAGGACTTCTCGGAGGATACCTACCGTACACTTATGGCGGCGGACTCCGCTGTCATGGTCATAGACGGATCAAAGGGTGTGGAGGCCCAGACCATAAAGCTGTTTAAGGTCTGTGTCATGAGAGGTATACCCATTTTTACCTTCATAAACAAATTTGACCGTGAGGCAAGAGACCCCTTCGAGCTTCTGTCGGAGATAGAGGAGGTCCTGGGCATACATACCTGCCCCATGAACTGGCCTATAGGCTGCGGCAAGAACTTCAAGGGAGTATATGAGAGAGATATAGAGAAGATAACCACCTTCAAGGCGGAAGCCGGAGGAGCAAAGGAACTGGAGAGCACTCAGTACGGCTTGGAGGATGAGGGGCTTGACTCTGTTCTCGGAATAGCAAATCTTGAAAAGCTCAGAGAGGACATAGAGCTTTTGGACGGAGCTGCGGACGAGTATGACCTTGAGAAGATAAGGGCGGGAAAGCTATCCCCTGTGTTCTTCGGCTCGGCTCTCACAAACTTCGGCGTGGAGACTTTCCTAAAGCACTTTCTGAAAATGACCACCTCGCCCCTTCCCAGAATGAGTGACAAGGGACTGATAGACCCCTTCACTGAGAAGTTTTCAGCCTTTGTCTTTAAGATACAGGCCAATATGAACAAGGCCCACCGTGACAGGATAGCCTTCATGCGCATATGCTCGGGAGAGTATGAGGCCGGCATGGAGGTAAATCATGTTCAGGGAGGAAAGAAGATAAAGCTTACAATGCCCACTCAGATGATGGCTCAGGACAGGCAGATAATAGAGAAGGCCTATGCCGGAGATATCATAGGAGTTTTCGATCCGGGAATATATTCCATAGGAGACACCCTCTGCGTCTCAAATGAGAAATTCAGCTTTGAGGGTATACCCACCTTCGCCCCGGAGCACTTTGCAAGGGTTCGCCAGATAGATACAATGAAGAGGAAACAGTTCCTTAAGGGCGTAAACCAGATCGCTCAGGAGGGAGCCATACAGATATTCCAGGAGTTCAACACCGGAATGGAGGAGATAATCGTAGGCGTTGTGGGCGTGCTGCAGTTTGAAGTGCTTACCTACAGGCTCAAGGCCGAGTACAATGTTGAGGTAAAACTTGAGCAGCTTCCCTACGAGTACATAAGATGGGTGGAGAAAACTTCAGAGGTGGATCTTGAGAGGATAAACGGAACCTCGGATATGAAGAAGGTCAAGGACCTCAAAGGAAATCCCCTCCTTCTGTTTGCCCACGAGTGGAGCGTAAAGATGGTGCTTGAGAGAAACGAGGGCCTTAAGCTTTCGGAATTCGGAAGGAATTGATCCCCATATCTGACATAAAAACGAGATTTATGTTGATTGCGCCCTTTAAGAGAATATACTATAATATTTAAAACTGAATTTGCAGGAGGACATATATGGATATCAGCGAAAGGTTAAGCAAGTTTATTGATGAGCATACAGACGAGATGGTGGCGGATACTATGAAGCTCTGCGCTGTCAATTCTGAAAAGGGAGCGTACGAGGAGGGAAAGCCCTACGGAGAGGGACCCTTCAAGGCCCTCAACGAGGCCATGGATCTGTGCGAGAAATACGGATTTGATGTGACGAACTATGATAATTATGTGGCGGCCGTGGATATGAATGATAAGGAGAGCGGTCTGGACATTCTGGCTCATATGGACGTTGTGGCTGCAGGAGACGGCTGGACGGTTACAGAGGCCTACAAGCCTATAGTGAAGGACGGAAGGATATACGGAAGAGGTACATCCGACGACAAGGGCCCTGCCATGTGCGCCCTCTATGCCATGAGAGCGGTAAAGGAGCTGGGACTTCCCCTCTCAAGAAACTGCAGACTTATATTGGGAACCGACGAGGAGTGCGGAAGCTCTGACATAAAGCATTACTATGCCATAGAGAAGGAGGCCCCCATGACCTTCTCCCCTGACGGAGAATTCCCTCTTATAAATGTGGAGAAGGGACAGTTCAGAGGAAGCATTACAAAGAGCTTTGACGGTAAGCTTAAGGATAGAGATTTCATATACATAAAGGGCGGAACTACTGTAAATATAGTTCCCGGAAAGGCGGAGGCGGCTGTCTGCGGACTTCCTCTGTCAGATATCCTTCCCCATGCTAAGGAATTGGAGGAGGATACAGGAGTAAAGTTTTCCTTCAGTGAAAATGAGGGATCTGTGGTAATAGCCGCAGAGGGAAAGGGAGCTCACGCCTCCACGCCTGAGAACGGAAAGAATGCGGCCATAGCCCTCTGCACACTTGTGGCAAAGCTCCCTCTTGATGAGAGCGAGAGAAGGACAGCTCTTCTGAACTTTTTGGAGCTCTTCCCCTATGGTGTAACCGACGGCTCAGGAATAGGAATAAAGATGAGCGACCAGGTCTCTCACGCCACTACCTGCAGCTTGGATATATTTGAGATGACGGAAAAGGAGCTCTATGCAAAGTGGGATGCCCGCACCTGTGCCTCCTCCAACCATGAAAACTGTGTGGAGCCTGCAGAGAAGTCTGTGAGGGAAAAGGGCTTCGATGTGGAGACAGATTTCCTCCCTGCCCATGTTGTGGACGGAGATTCCGACTTTGTAAAGACTCTTCTTGCCTGCTATGAGAAATATACAGGGAAAAAGGGAGAGTGCCTCGCAATAGGAGGAGGGACTTACGTCCATGAACTTAAAAACGGAGTTGCCTTCGGGGCTGTGGGAGACACTACCGACACCCACATGCACGGAGCTGATGAGTTTATGATAATCGAGGAGATGAAGACTGCCGCAAAAATATATGCGGAGGCCATATACGAGCTCTGCAAGTAGAACATAAATAAGAAGCTGCTGCGCCACAGTGATAGTTATCATTGGGCACAGCAGCTTTATTATGTGTGAGTTTTTATTCTATGAATGCTTAGAGGACAGGTAGCGCTTAAAGTCCATATATCTGTCACGGCCTATGGGAAGCAGTATGCCGTCCTTAAGCTTTGCCTTATATCGGAATATGCTGTCAACATAGGAGGAGTTCAAGAGATAGCTTTTGTGTATCCTGTAAAAGCTTTCAGGCATTGATTTTTCTATTTCGGAGATCAAACCGTGTACAGGAAAGCTTCCTTCCTTTGTGTGTATCACGGTTCTCTGAAGATCGGCCTCAAGATAGATAACCTCCTCGGGGAGAAGAAATCTGTGGACACCGTTCAGATCTTTGAACATGAGTTTTTTGGATGCGGAAGGCAGACTGAGAAGCTTTTTGAAGTGCTCCATAAGAGGAGCATTTTCCGGAGCGGCCTCACCGTATTCCGAGGGGAACTGCTTCAGAGGTATGTCGCCGGAATTGGAGGCGTGCATGTGTATAAGCCTCAGCTCGTTTTCATATTTTCTCCATACAAGGGTAAATCTCATATGGGCATGCTTTACCGGACCGTTTTCCGGGGTCGAAGTAGCCTTGTGTCTTCCGTAAAGTATCCATATATTTCTCTCATGGAACAGCAGATGATACTCTTCATCCGAGATAGTGACAGGAGAAACGCCCGGAAGCCTGCTGAGAGAGTCAAAAAATATTCCGAGATTTTCCGCCCAATGCTCATCATTGGCCCCGATCCACATGAAGCCGTCAGAAAGATAAGGGAGCAGTGCATTCCTGTCAAGATTGTAGAAATTCCTGATCACTCTGCGGGACATTTCCACCACAGCGCTCTCTGAAAAGGCATTTCTCTTCATGGCTCTACCTCCTATAAATGTTTCTTATAATTATTATAACAAGTGTTTTATATAAGAGCAATCAAAAAACTCTTTAAAATGCATAAAAAGAGTTTAATTAAAAGAGACTGATTTTTGAGCCCTTGAATAAAATAACCTTATGTAGTAGAATTTTTACATTATTCATCACCTTGATGATATTGTCTGTACTGATGAGGATTTGGAGGGATAAATGGAAGGCAACAGCACTGAAAAACTTAATAAGACAGTATCCTCCGCGGCCAACGGCATGGCTACGGCATCGCTTATTATGGGCATACTTGCTGTAGTTACATCCCTTTTTCTTATGGGCATAATATTCGGAGGCCTGGGAATATGCTTTGCCCTCCTCTCACGGGGAGAGGGCAAGATGCACTCTGTGGCTGTAGGCGGACTTATATGCTCTGTCATAGGTCTTGTCATAGGCCTGGTAATATTTATAATATTTGGGGTCTATGTTATGTACCTGGGCTTTCTTATGTCAGGGGGAGGCATGTTGTAATGAAGAAACTGCGATCACGAGATTATAAGAAAATAGCAAGACAGAGACTTCTGGGGAAGTACGGGACAGTAATAGGAGCATCATTTATCAGCGGTCTTTCCGTAGCCGCCTGCCTTATCATTGCCTTTATGAGCTTTTACGGGGCCGTGCTGAGCGAAAATCGACCGGGAATTTACGGGAACAGTGCGGCGGCAACAGCAGGAGCGGCGATCATAACAGCCCTCTTCCTGATAGGGGCGGTAGTCCTCCTGATATTATTTATGGCGGGAGAGTACAAACTTGCCTTGAATATAGGAAGGAAGAGACAGTGCTCGATAAAAGACATTTTTTTCGCCTTTGAGAGAGGAAGCAGACCTTTCAGATTTATGATCTCATATATAATGGTAAGCGCAGCAGGCTTTGCACTTTTGGAGGGCATAAATACTGCTCTTGATTTGGGAGTGGACAGGGGCCTGCACCCCGCAGTGCTGATCTCTATAGCCGTACTTTGCTATATTTTGTACTATTATATCTTCTGGGGCTTTTCCTTCAATCTATATATACGCACGGATCGCCCCGATTCAGGGATCTTCGAGGCCCTCGGGGAGAGCTTCAGGCTGATGAGAAAGAGACGCATAAGGCTTTTTCTTATAAGCCTCAGCTTTTTGCCGTGGATATTTATTGTATACATAACTTTGGGGATAGCCATTCTGTGGCTGGCTCCCTATATGCAGCTGGTATCCGTTTTGTTTTACCTGGATGCCAAAGGAGAATTGATCAAGGAGGAGACAGTTGATGAAGTGCCCGTTTTGTAATGCGGAGGATACGAAGGTGATAGACTCAAGGCCCGCTGACGAAAACAGCGCCATAAGGAGAAGACGCCAGTGCATAGTCTGCGGCAAGAGGTTTACCACCTACGAAAAACCTGAGACCATGCCTCTTATGGTGATAAAAAAGGACAATACAAGAGAGGCCTACGACAGATCAAAGATAGAGAGAGGCATAGTTCAATCCTGCCATAAGAGACCGGTATCCTCAAGGCAGGTGGCGGCTATGATAGACGAGATAGAAAACCGCATATTCAGCATGGAGGACAAGGAGATATCTTCCTCGGTCATAGGTGAGCTGGTGATGTCAAAGCTCAAGGAGACAGATGAGGTCGCCTATGTCAGATTTGCTTCTGTGTACAGAGAGTTTAAGGATGTGAACACCTTTATCGAGGAGGTGGGCAAGCTGTTGAAGTCTCACAGCAAGGCCGATACTTCAAAGCCTGAAGACAACAAGGGTGAAGCGTGATCATGGGAATATTAAGCTTTTTCTATCCTGACAACTACAGCTGCGACTTCTACGGCATGTCAAAGAAGCTCCCTGAGATAATGAAAGAGAAGGGGCTTGGCTCAGTTATATTTGACATAGACAATACTCTGGTACCTCACGGAGCTCCGGCGGATGAAAGGGCAAAGGAGCTTTTTAAAGAACTCTCAAGGGCGGGCATAAAGACCATGGTCCTAAGTAACAACGGCCTGGAGAGAGTGAGAAGCTTTGCGGAGGCTGTGGGCACAGGATATATATGCAATGCACGAAAGCCCTCAAGGGTAGGCTATTTAAAGGCCTGTGCAGCTATGGGTTCGGAGCCCTCAAAGACACTTTTTGTGGGTGATCAGATATTTACAGACATAATGGGGGCAAAGAGAGCGGGGCTAAGCTCTCTTTTAGTTGACCCGGTGGACAGGTCCACGGATATTTTTAAAATAAGGTTAAAGCGCATACCGGAGAGATTTATCCTTGCTTCCTACAGAAGGAGGCAAAAAAAAGGAAAAAGCCCGCAGAGAGGATGTGCAAATTCCTGAAAATTTCTCGGGAACCGCGAAAATACTTGAATTTAAAGCGAGTTTAATATATATTAGTATAGAATTTTTACAGATTGAAAAACAATTAATTGATCCGGGAGGGATAATATGATATCAGCAGGTGATTTTAGAAACGGTGTTACACTTGAGATCGACGGACAGGTAGTTCAGATAATAGAGTTCCAGCACGTTAAGCCTGGAAAGGGAGCTGCTTTCGTCAGAACAAAGCTTAAAAATGTGATAAACGGAGGAGTTGTGGAGAGAACTTTCAGACCCACTGAGAAATTCCCCTCAGCTCGTATAGACAAGGTAGATATGCAGTACCTCTATCAGGACGGAGATCAGTACAACTTCATGAACACTGAGACCTATGATCAGATGGCTATCTCTGCAGAGCTTGCAGGAGATGCAATGAAGTTTGTAAAGGAGAACGATATTTGCAAGGTAAACTCTTATCAGGGAAATGTATTCTCTGTTGAGCCTCCTATGTTTGTTGAGCTTGAGGTCACAGAGACAGAGCCCGGATTCAAGGGAGATACAGCTACAGGCGCTACAAAGCCCGCAACCGTAGAGACCGGAGCTCAGGTTGCAGTTCCCCTCTTCGTAAACATGGGAGACAAGATAAAGATAGATACCCGTACAGGAGAGTATCTCTCAAGAGTTTAATGGAGAGTTTGACTCGGGAAAAAAGTTCAGATGATTTTTTGAATTGCATGAGTAATATCATGCAATTCGTTTTATAAGGGAAAAATTATGAAGAGTATAACTGAAGTATTAAACAGCAAAGTGTCGGAGGCCTTTGAAAAGGCGGGCTTTGACGGCAGCTTTGGAAGAGTGAATATATCAAACAGACCCGACCTCTGCGAATATCAGTGCAATGGAGCTATGGCCCTGGCAAAGGCTATGCACAAAAAGCCCATAGACATAGCCGAAGCAGTGGTGGAAAATCTCAAGGAGTCGGACTGCTTCAAAAAGGCTGAGGCGGTAATGCCCGGTTTCATAAATCTGGATATTTCGGAGGGATTTGTCGCAAGCTACCTTACTGAAATGGCAGCGGATGAAAATATGGGCCTTTCCTCCGTGGAGGAAAAGAATGGCGCTAAGCCTCTTATAATAGTGGACTACGGCGGAGCCAACGTGGCTAAGCCTCTCCATGTCGGACATCTGAGATCAGCTGTCATAGGTGAGAGCATAAAGCGCCTCGGAGCCGCTATGGGAAACCGCATGATAGGAGATGTACATCTGGGAGACTGGGGACTTCAGATGGGACTTATCATAGAGGAGTTAAAGGACAGGAATCAGACAGAGTTTGACCTTTCCGATCTGGAGGAGATATACCCTGCCGCTTCGGCAAAATCAAAAGAAAAGGACGAGAACGGGGAGCTTACCGAGAGAGCTTTGGAGTTTAAGGAGAGAGCCCTTGCAGCTACGGAAAAGCTTCAGTCAGGCGACAGTGAGTGCATGGCGATATGGAAGCGTATAATGGAGCTGAGCATCCCTGACCTCAAGAGAAACTATGACAGCTTGAATGTCAGCTTTGACCTATGGAAGGGCGAGTCGGATGTTCAAAAATATATACCTGACATGCTCAAGGACCTGGAGGAGAGAGGCATAGCCTACGAGTCTCAGGGGGCCTTGGTAGTTGATATAAGCGAGGAGGGAGACACAAAAGAGCTGCCCCCCTGCATAGTGAGAAAATCTGACGGTGCAAGCCTTTATGCAACTACGGATCTGGCTACCCTCATAGAGAGAGAAAAGCTCTACAGCCCGGATGCCTACATATATATTGCGGATCAGAGACAGAGCCTGCATTACACAAGCTTTTTCAGGGTGGCAAGAAAGGCGGGGATAGTCAGAGAGGATGAGGGACTTACCTTCCTCGGCTTCGGCACCATGAACGGAAAAGACGGAAAGCCCTTTAAGACCAGAGAGGGAGGAGTGCTGAGACTTTCCGCCCTGGTTAATGAGATAAACGAAAAGGTATACGAGAAGATAAGGGAAAACAGGAGCGAGGAGGACATCTCGGACGAGGAGGCCCGTGAGATATCAAAGACGGTAGGTCTTGCCGCTCTTAAATACGGAGATCTGTCAAATCAGGCCTCAAAGGATTATATTTTTGATATTGACAGATTCACAAGCTTCGAGGGAAACACAGGACCCTACATACTTTACTCCATGGTCAGGATATCAAGCATAATGAAAAAATACTGTGAACAGGGAAACGAGCTTCCTAAGGGCTGCGTTTCAACGGAGGCGGTAGCCGAGTCCAAGGCTTCAAAGGACCTTGCCCTGCTCCTTACAAGATATAATGAGGTCATGGAGCTTGCCTGGAGAGAATTGGCGCCCCACAAGATCTGCCAGTATATCTATGAGATATCCAATGCCTTCAACAGCTTTTACCATGAGACAAAGATACTCTCAGAGGAAAATGAAGCAAAGAAGAGAGCTTACATTTCCCTTCTCTCTCTGACAAGGGATGTACTTACAAAGTGTACGGATGTGCTGGGCTTTGAGGCACCGGAGAGAATGTAGAGAAAAATAAGAGAAAGGGAGGAGATCCGAAAAATGAAAAACACAGCCGACCTTAAAACAGGTCTCAAAATGTATTCCGAAACTGAAAACAGTCTCCTTATAGACGTGAGGAGTGAGGGAGAATATGCGGACGGACATGTGGGCGGCAGCCTGAACATACCTCTTGACAAGCTTCCCAAGGCAGTGATGGACGGAGAGCTTCCCAAGGAAAAGACTCTGTTTGTATACTGCAGAAGCGGAGCCAGAAGCAAGAGGGCTTGCATCTTCCTTGACAAGTCCGGATATGAGACTGTAAATATAGGCGGAGTGATGGGATATGACGGTCCCCTGGAAAAATAGAGAATTGAGCCGAGAGCCTTATCAAGCCCTCGGCTTTATTTTTTTTCAAAGTGCCTTGAGATGAGATAAAACATGCAGTGTATAAGGAAGGCTCCCAGAAGTATGCAGAAGAGATAGATGAATATTCCGGGTATCCTTCCCACTGCGCGGTCTATGTGAGAAAAGACCGGCTGGGAGCTAAGATGATAGGGGGAGATATAAAACATATCACAGTCAGCCCCCTCGGAGCTGAGACTGATGTTTAAAAGCTCCGCCACGGCGGCCAAAAAACAAAAAAGAGGCACTGTTTTTACGAAATCTCCTATCCTTTCGTAACCGAGTCTGCGCCTGTAGGCGTAGATGCTCAAAAATATCAGTATGATATGCCATACATAGCCGTGGAGGGTCAAAAGAGGATAATCAGCCCAAGTAAAACCGTCAGGCACAGCCAGAGCCATAATGCCTCCAAGGAGCCCGAAATCTCTTATAAAGGTGATAGAGATCTTCCTTGCCTCATAAAGGGGGCGGGAAAGAGCATCCGATGTGCAGCTTTTTAAAAAGAAGCCTGCAACGCCGTAAAAGATACACAGGTACATGGGAACAGAGCAGAGCTGAAAGGGGAAATACCATACGTTATAATTCCCCTCAAACACAACTGAATATAAGAACAGCTGTTTTGCTGTCTCCATGAGGGCAAGGAGGATGCCTGAAAAGAAAACTGTGGGATCTGCTGCTGTCATTTTTTACCTCCGGGATCTGCATGCCTTTAATAAGATTTATTTTAATACTTTTAAGCATATTTGGCTCTGTTTTCTTTGAAAAAACAAAAAAATATAAATTATATAGTAAAAGGGCTTGAATTTTTTATTTTATAGTGTATAATAGCTGAGTATTAAATATACAATTATATGAATAAAAATTCATTTATAAGTTTCGGGCAATTCGGCTCGGACAAAAGAGGAGGATATTATGAAAAAGAAATTTATGGCTATGATCATTACCGCAGCTATGGCAGCTTCCCTTGCAGCCTGCGGATCTGCAGATACTGCAGAGGAGACTACAGCGGCACAGGCTGAGAGCACAGCAGAGGAGACTGAGGCCGCAAGCGAGGAGACAGCCTCAGAGGAGAGCGCAGAGGAGACAGAGACTGAGACTGCAGGAGGCACTCTCACCATGGCTACAAATGCGGAGTTTGATCCCTGGGAGTACCATGACGGCGACGACATAATCGGAATAGATCCTGAGGTGGCACAGGCTATAGCTGACAAGCTGGGTATGGAGTTAAAGATAGAGGATATGGCTTTTGACGCTGTCATTCCTTCAGTGACTTCAGGAAAGGCCGACATAGGAATGGCTGCAATATCAGTTACACCTGAGCGTCAGGCTTCCGTGGATTTTACAGACACCTATGCGGAGTCGGCTCTTATGCTTATTGTTGCTGCCGACAATGAGGAGATTGCAGGCGTTGATGACCTCTCAGATCACATCGTGGGAGTTCAGACAGGAACCACCGGTGATTTGAAGGCAAGTGAGCTTGTGGGAGACGACAATGTTGACCGTTTCAACACATATTTCGAGGCTGTAGAGTCTCTCAAGCAGGGTAAGGTGGATGCCGTACTTATAGACAACGCTCCCGCAAAGGTTTTCCTCTCACAGAACAGCGACAGCCTTAAGCAGGCCGGAGAGGAGCTTGACAAGGAAGAGTATGCCATAGCTGTGGCAAAGGGAAATGAGGAGCTTGTTGAGAGCCTCAACTCAGCCATAGCAGAGCTCAAGGAGGATGGAAAACTCGACGAGATAATGAACAAGTACATCCCTGCCGAGTAATTTCGCAAAGGTCCTTATATCAGGTTGAATCAAGGAATATATAATGCTATTATGATGCTGTCCGGGTCGATTTCTGCTCGGGCAGTATCGTCTGTAGAAAGGGAAAAAATATGACAGAGTGGTTAGAAGGAGTTGCGGCATGGTGGGGACAATACTTTTCTCCCGAGCAGTTCAATCTTAATTTTATCGCTGATGACAGGTTTGTGAAATACATATTGGGCGGACTTAAGACCACAATAACAATAACCTTGTTTTCGGTACTTTTGGGCATAGTCCTGGGATTTATAGTGGGAACTGTGAGATCCACTTACGAGAAGACAGGAAAACTGAAAATACTGAACGGACTTTGCAGAGTTTATCTGTCTGTCATAAGGGGTACTCCCGTACTTGTTCAGCTTATGATCATGTACTACTGCATTTTCGTGTCGCCTGACGCCTCAAAGATGATGACGGCTGTCCTCGCCTTCGGAATTAATTCAGGAGCCTATGTGGCGGAGATATTCAGATCCGGCATAATGAGCATAGACAACGGGCAGTTTGAGGCGGGCAGATCTCTGGGGTTCAATTACAGGCAGACTATCTTTTTTATAATCTTGCCTCAGGCCATAAAAAATGTCCTTCCCGCACTGTGCAATGAATTCATAGCCCTCTTAAAGGAGACCTCTGTGTCAGGATTCATCGCCATAAACGAGCTGACAAAGGGAGGAGACATAATCAGATCAAGGACCTACAATCCTTATCTTCCCCTCTTTACAGTGGCGGTATTTTACTGGATAACAGTGACCGTACTCACTGCTCTTGTGGGACGGCTTGAAAAGAATCTTAGAAAGAATGATATGCGATAGGGAGACGGATCATGAGTGAAGAGATCATAATAAAGGTGGAAGGGCTCTCAAAGTCATTCCATGGCAATGAGGTCCTGAAAAATATATCCACAGAGATAAAGAGGGGAGAGGTGGTTTTTGTAGTAGGCCCCTCCGGCTCCGGCAAATCCACCTTCCTGAGATGTCTGAATCTCTTGGAGACTCCGACGGCGGGAAAGATATATTTTGAGGGGACTGACATCTGCGATAAAAAGACAGATATTGACAAGCTGAGACAAAAGATGGGCATGGTATTCCAGCAGTTCAACCTTTTTCCCCATATGAGCATACTTAAAAATATGACTCTTGCTCCTACGAAGCTTCTGGGACTTAAGGAAGAGGAGGCCAACAGGGAGGCTGAAAGACTGCTTGAGAGGGTAGGCCTCCTTGACAAGAGAGACGCTTTCCCCAATCAGCTTTCCGGAGGACAGAAGCAGAGGATAGCTATAGTCAGAGCCCTCATGATGAAGCCTGACGTCATGCTCTTTGACGAACCCACCTCAGCTCTGGATCCTGAGATGGTCGGAGAGGTGCTTTCCGTTATGAGAGAGCTTGCAAAGGAACACATGACCATGATAGTCGTTACTCACGAGATGGGATTTGCTAAGGAAGTGGCCGACAGAGTAATGTTCCTTGACGGGGGAGACTTCGTGGAGGAGGCTCCGCCGGAGGAGTTCTTCGGAAATCCCGGGTCGGAGAGATTAAAGTCCTTCCTCTCAAAGGTACTGTAGTTTTGACCAAGAGATGTACGGATAAAAAATCATAAAAGCACAAAAGCATAAAAGTATAAAAGTATAAAAGCAAAAAGTCGCCTTGCGGGCGGCTTTTATTTTTTATAAACAGCCCTCGATCATCCAATAAATAAAAATGATAATTATTATTATTTTGTATTGACAAGCATCTCCTTATCCGGTATTATCAAATCACAGAGTTAGTATAAACTAACTAAAAATATAAACAATTTATTTTAAGTATACAGGAGGATAGAATATGTCATTGATAGGTAAGGAAATAAGCGATTTTAAGGTACAGGCATACGTTGACGGAGCATTTAAGGAGATAGAAAAGAAGGATATTTTGGGCAGGTGGTCCGTATTCTTTTTCTACCCTGCCGATTTTACTTTTGTCTGCCCTACAGAGCTGGGAGATCTGGCGGACAAGTACAGCGACTTCAAGGGAGTGGGCTGTGAGATATACAGCGTTTCCTGCGATACTCACTACGTACATAAGGCATGGCATGATGCCTCTGACACAATAAAGAAGCTTCAGTTCCCCATGCTGGCGGATCCCACCGGTAAGCTTGCAAGAGACTTTGACGTCATGATAGAAAGTGACGGCATTGCCGAGAGAGGAAGCTTTATCATAAACCCTGAGGGAAAGATAGTTGCCTATGAGGTAACAGCGGGAAATGTGGGAAGGAATGCGGACGAGCTTTTCAGAAGAGTACAGGCATCACAGTTTGTCGCAGAGCACGGAGATCAGGTCTGCCCTGCGAAGTGGCAGCCCGGAGCAAAAACCTTAAAGCCCTCATTGGATCTTGTAGGACTTATTTGAGCTTAGAGAGAAAAATCTTCGGACTGTGGTAAGAGGAGGTGAGTAAAGACGGATATTTCAAACTTATATGATGTGATAATAGTCGGAGCAGGCCCTGCGGGCCTCTCCGCTGCCATATATACCGCAAGGGCGGGGTGCAAGGTGCTGGTGATGGAAAAGGCTGTGGTGGGAGGACAGATAAACATAACCGAGGAGGTGATAAATTACCCCGGCATTTTCAGAACTGACGGAAAAAGCCTTACCTCCGGCATGCGGGAGCAGGCTGAGGCCTTCGGAGCGGAGTTTTTAAACTGTGAGGTCCTCTCAATGGAGCTTGAAGGCCACATAAAAAGGCTTCATACTACGGCAGGGGTATTTGAGACCATAGGAGTCATACTCGCAACCGGCGCAAACCCCAGGAAGATAGGCTTTAAGGGAGAGAAAGAGTTTCAGGGAAGAGGAGTTGCCTACTGTGCCACCTGCGACGGTGAGTTCTTTACAGGCATGGACATCTTTGTCATAGGTGGAGGCTTTGCCGCAGTGGAGGAGGGGATATTCCTGACACGCTACGGAAGGACAGTGAACATAATAGTCAGGGGTGAGGATTTCACCTGCCCCAAGCCGGTTTCTGATGAGATAAAAAAGTACGGAAATATAAATGTAAGTTACAATACCGAACTCATTGAGGTGGGCGGAAAAAATACTTTGGAATATGCTGTGTTTGCAGACAGGAAAACGGGTGATACCCGGGTATACAGACCTCGGGAAGGCGAGAGTTTCGGAGTATTTGTCTTTGCCGGCTACGTTCCCAACACAGCCTGGATGGGAGATGAGCCCTTGAGAAATGATCAGGGCTACATAATAACTGACAGTACCGGGAAAACGGATAAAGAAGGGGTCTATGCCGCAGGGGATGTGTGTGTAAAGGAGCTGAGACAGGTGGTGACTGCCGTATCTGACGGAGCTACAGCAGCCACAGCCCTGGAAAAATATGTGGCCCTTGTCCATGATAAGTACAGCATACCCGAGCTCAAGCATAAAAAAACGAGAGCAAGGGGATACGGGGATCCTGCAGAGAAGGCATCGGAGAGCTCCGCTAAGAGCACTGAAGAAAAAACCTTCATATCCTCTGAGATAAAGGCTCAGTTAATTCCTGTCTTTGAAAAATTTGAGGACAGAGTAATAGTGAGGGCCTGCCTTGATGAAAGCCCTCTTGCCATGGAGATGAAGGGCTTTATGGAGGAGCTGAAAGATCTTTCCCCGAAGCTCATATGTGAGATAAGGGAAAATGAAATGAAAGAGGATATGGAGCTTCCTGTGATAAAGCTTCTAAGGGAGGACGGAGAGGATCCCGGCATAGCCTTTCACGGCATACCGGGAGGCCATGAGTTCAATTCTTTTATAGTCGCACTATACAACCTGTCAACAGGAGTAAAAGACCCCGGGAAAGAAACGGAGGACATTATAAAAAATATCAGCGCACCCCTTAGCATGAAGATATTTGTGTCTCTTTCCTGTACCATGTGCCCTGAGACGGTAATGTCGGCTCAAAAGCTTGCAGCCCTTTCTCCGAAGGTAAGAGCAGAGATGTTTGACCTTGGACATTGGCCGGAGTACAGAAAAAAGTATAATATCATGAGCGTGCCCTGCACAGTGATGAACGACAGTCGGGTGGTATTTGGGAAAAAAACTCTCCCGGAGCTGGCGAATATTATAAAGGAAGAGCAGAAAGCATGAGAAAAAAAGTTCGGCAATACATCGTCAAAATATAAACATTTTAATATATATAAAAAATAAAGAATAAATATTTGAAAATTTGGCAGGGAATCGACATAAAGTTACGAAAAAAATTTTATGTCGATTCTTTTTACAATTAATTACATAAGCAACGTTTTTCTGTAGAGTGAAACAGCCTTGTATAAAATTTCATACATCTGAAAAAATTGGTAAAACAGTATAAAAATAAACTTTTTCCTTGCCAACATTATGTATATATAGTACAATATCGACAGTTGACCCTCTGTCAACAGTATACATTATGGAGGAAAGAATATGAGCAGACTTGAGATAATGACCCCGACTAAATCCGAACTCATAGTTGAGGATCTTTACAAAAATCTTGAGCGAAGAATCACAGCGAGCCCGCCGGGACTCTGTCCTGTTGACATAACAAGGGCGTTTATCGAGATGAGCCATTCGCAGACCTGCGGTAAGTGTGTTCCCTGCAGGGTGGGACTTTTGCAGCTCAAGCACATGCTGACAGATGTTTTGAACGGCGATGCCGACATGGATACACTTGACCTGATAGAAGATACCGCGAAATCCATCATGGAGACAGCAGACTGTGCTATAGGATATGAGGCGGCGAGAATGGTATACAGAAGCATTACCAACTGCCGCGAGGACTATGAGGAGCATGTCAAAAACAGGAGATGTACCTGCCTTACCACCCAGCCTGTTCCCTGTGTGGCCCTCTGTCCTGCCCATGTGGATATTCCGGGATATATCGCTCTCGTGAGAGAGGGCAGATACGCGGATGCCATCAGGCTTATAAGGAAGGACAACCCCTTCCCCACAACCTGCGGATTTATATGTGAGCATCCCTGCGAGGCGAGATGCAGAAGAAACATGGTGGATGACGCCATAAATATAAGAGGTATAAAGAGAGTTGCGGCTGACTTTGCAGGCAAAGTCCCCCCGCCTCCCTGCGGAAAATCCACCGGAAAGAAGATAGCTGTCGTAGGAGGAGGCCCCTCAGGACTTTCAGCGGCATATTATCTGCAGATAATGGGCCACAAGGTAACTGTATATGAGATGCTGCCTGAGCTTGGTGGAATGCTTCGCTACGGCATACCCAACTACAGACTGCCCAAGGACAGACTTGACGAGGATATCAACGCCATCCTTGAGACAGGCGTTGAGGTCAAATACAATATCAAGGTCGGAACGGATATAAAGCTTGATGACCTGAGAAAAGAGTATGACGCCGTACTTATCACTGTCGGAGCCAGCACGGACAAGAAGCTTGGCATAGACGGAGAGGAGGCCGAGGGCGTTATGTCCGCTGTATTCTTCCTGAGAAATGTGGGAATGAATAAGGCACAGTCCCTGGAGGGTCAGGAGGTTGCGGTCATAGGCGGCGGAAACGTGGCTATGGATGCCGTCAGAACAGCAGTCAGACTCGGCGCCAAGAAGGTGAGCTGCGTATACAGAAGAAGGATAGCAGACATGACAGCTCTCCCTGCGGAGATAGAGGGTGCCATGGCTGAGGGCGTTGAGATGCTCACACTTAAAGCCCCTGCAAGGATAGAGACAGAGGACGGAAAAGTAAAGGGAATATGGGTAACGCCCCAGATGATATCAAAGATAAAGGGCGGAAGAGCCTCAGTGGTTCCCACCGGGGATCCGGATGTGTTCATTCCCTGTGAGACTTTGATAGTTGCCATAGGACAGAATATAGAGACAAAGCATTATGAGGAGTCCGGCATACCTGTTGAGAAGGGAAAGATAGTTACTCTTCCCAACGGAGGCTTCAAGGACATACCAGGAGTATTTGCGGGAGGAGACTGTGCTTCAGGTCCCGCCACAGTTATAAAGGCCGTTGCGGCTGCAAAGGTAATGGCTGCAAATATTGATGAGTATCTGGGATACAGACATGAGATAACCTGTGATGTTGAGATCCCCGATCCCAATATTGACGATCATGCACCCTGCGGAAGGATAGAGCTCACAGAGCGTGAGGCCTGCGAGAGGGTAAAGGATTTCGACGGCATAGAGAACTGCATGAATAAAAACGAAGCCTGCCAGGAGGCAGGAAGATGCCTGAGATGTGACCACTTTGGCTTCGGAATATTTAAGGGAGGTCGCGAGAAGTTATGGTAAGCTTGACTATAGACAAAATAAATGTGTCTGTTAAAGAGGGCACGACAATAATGGAAGCCGCTGCCTCTGTAGGCATTGCTATACCACATCTTTGCTACTGGAAGGGCCTTAACGAGATAGCGGCCTGCCGAGTTTGTGTGGTTGAGGTAGAGGGCAAAGAGAGACTTATTACATCCTGTAACAATGTGGTTGAGGAGGGAATGGTAGTACACACCGACTCACCCAAGGTAAGGATGGACAGGAGACGTACAGTCCAGCTCATACTTTCACAGCACGACTGCAAGTGCGCTACCTGTGTAAGGAGCGGAAACTGTACTCTCCAGACTATAGCAAACGACCTGAATATTCAGGATGTGAGATTCGGGGAGAGGCTTGAGTATCAGGAGTGGGACAAAAACTTCCCCCTCATAAGAAATTCGGCAAAGTGCATCAAATGTATGCGCTGCATACAGGTCTGTGACAAGATACAGGGCCTTAATATTTGGGATCTCGAGGGCACAGGAGCCCGCTCAACTGTAAATGTTTCCGGAAACAGGACCATAGATGAGGCGGACTGCTCCCTCTGCGGACAGTGTATCACTCACTGCCCTGTGGGCGCCCTCAGAGAGAGAGACGATACAAAGAAGCTCTGGCAGGCTATAGAGGATCCCAACAAGGTGGTAGTGGTCCAGGTGGCACCTGCCGTAAGAGCGGCTTGGGGAGAGTCCCTGGGACTTACAAGGGAGCAGGCTACAGTCGGCAAGATATTTGACGCTCTCAAAAAGATGGGCGTTGACTATGTGTTTGACACTACCTTCTCCGCAGATCTCACCATCATGGAGGAGGCCAACGAGTTCATAAAGCGCTTCACATCGGGAGAGTTCAAGGAGAGACCTATGTTCACCTCCTGCTGCCCCGGATGGATAAGATTTATAAAGAGCCAGTACCCTCATCTTGTAAAGAACCTTTCAACAGCAAAGAGCCCTATGCAGATGTTCGGAACTGTTATAAAGACCTACTTTGCTCAGAGCATAGGCAGAAAGCCGGAGGACATATACTCTGTGGCTGTAATGCCCTGTGTTGCCAAGAAGGGTGAGAGAAATATGGAGCTTTATGTGGATGAGTTTGCAGGCTTCGACACAGACTGCGTTATCACCACAAGAGAGCTGGACAGGATGATAAGGACAGCTCATCTGCTTCCTGCAGGCCTTAAGGACATAGAGCCCGACAGACTCATGAAAGACGGCTCCGGAGCGGGAGTTATATTCGGAGCTACAGGCGGAGTTATGGAGGCCGCCTTAAGGACAGCTTACTTTACACTCACAGGAAATAACGCTGAGCCTGATGCCTTCAAGGTAGTGAGAGCTCAGTGTCAGGAGTCGGAGGTTCAGGAGGCTGAATTCGAGATAAACGGAATTAAGCTCAGAGTAGCTGCTGTGAGCGGACTCGGAAATACAAGGAGGCTCATCAACAAGATAGAGAGGGGAGAAGCCCACTATGACTTTGTAGAGGTCATGGCCTGTCCCGGAGGCTGCGTCGGAGGAGGCGGACAGCCCATACATGACGGCTATGAGATGGCCTTTGAGAGAGGAAAGAACCTTTACTTCATAGACAGAGGAATGAATCTCAGATACTCCCACGAAAACGCCGACGTAAAGAAGCTCTACGAGGATTACCTGGGAGAGCCCTGCGGACATAAGGCCCACCACCTTCTTCACACGGATCACAATGCCTGGGAAATGCCCAAGGCTCCGGAGAGGGACAGGAACGGACGTCCTCTGGGAAGAAACATCTGATTTTATGAGCTGAAGCAACAGTAAAAAACTTCATATAAAGCTTAAAATTCAGTTGACAAAAATTAAAATATTTACTATTATAGATAAGCACTGTCATGAGATAGTGCTTATCTTATTGAAGATAAGTGAGTCTGTAGCTCAGCTGGATAGAGCAACGGCCTTCTAAGCCGTGGGTCGGGGGTTCGAATCCCTTCAGGCTCGTTTGGATTAAAGTGCTGCTTGTGGGCAACATATGGGGCGCAAGCCTTGACAGAGGTTGGAACTCAGCGGCCGTAATCAATATGGTGGGTATAGCACAGTTGGCTAGCGCGTCAGATTGTGGCTCTGAAGGTCGTGGGTTCGAGTCCCATTACCCACCCTAAAAAAGCTTGAAGTAAGGATGATTGCAAAGATCTCCCTGCTTCAAGCTTTTTTTCGCTTAAAATCCTATATTCGATCCCTTTACTCTGAAAACAGACGTACCAGGTTTTTAAGTATCTCCACGATAGTATCCATGGACTGAACAGAAACAAATTCATGCCTGCCGTGACCGAGCTGCCCTCCCGCACAGAGGTTGGGGCAGGGAAGCCCCATATAGGACAGGCGGCAGCCGTCTGTACCGCCCCTTATAGGCTCGCTTTTAGGCAGGGCACCTCCCTCTGTTATGGCCTTTTCGGCGTTTAAAATCAGCTCGGGATAAGGAGTGATCATGTCAAGCATATTTGAGTAGCTGTCTTTAAAGGTCAATTCCACAGTGCCGTCACCATACTTCATATTGATGAAATCCGCGACAGAGGAGATGAAGGCTTTTCTTTTTTTGAAGCCCTCATCCGAGAAATCCCTAATCAGATACTCAAGGACAGTGCATTCCACCTTGCCCTTTATGGAATTCAGATGATAGAAGCCCTCTCTGCCCTCGGTATTTGCAGGCGTTTCGTCGGCAGGTATCATATTTTGGAACTCCACGGCTATAAGAGCGGAGTTTTTCATGGCTCCCTTTGCGTAGCCGGTGTGAGCGCTTATGCCTCTGAAAGACAAAACAGCGGTGGAGGCGTTGAAGTTCTCGTACTGTATGTCTCCCACAGCTCCTCCGTCAACAGTATAACCGTAGGAGGCTCGTATAGCCTCGGTGTCTATGTGATCGGCGCTGCGGCCTATCTCCTCATCAGGGGTAAAGCATATGCTGAGAGGAGGGTGAGGGAAGGTGGGCTCGCTCTTTAGAAATTCCACAAGAGTCATTATCTCTGCAATGCCCGCCTTGTTGTCTGCGCCCAAAAGGGTAGAGCCGTCAGTTACGATGAGATCCTGTCCGACATAATTTTTTAACATGGGATAGGCTGATACTCTTGTGTATACGGCATCTTTTTCGGGAACATCTTCCCCGGAAAGACGTATGTCCTCTCCTGTGTAATTTTTTATTATCCTTGCCTTTATGTCGGCTCCTGACATATCAGGGGCAGTGTCCATGTGAGAGATGAGAGCCAAGGCAGGAAGAGCTTCACTTCCCTTTGAAGCGGGAATATGCCCGTAAACATAGCCGTATTCATCCATGTATGCATCCTGCACTCCCAGGTCTTTGAGTTCTGAGGCAAGTGCAGCTCCCAGGAGCTTCTGCTTTGGAGTAGATGGAACAGAGGAAATAGGAGCACTGCTGTCGGATTGGGTGTCATAACTTATATATTTTAAAAAGCGTTCATAGGCTCGCATATATTATTTGCCTTTCTCTTTTTGATTTTCGTATAATTCATAACCGGCTGAGCAGAAAGGATCTGACAGCCGGTTACAATATTGATCTCCTTAAAAAATATCATCTGATCATAAAAATATACTATCTGTTATTTCTTCTTGCGGAAGTGAAGACGGCATACTCCGTCACCTGCAGCTATAGTCTTCTCTATATCCAGATCAAGACCCATCTGATCGGCTATACCGCGATCTCCGTCCATAGCCATGTCGCAGAGGAGCTCCAGCTCCTCGCCGCTGTAGCCGAGCTTTTCCCAAGCCTGAACCAGAGGGCACTGATGGAACTCGGCCACTAATTCATCGTGATCCGCCTCCAACACGTCGATCTCCATATTTTTTGCGCCCTGTCCCGAGAAGAATACCTTTCCGAAATCTGCAGCGCTTTCGGGATCCTGACATTTGGGCTTATAAAGTGTCTCTCCATGTATATGGCCGCATTTGCTTATTGCTTCACGGCACATCTTCTCCGCATCCAATCCCATCTTCTTTGCCTCTGCATAGAGAAGAGCCATCCAAGTAGCACGGTGTTCTACAGCTCCTCTGCAGGCTAAGGTGGCATCATCGGTAAATCTAGGCTCATTATGTTTAATTGACATTTTCATATCCTCCTGAAAAATAAATAAAGTATTTATCTGCGGTGCGATTAATCGACCCGGATACACCGCCCAAATACATGATTTTTAATATATACTCACACATTTGATTTGGAATGTCAACCGCAAGTCATTAGTCAATATAGTAGAAAAAATAGGCAAAAAATATACAGCATTTACAAAAATAATAAATGTGTGTTGTGATACATTGACATATTTTACAAAGGCTGATAATATCAGTAATATTATTAACGACATGATCAACAGCTTTTTGTCGCTGACCTTAAGCTGTGACTGACGCCTTGCACAGGAGGGGAAAATGATATGACGAAATATGTTATTAAACGCCTGTTGATTGCGATTCCTACCTTTTTCGGAATTACGATCCTTGTCTACTTTCTGTCTTCGCTGGCACCGGGAAGCCCGCTGGAAATGCTGATGGCCGATCCCATGGCTACCAAAGAAGACATGGAAGCCCTGAGGGCACAGATGGGACTGGACCAGCCGGTGATCATACAGTATCTGAGGTGGCTGCAAAACCTGTTCCAGGGGAATCTGGGAACCTCTTACAGGACGAATCTTCCTGTAATGGGTATGGTCCTTGAGAGACTGGGACCTACGCTGATCCTGACCATAGCGTCAACAGTGCTGTCTGTTCTGATCGCGGTCCCTCTGGGAATAGTTTCAGCCTACAAGCCCTACTCTCCCTGGGATTATATATCGTCAGGCCTTTCATTTATAGGAGCATCGACTCCTACATTTTTTACAGGCCTTGTATTCATCTATGTGTTTGCGGTCAAGGTAGGGATACTTCCTATGGGAGGAATGTATGACTCCGGAATAGAGACCTTGGGCTCAATGGTGAGACACCTGATACTTCCCTGTTTGACCCTGACAGTCTTTAATGTGGGAAGTATTTTGAGACAGACAAGGGGAAGCATGATGGAAGTCTTCTCAGAAGACTATATAAGGACAGCGAGAGCAAAGGGACTTATGGAACTCAGGGTAATAATCGTACACGGACTGAGGAATGCACTTATACCTGTAGTTACAGTGCTGAGTACAATGATACCCTTCCTGTTCGGCGGAGCTGTGGTAGCTGAGCAGGTGTTCAGCTGGCCCGGCCTGGGAAGCCTCATGGTACAGTCCATAAACTCCAGAGATTACCCCACTATCATGGGCATCACAGTGGTGATCGCCGCAGCGGTTCTTCTGGGAAATATTATTACAGATATTATCTACAGTATTTTGGATCCTAAGATCAGAGAGAGTCGATAGGAGGTACGACGATGGAAAAGAAAGAAAGAATAAAAAAAGACTCGTACAGCCGCGACGTCCTGAAAAAGTTTTCACAGCACAAGCTGGCTATGTTGGGAATGACGATCATAGCTGTTGAAGTTCTCTTGGTGATACTCCTTCCAATGGTGATGGAGCTTGACCCCTATACCTCGGATGTGCTTAATTTCAGCGCGGCTCCCGGGCCCGGACATATCTTGGGAACAGATGATACAGGAAGAGATCTCTTTGCGAGACTTGTGTACGGTGGAAGAGTATCTCTGATGGTTGGACTGCTCTCGGCTATTATCAGCTTAATGATAGGTGTGCCCCTGGGACTTGTTGCAGGATATTACAAGGGCATATGGGAGACAGTGATAATGAGGCTTGCGGACATCTTCATGTCCTTCCCCTCAATGATACTTATACTGGTCCTCGTCTCCGTATTCGATCCCTCTGTGTGGACCATAATCTTCGTTATCGGAATTCTGGGATGGACAGATTTTGCTAAGCTGATATACGGAAATGTGCTATCCGTCCGTGAGAAGGAGTATGTGGAGTCTGCAAGGGCAGTAGGTACCAAGGACCTCCCTATACTTATAAAGTACGTGATACCTAATGCCTTTGCCCCCATACTCATCAATTTCACCTTCAGGACAGCCCAGGCAATAATACAGGAGTCCTCCCTGAGCTTTTTGGGAATGGGAGTTCAGCCCCCGGAAGCTTCATGGGGAAATATCCTTTACGCGGCTCAGTCCATAACAGTACTTTCCACACGCCCTTGGATGTGGGTGCCTGCAGGAATACTTCTGGTACTCACAGTCTCAAGTATCAACTTTATCGGTGACGGTATGAGGGATGCTCTGGATTCAAGGACAAAAATAAGAAAAAAATAAGGTGAAATAAAAGATCATTTCCCGGCTTCAGAGGACCGGGTATGTATAGATACAAAAAAGGAGGAAATAAAAAAGTTATGAAGAAAAATTTGAAAAAGCTCACAGCATTGGCGCTGGTCCTTTCAATGGCTGCGCTGACAGCCTGTGGAGGATCCGGAAACGGAGGAGCTGCAGAGACTACTTCAGCGCAGGCTGACAGCTCTTCTCAGACTGAAGGTAATGCTTCGTCAGGAGAAAAAGTAGTAACTATAGCTCAGACCGGAGACTGGGATACTTTCATGCCCATGAACACTACAAACTCCGGAGCTGACAACGTAAACGAGCTTATGTTCGACCGACTGATGATCATAAACACAGACGGAACCTTTGAGCCCAGACTTGCTGACAGCTGGGAGACAAATGAAACTCAGGATAAGATAATCTATCATCTCAATGAAAATGCCAAGTGGCAGGACGGCGAGCCTGTGACAGCTGACGATGTGGTATACAGCGCTCAGGTGGCTTCATCTTCAGAATTCAATTATCTCCGCCGTATCCGCATGCAGTATTTTGCAGGAACAGATGAGACCGGTATGGAGCTTTCAACCGATTCCATAGAGGTTAAGGCATTGGATGAGCATACTGTGGAATTCACACTGAAGGAGCCCATGGATCCTTCGATCGTGTACGCCATGGTAAACCGTGATTTCTTCATTATACCTAAGCATCTTTTGTCGGAAATATCAGATGCTGATCTCGTGAACGCTGAATTCTGGCAGTCACCTGTAGGCTCGGGCCCCTGTGTTTTTGAGAGCACGATCTCAGGAGAGAGCATTCAGTTTACAGCAAACAAGGATTACTACCTTGGAGCACCTGACTTTGACAGACTGGTTGTAAAGAAGGTCCAGTCCTCCAACCTGCTTTCAGGACTTATGAGCGGTGAGATAGATGCCCTCAGCGGCAACACCCAGATACCTCTCCAGGACTGGCAGGCAGCTAAGGAGACAGAGGGAGTTACAGCTCAGTCAGTTCCCACATATGCTTATCAGTACATGGCTATGAACACATCAAGAGATTACATGACAAAAGAGATACGTCAGGCTATGAGCATGGCCATAAATAAGCAGGTTATAGTTGACCAGCTCCTTCAGGGCGAGGGACGTGTGGCCTTAGGCCCTCTTCCTGATGACCATCAGTATTATAATGAGGCTATAGAGTCTATGGAGCCCGTACAGTACGATCCTGAAAAGGCTGCTCAGATAGTAAAGGATGCCGGATGGGATGAGAGCCGCGAGCTTGATATGCTTGTATCAACAGGTAACGAGGTTCGTGAAAAAGCCGCTATCTTGATCCAGCAGGATCTTCAGAAGATAGGAATCAAGACAAAGATCCAGACTCTTGACTTCCCTACCCTTCTTACTAACGCAAGAAACGGAGATTATGACATATGCTTCATCGGTTCCGCAGGTTCAGTAGATCCTTCTGAGAGCGTACCCAACATAACTGTCGGCTATATGAACAACTTCACACAGCTTACAGATCCCGCTCTCGGACTGCTCGGAGAGTCAGGAGCCAAAGAGATAACATTTGAAGCAAGAAAAGCAATTTATGATGAGTATCAGGAGATGATCGTGGACTGGATGCCTATGGCCTTCCTGTACTTTACAAATGACCTGTTTGCATATAATTCAGATATTGAAAATGTTCGTCCTGAGAATCTCGACTACAATGTAAATAAGCTTGTATGGGAGTGGAAGGTAAACAAATAACAATATCCGATGTAGCCTAAGGTATCGATTACAAGAAAAGTGAGGGATTCTGAAATGTCCGAAAAGCTGATAGAGGTAAAAGATTTAAAGACACAGTTTAACGGAAAAAACGGTATTGTGACTGCTGTTGACGGCGTATCATTCTCTGTGGGGAAAGGCAGGACTCTGGGAATAGTGGGCGAATCAGGATGCGGCAAGAGCGTGACATCCATGTCCATTTTAAGGCTGATTCCGGCTGTATCAGGAAAAGTTGCGGGAGGAGAGATCCTCTTTGAAGGGGAGGACCTCCTTAAGAAAAGTGAGAAGGAGATGCGCAGGATCCGTGGAAATGAGATCGCTATGATTTTTCAGGATTCCATGACAGGCTTAAATCCGGTTATGACTGTCGGAAAGCAGCTTGTGGAAACGATACGGGCTCACAACAAGATAGATAAGGAAGCTGCGTGGAAGCGTGCGGAGGAGATGCTCGAGAAGGTAGGCATCCCCTCCCCCGCCCAGCGGCTTAAGGAATTCCCCCATCAGCTTTCAGGAGGAATGAGACAGCGAGTTATGATCGCCATGGCTCTCTCCTGCAATGCGAAGCTTTTGATTGCAGACGAACCTACAACAGCCCTTGATGTGACTATCCAGGCTCAGATACTTGAACTGATGAATGAGCTGAAAAAGACAGACAAAACATCCATCATGCTTATCACCCATGATATGGGAGTGGTGGCCGAGATGGCTGATGATGTCATGGTAATGTACGCCGGCAAGGAGGTTGAGTATGCGGATGCGAGGAGTGTTTTCAAAAATCCCCTTCATCCCTACACCAAAGGCCTCCTGGCATCAATACCGCGCCTGGATCAGGATGATGACAGGGAGCTGTACACAATAAAGGGAAGTGTGCCGGACCTGGATGATATGCCTGAAGGCTGTCGATTCTGCACAAGATGTCCTGAGGCAAAAGAGAGGTGTTGGAAGGAAAAGCCCGGCCTCTATGATGTGGGAGGACACAAGGTACGCTGCTTTAAATATGAAAAGGGGGAAGTTTTAAACGGAGGTGAACAAGATGGAACAGAGTCAGGCACTGATTGATGTACAAGGGCTGAAAAAGAATTACATAACAGCCAAAACCTTTACGGGGAAACCCCTGAAGACGGTACATGCGGTGGATAATGTAAACCTCCGTATCTACAAAGGGGAGACCCTGGGTGTGGTAGGAGAATCCGGCTGTGGAAAATCCACTCTGGGAAGGACCATCCTTCGCTTGGTGGAGCCCACAGAGGGAAAGATAATATATAACGGCACAGATATTACAGGCTTTCACAAAGAGGAAATGCGTCAGATGCGAAAGAAGATGCAGCTGATCTTCCAGGATCCCTATGCTTCTCTCAATCCCAGAATGACGGTCTTGGAGCTGATAAAGGCACCCCTTGACGCCTTTGAGTCCGGCAACAATGAGGCAAAGACAGAGAAGGTCAAGGAGATAATGGAGCTGGTGGGCATGCCTGAAAAGATGATGAACCGCTATCCCCACGAATTCTCGGGAGGCCAGAGGCAGAGGATAGTTATTGCCAGATCTCTGGTCCTTGATCCGGAATTTGTTGTATGTGATGAGCCAGTATCAGCCCTGGATGTTTCCGTAAGGGCTCAGGTCTTGAATCTTCTGCAGAAACTGAAGCATAAGAAGGAGCTTACATACCTGTTTATCTCTCATGACCTGAGTGTGGTAAAGTATGTCAGTGACAGGATTGCGGTCATGTATCTCGGACGAGTTGTGGAGATCGCGGACAAGAAGGAGCTCTATAATAACCCCTGCCACCCTTACACGAAGGCGCTGCTTTCGGCTATACCTATACCGGATGTGGATTGCGCCATGAAGAGGGTGGTGCTTGAGGGAGATGTTCCGAGCCCGATAAATCCTCCGACAGGCTGCCACTTCCACACAAGATGTAAATACGCGACTGAGAGATGCAAGACAGAGTGCCCTGCCTTAAAGAATATAAACGGCACTCATCAGGTCGCCTGCCACCTTTTTGATTAGGAGGAAGCTTTATATATGGAAAAGACATCATGGCTGCCGGATGCGGAGCTTGAAAAAAGCATTGAAGGCTGGATAGCCGAACACCGTGAGGAAATGATCAAGGATATAAGGGAGCTTGTGGCTGTTCCGAGTGTGTCAGGAGAGAAGGAAGGAAAGTTCCCCTTTGGTGCTCCCTGCGGAGAAGTTTTGGATCTGGCATTGAAAAAAGCCAAGGACTACGGCTTTGACACGGAAAATTATGATTATTACTGTGGCGGATGCCGCATGAAGGGCAGTGAAGAGGGCGAGCTGGGAATGTTTGCCCATCTGGATGTTGTGCCCATAGGAGAAGGCTGGGAGTATCCTCCTTTGGAGTGCACGGAAAAGGACGGATACTTAATAGGAAGAGGAGTGGGAGACAATAAAGGGCCGGCTGTTGCAGCCCTTTATGCTATGCGCTTTTTGAAGGAGCATTCCATATCCTTGAAGCACGATGTGCTCCTGTACTTCGGATGCAGCGAAGAGAAGGGCATGGGAGACATAGAACATTATGTGGAAATGGGAAAGCTGCCGGATTTTTCCATAGTTCCGGACACGGACTTTTCTGTATGCTATGGGGAGAAGGGTATATTCAGAGCTACAGTAAAGATCCCTTCTGATGGAAATCTTAAGGAGCTTTGCGGGGGAAGCGTGGTAAATGTCATACCTGCTGAGGCCGTGGCAAGAGTCAGGACAGAAAGCCCTGAAAAGGCAGAGCTTCTCAGGCAGCAGCTTGAAGGCTTTGACAATATATCCGCAAACATCAGCAAAGAAGAGACAAGAGAGGTCACAGTTAAGGCTAAGGGACTTTCCCGACATGCGGCCTTTCCTGAGGGATCTGTAAATGCTCTTCATCTGCTGGCGGAGGCACTCTGTGAGACAGGAGCCCTTACAGGAAAGGCAAACAAAGCCGTAAAGGGGCTGGCTGTACTTACCGGCAGCTCTCACGGAGAGACTACAGGAATAGAATTTGAGGACAAAGAAACAGGGAAGCTTACCTGCTGCGGAACTGTGGCAAGACTGGAGGAAGGCATATTGTCACTGTCATTTGATGTGCGCTACCCTGCATCCTTTGCCGGCGAGCAGGTAAGGGAGGGACTTGGAAAAGCGGCAGAAGAGCTTGGCTTTGAGCTTGTGGAGACAGAGGACTCTTCGCCGTCTTTCGTATCTCCCGAAAGGCCGGAGATAAAGGTGCTGTGCGAAATTTCCGACAGGGTCCTTGGCAAGGCATATAAGCCCTATACCATGGGAGGGGGAACCTATGCCAGACATCTGACGAATGCCGTAGGCTTCGGTCCCGGTATACCGGACAGAGAGAATCCTTTCCCTGCAGGCAGAGGACAGGGGCACCAGCCGGATGAGTGCATTGCAGTAAAACAGCTTACAGATGGCTGTAAGGCCTATGTGCTGGCTCTGCTGGCCTTGGATAAGATAGTTTAGAAAGTAGGATTTATATAAATAAAGAAGGAGATCAAAACATGAACCGTCGTGAAAATACGCTTGCAGCTGTAAGAGGTCAGGAACCTGACTATATTCCCTCAGGCTTTTGGCTTCATTTCCCCAAGGAATGCTTTCACGGAGATGCGGCTGTCGAGGCCCACTTAAAGTTTTTTGAGGAATCTGAAACGGATATAATGAAGATAATGAATGAGAATGTTATCCCCTGTTCGGTTCCCATAAATAAGCCTGAGGATTGGGCCAATATACCTGAGTTTGACAAGAACAGCAAGTTCATTCAGGATCAGCTTGAAATAACAAAAAAAATAATTGATAAAGTCCATGATAATGGTATAGTATTACTTACAGTACATGGAATAGTTGCCTCCGCATGGCATGCAAGAGGAGGCACAGACGGATATGAGACAGGCAGCAGCTTTCTCACAGAGCACTTAAGGGCAAATCCTAAGGCTGTGGCTCAGGCCTATGACAGGATCTCTGATGCCTTGGTTACTCTGACAGAGGAGGCACTTAAGATCGGAGTGGACGGTATATACTATGCCGCGCTGGGCGGAGAGTCATACCTTTACACGGACGAGGAATTTGAGGAATTCGTAAAGCCTTACGATCTCAAGATCTTGAATGCGGCTGCAAAGCGTCCTGCCTTTAATATCCTCCACGTATGCAAGGACAGATTGAATCTTAACAGATACAAGGACTATCCCACAGATGTGGTCAACTGGGGAGTTTATGAGCAGAATCCGAGTCTTGAGGAAGGCAGAGAGCTCTTTGGGGATGCGGCTATATTGGGAGGCCTTGATGACAGAGCAGGAGTCCTTGTGGATGGAACCGAGGAAGAGATAAGGGCGGAGGTCCATAGTGTGATCAAACGCATGGGAAGGCATAAATTCCTTCTGGGAGCTGACTGCACTCTTCCTACAGATATTGATACTGAAAGGATACGCACAGCTGTGCGGGCTGCTAAAGACTGAGGAGAGAGGCTTATAAAGATGGACAAAATGCAGACAGTTTAAAGTGGAGGGCTACAATGTGGAAGAATAATTCGGTTTCACTGAAGGACCAGGTCTACACCCGGATATTGAATGATATTATTGAGGGAGTGTACAAGCCGTCGGAGATATTAAATGAAAAGCCTCTGATCGAGAAATACGGAGTCAGCAAATCTCCGGTGAGAGACGCCCTTATAGAGCTTTGCAAGGAAGGTGTCCTTCAAAGCCATCCCAGATATGGGTATGAGATCGTGACCATAAGTAAACAAGAGGTGGACGATATAATAAAATTTCGTCTTATTCTGGAACCGGAATGCCTGCGCCAGGCGGCAGGACGCATTGACCTTCATGATCTTCGCGAGCTGGAGGAGTTCACTGAAAACAGCTGCAGAGCAACAGAAAAGGTAAGTGTTTGGCAGCACTGGGAAAACAACAAAGCCTTCCATTTGAAGCTGAATTCCTACTGCGGAAACAGCTTCTGCTGTAAGGCACTCAAATACAGTATGAATATACTTACAAGGGCATACGCCCAGATGCAGTGGGACAGGTGGAAGACCACCTACCTCAACATGGACTGCGAAAGGCATCTGAAGATAGTAGACTGTCTGATAAAAGGGGAAGTGGATACAGCAGTAAGCGAGCTGATCTCCGATATAAAAGAATTTCGTCAAATGGCGAGATGATATTGATTTAAGACGGGATTTGACCGCTTGAAAAAATCCGACAAATCATATAAAATATATCCGTCAAAGCGGCTATGGCGGAATTGGCAGACGCGTTGGATTTAGGTTCCAATGGGAGACCGTGCAGGTTCAAGTCCTGTTAGCCGCATAGAGTGTTTACGTAGGCTTATCTTTGCTTATATAAGGCAGGGATAAGCCTTATTTTAAGTCATTTTATGAACATACAGAGAGCTTATCTCGGTTTATCTTTGTTTGAAGCTCTTTATCACTTTTTGGGGTCAATTGGGGTCAAAACCGGGGTCAGATTTGGGGTCAATTTCGAACTGCTCCCGCCGATCTATAACATTAAGTTCACTATATGTACATATAGAAATAAAAGAGACCCCGAAGAAAACTCCGAGGTCCCTGCTGTGACAGGGCCGGTTGGATTCGAACCAACGAATGCAGCAGTCAAAGTGCTGTGCCTTACCGCTTGGCGACGGCCCTGGATGCTCAAATACAGCCTAATAATAATACTATAAATTCAAAACAATATCAAGAAAAAAAGTGCCGGATTTCACATGCCGCTGTTAAGTATTGTATTTGAGAGAAAAATCATTTATAATGAACCCTACAAGCCAAAAAAATTTGGCCGAGTAATTGAAATAATGAGGTATTTTTTTATTATGAAGTGTCCGTTTTGCGGCGGTGAGTACAGACCTATCAAGCCGCCTGTGAACCGTAAGGTTGCATTTTATGTTCCCAACTGCGCACCCTCAGAGGACGGCGACATCATTCCCGACGGCGGGATCATCTGCGACGCCTTTGTCTGCACAGGATGCGGGAACATACAGATGATAGCGAAGAGAAGACCTGATGCTCCTGTGGTTGAGCCTAAGAAGGAAGAGGAGAAGGTCATAGATCTCAAGAAGAAACCCGAGAAAAAGACTGCCGGAAAGAAAAGCACTCAGAAGCAGTAAGCAGACTTTCAGGAGGCGATTTAATTCAAAGGGGGAATTTTAAAAGAAGACTTTCCTTTTTAAGCTTATGGTGCTATACTCTGATTTGAATCGGGGTATTAGCTCAGCCGGGAGAGCGCAAGGTTCGCAATCTTGAGGTCAGGGGTTCGATCCCCCTATGCTCCATTTGATTTAAATCCGACTCGGAAACGAGATCGGATTTATTTTTTTTGTATTGAATAAAGCACACCGACAAGCTTAATTGTATGATAATGCTGTGTTATAATAATCTAATCAGTTATACAAAGAACTGACACTGCTGCAAATACTATGGTGCAAGCAGATATGAATATAATGAAAGGAGCGGCTTTTATATGAGCAAAGCTACATTTAAGGGCGGCGCCCATCCCTATGAGGGCAAGTCGCTGAGTGAAAATGCGGAGATCAGTTTGCTTGACCTCCCGGGAGAATATGTATTCCCCATGTCTCAGCATATAGGTGCGCCGGCAAAGCCTTGTGTAAATGTCGGAGACAATGTTCTTGCGGGTCAGAAGATCGGAGAGGCTCAGGGATTTATATCAGCTGACGTCATCTCTTCCGTATCAGGAACCGTAAAGAAGATCGAGCCAAGAATGCAGACAGGCGGACAACCGCAGATGTCTGTTGTCGTTGAAAGTGACGGAAGATTCGAGACTGTCCCGGGAGTGGGAGAGGAAAGGAGTGCGGCAGACCTTTCAAAAGAAGAGATTAGAGATCTGGTGAAGGCTGCAGGCATTACAGGTATGGGAGGCGCAGGCTTCCCCACCTATGTAAAGCTGATGCCCAAGGATGATGAGGCTATAGACTATTTTATAGCAAACGGTTCGGAGTGCGAGCCCTATCTCACCAGCGATTACAGACTTATGATGGAAGAGGGAGAGAAGATAATAGGAGGCCTTAAGATATGCCTGAAGCTCTTCCCCAACGCCAAGGGAATAATCGCCATAGAGGACAATAAGCCCAAGGCTATAGAGCATATGACAAAGCTCTGTGCCGGAGAAAAGAGGATAGAGGTAAAAGCTCTTAAGACAAAGTATCCTGAGGGCGGTGAGCGTCAGCTCATAAACGCCGTTACAGGAAGATACATAAATTCTTCTCTGCTTCCTGCAGATGCGGGAGCCATAGTGGACAATGTGGCCACACTTATAGCTATCTATGATGCGGTAGTCTTGAACACACCTCTCATGCAGAAGGTCATAACAGTGACCGGCGATGCGGTAAAGAACCCTTCAAATGTAAAAGTCAGGATAGGATCATCCTACAAGGATATACTTCAGGCTGTCGGAGGACTCAAGACCGAGGCCAGAAAGCTCATATGCGGAGGACCTATGATGGGACAGGCTCTCTTTGATCTTAATGTGCCTGTTACAAAGCCCTCATCAGCGCTCTGCGCCTTTGCCCACGATGAGGTGGAGGAGAATCCCACAACTCCCTGCATAAGATGCGCAAGATGCGTGGATGCGTGCCCTGAGTTTTTGGTTCCTCCCATGATGGTTAGGGCAGCAACTCACGGAGACCTTGAAGGCTTTGAAGCCTTAAACGGAATGGAGTGCATGGAGTGCGGAACCTGTTCTTATGTCTGTCCTGCAAGGAGACCTCTCACTCAGATATTTAAGCAGGCCAGAAAGATGGTCATGAACAAGAGAAGGACAGAGGCTGCCGAGAAGAGGCAGAGAGATGAACTTGAGAGGATCGCCAAGGAGGCGGGAGAGGCTGCAAAAAAGGCAGCCCTGGAGGAGCTCTATGAGGCATCCAAAAAGGCCACCGCCAAGGCGTTGAAATAAGGGGGAGAAAAAGCATGAACAATATCGAATTCACTTTGGAAAATCCCCATGTGTCATCTTCTCCTCATGCAAGGACTGAAGTGACTACAAGGCGCTTGATGACGGATGTATGTATAGCAATGCTTCCGGCTCTCGCCTGGGGAGTATATCATTTCGGACTGTACTCACTCTATGTCACAGTGGCCACAGTAGCGGCCTGTGTTCTCAGCGAGTACGTATTTGAGTATTTTATGGGCAAGCCCATCACCGTAAAGGATATGTCGGCAGTGGTGACAGGTATGATACTTGCCCTGAATATGCCTCCGGAGATACCCATATGGATACCTGTTTTGGGAGGAATATTTGCCATAATAGTTGTAAAGCAGCTTTACGGAGGCCTGGGACAAAACTTTATGAACCCGGCTCTGGCTGCCAGATGCTTCCTTTTGATATCCTTTGCCAAGAAGATGACGGATTTCTCCGTTGAGAGCATGCCTTGGGCCACTGTAACTCCGGATGGAGTATCAGGAGCAACCCCTCTCGCTCTCATAAAGGCGGGAGGTGAGGTGGATCTCACAGCCCTGCTTGTGGGAAACATCCCCGGAACCATAGGTGAGGTCAGCGTGATCGCTCTTCTTATAGGAGCCGCCTACCTTTTATGGAGAAAGGTCATAACATTAAGGATCCCCTTAAGCTATATACTTACAGTACTTGTATTTACAGCCCTCTTCGGAGGAAGAGGCTTTGATGTCTACTACCTGCTCTGCGAGATATGTGCAGGAGGACTTATATTCGGAGCCTTCTTTATGGCCACCGACTATGTGACAGGTCCCCTCACACCAAACGGACAGATAGTATACGGAGTGGTTTTGGGAATACTCACAGGACTTTTCAGACTCTTCGGAGGATCGGCTGAGGGCGTTTCATACGCTATCATCCTCGGAAATGTCCTTTGTCCTCTCATAGAGAAGTACACTGTTCCCACAGCCTTCGGAAAGGGGAAGTATTTGAAGAGCAAGGCTAAATCAGCGGAATCAAAGCTTAACAAGATGGTGGTCGTAAAGACCTTTATCATAACCCTTGTGTCAGGAGTCCTTCTCGGAGGGGCCTATGTGATAACAAAGGAGCCTATTGCCGAGGCAAACAGGGCTGCCTTGTACGCGGCATATGAGGAGCTGGTCCCCGGAGCTGCTGAGTATAAGGATATGACCGAAAACAAAGAGCTGTCAGACGCTGTGGCAGATACCAACAACACACTTACTCAGAGCGGCGTATATGGGGACGTAACAGTAAACAATCTTGTTACAGCTGTCGATGAAAGCGGAAATATAATGGGATACATAGCTGATGTCACAGACCATGAGGGATACGGCGGAGACATTGAGATAACCGTAGGATACATTGCGGATGAATCGGGAGAGCTCAAGAATACCGGAATATCCTTCCTTTCAATAGCTGAGACGGCAGGACTGGGAATGAATGCTCAGAACCCTGAATTTAAGGATCAGTTTACAGGAAAACCGGCCATGGCTGACGGAAGCCCCGCAGTCTTAAGCGTTACAAAGAGCGGAAGCGCCGGAGAAAACGAGATAAATGCCATGTCAGGAGCTACCATAACCTCAGATGCCGTGACCAATGCTGTCAATGCGGCAAATATGGCTGTAAGTGCTGTGGAAGGAGGGAATGAGTAATGAAGAACAAATATCTCGAGAGAATATTTAACGGAATTATCAAGGAGAATCCCACCTTTGTCATAATGCTGGGAATGTGCCCTACCCTTGCAACCACAACAAGCGCCACAAACGGCTTCGGAATGGGACTTGCCACCACAGCGGTTTTGATCTTCAGCAATCTTCTGATATCGGCACTCAGAAATGTTATACCTGACAAGGTAAGGATACCGGGATACATAGTGGTTATAGCAACTCTTGTTACCATAGTTGAGCTTGTAATGCAGGCCTATGTTCCGGCACTCTATCAGACCCTTGGAATATATATACCTCTTATAGTCGTAAACTGTATCATACTGGGAAGAGCGGAGGCCTATGCGGCAAAGCACACACCTCTCCTTTCCGCCTGTGACGGTATAGGAATGGGAATCGGATTCACCTGTGCCCTCACTATAATCGGCTTCTGCCGTGAGCTGGTGGGAGCGGGAACCATACTCGGACATATGGTTATACCTGAGGACTTCCATGTGGGGATCTTCGTAATGGCCCCCGGAGCCTTCTTCGTGCTCTCAGTGCTCACAGCACTCCAGAACAAGTTCAAAGCACCCTCAGCTACCAACCTCTCAAAGGAAGAGAGGAGAAAGAAGAAAGCCCTCGGAGAGCCTGCGGGCTGTGACGGAAACTGTCAGAGCTGTATGCTCCACGCTGAGGAGGCGGCCGAGAAGGCTTTGGAAAACAAAAAGCAGGATAAGGAGGTGGCTCGCTGATGTCAACATTTACAGAACTACTTTTGATCGCGGTGGGATCCGCCCTTGTAAATAACGTGGTTTTGAGCCAGTTTTTGGGCATATGTCCCTTCCTTGGAGTCTCCAAGAAGGTAGAGACAGCCGCAGGAATGGGAGTTGCGGTCATCTTCGTAATAATGCTGGCTTCAATGGTGACCAATATCATTTACACTGCCATACTGGTGAGATTCGGAATCGAGTTTTCTCAGACCATAGTTTTCATCCTGGTTATAGCAGCCCTTGTGCAGTTCGTTGAAATGTTCCTTAAGAAAAATATGGTGGGACTCTACAGGTCTCTGGGAGTTTACCTTCCTCTTATAACAACCAACTGTGCAGTTTTGGGAGTAGCCCTCACAAATGTTCAGAATTCATACAACTTCATAGAGTCTGTTGTGAACGGACTTGGTGTTTCAGTGGGCTTTACCATAGCTATAATACTTATGGCAGGTGTGCGTGAGAAGATAATGTACAACGATGTTCCCAAGAGTTTTCAGGGCTCGCCTATAGTTCTCGTTACTGCGGGACTTATGGCTATAGCATTCTGCGGATTCTCCGGACTTATCTAAGAGGGGAGGAGTACTGACAATGAGTATAGAGACTGTAATAGCTGTCGCCGCTGTAGTTGCGGGCGTCGGGATCCTTGTGGGAGTCGTTCTTGTAATAGCTGCCGAGAAGTTCAAGGTTGAGGAAAACGAAAAGCAGGTGGCAGTGAGAGAGCTCCTTCCGGGAGCAAACTGCGGAGGCTGCGGTTTTGCAGGATGTGATGCCTGTGCCGAGGCCATAGCAGAGGGAAAGGCACCTGCCACAGCCTGTCCTGTGGGAGGACCTGAGCTTGCAAAGAAGGTATCCGCTGTCATGGGAATAGAATCAGGGGATATCAAGCAGATGGTGGCATTTGTAAAGTGCTCGGGAACCTGCGACAAGGCAATAAAGAAGTATGAGTACCATGGGCTTGAGGACTGCAATGCTCTGAGCGTTGTTCCCGGAGCGGGAGATAAGGGCTGCGAGTTCGGATGTATGGGCTACGGAGCCTGCGTAAAAGCCTGCAAGTTCGATGCCATGCACATAGTGGACGGAATAGCCAAGGTCGATGAGGACAAGTGTACAGGATGTATGGCCTGCACCAAGGTCTGCCCTCAGCACATAATAGCCATGGTTCCCAAGGACTCCAAGGTGAGAGTAGGCTGCTCATCCCACAACAGAGGTGTTCAGGTAAAGAATGTATGTAAGGCGGGATGCATAGGCTGCACCCTCTGCACAAAGCAGTGTGAGTTTGACGCCATCCACATGGACAACAATGTGGCTGTCATCGACTATGACAAGTGTACCGCCTGCGGCAAGTGCGCCGAAAAATGCCCTGTTCAGATAATTCATCTGTTTTAGTATAGGGCGGAGATGCTTTGTTAATTTCTTTTCATACAGGTAACAAGACGCACTAACAGGTAACAAGAGTTTTTTGCTTTCTTTTCATTTGGGTAACAAGAAGAAAAAGTTTTCTTTTTATTCAGGTAACAGGAATGAGACTGTTGGCGATCGAAAAGATCAACACTGCACTGATAATATCAAAACCATTGAATGTGTCACTGAGAGATCGGTGGCACATTTTTTTAGTGGGTGTTTCAATGCCATGAGATAATGCTCATGTACGGTAAGGAAGCAAGCAACCGAAAACAAGAGATAGACCGCCAGCACTACACTATTCCGAACCAAAG
>CALWLI010000040.1 GCA_944381485.1 uncultured Lachnospiraceae bacterium
GGTTCAACAACCAGAAGGGTTACGGTTTCATCTCTGATGAAAACGGAAAGGACGTATTCGTTCACTACTCCGGACTTAACATGGAAGGCTTCAAGTCTCTCGACGAGGGCCAGGAGGTTGAGTTTGACGTGGTTGACGGAGCAAAGGGACCTCAAGCTACAAACGTAACCAAATTATAATCAGTCCATAATCCCGGCTACCTTTTTTATATTATAGATTTGTTCTTAATTGAATTTTTTCAGATATGTGAATTTGTGTTACCGGAACTAAAGAGTGATTAAAAGAGCTTTGCCGTAAAGGCAAGGCTCTTTTTCTGTTCAGCAAAGCTTAACTCAGGGAAAGCTTCAGTCGCAGCTCTCTTTTTCCTATAGCTCAGCTTATAATTTTATCTATTCATATCTTAAGGCTATTATGGGGTCATTGGCCGCCGCCTTCTTCGCAGGGTATATGCCGAAAAATATTCCCACAAGGGCCGAAAATCCCACAGCCATTATAACCACACCGGGCTTTATAACAACAGGAAGGGAAAATATCAGGCCGCCGAGACTTACAAGGCCTGCGGCAAGCATTACCCCTATAAGGCCTCCCACAGCGGAGAGTACTGCGGACTCGGTCAAAAACTGTATCATTATGTCTGTTGTGGTCGCCCCAAGGGCCTTTCTCGTTCCTATCTCCCTGGTCCTCTCAGTTACAGACACCAGCATTATATTCATTATGCCTATTCCTCCAACAAGAAGGGATATGGCAGCTATGCCTCCCACAGCCGCTGACACGCCTCCAAGGACGGAGTCCACAGCACCCATCTCATTGGCCGCGGTGGTAAAGTAAAAGTCCTCGGCATTTCTCCCCTTGCTCCTTGCTATATACGATACTATGTCGGAGTTGAGAGCCGAAAGCTGCTCCTCATCAAGCTTAGTATCAGCGAAGTACCTAAGAGAGTAGAAGAAATCGTTGGGCCAGGTGAGCAATGTCCAGGGTATGAAGGCTTCCCCCGTTCCGTTTCCTGTTCCCATCATAAGCTTCTGAAAGGGGGACATTTCCTTTTTATACACACCCACTATGTTAAACTCAAGCACGCTTCCGTACACGGTCATCCTGAAGGTCTTCCCCACGGCATTTTCCGAGCCGAACATCTCCTTAGCGGCCTCCGCCTCCATCACGGCATTCTGCTTTCTTCCTTTTATGTCCCCCTCATTCAAGTATCTGCCGTATACGATATCTACAGGCTGCACATCCTGATAATTATAGTCTATGCCTGTGAGATTAAAGTTCTTCTTTCTCCTCCCCACAGTGATCTCCCCGGAGACTGAGGCGGAGCTGTCTATATATGCTATATCGTCTCCGAATATCTCTTTAAGCTTTTCTATGTCATCCACAGTAAAATAGTCGCTCTGCCTTAAATCCTCCAGCCAGTATCCCGGCTGTATAAAGGCCTGGGTTATTCCCACATCCTTGTAGAGGTCGGTGAACATGCGCCGCATGGTATCTCCTATGGAGACTATGGCTATCACCGATCCGATACCTATAATGATGCCCAGCATGGTCAAAAACGACCTCATCTTGTTTGCCTTCAGGGCGGCAAAAGCCATCTTCATGTTTTCTAAGAGCATATAAAGGCTCCCTTCCCATATTTTAAGATATCCTGTCCGCGAGATCGGAGCTCTCCGATACCGAGGTAGGGTTCTCATTTATTCTGTCAGAAATTATCCTTCCGTCGCTGAAGGTGATTATCCTGTGGGTGTAGGCCGCTATATTTTCCTCGTGAGTGACCACCACAACTGTAGCCCCCTCCCTGTGAAGGCCTGCAAAAAGCTCCATGATCTCGACAGAGGCCTTTGAATCCAGATTTCCCGTGGGCTCATCCGCAAGTATTAAAGGAGGGTCGTTTGCCAGGGCTCTTGCTATGGCAACTCTCTGCCTCTGTCCTCCCGACAGCTCGTTGGGCTGATGCCACAGTCTCTCCCTAAGCCCTACTCGAGTAAGTAGCTCTATGGCTCGCTGTCTCCTCTCCCCGGGCTTTTTCCTCGCATATATCATGGGGATCTCCACATTCTTCTCTATGGACATCCTGCTGATGAGATTAAAGGACTGGAATACAAAGCCTATCTTTCTGTTTCTCACCTGCGAGAGCTCCCGGGAGTCCATCTCATCTACCGCCTCTCCATCCAGATAATACTTCCCCAGAGTAGGCCTGTCCAGGCATCCCAGTATGTTCATAAGTGTGGACTTTCCCGAGCCGGAGTGACCCATGATGGCCACAAACTCTCCTCTTTTTATGCTGAGATCGGTCCTGTCAAGTCCCAATACTCTTAGAGCCCCTGTATCGTATATCTTTACCAGATTTTCAAGTCTTATTATGTCATCCATGCTTCCGGGCCTACTCCTTTCGGGAAACTGCAGCAGTCTCCTCTTGCAGTTTCTCAGGGCTTGCGAAGCTTCCGCTCATTCCCTCCAGGGAGGCATCATAGCTTGTGATAAAAAGTGCTCCCTCTTTTAAGAGCGCCCTGTCCTCCTTGGAGACTGTGTCCTTTATCTCAATATTTATATCTCCCTCTATGCCGGTTTCCACCTTCACAGACTCTATGCTTCCCACATTCTTTTCCGTACCCTCGGAAATTACAAACTGAATGAGTTTATCCCCTTCGCCATCATCTGACACAGCCGAGATGGGGACAGTGAAGCTGTCCTCTGCCTTTGCCAAAAGTATCTTTGCCTTCGCCGTGATCCCCGCTATAAGTCCGGAATCATCCTCAATGCTCACAATGGCAGGGATAACTCTCTCTGTGGAGCCTCCGCCCTTCTCCTCTCCTGTGGGAGAAATACTTGCAATCTTTCCCTCCACCGTTTTTCCTCCGAGTATGTCCGCGGTGATCTCCACCGGCTGGTCTTCCTTCACCATTCCTATGCTGTACTCGCTTATCTTTACCTTCATTTGAAGCTTTTTAAGATCCTCAATGACTATTAAGGGATTATTGGCATCGTCCGTCTTGTCTGCAAACTGCCCTACTTTTGTGTAGACTCTTGTGACAGTGCCGGAGATCGGGGCCTTTATGACCGCGTCCTCAAGCTTGTCTTCCACCTGGCGAAGAGCTCTCTCAGCATTTTCTATCTCAAGATCAGAGCTTTCATCCCCTGTGACCCTTCCGTTTTCCACATTGAAGCCCTGAGCTGTGCGCCTTGCATCATTTAAAGCATTGAGAGCCGTGTCATAGTCCACCTTTGATATATCCCCGGTCTGATAGAGAGCATTTTTCCTGTTAAAATCATCCTCAGCAAAGGCAAGATCCTGAAGGGCCTTTTCGTACTGAGCCTGCTCGTCTCTCAGTTTTTCCTCTCTCTGAGCTCTTAAAAGCTCCAGATTTCCCTTGGCGTTTTCTATCTCCTTCTCTATGTCCGCCGTGTCGATCTTAAGAAGTATGGTCTCTCCCTCCTTTACCTCATCTCCCTCTTTCACATTAAGCTCTGTCACCTTTGCATGGAGATTTGAGGTCACATCCACGCTCTCTGTTCCTTCCACAGGACCTGTGACCGTAAGGCTCGACTCTATCTCACCCTTCTTAAGCTCCGACACCGGAGGAAGACTCATCTCCTTCTTTCCCATGAGCCGCGATAAAAATAACAGCAAAATTACTGCTATGACCGCAACTATAATAATTTTCTTTGTTTTTTTAGGTTTTCTTTTGGATTTTGCCGTATTTTTATCCTCTCCGGAAAGGATCTCCCTTATCCTTTTTTCTGTCTCATCAGGAGAAAGCTCTTCTTTTGCGGCCTCCTTCGCCTTTTCAGCTGAAGTATCTTCCCCGTTTTTCCTTTTAAAAAATGATCCCATATTCAAAGCTCCTGTAAAGTTTTATAGAAAAATAAGCTGCACAGTATGTCTGTCAGGCCTTATTATCAGATTGCCTCCATGGGCGAGCATGATCTGCTTTGCTATCCTCAAGCCCATAATGTGTTTTCCCGCCACTCTCTCCTCCTCTTCGCTCTCATAGGAGCTTTGAGTGCGTGTAAGCTCCGAGGTAGAGGAGTTTACCGCAGAGGCAATGTCCTCAGGGATGCCCACCCCGTCATCAGTTATCTCTATTATGGCAGGCTCCTTTGTCTTGTAGGCAAAGCACAGCACATGGCAGCCTGCAGGATTGTGCCTTATGGAATTGCCCAGTATATTGTCTATGACTCTCCTTATGAGTATCCTGTCCGCATTGATCTTAAGCTTCTCAAACTCAGGGAGTATTATGAGTTCTATGTCAAACTTGTCACTTCCTCCCTCACTGTCCGAGGCAAAGGCACTTGAGTCCATAAGAGCTCCTACCGCCTCCCTCAAAAGTGCCGCAGGGGAAAACTCACTGAGTCTTAATGGCTGTTTATTGTACTCAAGCTTCATGGCAAGGTTGAGATCTTCTATGAGATCTCGCATTTTTATGCTCTGCTCCTTTATTATCCGGGCATATTTTTTGCCGTCCTCACAGCTGTCCTCATCGTCCTCAAGGGCCTCCGCATATCCCATTACTATGGATAGAGGTGTCCTTATGTCGTGGGATACTCCCCTTATCCATTCAGATCTGGCGTTATCTCTTCTCTCTATTATCTCTCTCTGCTTTCTCAGCATGTCTGATGTCATATTTATGCTCTTTGCAAGGTCAGCCGTCACTCCGGACTCGTCAAGGGATACCTCACCTCCCTGAGCCAAGGTATCTATGGCGTCTGTGACCCTCTGCAGCTTTCTGTAGTACATATATCCAAAGGCCGCAGCAAAAAACAATATCACTGCAATATTTGCAAGATTAAGAACGATGTTTTGCAAAACAGGGCTGCCGGTTTTCAGGAAGCTTACCATAAGAAGCTGCATTATCCCCTGAGCCATGAAGGCTATGATCACATATATCAAAAAGGATCTGTAGACAGCAAATATCCCACTTCTCTTTTTCTTTAAGGGAGCTGCATCCTTCCCCTTATCATTTTTATCAGGTTTCATCTCATTCTCCTTAGCCCGGCTCATTATTGAGCTTATAGCCTATACCTCTTTTTGTAACTATATATTTCGGCTTTGAGGGTTCATCCTCAACCTTCTCCCTGAGCCTTCTCATATGGACCATGACCGTATTCTCATAGGTATAGTAATTATCTCCCCACACAGCCATACAAAGGTTGTCAAAGGTGACTATCTTTCCCCTGTTTTCCGCAAGCTTTTTGAGTATGCCTATCTCCTTTACCGTAAGTGTCTCAACACCCGATTCGGAGCTCACGGTCCCCGCATCAAAATCCACTGTATGGCTGCCCAGCTTCAATATGTTTTCTCTGTCTTCGCTTTCCGGTCTTTCCGCTCCTCCGTAGGTCCTTTTCAGTATGCCTGCAAGCCTCAATGACAGCTCCTTCATGAGAAAAGGCTTTACCATATAGTCATCCGCCCCGAGTCCCAAGCCGAAGAGCCTGTCCGCGTCCTTATCTCTTGCGGAGAGAAAGAGGACAGGTATGTTCTCAAGCTCACTGTCCTTTTTTATATCCTTCATGAGGGCAAAGCCATCTCCGTCCGGCAGGTTTATGTCAAGTATGATAAATTCAGGTCTTGTGCTGCTTAGGACCTCCTTTGCCTCCGCACAGCTTCCCGCATTGTATATCTCCTTGTAACCCTCCTTTTTAAGAAAGCCTCCCAGCATATTTCTGAGCTCGGTATTGTCGTCAACAATGAGTATCTTGTAGTCATATATATCCTTCTTCATATCCTATCTCGGTCTCCTTCCTCGGAGTGTATAAATCACAGACTTTAAAGAACATACCTATTATATCCTCCCCCTCGGCTAAAAGCACTAAGAAAAGGGGTTTTTTAAGGTAAAAGTAAGCGATTAAAAAACTGCCGAAGAGCTTTTATGCTCCTCGACAGTTTACAGCTTTAAATAAATATTCAGTTTTTAGAAAGGACCTACATTTACAAGAGTAAATATAGCCACCAGGATAGCCGAGACAACAGAGTTGGTAAGGAATATCCTTATGGTGAATTTGAAATAGATACGGTAGTCTATCTCAGCTATAGCTATAGCTCCTGATGTAAGAGGAGATGTAGGCATGATCATGTTTCCTAATGCTCCTCCGAGTATAGCCGCATGTACTACTGACTGCTGTGTGATTCCTGCAACCTGTCCTATAGGTGAGAGGATAGGTACGAGAACTGTGGCAAGTCCGCTGTCGGAGATGATGAAGAAGTTTCCGATGTGGGCAATAAGGTACATGATCTCGGCTGTGAGCACACCTGATGCATTGTTGAGCATCTGGCAGGCTGCGTAGATGATAGTGTCGATGGTCCCTGAGTTGTCAAGAACGATAGCTATGGCCTTAGCGAATCCTACTACCAGTACTCCGCTTACCACTCCCTGTGCTCCCTTTCCGAACTTAGCCATAAGCTCGTTGGGTGAGTAGCGCATGATGATTC
>CALWLI010000041.1 GCA_944381485.1 uncultured Lachnospiraceae bacterium
ATGAAGCCCCTGCTCCATACACAGGCGGTCGGAATGGGCTTTCATGTCCTTCAGATCCGCCCGGCTCTGCTGAAGCTTATGGCCGTCCTCATAGCTCACGCTGTTCACGATAAAATGCGTGTGAACATGGTCTTTATCCTTATGCGTGGCTATCAATACTTCAAACCCTTTCCACTCCGGCCTCTCAGCAGCAAAACGGCATGCTATCCGATGAGCCAGCGCCGGATCGATTTTTTCATTCGGCGCAAAACTCTGGACGAAGTGCTTATATGTCCGGCCGGCTGTCTTTCCCCACAGCTCCTTGGTGGCCTGCATTTCATCCTTGGCCGTCTCCGGCTCGCAATGCAGACCGCTGATCAACTTATCCTCGGTCTTTTCATCTCTCGTTACGTAATCAAGTGCTTGTCCTATGCTTGCTTTTGAAGATACCGCCTTAATAATTGCCATACTTTGTTAAGCTCCTTTTGGTTCTCTGTTATCAAGTTATATTGATAATACCCGCTGCCGTTCAATGCATGTGCAATCTGATTAAGATTGTTTCCTATCCTCTTCAGCTCCGGGAGAAGTTCCTTGATCCCGTTAGTATTGATGATTGGCCGTCCCAGGACGCACGACAGTATATACTCTTGCTGGTTCTTCCCGCTCTCGGCCACCTTTTTCTGCAAGCGCTTATATTCTTCCTCACTCACCCGGAAGGAGAGTTGTTTCGGTCTTGTCTTGTTCAATCTTTTATCCTCTTTTTCTTAGGTGCTACCACTATTATATTATGAGCCTGTAGGCTCGTTTTAATAGGGGATTGAAGGGGGCACAGCCCCCTCACAAGCTCTAAAGTGTTACCACTTTAGGTAGCTTGCAAATATATCCGCTTAATATAGTATAATTTGGTGGTAGCACTCTGTCAAGCGGATATATTCGTGCGTATATTCTGCCCGGAATACAGTGGAGCTTACTTCCTCTTGGGCGACTTTGGGAGTGGAAGCGGAAGACAGTCAAGGGCTTGTTTTTTATCTGCAGTAGGAGCTTCGGCTTGCCGATCAGCGAGTACGGCAGATAAAAAATGGTCGCAGCCCACCCTTTACTTTCTCACGCCGGAACGGACAATGAAGCACAGGGGGAAGTAACGGAACGGACGGACAGCCGTTTTCCCCTCCGGCATTGTAGCCAACAAAAAAGGAGCGTCAAGGGTAAAATGCACGGCCTGATGGCCGCCCTTGACACTCCTTTTCCTTATGGCTCTTTGACACCCAAGGGAAAATGGCTGATTGTGGCATTTCTGCCACTGTGCTATAATCCTTCCGTTGTCGCACCCATTCTGGCAACAGAAAGGGGGTGTACTTCTTGGAACTTATTATCTCATTTTTTATCTCCGTCGGAGCAGGTATAACTTGCCACTATATCTGCAAATGGCTTGACGGAGATTGCGACAACTAAAGCCTGAAAAAATCCCCGGAGTTGCCGCTCCGGGGATTTTACTTTGTGTACTTCTTGTATATTATCTCATTTTGCCTATTGATATTATAGGCCCTTGAAGGGGAATTGTCAAACCGTTTTGACCTTTTCGGTGGCTCCGGAGGATTAAACATTCAATAATCTTTGCCACCAATTACGAGCCTTTAATCTCTCGAGCTCAGCCTCGACTCCCGCAATTTTTTCAGTCATACCATTCTTATCCTCAAGCATTGCGGCTTTTTCTGCGGCGAGCTGTCTTACCTCGGCACCACTCTTAATAAGAGCTTCCTGCAGCTCCGTTACCTTCAGCAACAATGCCTTGTTCTCGGCCTCGAGCCTCTTGATCTCGTCCTTATTCTCCTCCTTCAGAACAATCGAAGGTGCTTGACGGCTTGCCTCATCAAGCACCCTTACAGCCTCTTCATCGAGAAAAAGCGTAGGTTTATTGTTGACTTTCTTATAGAAAGTATGCCCTTCTAAAGCCTCTTTATTGTACTTCCGTTTCATTTGCTTATATACGGACTGTACGGAACGGCCCCTAAGTACCGCAAACTCTTTTACAGTAAGCATTTCAGCCATGTTTTTAAACCCCTGTTATCAACCATTTATAACCTGATTAAAATATACCTTCTTTTCAGTGTTCATGCAACCCGCTTTCGTTTGGCTCTCCGAGCTCCTCTTTAAATTTATCTGTTCTGTTCCTCTGAAGCTTTATCCCACCATTTCAATACCGTATGCCTGCTTAAACCGGTTTCTCTCTCACAATCAATTTTTTTACCTTCAGGGTGAAGCTCCCGCCATTCCCTGACTTTTTTCTCCGCTGTTCCGCTTCCTTTCGGTCTGCCAGCCCACTCATGATTCGGATAGTCTATATCCTGCACAGCTCTTGCTCTTGCAAGGTGCACTTCCTGCTTTCTTCCGTTTCTCTTGTTCTTCTCTATCCTTATATTTGTCAGCAACTCTATGTCTTCAATCGTAAAATTATAATACTCTTTGTCGTAAGCCTCCATTGCACTCCTTATATCGTCCATGGTAAGAGGGTTCTTGTGTTCAGCGGAAACAAGGATATTAAAAGCCTCCTCCATATCCTTCCTAAGCTTTTTTTTGGGAACATCGCATTTACAGGCATATATCGCCATGCACATCATAAAAAAATACCTGTGCCCTCCCTGTATCTGCCCCGCCTTGTTCCTCCACCAGTCATAAAGCGCAAATCCCTGTTTGCCCTTTATATCCCATTTCTTTTGCCTTTTGTCACCGTTTACGATCACCCTCTCATACCATTCGGGATATTTTTCTTTCGCCTCCGCTCTCGTCATAATGGAAGGCCTGAAAGGCTTGTTTATATCAACTTTGTTGTTTTCATCTATGACATATCTGTTAAGTTCGTCAAGACTGAGCTTTTCCCCTGTACGGAACGCCCTTATTATATTGCCGTGCTTCTCGTTTACGCTTCCGACCATTCTGTAAGCCTGATTTATGGACTGATACTGTATCTGCTTTTCCATGGTCGTGCTTTTGTAATCCCACATCTTGAAAGTAAGGTCATGTTTCAAAGATTTAAGCTGGAGCTTGATATTCGGGTACAGATCGACCGGTTCTTTCATGAAGTAATAAAGGTGCAGACCTGTTCCGCTGAGGGCTATGAAAGTAGGGACAGGAAGCGACCTTATGACTTCAGGACCCTTTTCAAACCTGAGAAACAAAGTCCTCAACTCGTTTTCCCCCACACTGTCAAGGTCAAAAATCAAAGCATTCATCCTCTGAGCGTTTGCCAAATTATTCGCCCTGCGTCTGTATGTAAGCCCTCCGCATATAGCCTTGTCATTGCCTTCCACATACTCCATATAATCATTTTCCCACGTATCTTTGAGCATTATCCTTCTGCTGAGCTGCCTTTTTGTCCCTTTATTCTTATCGTCTCTGTAAAGATATATGGCATTCGGCTTTGAATAATCACTGTTCAGCTCTCCTTTATTCTCGTTGTCGGGAAACAGCTCCCTGTAAAAATCAAAACCATTTACCTCGCTATACCCAGAAGAAAAGATATTATACAAAACATCATACTCCTTAAACATACGCTCCATATTTCCCGCCTGTCTCCCTAACCCTATTACCCCAATCCTTTTAGGGGGCTTAGATTATCAATACATTTTTTGCACATTTTTTTTAATGCGTAATAATCAATAATAATGCAATATATATAACGTACTATGATGCCTCAATCCTTTTAGGGGGCTTAGATTATCAATACATTTTTTGCACATTTTTTTAAATAATAAAACAGTCCTTTCGGACTGTCAATCAAATTCTTGCCCTATATTAGGATGATTCGCAAAACATTAATTTTTAGTGCAAATTTTACTATTTTATTACTTATTTGTGACTTTTTTGTGTGCATATTGTGTCTTTCTTCTTTTTATGATATTCTTCGTTTATAAGGGGGTGTTTCCATTGAATTCAAGTAAATAAACAATAGCCTTTAACATTCATGAATATTTGTCAAAGGAGGAAAATCTTATTTCACAGTGCCGAAGGCTACTGCGTAGATCTCCTTGATGACCTTTATGAATTTATTAATGATGTTCCGCGTTGGGACACAGAAGCTGATTATAATGTTTCAGCAGATGTTACCTTCCATATGAGAGCAAAAGTCGCTGGAGTTATGTGGCAAGACATTGATTATAAGCATACCTGCAGTTTTGACAAATACGGAATTGCTCATATGTCTTGGTTTGAATAGTTTATAAGGTTCATAGGCATCCTATTGGATGCCTATGAATTTAATATTAAATCTATGAATAATATTATCAATTTACTTTTAATTATCTTTCTAATATTATCTGGCATTCCTGATGTAGGAATAATCTTTTCCTTTCTATTCCAATTTGGGATACTGTTTTGCTTTATTTTTGATATATTAAAAGGCAAAACACGATTAATATCATACTTGGTATTAATCGTGTTATATATAATACTAAATTTTGTCACCAAAAATAGCTATTAACAACAAAGTCAGAGTAATCATATTGCTTGCCATTCCAGCCCAGAATAAATATATCTTTATTCCTTCAAACCTTAAAAATCTGTTTTTGCTGTCCTCCATCTCCCGGACTTTCTGCTTCATCACGCTTGTAAGGACATCGGACTGCTGTTCGAGGGCCTTTGTTGCTCTCTGTATGGCCTCTATATTCGCTTGTAATGCGTTTTTGACCTCTTGTACGGTATTTTCCCTTACCTCATCTCTCAAAGCCCCGATCTCGCCCGATATGGCGTTCTGAAGCAACTCGTTGCAGTTCTTCAACTGCTCGACGCTCCGCTTCAGCTCGCTGACGAGCTTTCTGTTCTGCTCTGCGTCTCTCTGCCTGTTCTGCTCTGCCTGCTGAAGTAAGAGATTTGACTGCTTCATCAATTCCTCGCAGTTCTCGCTCGACATCGCCAACGCTTCTTTTAACAGGCTGTTTTCCAGTTCTGTCCGGCTCTGCCGGTTCAGCTCTTGGAGCCGTTCTCTCGGACTGCTCTGTTTCTGCTGTTCGTGCATTTCTCTCAAACTCATGTTCCATGCTCTCCTTTCCGAAGTCCATGTTGTAGTATTTTTCCAGCTTGTTGTTTCGGATTTTGCAGGCTTTCTCTCCGGACTGTTCCCTTGCCAAATCCGTGTATGTTATGTACTTGTGGCTGTCCCGCCAGTCCACATCGTACCCTTTTCCATTCATCAGCCGGATAAATTCTTCCCTGCTGGTCGCTGTCTCCTTGCAGTCCAGAACCGCAAGGGCAATGTCCTGAACATAGCTTTTTACCTGCCCCCGCTCCGCTTGCTTCAGCAGTCGGTAGGTTTCTTTCCTGTATGCGGCCGTTTCCTCCCGGATTTCCCCCGAGAATGTCTTTCCCTTTTCCGTGATATGAAGCCCCTGCTCCATACACAGGCGGTCGGAATGGGCTTTCATGTCCTTCAGATCCGCCCGGCTCTGCTGAAGCTTATGGCCGTCCTCATAGCTCACGCTGTTCACGATAAAATGCGTGTGAACA